>NZ_MDHA01000064.1 GCF_001705665.1 Thioclava sp. SK-1 | reverse complement strand
CCCGACGCCAGGCCGAAACCGCCATCTTCCAATACATCAACGGCTTCTATAACCCGCGCCGTCGGCACTCAGCATTGGGAGGCAAAAGCCCCTTGGCCTTCGAACGCCAAGGGGCTTAAACGAGCACTGGGGGCGGCACAAATACGCGACAGGTCCAAACTGCATTCGAAGATCGGACAACTGATCGTGGAGCGGGATTTTTTAGTGAGCGCCTCGCATCAGTTGCTTGGGACGCGAGGCACAAAATTGTGAGCGCGGATCATCAACTGAGCCAGCGGCGGCAATGCGCACTGCTGCGCCGGTGCTGTATTCCCGTCCTGTTGGGGAAAGTGCCGAAAACCTGAGATTTATGGACCTCATCGACAAGCAGTTCTTAGAAACGCCGCTGCACGGATCGCGGCAGATGGCGCGATACATGCAGCGTCAGGGCCTAAAATGCGGCTGATGCCGATTTATCAGACGCCCAACACCAGCAAGAAACATCCACAGCACAAGGTTTGGCCCTATCTACTCAAAGGACTAGCGGTCACTCGGTCCAACTAGGTCTGGTGTGTCGATATCAGCTACATCCCGATGCGTCGGGGTTTTCTGTATCTCGTTGCCATCATGGACTGTTTCAGTCGCAAAGTTTTGGCCTGGCGGCTTTTTAACAGCATGGAGTCAGACTTATGTGTTGAGACTTTGAAAGAGGCCATCGCAAAATACGGCAAGCCCGAGATTATGAACACCGATAGTCATACGATTGATACCAGTTCTCGGATGGTTTGACTCAAACACTGATCGACCATTCGCTGGGTTGGTGCCGCATGGCTTCTCGGTTTGGTTTGACCCAAACAGCGACCGACCTGACACGTGTCTTTCCTTGGACCTGTCGATCATCCGGGAACGCCTGCGGTGAGCTTGTCTCAAAGGTGCTGCCGTGACCCAAGAAGGGCCTGACCATCCGGTCTCATGACTGTCCTGTCCCTGCATTCATCGAGGCGATGCTCGTTCTCTTGCCGCAGAAAAGGATCGTCAAATGGCCAACAACCCAGAAACGTCTCACGTCGTCGGAGGCGTAAATACCCACAAGGATTTACATGTTGCAGCTGTCGTAGACCATTACGACCGGGTGCTCGGCACCGAGAGCTTTCCCACGAC
>NZ_MDHA01000063.1 GCF_001705665.1 Thioclava sp. SK-1 | reverse complement strand
CCCGACGCCAGGCCGAAACCGCCATCTTCCAATACATCAACGGCTTCTATAACCCGCGCCGTCGGCACTCAGCATTGGGAGGCAAAAGCCCCTTGGCCTTCGAACGCCAAGGGGCTTAAACGAGCACTGGGGGCGGCACAAATACGCGACAGGTCCAATCGGAAACATACCGCCAGCAGAGGCTGAACAGAACTTCTATGCACAGCGCGACGTGCTCGATATGGTCCCGTGAAATGAAGCTATAGGTCTCCGGTAAACCCGCGGCGATTCAGACCGCGTCTCGAGATACTCGCGTACTGCCCTTGGCGCGTCGGTCGGATCGATTTGCTTCGCGTTCCATTCCTCCTTCGGCGTCGAGTTCTGCCTGTTGGCATCCGCCTCGATCAGACTGGCGTCGATGGCCATGCGCTGACCGCTGACGAGGCCTTCTTAGATACACCGCGCAACAGTCGTGTCGAATATGTGGCGGAGAAGCTCGCTGTCGCGGAAGCGACCATGGCGGTTCTTCGAAAAGGTCGAGTGATCAGGGACCCGGTCACTTAGATCGAGACGGCAAAACAAGCGATACGCCAGGTTCAGATGCACCTCCTCACACAGCCGCCGCTCCGACCGGATGCCAAAGCAATAGCCTACCAATAGCATCCTGATCAGAAGCTCGGGATCGACGGAGGGTCGCCCTGTATGACTATAAAAATCGGAGAGGTAGCTGCGGATGCTGGAGAGATCCACGAACCGATCAATCGAACGAAGGAGGTGGCTCTGAGGCACATGATCCTCCAGCGAAAACTCGTAGAAGAGCGCCGGTTGCGCCTCTTGCCGCGGTCCCATCATCGCCGGATCCTCACATCCTATTCAGGAATTGAATCAGCTGACGGCCCTTCGATCAAGCGCGAGTTTTTCAACAAAATAGGCCCTTCCTGTAGGTCCCGTTGTTCCGCGGCGTGATCTTGGATGAGTGCCCGCTTCCATGACCTGGCAAAGTTGAGATCGTACGTGCAGAGAGGGACCGCTTTTTGCCTTCCCTGGAGGTGACCCTGGGTTCCGCAGTGCGATTTTGGTCGCGTGTTCGCTTCCGTGTTCTGGTAGGGCTCGGCTCGCACGCGCAGAGAAGGTCGGGGATCTGCCCTCATTGTTGATAACGCAATACTTGGCGGGCGGAGATCGAAGTTCCATGGCCACTGAACGTCACGAAGACTTGAGGTTCCGCTGGAGATAAGCGGGCCTGAATGGATAGCTGGCCCAGGCGTGTCATCAGGTGTCATTTCTCGGCATGACCGCACCGTGTGTTGGTGCCCCGCACTTCCGGCACCGGGGCAGAACACCCCTTGCACCTTGCCGCATGAAATAAAATTTCCTTAATCGACCCTCTAAATGAAGTAGGGGCGCCTTTCGGCACCCCTATATACAGACCTTGGGGCAAACTTACCCGGATTTGGGACGAACTCACCCGTCTTCTTCAAGGTAGGTCCAGTTTAGATTTTCCCATGACAATGTTTGAATTTTTCTCCTGATCCGCAGGGGCAGGGGTCATTTCGGCCTGTGGTTTCAGCCCAATTTGCGGCATCCTCAGCAGTGTGTTCTGGTGCAGGTTCTGGTGCAGGTTCTGGTGCAGGTTCTGGTGCGGTTGGCACGGCCGGTGCGGCTTGCCCTGCAGCGGCCAGCATCTGCGCCTGCATCTGTGCACGTTCCTCGTCACTCAGCGGTCGGATCTGTGCCAAGCGCTTGGTCACATCGCCGCGCAGACTGTCCAGCATGGTTTCAAACAGCTGGAAGCTTTCGGTTTTATATTCCGACAGCGGATCGCGTTGTGCGTAGCCACGGAACCCGATGACCGAGCGCAGATGTTCCAGTGTTACCAAGTGGTCGCGCCATTTGGCATCAATGGTTTGCAGCAAAACCTGCTTTTCGATCTGATACATGGCCTCTTGGCCGAAATCACTGCGTTTCTTTTCCGCCAAAGCGTCGGCGGCATCTTCGATCCGCTCACGCATGACATCTTGATCAACGCCCTCCTCTGCTGCCCAATCAGCAATTGGCAGGTTCAGGTTCAACCCCGACAACGCGGCAGCGGCCAGACCTTCGGTGTCCCATTGGTCAGCGTAGCTGCGCGGTGGCAGGTAAGTGTCGATCATATCGTCAATGACCTGAGCGCGCATATCGGCGGTGATTTCACCGATCTCTTCGCTTTCCATGATTTCACGGCGCTGACCGAAAATCGCCTTCCGCTGATCATTCATCACATCATCGAATTTCAGCAGCTGCTTACGGATGTCAAAGTTTCGGCCCTCGACCTTGGCCTGCGCCCGTTCCAGCGATTTGTTGACCCATGGGTGAATAATCGCCTCGCCTTCCTCCATGCCTAGCTTGGACAGCACGGCTTCCAGTTTGTCAGAACCGAAGATCCGCATCAGATCATCGTCCAGCGACAAGAAGAACAGCGACCGGCCCGGATCACCCTGACGGCCCGAACGGCCGCGCAGCTGATTGTCGATCCGGCGGCTTTCGTGGCGTTCCGTTGCCAGAACAAACAGCCCGCCGGCCTCCAGAACCTTTTGCTTTTCATCCGCGACGGCGGCTTCGATCTGGGCACGCACGGCTTCTGGGTCTGCCTGAGGGTTCTTTGACAGCTCTTCGAGGACCCGCATTTCGACGTTGCCGCCCAGCTGAATATCGGTGCCACGACCCGCCATATTGGTTGCGATTGTGATCGCGCCCAGACGCCCGGCATCGGCCACGATCTGTGCTTCTTGTTCGTGCTGGCGTGCGTTCAAAACGTTATGTTTCAGCCCCGCTGCTGTCAGCATTGCCGACAGGCGCTCTGATTTATCAATCGATGTGGTGCCCACCAACATCGGCTGACCGTTTTCATGTGCTTTTTTGATCGCCTCGATGACGGCGGTGTATTTCTCCCCTTCGGAGCGATACACGCGGTCATGCTCGTCTTTACGCTGGATCGGGCGGTTGGTTGGAACCTCGACCACGCCCAGCTTATAAATATCGGCGAATTCTTCGGCCTCGGTCGTCGCGGTGCCGGTCATTCCGCCCAGTTTGTCATACAGACGGAAGTAGTTCTGGAACGTGACCGACGCCATCGTAATGTTTTCGGGTTGAACTTTGACGCGCTCTTTTGCCTCGATAGCCTGGTGCAAACCGTCGGACAGGCGACGCCCCTTCATGGCGCGGCCTGTGTGTTCGTCGATCAAGACGACCTCATCTGCCTGCACCATGTAATTGACATCGCGCAAGAAGATTTTATGTGCCCGCAAGGCCTGTGTGACATGGTGGACAATGGTTGTGGATTCCGGGTCATATAGCGATTGACCTTCGGGCAATACGCCATCCTCTTGCAGCTTTTGCTCCAGGAATTCATTACCGCTTTCGGTATAGGTCGCGCTGCGGGCCTTTTCGTCGATCTTGTAATGATCTTCGGTCAGCAACGGAATATATTTGTCCAAGGCTGCATACAGGTCAGTGCGATCATCGGCCGGGCCAGAGATGATCAGCGGCGTGCGGGCTTCGTCAATCAGGATCGAGTCCACCTCATCGACGATGGCAAAGAAATGATCGCGCTGCATCATTTCTTCGACCGAGGCGCGCATGTTGTCGCGCAGATAGTCGAAGCCAAGTTCATTGTTCGTCGCATAGGTGATGTCCGCAGCATAGGCGGCTTTCTTTTCACCATTGTCTTGGAACGGCACAACAACGCCACAGGTCATCCCAAGCGCATTATACACTTTTGACATCCATTCTGCATCGCGCCGCGCAAGATAGTCATTGACGGTGACGACATGAACGCCTTTGCCCATCAACGCGTTCAAATAAGCAGGGAAGGTTGCCACAAGGGTCTTGCCCTCGCCTGTCTTCATCTCGGCGATATTGCCCTGATGCAGAAAGATCCCGCCCATCAGCTGGGTGTCAAACGCCCGTAGACCCAACGCACGCTTGGCTGCTTCGCGGCAGTTCGCAAAGGCTTCGGGCAGGAGGGCATCAAGGCTTTCGCCACCCTGCGCGCGGCCCTGAAGGTCGCGTGTCTTTTCGATCAACCCCGCATCGGAAAGAACAGCGAACTCTTCTTCCAGCGCATTAACCTTTGCCACCAAGGGGCGGGCCGTTTTTACCATGCGGTCATTCGGCGTACCGAAAACCTTTTTCGCAATAATTCCGAGGCCGAGCATATCTTCTCCGCAGCTTGGTCTAACCAATTCGTGTGTGACGCGGCCTTGTCGCGCCCTGTCTGCCCGCCTAGAACGGCTAACGAATAAAGGGCGGAACCGCTTTCACTGACCCTCAGCGATGTAAGGCTCGACCGCCCTAGTGTCAACGCCGCGACCCGACGCGGCGCAAAGGAGTGGCTAAGATGGCAAAACTGACAAAGATTATGGGCCTTGGCGCGGGCCTGGTTCTGGCTGGAACCGTGGCATTCGCACAAGACGCCCCGACCGCTGATACGGTCGTTGCAACGGTCGATGGTAAGGACATCACCATTGGCCAGATGATCGTGGTGCGCGATGGCCTGCCGCAAGAATATCTGCAATTGGATCCGCAGACCTTGTTCAATGGCATTTTGGATCAGCTGATCCAACAGACCGCATTGGCCAAGATGGGCGAAAGCCGGATGACCAAACGCGACCGCATTGCATTGGATGTTCAGCGCAATGCCTATTTGGCTGGTTCGATGCTGGAATATACCGCGCAGCGCGCCACATCTGATGATGCCGTGCAATCAGAATATAAAACCCGGTTTGAAACTGCCGATCCGGTGACCGAATATCATGCGGCCCACATTATTGTCGCGACCGAAGAAGAAGCCGCAGATCTGACCAAGCAGATCCAAGACGGCGCCGATTTCACCGAGCTTGCGAAAGAGCATTCAACCGATGGCGCGGCTGATAATGGCGGTGATCTTGGATGGTTCGGTCTTGATATGATGGTGCAGCCCTTTGCCGATGCCGTCGCGGGTATGGAACCGGGTGATGTGGTTGGTCCTGTGCAAACCGAATATGGCTGGCATGTTGTTAAGCTGATTGAGACACGCGTCGCCGATGCGCCGGCAATTGAAGATGTCCGTGCCGAGATTGAAGCAGATCTGCAAAAAACCGCGGTGGAAGATCGGATCAAATCCAGCGTCGATGATGCCGATGTGGAACGTATGAGCGACGGTATCGACCCTTCTGTGCTGACGGATCAAACCCTTCTGGCCAAGTAACTGGATTTGCGTCAGTATCGGGGAAACTCGGTCCTTAGAGGTAAGTCATGGCCAAGAAAGACAAGAAGTCGGTGAAGAAATACGAAGCCAAAGTCGACAAGCTTCGTGACCGGATGAAAAAACTGAAGGCCAAGGCCAAGAAAAACGCGCGCAAGTTGGAGGCCAAGGTGATGGCTCCAACCTCTGCCGCAGCTCCTTCGACGCCGGTGGTTGCAAAATCGTTGGTGTCGCCTTTTGCGCCCGCTGCATTCCCTGAGTTGCCACAAATTGAAGGTGTGGAATTCGCCACCGCTGCTGCGGGTATCAAGTATAAGGGCCGCACAGATGTGATGCTGGTCCGCGTTGCGCCGGGCACGTCGATGGCGGGTGTGTTCACCACATCTTCCACCCGTGCAGCCTGCGTGCATGACTGCCAGGCCAAGCTCAAGGGTGCTCCGGTCTCGGATCAAGGCGCCGCGATTTTGGTCAACTCCGGCAATGCGAACGCCTTTACGGGCGCGGCGGGACAGGCATCGGTTGATGCGATTTCAGGCGCGGTGTCGCAGGCCTTGAACCTGCCCGCAGACCGTGTGTTCACTTCCTCTACCGGTGTGATTGGCGAGCCATTACCCCATGATCGGATCACGCAGGCGCTGACAGATCTGTCGGGCGCATTAAGCCCGGCAGGCATTGACGCCGCCGCCCGGGCGATCATGACAACCGACACATTCCCCAAAGGCGCGATGGCGGAATTTGAAGGCGAGGGAGGCACGATTAAAATTGCCGGTATTGCCAAGGGCTCCGGGATGATCGCACCCAATATGGCCACGATGCTGGTATATATCTTTACCGATGCAAAGATCGCGCCAGATAAGCTGCAAAAAATTCTGTCGCGCCAGATTGATGGCACGTTCAATGCGATCACGGTGGACAGCGATACATCAACCTCTGACGCGTTGCTGATTGCTGCTACGGGGAAATCACCGGCAGATGAGATCGCGGATCTGCGTTTGAAACCCGCCAAAGATTTTGAGGCAGCCTTGAACGCCGTTATGACGGATCTTGCCAAGCAAGTGGTTATGGATGGCGAAGGGGCCACGAAATTTGTGGAGGTTCAGGTAACGGGTGCGGAAACCGATCACGACGCACATGTTATTGCGATGTCGATTGCAAATTCTCCCTTAGTCAAAACAGCGATCGCCGGGGAAGATGCGAATTGGGGCCGTGTTGTCGCGGCCATTGGGAAATCAGGTGCAAAGGCTGATCGCGACCTGCTGACCATTCGCTTTGGCGATACCGTATTGGCGGAGAAGGGCTGGCGCAGCCCGGAATATTCCGAAGAGGCCGCCTCTGCCTATATGAAGAATGCCAGATTGGTGATTGGCGTAGATCTTGGGCTTGGCGCTGCATCCAAGACCGTCTGGACCTGTGATCTGACGCATCGCTACATCGACATTAATGCGGATTATCGGTCGTGAGTCAGGCTATCATCCTTGTGTCGGCAGCAGCCCTTGTTGACCCGGAGGGCCGTGTGTTGTTGGCGCAGCGGCCACCGGGAAAATCCCTTGCGGGTCTGTGGGAATTTCCTGGCGGGAAAGTGGAGCCGAATGAAACACCCGAAGCGTGCTTGATCCGAGAGCTGCAAGAGGAGCTGGGGATCAATACTTGGGCCAGCTGTTTGGCGCCGCTGACCTTCGCCAGCCATAGTTATGAAACGTTTCACCTGTTGATGCCGCTTTTCGTTTGTCGAAAGTGGGAGGGGATCGCCACCCCGCGTGAGGGGCAGGAATTGGCATGGGTGCGTGCCCGCGATCTAAGCGATTACCCTATGCCGCCGGCGGATATCCCACTGATTCCCATTTTGCGCGACTGGCTGTAGCTGCGCATTTGCCTTCGTCAAGTCATTTGCTGACTTATTTGGCACGGGCCGCCTTTTTACAAGGCGGCCTTCGTCGTTTTACAAGCCAAACCGCTAGATATTGTCGACGAAGTTTCAAAATTGCTCAAATTTAGGAAATAATTTACTAATCTAGCACTTTTTCTTTGCAATTTGATGACAATCGCGGTTTTTATAGAGGCACAACGGGATAAACGGGAGAAACACAGATGCTGCGCACAATCACAGTCGGAACGATTTCTGTCCAAGGCATGTTTGAAGGTAACACCGCAGACGGTAAAATGGTCGTCCGTGTTGATAACCGCCTTTACAAAGGCCGTCCGGTCGATCGCAAAAGCTGATGTGCCTCTTTTGGCGCGCAGGGGAGGGCGCGTCAGAATTGATGGCCATCATGATGCGACGATCACTCTGGTAGGTTGCTTAGTCCGAACCAGTTAAACAATTAAGGCTCGCGGATTTGCTCCGCGAGCCTTTTCATTTGGCCGACCGTATCTGGCGCAAATACAAGGCGGCCAAGCTGCCATGCGGGCGCAAGCCAAGCACTCAGGTAGGGCGAAATGACCGTTTCAATTGCTGCTGAAAGCCAATTGAAATTTCCAGGTCATTGGGTATTTTTTCGCTTGTCAATCGTCGGGGGGGTCTTTATACGACGCTCACGCACAGGAAATACCTGTTGCGCAACGGGGCCTTAGCTCAGCTGGGAGAGCGCCTGCATGGCATGCAGGAGGTCAGGAGTTCGATCCTCCTAGGCTCCACCATATTTTCCTGAAAAGCACCAGATAGTTCTGCCTTTATCGTCAGAGGATTTGCCTCTGCCGCGCAGACCGGTGCTGTTTTCCCTACGAAAATTCTTGCTGCTTTGATCGCCGCTCCTAGCGTGTCGATCGCTTCGCAGCGCTTTCCCCTGTCAAATCCGAGGATGGCCCATGAGCGACCATTTCTTCGTCGTGACGGGCGGTCCCGGTGCGGGCAAGACCAGCCTGGACTTGCATCACTTCCGTTCCGGTTTTCTGTGAGCAATGCTCGCTTTGAAGGAGACTGGATATGGCAGCCAAGCATAGTGAAGATTTCAAGCGCGAAGCGGTTCGGATCGCGGCGCACGGCGGCCTGACACGGCGACAGGTTGCGTCGGACCTTGGGGTTGGTTTTTCGACCTTGGGCAAGTGGATGCGGGATTACTCGACCGATCCAACAGCCGCTGAGGACGCGGAGTTGCGCCGCGAGAATGAGCGCTTGCGTAAAGAGAACCGTATTCTGCGGGAGGAGAGGGAGGTGTTAAAAAAGGCGGCAATCTTCTTCGCGAGCCAAAAGCAATGAGATTTCAATTCATTGCGGAGTATCGCGGAGATCTTTCACGTGCGTATCTGTGCCGCCTGATGCAGGTTTCAGATCGTGGGCTACGGGCGTGGCGTCGCAGGCCGCCCTCACATCGCCAGCGTCGTGACATGATCCTTCTGGCATATATCCGCGAACAACATCGGCTCAGCTTGGGCAGCTATGGCCGTCCGCGC
>NZ_MDHA01000062.1 GCF_001705665.1 Thioclava sp. SK-1 | reverse complement strand
CTTCGCCGTCACAAACTACTCCCTTCCATGAGTGGCAAAGGAAATTGTTACGACAATTCGGCGGTCGAGAGCTTCTTCAAATCTCTTAAAGCCGAGTTGATCTGGCGAAACACATGGCAAACACGCCGGGATGTCGAGGTCGCGGTGTTCGAATACAGCAACGCTCTCTCATAACCCGCGCAGGCGCCATTCAGCCTTGGATGGCAAATCACCCGTGGCCTTCGAAAAGATCGCCGCCTAAGATGAGCAACACACCGGAACAGAAACGGTGCAGGTCCAGTCCGTTACACCATGCTTTCGTCGTGCTGGTACGATGCAAGAAACTCGCTCGGTGTCTGGGACATGACTTGCCGGAAGGCGTGAGAGAAGGCCGCAGTGCTTGCAAAGCCGGTCTCCCGAGCGACTTGAGCAATGGCCTTGCCTTGCCCGAGTTCCGGAACGGCCCACAGGATGCGGGCGCGCTGACGCCAGGCCTTCAATGTCATTCCGGTCTCCTCCGGAAACCGGCGGCTTGCCGTGCGCACGGAGGTGGCGGCGCGGGACGCCAGTGTCTCGAGCGGCAGGTCATTGCGGTGGTCGGCCAGCGCGATTTCCGCCACCCGCAGCCCGATCTCGCTCGCAGGCATGGGCAGGTAGGTCGGGGCCTGCTCGATGGCCCGAAGCTCGTGCAGGATGAGCTGGAGCATGATCCTGCCCCGCTCCGACGAAATATCGGTCCCCGAAAGTGCATCCAGCAGGCTGCGCAACAGCGGCGATACGGAGGACACGAAATCCCGCGCGGGAAAGCCTTCCGGCGCCGATGCACGCAACGCGGCGGGCGGCCACAGCACCACGAGAAGCTCGGCATCGGTCATGATGTCCAGTCGATGCGGCATCTCCGGCGGAACCCAAGCTGCCAGCTGCGGCGGCAGAAGCCAGACCCCGCCCTCGGTCCGCAGTTGGGCCAGCCCCGAGGCAACGAAGGTCAGCTGCGCCTGATCATGCGCATGCTCAGGCAGAGCTTCCGTCCGCCGTTTCAGGACTCTGTGCAGTGTCACCTTCGGGGGTAAATCTGGCATTTCAGCGATGTCTGTTGGCCACATATCGATGAGGCAACCTGATATCACTCTTGGAACCACAGTCCAAGACGAAAGGCATTATGCAATGCTCACGACATATATCGAAGAATATGGCCCCAAAAGCGTCGTGCATCTATCGGAGGCGGAGCGTCCGGTTCCGCGCGCCGGCGAAGTGCTCGTTCGGGTCCTTGCGGCCGGGGTCAATCCCGTCGACTGGAAAATCCGCAGCGGCGCCGGCGCCCGTATGGGAATGACGCTCCCCATCCGGCTCGGCAGCGAGTATGTCGGGATCGTCGAACAGACCGGAGAAGGCGTCACGAACTTCTCCGCAGGTGATGAGGTTTTCGGGATGGTCAAGACCGGCGCCTTCTCGGAATACCTTACCGTTCCCGCCGTCGATATCGCCCGTAAGCCCGAAGGGCTCGGTCTAAAGGAGGCGGCGGCACTCCCGCTTGCTGGCACCACGGCCTGGCAAGCGATGGTCGACGAGGCCGGCCTTGTAGAGGGCCAGCGCCTGCTGATCACCGGCGCATCCGGTGGTGTGGGAACGCTTGCGGTCCAGCTTGCCAAGGCGGCCGGCGCGCATGTCACCGCCCTTTGCTCGACCCGCAATATCGACCTTGTGCGCGGCTTAGGGGCCGATGAGGTTGTCGATTATACCGCATGCCGCTTCGAAGATTTCGTCCATGACATGGATGTGGTTTTCGACACGGTCGGTGCCGAGACATTCCAGCGAGCCTTCGCAACCCTCCGCCGGGGCGGTGTAATGGTGACCGTCGTGGCTTTCCCGGAAGGGGATGAGGCCGCGCGTTATGGCGTCACGGTGAAACGTTCCTTCACGGCTTCGAACGCCGAGACACTTGGGCGGATCGGCGCACTCGCCGAAGCTGGAAAACTCGTGCCACGCATCGAACGGACATTTGGTCTATCCGAGGTCAAAGATGCCTTGGAGCTGTCCGAGAACGGGCGCGCCCGCGGGAAGATTGTGCTGACGATGTAATGATCCTGCGAAGAGGGCGCAGCGTTCCGAACGGGGAACGGCGGGAGAGCAACGAAGAGGACTAAGGGCGTGTAAAGTCCGCTTGGTCCCGCTGCGCCAACCGTCACCCCGAGACTTTTCTGCAGCATGCCGCGAAAGACCACTTTGGGGAAGCTACATCACAGCAACGATGCAACATCGATCGTCGGCCTAGGGCCGTCTGTTACGACGGCCCAAGGCCTTCAGATTTCTACCGCCTCTGCGATGATCAGCGCATCTTCGAGCTCAACGCCGAGATATCGCACCGTGCTATCCATTTTCGTATGGCCCAACAAAAGCTGAACCGCGCGCAGGTTGCCGGTTTTGCGGTATATCTGCGCTACCTTGGTCCGCCGCATGGAGTGGGTGCCATATGCGCTCGGCTCTAGGCCGATTGAGGTCACCCATTCACGCACCAGGCGAGCGTATGGCCTCGTAGAAATATGAAGGCGCTCGTGGAAGCGGCCCGGCCACAAATGTTCCGATCCGATCATCAAGGGATCCTCGAGCCAAGCCGCGACAGCCTTTCGCGTTCCCTCAGTGATCTCGAAGCTGACCGGTTTACGCGTCTTGCTCTGGACGATTGAAGCGCGGTGCTTGACCTGTCAGGCAGCATAGACGTCAGCGACCCTCAGTTTTACCAGATCGCAGCCCCGCAACTTGCTGTCGATGGCAAGATTGAATAGCGCCAGCTCTCGGATTTTTTGCCCGATTTCAAGGCGAACCCAGATCGCCCATACGTGTTTCGGTGCAAGCGGTCGCTTCTGGCCGACGATCCGCCCCTTGTTCCAAGCTGGGCGACATGCACGAATGGCAGGCAGGTTTGTATTTGGCATAGTGATTACTCCCATCCACCACGCCCACCACGTCCTCGGCAGCTCGCCGATACCCGATCATACCACACGCGCCGCGCTTAAAGGCGATCAAGTTGAACCAAACATGCCGCACTGCCGCATGACCGCTTCGAGCCCAAAATGACGGATGCGGCACCGGATTTGAATGTCTGCTGTGCTGCATTGGCCTTGGTGGCTTTCAAACTTTAAAGTCTGAAAATTTCTGCGGTATTTTCATGATTTTGCCGAAAACTCCTCTCAAGCCAAAGTTCCGAATTCATTGTTTAGGAATGTGGGCCATGCGAAGTGCGTTTCTGCGAAATCTAGCGAGTCGGTTCAGAAAGCTTCGCGGTAAATATGGTCGGCCCTTCGGTGGAAAGCGGGGGGAAGGCGCAGGATTGCTGCAGGCAATTCTTGCAAACGAAATCGAAGCTCTCGAGGTCGCTGACGCGGCCAAGAATGACACTGGCCCATCTTTGATCCTTAAACCCGTTATCCGGTCTGGACCGCCCGAAGCTGGTTGGTTTGGAGGGGAACCCATGCTTCCCCCACATGTTGAATGGCCCGAGATCGACGGCGTTCCGCTGTGTTTTCTTGCCCAGATCGACCTCGCGAAACTTCCGACGCAGATTTGGTCTGGCCTGGGCCCACGCGAAGGGTTCCTAGTTTTCTTCAATCACCCCAATCGCTGCGACGCCAAAGTGTTGTATGTAAAAGGTGATTTGGCCACGCGCTCGGCTGATGTGCCATTGCCAGATTTTCGCGATCATGGCGCCGCCGCCCCGCGATATCCATATTACAATAAATTCCCGGTCACAGCGATAGAGCACGTCGGTCAAATGCCAGAGCCGATCGGCTGGATACCGGGCCGGTCCAGCAAATTCCCAGCCCCATTTGGGGGCGACAAGGAAGAGCTTGAAGTTGCCAACCCGCAGCAGTTGCCATTCGATGCGACAAGCTTGGACATCATGATTAAGTGCATGTCGGACGAAATCGATTTGCGGCTCAGGCAATGCGCCATCCAGCTTGACAAGGAACCAATGAAAACAGCGCGCCGGAAGTTGCTGTCAGTGCAAACTGAAGCCACCGAGACCCGAAAGGCCTTTGATGAGGCCCTGCGCAACGTCAAAGGTCAGTCTTTTGATCCGGAAAAATGTGCCGCCTTTATCAGAGAAACCGGCTCCCTTCCGTTGACCCATTTCGAGTTGATACGCGGCTCCGACTACAAGGTCACCGACATCAATCCCGTTTTCATGTCCTTGATTGATCCCGAGAAGTCCAACTGGTCAGGCAAGTATCTGCTCAAGTTGAACAACTACCTGTTTGAATGCTTCGTTCGGGAGCCAGACAATATGTCTGCCTTGCATCGCGACCGCATCGAGCAGATATGTGAATTTCGCGCAGCGCATGAAAGCGGGGGTATGTCACACGCACCGCATGGCTTTATCTACACCCCGCACGGACAAGGCTCGGCCAACGAAGTGCTTCTGGAGCTACCCAGCAGCTATTTGACCGGTTGGGTATGGGGCGATTTTTACTCGCTTGTTTTTCTGATCGACCGAAAGGCGCTAGAACGTGGAGAATTTGAAAAGATCATGGTGGATATCACCAACTGATCCGTGCTTGGGCCATCAGCGGCCGTTTGCAATCAACGACGGAATGTCCCCTTCGTCCGCATCAGCGACATTCGACCTAGGGTTTGCAGCGCCAAATTATGAATGAACGCTTCGGGGCATGCGACTTGGTACAGATTTGCGCGTCGGGAGTTGCCAGAAAAATGTTATATACGAAGTGGCCTGCAAACATGCGCAGGACTTCAGCACTCATTTAAAAGCCAGCTCTTGTCTGTAATTTCTCAGCGGCAAGCCCTTCGCGCCGCCAGACTCGTTCGACCCGCTTGTGATTCACACTCCATCCCCCCGCGATCAGTAAGCCGGTAATTTGACGATAGCCGTAGCTTTCATATTGGCGCGCCATCTGGACGATATGAACGGTCAGCAGCGCTTCATCTTGACGCCCCGCAGAAACCTTACGTTGCGTCGAGCGATGCTGCCCTAGGACCTGGCAAGCGCGGCGTTCGGAAACGCCGACTTCTTGCCTGACATGGTTTATACATTGGCGACGGCACGAGGGGCTTAGAAGTTTCCCTGAGCTGCCTCCGTCAAGATCCGCTTGTCGAGCGTCAGCTCTGAAACCGATCGTCTGAGCCGTGAATTCTCTTGCTCCAGATCTTTCAGCCGCTTGATCTGATTGCAGCTCATGCCGCCAAACTCCCGCCGCCATCGATAATAGGTTTGCGGCGTCACATCAATCTGGCGCACTGCATCCGCTATTGGCACGCACTGCCCCCGCAGAATTTCTACTTTTTGAAGCTTACGGAAGATATTTTCCGGCGCCTCTCGTTTCCTTGTCATTATCATACCCATCGGCGATACGCGGTGCTACTTCGCAAAAATGTTGATTACTTAGGCAGAACAAAGTGGCTGCCAGAGGCCGGTCGCTCCCAGCCTTTTGGGCTCAGCGTGAGGAGGCGTCTGCATCCGGCCTCCACGACCACGGTGCTTCCCGCCTCTTAATGCAGCAGCGGGCTGCTTGCCTCTGCCTCCGCCCTCGCCAGCATCCTAGATACATGACGCAGGTTAAGCTGATGCGTATCGGAGAACTGCTCGATTACTTGATAGATCGCGCCCAGAGCAGCCTCGGACAATATTCGTTTTGCACCCTCCCGTTCCGCGAAGGCGATGAGATCGCCCTTGCTCAGTCTGGTAAGGCGCAGGACCTCCAAGCGGCTCAGAAACGGTGCTGAAAGCGGCTCGAGGCTGTTTGAAGTCAGGACCCAACTGATCCAGGACATGTCAAAGCCGATCTGATAATAGGGGCATTTCCACGCCGCTGCGGAAGACGGCTCCAGAAGGGGCAGCAAGCCATCGGTCAGCCCATAGGCCTGCCCCTTGGTCGAAGTCGGGGTCCCAGCCTTCTCGATCTCATCAATCACGACAATCGGATTTGCACAAAGGCTCTGCACGATGGTTTGCAAAGGGCGTCCCGGGAAGGCAGTGCCCCAGCCGCGTTGCGAGCCGTTGACCACAAAGGAGGCTTGCTCGGCCGTACCTTCGATCCCGCAACGCGGAACGTGGAGGTGACGGCTCAACTCTCGGGACCATGCGCTCTTGCCTATCCCGGGTGGGCCATCAAGAAGGACAGGCGGCAGCCGGAAACCGGGCTCACCCGCCCGCACCGAGCGGCGCATCGCTTTCCACAGAAAGTCGGTGGCGGCCGCCATCCAGGGCATCTCGGCATGGATCGCCGCAGCAATCTCATCGGCGCGATGTTCGCTGCCGATGCCGACCAGATCCGCGCCATTCCTGAAGACCTCGAGCGCGCGCCGATCATCCGAACTGAGATGGCTGAGCCCCGAAGCCTTGGTGCGCGCGCCCATCACCCGGCGGGCACGACGCAGCACCTTGTTGCGGTCCTTTTCCGAAAACGGCACGGCGATGAGGTCCTCGTTCCAGCGCAGCTCATCCTCGAAGTCTCCGGGAGCCTTTGGAGACACCCCGTCCTGAAGAGCACGGAGCTTGCGCAGATGCCACTCGAAGCGGCGCTTAAGGGAGAACTCGGTTTCGTCGGGATCGGCGAAGCGGGCATCGATGAACTTGATCTTCGTCATGGAAGTCCTTTCGGGGCATTGCGCCATGCCCTCGAGCAGAGACCTGCAAGAGGGGGATATTGGAAAGAACCCGGCCGGATTTGCCCTAGGGGATGCCGAAAACCCGACAATTCGTCAACGCCGCCGACCAAAGCAGAGCGTTGCTAAGGCGCATCAAAGGCTGCAACTCCGAAAGAATGTTAAGCCATTGCTATAAAAAGACTTTGCGGATCGATGTGCGACTGGTGGTCATTTGGTCTGTGCCGAAATGGACAAATTACCCCAGAAATGGACAATATTTAGTGGGTCAAACACAACTACAACCTATTGTTTTATCAAGAACATTTACTGTGGCCGCAATCGGTGCATGTTGTGCAGCCTTCGATGTTGCGCAAAGCGTAGGAGCCGCAGTTGGAGCAAGGTTCACCGCGCGGGGGGGCGGTGGTGCTCAGGTCAACATGGGGATCGGATTTAAGCCCCAACCCCTCACCTGCGATGAAGTCGATTGCGATCAAATGGCGCTCTATCACGCCGCCGATCGCGGCCAAAATGGAGGGGATGTATTTGCCCTGAATCCAGGCCCCACCCCGCGGATCGAACACGGCCTTCAGCTCTTCGACGACAAAGCTGACATCGCCACCGCGACGGAATACGGCCGAAATCATCCGCGTCAGCGCCACTGTCCAGGCGAAATGTTCCATGTTTTTGGAATTTATAAACACCTCAAATGGGCGCTGCCTGCCACCCTGCACCACATCATTGATAGTGATATAGATCGCATGTTCTGACCCCGGCCATTTAATTTTATAGGTTGAGCCCTGCAACATTGCCGGCCGGTCCAAAGGTTCGCTTAGATAATCAGTCACGGTGCGTGTGCCCGTGTCAGACACCGACAGGACCGAGCCTGTCACATCATTGGGACGATAGGTCGTGCAGCCTTTGCACCCAGCTTCATAGGCCTGCATATAAATGTCTTGAAACGCCGCGAATGAGATATCTTCGGGGCAGTTGATGGTTTTGGAAATTGAACTGTCGATCCAGGTCTGCGCCGCTGCCTGCATTTTTACATGGTCCAGCGGATCCAAAGTCTGTGCATTGACGAAATATTCCGGCAATTCGCCATTGCCAAAACGGTCGCGCCACATCTGGACCGCGTAATCCACAACCTCTTCTTCGCTGCGCGAGCCGTCTTTTTGCAGCAGTTTGCGGGTGTAGCTATGGGCAAAGACAGGTTCGATCCCCGAACTGACATTTCCCGCGTAAAGTGAGATCGTCCCGGTAGGCGCGATTGAGGTCAGCAATGCATTGCGAATGCCGTGCCGACGAACAGCTGCGCGCACATCATCATCCATTTGCATCATCGTGCCCGAAGCCAGGTAAGCGTCGGCATCGAACAGTGGGAACGCGCCCTTCTCACGCGCCAGATCGACTGAGGCGAGATAGGCCGCGCGTGCGATCTGCTTCATCCATGCACGGGTTTGCGCCGCCGCTTCATCTGATCCGTATTTGAGCCCCATCATCAACAGCGCATCGGCCAACCCGGTCACCCCCAGCCCAATCCGGCGTTTGTTGCGCGCCTCGGCCTGTTGTGCAGCCAGTGGAAAACGCGAGGCATCCACCACATTGTCCATCATGCGGATCGCCACGCGCACCAGATCATCCAGCGCATCGGGATCCAGCTGTGCCGCCGCCCCAAAGGGATCCGTGACCAGTCGCGCCAGATTGACCGACCCCAACAGACAGGCGCCATAAGGGGGCAAGGGCTGTTCGCCGCAGGGGTTGGTGGCACAGATCGTCTCGCAATAGGCCAGGTTGTTCATTTGATTGATACGGTCGATAAAAATGACGCCCGGCTCGGCATAATCATAGGTCGCGCGCATAATTTTTTGCCATAAATCACGCGCTTTAACTGTGCGATACACCCGGCCTGCAAATACCAGATCCCAATCGCCATCGGCCTTAACCGCTGCCATGAAAGGGTCACTGATCAATACCGACAGGTTGAACATGCGCAACCGTGCGCTGTCTTGCTTGGCGGTGATGAAATCCTCGATATCCGGGTGATCGCAGCGCATCGTGGCCATCATCGCCCCACGGCGCGACCCTGCAGACATAATCGTGCGGCACATGGAATCCCACACATCCATAAAGGACAACGGACCAGACGCATCAGCGGCCACGCCCAGAACCTCTGCCCCTTTTGGGCGGATGGTCGAGAAATCATAGCCGATCCCGCCCCCTTGCTGCATGGTCAGTGCGGCTTCTTTCAGCATATCAAAGATGCCGGCCATCGAATCCGGCACCGTTCCCATTACAAAGCAATTGAATAAGGTGACAGAGCGGCCGGTCCCTGCCCCCGCCATAATCCGTCCCGCCGGCAGGTATTTGAAATCCTCAAGGGCTGCGTAGAAACGGTCCTCCCACAGTGCGGGATCTTCTTCCACGGATGCCAGATCACGCGCGACGCGGCGCCATGTGTCTTCGACGGTGGCATCAATTGGCGTGCCATCTGCCGCCTTCATGCGATATTTCATATCCCAGATTTGTTCTGCAATAGGGGCGGTAAAACGTGTCATTCTGGGCATCCTTTGCACAGGCAGCAACCAGCAGTGCCAGCGCCCGAAGATAGGGGCGCAGCAAGGATCGGTCAATCGTTGCACCACGCCGCGAGCAGCCTATATAGAGGGCAGCGAAAGGTGGTCGACAAGATGGTGCATCTGATCAAACTCTGTGTTGGGGCTGAAAAGGTCGAAGATCTGCTGGAATGGCAGGCGCAGCGATATGGTGACGGCCCGGCCGCGCATGTCACGCGAATGTGGCCCAAACGCGGTGATGAAATCTTGGACGGCGGTTCGCTGTATTGGGTGTTTAAGGGGGCTGTGCTAGCCCGGCAGAAAATTATCGGTCTGGAAGAACGGGTGGGCGAAGATGGGATTACCCGCTGCGCCATCATTCTGGACCGTACTGTGGTCCGCACGGAGGCGCTGACCCGCCGCCCCTTCCAAGGGTGGCGCTATCTGAAACCTGAAGACGCCCCCAAAGACCTGAAGGCGGGCAAAACCCGCGAAGAGCCCCTGCCACGTGAATTGCTGACGGCCTTGTCTGAAATCGGCCTGCGCTAAATCCGCGCAATCCGTCGGGTGCGTGCTTCTGCCTTTGGTTGTGCAACCATCGTGCCTGCGCGGTGGCCGATGGCGTAAAAATATATCGTTTGCCCCGCAGTCAATGATACCACGCACGCATAAGATGTCATCGCGATGTCTCCGGGGCGCCAATTGCATAGCGGGCATCGGCAACCCCTTTTCAATTTGGACTATCACGGCATATGGCCGCCATGCGATCAGAGGGGGAGCAATCGCGTCACCCGACGTGATATTTCGCATCCACGCCGTTGATGGCATCGACATTGCCAGCCGAACGTCCGGCTGGATCAAAAGACGCCCGCAGATAGGTCTCGGCAATGTCTTTTGCCAGCTCTGCACCGATCACTCGCGCACCCATCGTAATGATCTGCGCGTTATTCGATGTCGCCGCTTTGCCGGCAGAATAGGTATCGTGGCACTGTGCGGCGCGAATTCCGGGCACTTTATTGGCGGCCAGACACACGCCAATCCCGGTGCCACAGACCAAGATTGCACGATCGTATGTGCCTGCAATCACAGCATTTGCTACCCGCTCTGACAGCTTGGCATAAAAGGCATCCGGCCCGGACTCGGTGCGCGACACCTCGAATACCTGATGTTGGTCTTTCAAATGGTCCGCCAGAATTTTGGCCAGATCCTCGCCTGCGCTGTCGCCTGCAATCGCAATCTTCATTTTATCGTCCTTTCGCGGTCAGATAACTCCGGCGCATTTGGAAAGAATGTCGAGATAGCCTTCGACACGCCAAGCTGAGCGCCCGATGAATAGCCCGTCGATATGCGGGCATTGGATAAGCTCTTCACAATTCTCAGGGTTGACCGACCCGCCATACAGGCACGCGATCTTGCGGCCCAAAATGTCGCCAGCCACATCGATGATCTCTTTTTGCCGCGCATCGGCATAATCCGATGTTGCGGGAATACCGTTTTCGCCAATCGCCCAGACAGGTTCATAGGCCAATAAAATCGGCGCCGATGACTGATCTACCGTCAACTTGCCCAGGGCGGCACGCACCTGCGCTTCCAACACCTGTTGCGCGCGCCCCGCTTCGCGTTGGGCCAGCGTTTCGCCAATGCAAATCAACGGGGTCAAACCGTGGCGCACCGCAGCCAGTGTTTTCAGCCCCACCGTTTCATCCGTTTCACCGAAATATTCGCGCCGTTCCGAATGGCCAAGTTCGACGATATCCACACCACAATCGGTCAACATCGGTGCCGAGATCTCCCCGGTCCATGCTCCCTGTTCGGCCCAATGCATGTTTTGCGCCCCAACTTTGACCTTGGTGTCAGACAGGATCGAAGCAACCTCTCGCACAGTGGTGAAAGGCGGGATCACAAAGCGCTGTATCCGGGGTGTGTCATCACCGGTTCCGGCCAGGGCACGGGCAAAACCCTGCGCCTGTTTCAGCGTCTTATGCATCTTCCAACTGGTTCCGATCCAATAGTCTGGCGTGGTCATGTGCAGTCCTTTGTTGTGTCAGCAATGGTCAGGGTCAGCCCTGCTGATGTCAGCGCATCCGTCATCCCTGTCGGTGGCGGGGCGTCGGTGATGATGTGATCAAATTCCGATAAGCTGGCGAGCCGATACAGCGCCGCATGACCAAAGCGCAGATGGTTCACCAGCAAGCAGCTTCGCGCGGATTGATCCATCATCGCGCGTTTGGCCCGCACGACGCTTTCATCCATGTGATACACCGCCAAATCCACAACAGCGGGGGAGGAAATAAACACGATATCAGCGCGCAGCTGCGCCAGACTGTCTTCGGTGACTTTACCAAGGTAGGCGTTGAATTTAGACGAAAATACGCCGCCCAAACCGATCAATGTGATGCCGTTTTCACCGCGCAGCGCATCCATGACTGCGCCATTATTGGTAATCACTGTCAGTGGGCGCTTTTCCATCACCATCTGACCCAGAACAGAGGCCATGGACCCGTCATTGATCATCACCGTCATGCCCGGTTCGATCAGCTGCAAAGCAGCCTTTGCCATTGCCGTTTTGGCCGCCCCGCCCTGCCGTTCGCGAAAGCTGAAATCGCTTTCAAACCGCGTGCCAGAGCGGATCGTGGCCCCGCCGCGAATTTTGCGCAAAAGACCTGCCGTTTCCAGCTCATCCAGATCGCGATGCACCGTCATCCGCGACACGCCAAAGCGCTCCGCCAACCGATCCAGATCGACCTCACCCTCTGCGACAAGCAGATCCATGATGGCCTGATGACGATCATCTCGTTTCATAGAATCCTCCGTGGTTTAGAACATCACACATCACATAAATCACGTCAATAATGTTATCTTGAGATTAATGTTGTTACATTTACCACCTTAAGATAACACCAAGGCAGTCGAGGAGGACACCTATGACCAAAGATTCGCCCCATCCAGACATCGCTGCCCGATCTGCGCTAGACCCGTCCGGTTTCGCGCTGGCCAATTGCATCCGTGCCTTGTCCATTGACGCGGTCGAGGCTGCAAATTCGGGCCATCCCGGCGCACCGATGGGAATGGCCGATGCAGCCACTGCGCTGTATCGTGACCATCTGAAATTTGATGCCGCCGACCCGGATTGGCCTGACCGTGACCGTGTTGTCTTGTCCAATGGTCACGCATCTATGATGTTGTATTCACTTCTGTATCTGACCGGATATTCGGATATGACCCTGGACCAGATCCGAAATTTCCGTCAGTTGGGCGCGAAAACGGCAGGCCATCCCGAATATGGCCATGCAAACGGGATCGAGACCACAACAGGTCCGTTGGGGCAAGGTTTGGCAAATGCCGTGGGGATGGCGCTGGCAGAGCGTCGTCTGGCCACGGAATTTGGCGAGGATCTGGTTGATCATCACACCTATGTCTTCTTGGGTGATGGCTGTTTGCAAGAAGGTATCGGGCAAGAAGCCATCTCGCTCGCCGGGCATTTGGGCCTGGGAAAGTTGATCGTGTTATATGATGACAATCAGATCACAATTGATGGGCCGACATCGGTCTCTTTCTCCGAAGATATCCCTGCACGATTGAAGGCCTGCGGCTGGCATGTCCTGCGCTGTGACGGTCATGATATCGGCCAGGTATCGCGCGCGATCGGGGCGGCAAAGGCGCAGACCCACCAGCCGACATTGATCGCGATGAAAACAACGATCGGCTATGGCGCACCAACCAAAGCAGGCACGGCCGGTGCACATGGCGCCCCATTGGGTGCCCAAGAGGCGGCGGCGGCAAAACAGGCATTGGGGTGGACCGCCGCACCATTTGATATCCCACAGGACTTGGCCACCCAGTGGCGCGCCATCGGCAGTAAGGGCCGCGCCGCACGCATCGCATGGCAAGACCGGCATAGCGGCGCCCCGTTGGCGGCCGAATTTGACCGGCGCATGTCGCGCCTGTTGCCTGACAGCTATGGCGCCATGTTGGGCGCGGCCCGGGCAGCCCTGTTTGCCGCGCCGCAAAATGTCGCCACGCGTAAGGCCAGCCAAATCGCGTTACAGGCGCTGGCCCCTGCCCTGCCAGAGCTGATCGGTGGTTCTGCCGATTTGACCGGATCAAACCTGACCCGAGTGTCACAGGTTGACACACAATTTACCGCGCAGAACGCAGGGCGCTATATCGGCTATGGTGTGCGTGAATTTGGCATGGCAGCCGCGATGAACGGAATGATGACACATGGCGGGCTGATCCCATATGGCGGCACGTTTCTGGTGTTTTCAGACTATGCCCGCAATGCGATCCGAATGTCGGCCTTGATGGGGATCGGCACGATTTATGTGATGACACATGACAGTATCGGCCTTGGCGAAGATGGCCCCACACATCAACCGGTAGAGCATCTGGCCGCGCTGCGGGCCATTCCCAATCTAAACACGATGCGCCCGGCAGATGCGGTGGAAACGCTGGAATGCTGGGACATTGCGTTGCGCACGCGCGATGTGCCGTCGCTTTTGGCGCTCAGCCGGCAAGGCGTGCCACAGCTGCGCAAGCAGAACAGCGATGAAAACCTATGCGCCAAGGGCGGATATATTCTGCGCAGCTTTGGTGGGGCGCGTGATTTGACCTTGATCGCCACCGGCACCGAAGTCAGCCTTGCAGTCGCGGCCGCGCAGTTGCTGTTAGATCAAGGCATCAATGCCACCGTCGTATCCCTGCCCTGCTGGCGTTTATTCGATGCACAGCCTGCGTCTTATCGGCAAAAGGTGCTTGGCACCGTACCGCGCCTTGCTGTGGAAGCCGCCAGCACATTCGGCTGGTCGCGCTATGTCGGGAGTGATGAAAATGTGATAGGCATGATGGGTTTCGGCGCCTCTGGCCCTGCTGACGCGCTGTATGAACAATTCAACATCACCTGCGCCGCAATTGTTGCCCGCGCAAAGAATATGGTCACTGCCGATGCCTAACCTATTGACAACTATGCCAAGCGACGGGGATATTACGGCCCCGGCACTGGCGCAATTTTTGGCTGATTGGGCCGGTGACACACCAGTGCGCCGCGCCATCAGCACCATATTAGAGCAGATCGCGACTTCAAGCATCGTCTTGGCCCAACGTCTGTCACAAGGGCGATTGCCCGGCGATCCGACACAGGTGGTCGGCACCAATGAGTCAGGTGATAAGCAAAAAGCGCTGGATATGGCCGCACACCATCATTTTATTGCGGCGCTGCGCGGACATTCCATTGCGAAGATCATTTCTGAAGAAGCCGATGACGTGATCGCGCTGGACCCAGATGGGCAGTTTGATCTGGCGATTGATCCGATCGACGGCTCGGGCAGTATTGGCATTGGTGCGCCATTGGGGGCGCTGTTTTGCCTGTTTCCCACCGGCGCCAGCGTTTTGCACGCGGGCGATAAGATCATCGCTGCGGGATATGTGTCCTTCGGGCATTCGGTTGATTTCGGGTTCAGCACCGGCAATGGCGTCAGCATCGCCACATTGAATCCCCTGACCGGCACATTCCATGTGGACACACCCAGCGTCACATTGCCTGCAGCTACCAAAACCATCGCCTTTAATGCGTCGAACCCGCGCCGCTGGTCGGCCGGGCTGCAAGCGTATATTGCGGATACGATGGCGGGCAAAGACGGCCCGCGCGGGCGCGATTTCAACATGC
This sequence comes from Thioclava sp. SK-1, assembly GCF_001705665.1. Lineage (GTDB taxonomy): Bacteria > Pseudomonadota > Alphaproteobacteria > Rhodobacterales > Rhodobacteraceae > Thioclava. Next base: position 21,090 of record NZ_MDHA01000062.1, on the reverse strand, counting down.
GCTGGATTGCGGCCGCCGTGGGGGATCTCCACCGCATCTTACGTCAGGGCGGTGTGTTTTTATACCCTGCCGACAGCCGCCCCGGCTATGAGCACGGATTTCTGCGCCTAGCCTATGAGGCATTCCCCATTGCCTTCTTGATGGAGCAGGCAGGCGGTCGCGCAAGCGATGGCACCCGCAGGATTTTGGACCTGACACCGACAGATATTCACGACCGTGTCCCCTTGATATTCGGCAGCCGCGATGAGGTCGCAACGCTGCAAGGATATCTGACACGCACCAGCCCTCAGGAGGACTGAAATGGCCCGCATCACTTTGCGCCAACTTCTCGATCATGCAGCGACACATGGCTATGGTGTGCCCGCGTTCAACATGTCCAATATGGAACAAGGTCTGGCAATTATGGCCGCTGCAGATGCCACGGGCGCGCCGGTGATCTTGCAGGCCAGCCGGGGCGCGCGCGCCTATGCCAATGATGTGGTCTTGGCAAAGTTGATTGATGCCTTGGTGGAAATCTACCCGCATATCCCGGTCTGCATGCATTTGGATCACGGCAATAATCTGGCCACCTGTGTGACGGCAGTGCAGCATGGGTTTACCTCGGTCATGATGGACGGATCGTTGTGCGAAGATGGCACGACCCCGGCCGATTACGCCTATAATGCTGCCGTGACACGCTCGGTGGTACAGATGGCCCATGCCGCAGGCGTGTCAGTGGAGGGCGAACTGGGCGTGCTTGGATCGCTGGAAACCGGGATGGGCGACCAAGAAGATGGCCATGGCGCCACCGGCAAACTGTCCCACGATCAGCTGCTGACCGACCCAGAAGAAGCCGAGCGCTTTGTGCGTGACACCGGGGTTGATGCGCTGGCCGTGGCGATGGGCACCAGCCATGGCGCTTATAAATTCACCCGTAAGCCTGATGGCGACGTGCTGGCGATGGATGTGATCGAGGCAATCCACAAACGCCTGCCCAATACGCATCTGGTTATGCATGGTTCTTCGTCAGTGCCAGAAGCGCTGCGTGAGAAGATCAACGCCTATGGCGGTGACATCAAGCCGACCTGGGGCGTGCCGATGGAGGAAATTCAGCGCGGTATCCGCCACGGCGTGCGCAAGGTCAATATCGACACAGATCTGCGTTTGGCAGCCACGGCAGCGATCCGCAAAACGCTGGTCAGTGATCCGGCGGAATTTGATCCGCGCAAATATCTAAAACCCGCAATGGATGAGATGAAAGCCCAATGTATCGAGAAATTCGAGGCCTTTGGCACCGCAGGTCAAGCAGCAAGCATCCGCAGCGTCTCATTGTCAAAAATGGCGCTGACATATTGATTTAAAATAAGGGTTTCTGTGCCGTTTGGCCATCAAGCCACGCGGCGCAAGCCTATCAGAGCTGCAACAGCGCGCGCGCCGTGCGTTCATCGGTGATCAGCCCGTAAAGCCGCCCGCTGTTTAACACCGCATGAATGGCATTGACCTTCGCCCCGCCGCCAGCCAGTGCAATAATCCGATCATCGCGCGTTTCATCCAAGGACACAGCCAATGTGCGCGAGGTCAGCGTGGTGTCCAAGGCCGTTCCATCACGGTCAAAGAAATGGCCCAGCATCTCTCCTATGCCGCCGATCTTGGAAATCGCGTCAATCTCGGAGGGTTCGATCATGCCAGAGGTCACAAGCTGTGTTTCCGCCTCTACCGTGCCGATGCCAACGATTTTGAGCGTGGCAGTTTCGGCCATTTGAAACACCTCTGCGACACCATGTTGTGACAGCAAAACCTCCCGGTCTTTGGCAGTATTTGCAAAAAATGGCACAGGCATCACATAGGCTTGCGCACCAGTTTTCTCGGCCAGAAGGTGCATGACATCATGTGGGTTGGCCGCGAAATTTCGGGTCAAACCACCCAGAAGGGAGACAAAACTTAGGCCGCGGGTTTGAAATCGCGGCATCATCCGCACGGCCTCGGCCAAGGTGCGGCCATGACCAATGCCGATGATCAGCTCCTCATCGCTTTCCAGCCAGCGCCGCAACCGTGCCGCGCCGGCCAGCCCAAGGGTGCGGAATGGTAGCCCCTCTTCTTCCAGATCAGGCGCCACATCACAGGTCGCCAGATTGAACCGGGCGCACAGCGCCTCTTCCAGTTCAATACATTCGACAATATCGCCCTCAATGCTGACTTTGACCGCGCCATCCGCCACCGCCCGCGCGATCAAACGATGCGCTTTGACAGAGGGAACGCCCAGCCGTTTGGCCACATCGGCCTGACGCAAGCCACCAACATAATGCAGCCATGCCGCACGGATTGCCAATGAGTGTTCGGCATCGGCCGCATGTGGATCCTTGGCCATGGCTTGCCCCCTTCTGTAAGTGTCGCAGCATATCACATGCCGCCAAACCCTGTGCAAATCGCGCAATGAATAGATTTTCATTGGCTGCAAATGGTTTCAAATGCAAGGCCCGCTTTGGCGCTGCCTGCTATGGCCGTAAATCCCCCGCACCGCTGTCAATATGGGGTGCCCAGAACGCCACGCTTTCAGCGATCTGCTCAATCACTTGCCGGTCATTTGGTTCGCGCTCTTTGAAGGACAGCTCAAGACAGATTTCATTGTTCACCGCCCCACCCTGCGCAAAGGCCGCCAACAGCGGCGCAGGCTGGATCGCGCCCTTGGCGTTGAACCCTGCGGTGAAGGGGCGATGGCCAGATTTATCCTGCATCGATTGTTTGATGTGAATGATCGGGCTGACCTGCGGCACGGCACGCGCCCAGGAATAGGGATCGGTATCATCAGGATTGGATGAGGTTACATCGCCATGATCTATATCCGCCATCATCCACATCGGCACAGCCATTTCCGCCGCCGTAAGCCGCGATTGCAGCGCCATCGCAGCAGAGATCGTCTCGCCGAACTCCCGTCCCACGCTCATGGGTTCCCAATACACATATTGCAAGCCGGCGCTTTTGGCATGTTCGGCCACCTGTGCCCAGCAATCGATGGCGATCTGGGTTAGCGCCTCACGTCGGACGGGGTCATCATAATCGCGATAGGTGAAGATCGCGAATTGCGTGCCAACCGATGTTCCGCCCAGATCCGCGATAATATCCGCAAATGTCTTGAACCATTCAATGTAATAGCGCCGGACATCCGCATCGGGATGGCCGAAATGGTTCAACCGCCCATAGGGGCCAGTCATGCCCGATGTCACCTGGCAGCCATAGCGGCGCGCTGCGGCCCCCATGCGCCGCGTCATCTGCCGGATCAGCGGTGCAGGCCAGCTGGGGTTGATAAATTCATGCGTCAACTGAATATCGCGGATACGGATATCGTGCGCGATGGTCTGGATCAGATCCTCGGGATCGGCGAAACGGTTCACCAGTGGATTGGTGTTCAATGACAAACGCAGTGCCATATTACGCGGCCCTCAGATCTGCACAGTTGAACCAGTCGGCAAAGGCCTGCTGCTGTTCTGTGCTTAGATGCAGCCGGTGCTTGGTGCGACGCCACAAGATATCATCGGGGCGCTGCGCCCATTCATGTGTCACAAGATAGCGCGCTTCGGCCTCATAAAGCTGTGCGCCGAAATGGCGCCCCAAATCGGCCAGACAGGTCGCCGTGCCGACAATCAACCCAACGCGTGAGCCGTATAGCCGCCCGTAATGGCGACGCAGGGCACGCGGCATCCACGGGTAGTCGGTTTTCATCTTATTGCGAAACAGCTCGTAATCGGCATTGATCATATCGCCGCCGGGTAGTGGGCTATCGGCGGTCCAATCCAAGCCCATCTTGGGCAAAAAACGCTGGATCTTGTGCAAGCCCCGCTCCGCCAATTCCCGAAATGTCGTAATCTTGCCGCCAAAGATATTCAGCAACGGCGCCCCCCCAGAATCATCGACATCAAATACGTAATCGCGCGTCACCGCCGATGGGTTGCCCTGACCGTCATCGAACAGTGGCCGCACCCCTGAAAATGTGGTCTCGACATCCGCGCGGGTCAGTTCTTCTTTGAAATAGCGGTTCACCGCATCCAGCAGATATTGCACCTCTGTTTCGTCGGCATGCACATCCTCGGCGCGCCCATCATAGGCAATATCGGTGGTGCCGATTAGCGCCTTGTCTCGCTCATACGGGTTAATGAAAATCACGCGCTTGTCGTGATTTTGTACCAAATAGGCATGTTCGCCTTTCCAAAATTTTGGCACGATAACATGGCTTCCCTTGACCAGCCGCACATTGCGCGAGGAATTCCCACCGGTCACACGGTTGATCACATCGCTGACCCATGGGCCCGCGGCATTCACCAGCACTTTTGCCTCAAATTCACGGACCTGTCCGGTTTCGGCATGGGTGGTGGTGACGCGCCAGGCACCATTTTCACGCCGCGCCGAACTGCAGGCCGTACGTGTCAGCACCTGCGCGCCACGTTGCGCGGCATCGAGTGCGTTCAAAACCACCAGACGCGCGTCATCGACCCAACAATCGGAATATTCAAAGCCTTTGCGGTAGATGTCCTTGATCGCACCGCCTTCGGGATCGCGGTGCAGATCCAGCGTGCGGGTGCCCGGCAGCTTTTGCCGCCCCCCCAGATGATCATATAAAAATAGCCCCAAACGTACCAGCCACGCGGGCCGGTCCTGCGGCGAATGCGGCAACACAAAGCGCATCGGCCAAATGATGTGGGGCGCATTGCGCATCAACACTTCGCGTTCAATCAACGCCTCCCGGACCAGCCGAAATTCATAATATTCCAGGTAGCGCAATCCACCATGCACCAGCTTACCCGACCGCGACGAGGTGCCCTCGGCCAGGTCATCTTTTTCACACAGCACCACAGACAGGCCGCGCCCGGCAGCATCACGTGCCATCCCCGCACCGTTGATGCCGCCCCCAATTACAAAAAGATCCACCTTGGGAATATCCGTCATGTTTGTGCTCCTTGGGTCAGGCGTGCGGCGGCCAGATCATCCCAAACCGGGTGTAGCGCGTCGCGGGCCTCCACATATGATGTGTAAAGCCGGTCATAGACCGGGATCAGCGCCGGATCAGGCTGTTCGGCCTGCCCCAGCAAAGGCGTTGTCCATTCCGCGACACAGCTTTCCATATCGCGATAGGCACCGATGGCGACGGCGGCCATCATCGCGCAGCCTGCCGCGCCGGCCTCTTGTCGGGTAGAGACCCGCACCGGCATGTTCAACGCAGCGGCCAAGACCTGGCGCAGCGCATTGGAACGCGCCGCCCCGCCGGTCAGCCGCAGCTCTTGTGGCATTGTTCCCATCGCCGCATAGCAATCGCGCGCCGCCATCCCCAAGCCTTCTACAACTGCACGGATGACATCGGCAAAACGATGGCTGGCAGTCAGGCCGATCAGGCTGGCCCGCGCATTGGCATTCACAAAGGGGCCACGCTCCCCCGCCTCCGAGATATACGGATGATACAGCATCCCACCGGGGGCAGAGCGCGCCATCCACCCATCAATCCGCGCTACAAGATCAGCATGCGATACGGTCGCACCACTTTCGGCCAAAAGATCCTCGGCCATGGCCAGCACCCAATCGATATTCAAAGTCGCCGCCATATTGGTCTGCACCTGGGTGACAAGGTTCTCAATCGGCAAACAGATGACATAGCCCGTCCCCGGTGCATTCAGATGCACTTTATCGGCGGTGACAGCGCGCATATGCACCCCGGTAGAGCCAATCGTGGAACAGGCCGTTCCCGCGTGGCCGGTATGCACGCCAGCCCCCAAAGCGGTCATAACCATATCAACATAGCCAAGGCTGACCGGCGTGCCCGAACGCAGCCCCGTAGCCTGTGCCGCAGCCGGTGTCAGCGCCATGACCTGCTGCGTGCCATCAATGACATCGGGTAAAAGCCGCCGCCGACGCTCCAGCCCCAGCGCGGCAATGACCGTGTCGCTGTAACGGCGGTCGCGGAAATTTCCAAAGGTAAAGGCGGCCTCGGACGGGTCAGTGGCCCGCACGCCTGTCAGATTCAAAAACAGCCAGTCTTTACAATGAAACGCGGTTTCGCTGCTGTCCAATAGACCGGGGCAAATGCGGTCCATATGCGCCAACTGCGCGCCCTGCTGACACGTGTTTAGCCCTGTTCCGGTTGCCTCAAACCGGGCGCGATCCATCGGGCTGGCTGCCAATCGCTGCACAGTTGGTGCCGCCCGTGCATCCAACCACAACCACGCATCGGTGACAGGCGCATCATTTGCGCCCACAAGCCAGGTGCCATCGCCCTGCCCGGTCAGCGCAATCGCCGCCACTCGGGGCGCCAACCGATCCACCTTATCGGCCAATCCGCGCAGCGCCTGCGCACAATCCGCCCATGTCCGCGACATCGATTGCACCGCCGAGCCATCCGTCCCGGTCTGATAGCTATTGCGCACCGATGACACCGCCACTTGGCGCCCGCACAGATCAAAGGCCACTGCCTTGATCACAGATGTCCCCGCATCCACACCGATAATCAGATCGCACCGATCAGACATTGCGGCCCTGTCCAAAGCAGCCCATCACCGCCCCCCATTTTCGTCTGTCGTGATGGCGGCGCAGTCCGGGTGCGCAGTATTGCCTCCAATGCGGTCTCCTCAAACCACACTGCGCCGCATCTTGTGTTTCCGGTGTAGCACAAAAATTTCCTATTTGTGAATTTTTTTGCGGACATCGTAATTTATTTCACCTATGGTCCAGTTATGCCCAAGCCCATGTGGCGCGGCAGATCGCGAACTGACCCATAAGGTTGAGGAGCCTTACAGGCCGCGATTGGGGAAGAATTTAGACAGGTTTCACATGCTCGATGCTTCGTGAGGGGTGCTGTCTTCGCTGCGGCGAAGAGAGCAATGCCCCATTTAGGAAGCGTCCTTTCGGGGAGGGAGGGATCGCAATGACATTGACTGCAACGGCCAGACCCACACAGGTTTCACGTCGCAAGATGATTGCGGGTGCCGCGCTGATTACGTTGATCGGTGCCATCGCGCTGGACACAAAAATCGTGACCATTGGTGGTGAAGATGATCTGCGCCAACAGGCATTTAACCCTGACCTTTTTGGGGCGCAGGAATTTCCACGCATCCGCGACATCATCACGCAACAGGCTGCGGATGCCTCCACGCTGATGCAGGCCCTGCACATGGATAAGGCCGCAGCCATTGCCAAATATGGCACGATGACAGGCGCATTCCCGGTGTTGTCAGTTTCGGTGACCGGCACGGTGGCACCAGGTAAATCGGGGATCTTCCCGATTGTTGTCCATGGTTTGCCCAAAGACGTAAAAATTCGCCTGCAAACCGGCCCGGCCATCAATGGGACCGAACTGCGCGATGCGGTGGGTGATATTGCCTTTGGCGCGTTCAAGAATCAGATCGAATTTCAAGATGCCGGCGCCGGGATCAACCGCGCAATGTCGGCCGCCGTGCTGACCGATTTGGACCGTGCGGCACTGCCGGGCAGGACGGTCTCGGCCACGGGGGCATTCACGATGATCAATCCCAAAAGCTGGCTGATCACCCCGGTATCGCTGCTGGTGAAGGGGTGACGCGGATCATGTCGACATCCGATATCACAGTCGATCAGGTGGTTTTGTCCGCCCGCAATATCGCAAAATCCTTTGGCGCGGTGCAGGCCCTCAAGGGTGTGAACTTCGATATCCACCGTGGCCAGGTCACGACCTTGTTCGGAGAAAACGGGGCCGGAAAATCCACCTTGATGAAAATCCTGTCGGGCGTGCAATTGCCTAGCTCGGGTGAACTGCTGCTGAATGGTGTGCCGGTCCATATCGGTTCTACCGTCGAGGCGCGAGAATTGGGCATTTCCATCATTCATCAGGAACTCTCATTGGCGCCCAATATGACGGTGCGCGACAATGTCTTTATGGGCCGTGAGATCATGGGCCCGATGGGTGTGAATTTCGCTGAAGAAGAACGCCAGTGTCGCGCACTGATGCAAGAGCTGGAAGAAGACATCGATCCGCTGGCATTGGTCGAGGATTTGCGCCTTGGTCAGCAGCAAATCGTGGAAATTGCCCGCGCGTTGTCAGTCAATTCCAATATCTTGATCATGGATGAACCTACATCTGCCCTGTCGGCCGCAGAGGTCGAGGTCTTGTTTAAGGTCATCCATGATCTCAAGGCCAAAGGCGTGTCCATCGTCTATATCTCGCATCACTTGGAAGAGGCTTTGACGATCTCCGATCACGCGGTGGTGCTGCGCGACGGGCAGATGACGGCCTATGCGCCGCGCGCAGATATCGATCTGGACTGGATCGTGCGCAATATGGTCGGAGAGAATTTCGATCTGGGCACACCACCACAAACGCGCTTTGGCCCGCCTGCTTTGGTTATATCCAACCTGAGCGTGCCGATGGCCTCTGGCACGGGGCTGGCGGTGGATCAGCTGGATTTAACCGTGCATAAGGGCGAAATTGTCTGCATTTACGGCTTGATGGGGGCCGGCCGGACCGAGTTGATGGAATGTGCGGCGGGGCGCATTTCTCCCAGCGCGGGCGATGTGCGGCTGAATGATCGCTCGGTCGCACAAATGTCCATCGCACAGCGCATCGATGCCGGGCTGGTTTTGGTGCCCGAAGATCGCCAACGCGACGGGCTGGTGCAAACCATGACCGTGGGCCGCAATCTGTCGCTTGCGTCGATCCGCCGTTTTACCCGGGGGCTGTTCACCCATCTGGGCGCCGAGCGTCAGATTATCGATGCCTCAATCAAAGAAGTGACTGTTAAAACCGATGGCCCGGGCGCGCCCATCGGCTCTTTATCCGGGGGCAACCAGCAAAAAGTGGTGATTGGCAAGATGCTTGTCACCCATCCCGATGTGATTTTGCTGGATGAACCAAGCCGGGGCATCGACATCGGCGCCAAGGCAGAGGTGTTTCGCATTTTGGCCCAACATGCGGCGCAGGGCATGGCCGTTGTCTATTCCACATCAGAGGTCGGCGAATGCCTGTCCATCGCCCATCGGATCCTTGTCATGCGGCGCGGCAAGATCGTCGCACAATTCACCCATGACACCACTAAAGAAGCCATCATGGCCGCATCAGGCGAAAGCCTGGTTGCCTGAGTGACACGCACGGAGAGAGCCACATGACCGATACAACCACGTCCCATTCCGGCGCGAAACCACAGCGCAGTTTCAACATCGCACAAATGCTGCTTGAAGGTCGCGCCTTTTTCGCGCTGATCGCGATTATCCTTGTCTTCTCCTACCTGTCGCCAAATTACGCGACCGTGTCGAATTTTTTGATCATGTCCAATCACGTTGCGATTTTTGGGTTACTGGCAATTGGCATGTTGTTGGTGATCTTGAACGGCGGAATTGATCTGTCGGTCGGTTCGGTTCTGGGCCTGACGGGCGTGTTTTCGGGCTATCTTATGCAGGGCGTTCAGCTAGAGGGCGCGGGGGTGATCCTTTATCCCCCGGTTTGGGTGGTGATCGTTTTGACGCTGGCGCTGGGGGCCTTTGTCGGGTTTTGCAATGGGGTGCTGATCGCATGGTTCAAAGTGCCCGCTTTCGTCGCCACGCTGGGATCGCTATATGTGGCGCGTGGGGTCGCGCTTTTGATGACCAACGGTCTGACTTATAATAACCTTTCAGGCGATGCACTGCTGGGCAATACGGGGTTTGACTGGCTGGGGTTCAACCGTATCGCCGGCGTGCCTGTCGGGGTGATCGTGTTGGTGATCGTGGCGCTATTGGCTGCGATTTTGCTGATGCGCACCGCCTTTGGCCGCTGGCTGTATGCCTCGGGAGGAAATGAACGCGCAGCCGAGCTATCGGGCGTTCCGGTCAAGCGGGTGCAAATCACCGTTTATATGTTGTCGGGCCTGTGTGCGGCCATTGCCGGGCTTGTGCTTAGCTCGCAGTTGACCTCTGCAGGGCCAACCGCTGGCACCACATATGAGCTGACGGCAATCGCTGCAGTGGTTGTGGGCGGTGCGTCCATGATGGGCGGGCGCGGCACAGTGCAAGGCACGCTTTTGGGCGCCTTTGTGATCGGCTTCCTGTCCGATGGGCTCGTGATTGTCGGCGTCAGCTCGTATTGGCAGACGGTGTTTACCGGCGCGGTCATCGTACTGGCTGTCATGCTGAACTCTATCCAATACGGCGGCAAAGGGGCGCGGCGGTAACACAGCCCGCCCCCACCAACCGCCAGAGATTTCGCGACATAAACAGGGCGAGGAGGCCCTGCGCGAATACCTGCCAAAATCGGCACAATCCAAGGGAGAGAATTAAATGCTTACACTGACACGCCGCACGATTATCGCAGCCATTGCCACCGTGCCGCTTTTGGCTGCGGGACAGGCCTTTGCTCAGGATAAGGGCTTGATGTCAATCATCGTCAACGACCCCGCCAACCCCTATTGGTTCACCGAAGGCGAGGTCGCGAAGGCCACCGCGATTGAACTGGGCTATGAGGCCAGCGTATCTGCCCATAAGGGCGATACGAATGTGGAATCCAACCTGATTGATGCGGCGATCACAAACGGTGCCAAGGCGATCATTTTGGATCCAGCCAATGCCGATGGCTCTATCGGTGTGGTGAAAAAGGCCACGGCCGCGGGCATTCCGGTGTTCCTTGTGAATGCCGAAATCAATGAATCCGGCATCGCCAAAGCGCAGCTTGTATCAAATAACGCGCAAGGTGCGGCAATCGGCGCTGTGAAATGGGTTGAGCTGGTAGGTGAGGATGCCGATTACGTCGAATTCTTCGGCAACCCGTCGGATAACAATGCCGCCACCCGCTCCAACGGGTATAATACCGTGCTCAGCCAATATCCCGATCTGACAAAATCTGCGCAAGAGGTCGGGAATTGGGACCGCACCCAAGGCTATAATAAAATGCAATCCATCATTCAGGCCCATCCGGTGATCAATGCGGTCATCTCCGGCAATGATGAAATGGCACTGGGCGCGATTGCCGCGCTGAAAGAGGCGCAGAAACTGGACGGTGTGGTCGTGGGTGGTTTTGATGGATCGCCAGATTCTGTAGAGGCGATCAAGGCCGGTGAGCTGGCCTACACCGTGCTGCAACCGGTCGCGATTTTCTCACGTGAGGCGGTGGTGCAGGCCGATCATTTCATCACCACGGGAACGTTGATGGTTGAGCAGGAAAAGCAGTTGTTTGATTGCCTGTTGATCACGCCCGACAATGTCGCAAATTACACCGCGCCCTTCACATTGTCCGAATAACACATCGGCCCATACCCCCTGAAGGCACGCTGTAACAGCGTGCCTTTGACAGGGTTTTCGCGCCAAGCCCGCCCCCAAGACAGCCTTGCGGGTGCCAACCTCCCGGTGCCAAATCAGTTGCAAGATCGGCGCCGTGTCTTTGCGGCACGCGAAAGCTGTGCAATGGTCGCGCGCGGGGTCAAAATTGGGGGGCTGGGCCAATGCTGAAAGACATCAACCTGAATGCGATGAACCATTTTGAGGCGGTCGCGCGGCTTGGCGGCATCTCTCGCGCGGCAGAGGAATTAGGCGTATCCCCTTCCGCCGTCAGTCAACAAATTCGTCAGTTTGAACAACAGTTTGGTGTTCGACTGTTTCGGCGCGACAAACGTCGGTTGTCGTTGACGCTGGACGGAGAGCGGCTGTTTCAAACCACCACACAAGCGTTTCGCATGATGCGCGATGTGCGTTCTGCCATTCAACGCCAACGGCAAAACCGGCATTTCATTTTACGCGTGTCGCCCTCTTTCGCGGTGCGTTGGCTGTCGCCCCGGCTGAATGCGTTTTTGGCGCTGGCCCCTGATTGGGATATCCGCATAGACGCCGCGCCCGATTTTTCGGATTTTGAAACCGAAGTGGTGGATTTGGATTTACGCTATGGCGAAGGCGGCTGGTCGGGGCTGCATCAACAGCCTGTGGTGCATGATCTGGTGTTGCCAATGTGTTCGCCCGGCTACTTGGCCCAATTGCGCGCACGATCCGACGATCCGATCGGGCAATTGCTGCAAGCGCGTTTGATCGATTCCGTCAAAACCCATTGTCGTTGGGATTTTTGGCTTGCTCAACAAGGCGTTATGGGCGAACGCATGGTATATCCACTGCGATTTGATCGGTCCTCTATGGCGATCCAGCTGGCGGCGGATGGTGCGGGTGTGGTGTTGGAAAGCACCACACTGGCGTTGAATGAACTGGAAAGCGGCGCGCTGGTCCCGCTGTCCACCGCGTTTGAGGTGATCCGCTTTCCTGCCTATTGGCTGGTCGCGCCATCGCGCCATACCAGCCGTCGGATCGTTCGCATTTTTTCGGAGTGGATGCGCGATGAGGGGGCTGCACATGATGCGCGTGCCACAGCATTGATGGCGCGGCTGGACTGTAAGATCAAAGATCAACGTGGCCGAAAGCTGCCGGGTGAGGAATATCTGCCCGATGAAGAAGGCGACGCAGATGCATCACGCGAAACAGATGAAAGCTGATCACGCCCAGCCTGCGTTCAAACGCCCCACCCTGCACATCACAGCACGACAGGGCGCTTGGATTATTTAATAGATGGTCAGGGCCGGGACAAAGGATATCAACCCAAGCACCACAATCGCCACCAGATAGAACGGCGCAAGGGCGCGCACGACCTCCATCACACCCACGCGCGCGATCGCCGCCGAGATAAACAAGGTTGTTCCCACAGGCGGGGTATACAGGCCGATGGACAAATTCACGACCATCATCAGCCCCAATTGCACCGGGTCCAAACCGATGGTGTTGCCGATGGTCACGAATAACGGACCCAGCAACAGCACTGCTGCAGGCAGATCCAAAAATGCACCCACGATCAACATCACCACATTCAGTGCGATGATCACGATCCAGGGCGCGCTGATCGTCGCGGCAACCCAGGCCGCAAGATCCTGCGGCACCCGATCCGCCGTCAGCAGCCATTGGATCGTCGAAGATGCCATGATGATGAACATGACTGCACCTGTCATCATGGCCGTTTCTACCAGTGCTGACCACAAGGCCTTAGCATCCAGATCGCGGTAGATAATACCACTGACCAACAGTGCATAGGCCACGGCGAGCACGCTGACCTCGGTCGGGGTGGCAATGCCAAAGCGCAACGTGCCAATGACAAAAATCGGCATCAACAACGCAGGAATTGCGCTGAAGATCTGGCTGCGAAACGCCTTGAATCCACCCGCCAAAGGCGAACGTGGCAGATTGCGCCGCTGTGCCACGATGGCCACCGCGATGAACATCCCGCCGCCCAACAGGACACCGGGCAGAATTCCGGCCACGAACAGATCAATGATCGATGTGTTTGACACCAAACCATATAGGATCAGCGGGATTGATGGCGGGATCAGCACCGACACGGTCGAGGATGCAGAATTGATCGCGCCCGAAAATCCACCCGGATATCCTTCGGCCTTTTGCACCGGGATCAGCGCATTGCCCATCGCCGTGGCATCCGCCACCGCCGAGCCAGATACACCGCCAAACATAACCGAGCCCAGGATCGACACCTGGCCCAATCCGCCCTTGAAATTCCCCACGACCAGACGCGCGATATTGACCAGATATGTGCCAAACCGCCCCGCCATCATCAGGTTCCCTGCAAGGATGAAAAACGGTACTGCCAACATCGGAAAGCTTTGCGTGGGCGTGTACAGCCGCTGCGCAATCACTGCCAGCGGTTTGCCATCCATCCACAGCGCAAAGGCCACACCGCCCAACATCGCATGTGCCACCGGCACCGCCAGCGCCAATAGCACAAAGAAGACAATTATCATGAAACCGGCCATTGCAACCTTTCCCTCAGCTTAGGCTGGCATGTGCCGGGTCCGTGTCGCCCAGCGACAGCCCCCCAAGCACCAGCACGATATCAAGCACAGCGATCACCGCCATTGCCGCAAAGGCATAAACCATGCTGGAATAACCCCAGATCGCCTTGACCCCCAGCGTCGACAGGGTTTGAAATGTCGATGCCCGTAAGATCGGCTGGCTGGACCACAGCACCGACAGGGAAATGACGACGATCGCCACTTCGATGAATAAGATCAGCATACGCCGCGTTCCCGCCCCGGTCATTTCCGGCAGCAAAGTAATCGCGATATTGCGCGCCCGGGCTGAGGCAATGACGATCCCGCCTGCCACCAGCCACGGCAGCAAAACCGCATGAACTTCATAGGCCCAAGGCAGGCCGGTTCCCATCGTGTAGCGCAGCAAAACATTGATCAAAAGCGCAATGAACAATGTGACCAGTGCCGCGGCTGCGATCAGTTTCCCTGACCATTCCAGCAGCGCGATTGCCCCACGCGCCAGCGACAGGAAGGGGCGTTGCCGCCCCTTCGCATTGGATGAACCAGTCATGCTGGTCTGTTGGGTCGCGTTCATTGCAGCCCTGCTGCTTTTTTTAGATCGGACACCAGATCGGGGAAGGTCTCGGCATATTTGTCATAGACCGGCATCGTCGCCTTTATATAGGCATCGCGGTCGGCATCCGCGAATTTTGCCCCATCGGCCTCCATGACCGGGCGCAGCTCTTGATCAGCCTGCAATGACATTTGGCGTTGCATTTTTCCGGCCTGTGCCGTGGCTTCTAATGCGCAGCCCTGCGTTGCCTCATCCAGACCCTGCCACCACATCAGGCTGGCCACGATCGGGGTGCTTTCATATTTATGACCCGTCATGGTGATATATGGGGTGATTTCTTGTAGCTTGGCCGAGTTGATATTGGTCAGCGGGTTTTCTTGCCCGTCAAATACCCCCGATTGCAGCGCCGAAGGCAGTTCCGACCATGCCAATGGCGCAGGTGAGGCGCCAAGCGCGCTGAAGATGTCAATTGTCATCTGATCCGGTGGTGTGCGGATTTTTAACCCCTTCAGATCGGCAGGCTCGGTCACGAATTTACTGGTGGTGGTGGCGTTACGAATGCCATTGTCCCAAAATCCCAGTATTTTAAGACCCGCATTTTGCGCATCTTCATCAAGGGTTTGACCCACCGGGCCATCCAATACTTCCCATGCGGTGGGAAGATCCTTGAACAAGAACGGCAAACCCAGAAGGCCAATTTCAGGCACGATCTGCGCCATTGGCCCCTGGCTATTGGCCGTAACCTGGATCACACCCCCTGCGGCAGAGGTCAGCATTTCCGCATCATCGCCCATCGTGGAGGACGGCGCGACATTCACGCTATCGGCACCGCCGGTGCATTGGGTGAACAGCTCAGCCCATTTTTCCGCCGCAACATAGCGTGGATTGCCCGGATTCGCGCCATGGGCAAAGATCACCTCTTCGGCGACGGCGGGAATGGCCACGGACATCGCGGTCGCGCCCAGCAGCGCAAGCGTCATCAATTTATGCATTCGTCTCTCTCCCTTATGATCGGGCGGCCTCCTCGCCGCCCCGTCAGTTGCTCTGACGTATCCCCGATCCGCACCTATGGATCAAAGGTTTAACTGGCTGCCCACAGGGTTCAACCGCGAACAGCCCCTAGGGCAGCGCTTAATGGATAAGCGAGCCGCCATTCACATCGACCTCGGATCCTGTGCAATAGGACGACAGGTCAGAAGCCAAAAACAACGCGCATCCTGCAACATCATCTGCCGTGCCCGCCCGGCCCATCGGGATCCCTTCCAACACGGTTTCGCGCATCTGTGGTGTCAGTTTCCCAGCGGTGATATCTGTGGCGATGAAGCCCGGGCAAATCGCGTTGACGCGCACGCCATCAGGGGCCAGTTCACGTGCCATTGCCTTGGTCAGGCCCAGAATTCCCGCCTTGGCGGCAGAATAATGCGGCCCACCAAAGATGCCGCCCCCGCGCTGCGCGGAAACAGACGACAGGTTGACCACAGCCCCGGTCTGGCGCGCGCGCCAATGCGGGATCAGTGCCTGCGTCATATATAGCGTGCCGCGCAGGTTCACATCTGTCACCGCATCATAGTTTTCGGGCATGATCTCCATGATCTTTAACGGCTGGGTGATCCCGGCATTGTTGACCAAAATATCCACTGCGCCCCATTGTGCGATCACAGCATCTGCCGCCGTCTGGCACGCGGATTTATCGGTGACATCACAGGCCAGACCGACATGGCCCGATCCGGGCAGATCCGCAGCTGCCGCCTTGGCTTGGCCTTCATCCAGATCCAGGATCGCCACGCGCGCCCCGTGCTGGGCAAACATCACTGCGGTGGCTTTGCCCAGTCCACGCGGGCCGGCAGCGCCCGTGATAACGGCATATTTTCCCTCAAGCAGTCCCATTCTCATCCTTTCAAACTGTCATGTCGTGACATCGGGCGGCCTATAGCCAGCCACGAATTTTTTGCGCGATGCTTGCGGTGTCCAAGCCATACATCTTGTGCAATGTGGGCAGCGCCCCGGCCTCTAGGAACGCGTCGGGCAGCGCGATTTGGCGATAGGTCGGGGTGACACCGGCGTGCAGCAAACAACGTGCCACGGCTTCGCCCAGCCCCCCGATTTCGGAATGGTTCTCCGCCGTGACCAGCAGCCGCCCCTTTGCGGCCTGCTCCAAGATCGTCTGCGTGTCTAACGGCTTGATCGTGGGCACATGCAGCACACCGACATCGACCCCATCTGCCGCCAACAGCTCGGCCGCATCCAAGGCGCGCATCGTCATAATGCCAGAGGACACAACCAGCACATCACTGCCGTCGCGGATCATCTGGGCACGGCCTAGCTTAAACTGATAATCCGGCTTGTAACGGGTCAGAACCGAAGGCACTTTGCCCCGCAGCAGCCGCGCATAGACTGGCCCGTCATGGGCCACCATTGCCGGCACCATCTGCGCCATATCCGTCGCATCGCATGGATCCAAAATCGTCAGATTGGGCAAGCCGCGGAAAATCGCCAGATCCTCCGTTGCCTGATGGCTGGGCCCATAGCCCGTCGTCAGCCCCGGTAGGCCGCAGATGATCTTAACCGGCAGGTTTTCTTCGGCAATTGCCATACAAATGAAATCATAGGCCCGGCGAGAGGCAAACACGGCGTAGGTCGTCGCAAAGGGAATAAACCCCTCATGCGCCAAACCAGCCGATGCAGACATCAGCAATTGCTCTGCCATACCCATTTGATAGAACCGATCCGGATAGGCCTGCGCGAACACATGTAGATCGGTGTATTTGGCCAGATCCGCCGTAAGGCCAACGATCCGGCTGTCTGTCTTTGCTGCTGCGACGAGCGCATGCCCAAACGGGGCCGAGACAGTGTCGTAACCTTCGGCGGCCAAAGATGCGATCATCGCACTGGTGGCCACTTTGGTTTCGGGCGCGGTGCGGGGGGTATATTTGCGGGCACGTGCAGCGGCGGTCATAGCGGCATCTCCTCATCCAAAATGGTCAGGGCGCGCGCCCATTCATCAGGGTCGACACGCACGAAATGCGTCATCTCCCGGCGTTCCAGAAACGGAATGCCTTTGCACATTTTGGTGTTGCAGATAATCACCCGCGGTCGGGCGCCCTGATCACAACGTGCGGCATCAAATGCAGCGGTCAGCGCGGTCAGGTCATTGCCGTCCACCTCTTGCGCGTGCCAGCCAAAGGCGCGCCACTTCGGCGCTTCGGGGCCAACAGCCAGCGCGTCGCGGCTTGGCCCATCGGCCTGTTGATTGTTGAAATCCACAATGCAGATCAGGTTCGACAGCTGATGCTGTGTGGCCGACATCACGGCCTCCCAGGTAGAGCCCTCGCCCAGCTCCCCATCTGACATCAGGTTATAAACGAATTGATCACCGCCCTTGGCACGTAAGCCCAATGCCATGCCCACCGCGATGCCCAAACCATGCCCCAACGAGCCGCCTGTGATTTCCATCCCCGGGGTGTAAGACGCCATACCAGACATTGGCATGCGGGAATCGTCCATCCCATAGGTGTTAATCTCATTTTCCGGCAAAATTCCCGCTTCGATCAGCGCCGCATATAACGCGATGGCATAGTGCCCAATGGAGAGCAAGAAGCGGTCACGCCCGTCCCATTCGGGATCTTCGGGCTGAAACCGCATCGCGTGAAAATAGGACACGGCCAGAACATCAGCCACACCCAGCGCCTGTCCAACATAGCCTTGTCCTTGCACCTCGCCCATTTGCAAGGCCTTGCGGCGAATACCCCAGGCACGACGTGCCAAAGACATGTTCGACCGCGCGTCAGCGGTAATTTGTGGCATAGATCCTCCCTTGCGGCCGGTCCTCCTCAGCCGCGATCTGCACCGACAATTGCAAACCCCTACCCTTCAAAACAAGAAAGGAAGCTTAAAGTTTCGTGAAGTATTTCTTCACAAATTTACAGTCAGTTTCGATGTCGTGGTTTGGATTTCCCCGCTAAGCAAAAAGGCAGGAGCACCGTGACAGGCGCATGAAAGCGGCCGTCGCGGGAAGAAACGGGAGGATATTATGAAACTAGGATTGGGCAGTTATGCCTATCGCTGGTCGATCGGGATTAAGGATCAGCACCCGGACAAGCCATTGGATGCGTTCGATCTTTTGGACCGCGCTTCTGCGCTTGGTCTGCAGGTTGTGCAATATGCCGACAATATGCCGCTGGACCGCTACACCCCTGCGCAGCATGAAGCATTGTATGAGAGAGCCCGTGAAAAGGGCCTGACACTGGAACTGGGAACGCAGTGTTTCGACGCGCAAGAAGTCGACCGCTATATCGGGATAGGTCAGCGTATCGGGGCGAAGATCATGCGCGTGGCCCTGGATGAGGCCGATGGCCATATCTCTGTGCGCGATCTGGCGCAGCAATTGCTTCCGCGTGTGCAGCGCGCCCGTGATGCGGGTATGAAAATCGCGATTGAGAACCATTTCAATTATCCCAGCCCGCGTATGGTCGAACTGCTGACCGAAGTGGATGACGATCATCTGGGTGTTTGTCTTGATGTGGCCAATTCCATCTGTGCCAATGAATGGCCCGAAGACACCGTGCGCCTGTTGGCCCCGTGGACGATCAACCTGCACCTAAAGGATTATGAGATCACCCCAGACCCCTATGGCGTTGGGTTTCGCATTCATGGTGTGCCGCTGGGCACCGGACGCGCGCCCATCGCATGGATCCTAGCGCAGTTGCAGCACTGCCCACCGGATATGAGCGTGATCTTGGAACATTGGCTGATGTTGGAGGGCGCGACATTGCAAGACGCAATCGCCAAAGAACAGCCTTGGATTGAACAGACTGTCGCTGCGGCGCAGGTCTTTGTGGCGGGACGATAAGATGACACAGATTATTCGCACCAAGAAACTGATCAATGCACCCCAAGACATCATCGCGCAGGCCATCGAAGGCATGCTTGCAGCCCATCCCGATCTGCTGCGCGCCGATGGCGCTACACAGCGCGCAATTGTCGCTAAGGACGGGCCGCGCGATGGCAAGGTCGGCATCGTTATCGGTGGTGGCTCGGGCCATGAACCCGCTTTTGCGGGCTATGTCGGGCGCGGGCTGGCGGATGCGGCGGCGGTCGGAAATGTGTTTGCCTCCCCCTCGCCCGAACATATCATGGATGCGGCGCGGGCCGTGGATGGTGGCGCGGGCGTGATGTTCCTTTATGGCAATTACACCGGCGATGTAATGAATTTCGACATGGCGGCAGAGGAATGCGCTGATCTTGGTATTCCGGCCCGCTCAGTTCAGGTCTGTGATGACGTTGCCTCGGCGCCCAAAGGGCGCGAACCAGAGCGGCGCGGAATTGCTGGGGATTTCTTCGTATTCAAAATTGCCGGGGCTGCGGCAGAGGATGGCCGCGATCTGGACGGCTGCTACCGTGCCGCCCGCCATGCCAACGACAATTGCCGGTCCATGGGCGTGGCACTCAGCCCATGTTCGCTGCCACAAACCGGCCATCCCAATTTTGATCTGGGCCCGACCGAGATGGAAATCGGCATGGGCATTCATGGCGAGCCAGGAATGCGGCGTGGACCGTTGGATACCGCTGATCAGGTCACAGATGAACTGATGGACGCGATTTTCGCCGATATGGACCTGCAAGCAGGGCAGGAAGTCGCAGTTCTGGTAAACGGCCTTGGTGCCACCAGCCAGTTGGAACTGTATCTGATCCACCGCCGGGTAGCGCAGCTATTGGATCAGCGACAGATCACGATTCACCACAGTTGGGTCGGGGAATATTGCACATCGCTGGAAATGGCTGGCGCCTCTGTCACGTTGCTCAAGCTGGATCCGGATCTGAAAGCCCTGTTGGATATGCCTTGCAAAACCCCTGCACTGACCGTGGGCGGGGCCTTGCCGCCCAGCGGTGTCCTGACCAAGCGAACCCACGCCACAAGCGGCACCGCACCGGAAAAATCCGATGTGCCTTTGGCACAGGACGGCCCGGTGACACCGCAAATTTTCCGGCAAATGATGGATGATGTGGCGCAGGCCATCCATAGCAATCGTGACTGGCTGTCGCAGTTGGATGGGGTGATTGGGGATGGTGACCATGGGGTGACGATGGATATTGGCTGGACCGCGGTGCGCGCGACCCTTCATGGACCTGACGATCAAACGATCAGCCAGATCAGCGCGGATATGGCCAAGGCGTTTTTGGATGCGGTGGGCGCATCCTCTGGCCCGCTATATGCCTCGGCGTTTCGCAAGGCAGGTGAGGCCGTCGCAGATCGGCGCAACCTGAATGCCACCGCCATCGTCGCTTGGCTTGAGGGGCTGTGCACCGGTATCCAATCCCGCGGCGGCGCCCAGGTCGGGGATAAGACCATGATCGATGCATGGGTGCCTGCCGTGGCCAAAGCCCGCGAGGCATTGCAGGCGGGCAAAGATGTGCTGGCCTGTCTTGAGGCCGCAAGTCTGGGCGCGAAGAACGGGCGCGATTACACTGCCGATATCGAAAGCCGACGCGGGCGGTCGGCGAAGTTGGGTCTGCGCTCCATCGGGCATGTGGATCCCGGCGCGGCCTCGGCGCATCTGATTCTGGTCGCGATGACCAAGGCATTGCGCCCTTGAAAACGCCCAAAACTGTTGATTGTCACTGAGAACTGACCCGGTAGCCCCATAAATTGTCACTGAGAATTGACCCATGTGAACACACGTCCCCGACGGTTTTGGTTGGGGGGATTTGGAGTGATCGACATGGGATTTTTGAGTGTCATTCGACGCTGGGCATTGCGTGACA
>NZ_MDHA01000061.1 GCF_001705665.1 Thioclava sp. SK-1 | reverse complement strand
ACCGTCTGAACCAGGACTTCACGGCGACGGCGCCAAACCAGAAGTGGGCCGGGGACATCACTTATATCTGGACCCGCGAGGGTTGGTCCTATTTGTCTGTTATTATTGATCTATATTCGCGGCGTGTGATCGGTTGGGCGATCAGTAACCGCATGAAGCAGGACTTGGCGCTACGTGCCTTGGACATGGCTACAGCTCTGCGTCGGCCACCGCCTGGCTGCATTCATCACACCGATCGTGGTGCGCAATACTGTGCCCACGAGTACCAGAAGCGCCTTCGTCGTCACAAACTCTTGCCTTCGATGAGCGGCAAAGGAAATTGCTTTGATAATTCGGCTGTCGAAAGCTTCTTCAAATCCCTTAAGGCCGAGCTGATCTGGCGAAACGCGTGGCAAACACGCCGAGATGTAGAGGTCGCGGTGTTCGAATACATCAACGCTCTCTCATAACCCGCGCAGGCGCCATTCAGCCTTGGACGGAAAATCACCCGTGGCCTTCGAAAAGCTCGCCGCCTAAGATGAGCAACACACCGGAACAGAAACGGTGCAGGTCCACGGTCACCACAAAAGCCCCGTGAGCGGGCTTTAGATGGTCCATCTTCGGCGCATGTATGATATGTAGCAAACCTTCGTCCGGAGCGGGAATGAGAAAGCTAGTCACCAGTTGGCCGAAAAAACGACGGCATTTTAAATGGTCTCGAGATATCGCTTCGAGATACGCAGGTAGCGTCGCCTGCTCCCAAAACCTGAAATAAAGCCAATGACCGGCAACATCTTGCACGCGCGTGAATTTGCGGAAGTGGCGCCATAACTCATCAAACGCTGCTGGGCTGCGCAGGAAAATACCGGCTTTCCTCTCCCATAAATCCGCAGGCTGCCCTGAACGCGTGAATAAACGACGGGTCAATTCATGGTCATGTTGGAGTGCCACGAGATACGGCGCAGCATCGCCAAGCTGCTCCGCGGTGGGCCCTTGGAACAAACATCGATATTCAAGACCTGAACTGGCAAGGATCTCCACAAGCCCGTGTATAATTGCTGCGTCGATTATCGCGTAGGTCTTTAGAGAAGGATCGGAGCCATCGCCAAACAGCCTAGTCATCACGTTGTCGGGAACACAAACCTTTGGAAGAGTGCCGAATTGCGCATCTAGAGGTTCTAACTCTGCGAGCGTTTCCACCTGAAGACTTAAAGGCGGCCGGCTATGCTCATTTGTACTGCGCACGTCCCGCAGGGTCAGCCAGTAATCGTCTTCTTCGCTAGAAATCATGTGCGCAACATCAAATAGAAATTTAAAATTGCTAATTGACTAATAGTTTCATCGACTAATTGCACGGCATTTTTGCGTTTCGACTGGCTTGACTGGATCAAGTGTTAGGTCTTTCTGTTGCCAGAACCGGTCATTCGTGGGGCCGTGAACGAATGTCGCCTATGGGCCGAACGCGTCGATAGGTTGGCGCGGCCCTCGTATCGGGCTGCTGCACCGCGGCATGCTTTGTTCGACTTGATCGCCTTTAAGCACGGCGAGTGTGCTATGATCGGGTGTCGGCAAGCTGCCGAGAACGTGGTGGGCGTGGTGGATGGGAGTAACCACTATGCCAAACACAAACCTGCCTGCCATTCGCGCATGCCGCCCAGCTTGGAACAAGGGGCGGATCGTCGGCCAGAAGCGACCGCTTGCACCGAAACACGTATGGGCGATCCGGGTTCGCCTTGAGATCGCGCAGAAAATCCGAGAGCTGGCGCTATTCAATCTTGCCATCGATAGCAAGTTGCGGGGCTGCGATCTGGTGAAGCTGAAGGTCGCCGACGTCTATGCAGCCGGACAGGTTAAGCACCGCGCTTCAATCATCCAGAGCAAGACCCGGAAACCTGTCAGCTTCGAAATCACCGAAGGGACGCGGAAAGCCCTCGCGACTTGGCTCGAGGATCCCCTAATGATCGGATCGGAACATTTGTGGCCTGGCCGCTTCCACGAGCGCCTTCATATTTCCACGAGGCAATACGCCCGTCTGGTGCGTGAATGGGTGACCTCAATCGGCCTAGAGCCGAGCGCATATGGCACCCACTCCATGCGGCGGACCAAGGTGGCGCAGATATACCGCAAAACCGGCAACCTGCGCGCGGTTCAGCTTTTGTTGGGCCATACGAAAATGGATAGCACAGTGCGATATCTCGGTGTTGAGCTCGAAGATGCGCTGACCATCGCGGAGGCGGTAGAAATCTGAAGACATTGGGCCGTCGTAACAGACGGCCCTATCCGGACATTCGCAAAGCACATCACAAACGTCCGCTTGCACAGCACGCATCATCATGACGCGACACCATCCTTGGAGTTGCAGGGCTTTGGCCTTACAATGCCCCGATGCGCCCCTCTTTGAAACCTAAACCCTTCTTACGGTCGACACGGGTCCACGAAGTCTGTGGACCTGCGGCCTTTGCGTTTGCGGCGCTATGTGCCGGCAAGCAGGCGCTTTGGATCAGGGAGGCATGGCTGGCAGATATTGTTTTGCCGCAGGGGATGGAGATCTATGGCGCGCCATCGGGCATCCTTCTCGCGCGGCCTGCCAGTCAGATTGACGCGCTGGCTGTGGCCGAAGAGGCACTGAAAGACGGGGCGGCGCCCTTTGTCATCCTCGAGATCACCCGACCGCTCGATCTACGCGAAGGGCGCAGGCTGCAACTGGCGGCGAAAGCAGGCGGCACGACGGGGTTGTGCATCATCCCCGAGGGCATGGGGTCGAATGCTGCCGAGACCCGTTGGCGCGCGACGCCAGTTTTTGATCCGGATCGGGAAGACTCGACTCTGATGCGCTGGGAAAGTATCAAGAACAAATCAGGAACACTTGGAGTTTGGTATGTTCGCTGGGACCCGCAGACGCATCATCTGCATGTGGTTCCCCCGGTTGGCCTCCAACCGGGTTCTGCGGGGCTGCCCGAGTGAGACCCCTTTTGCACTGATCCGGAAGGACGCGAATGCCGAACGCCTTTATTGCCTGAACGAGGCGGCGCAATCGCTGGGCCTGCATCGGGGCATGAGCCTTGCCGATGCCCGCGCGCTTTGCCCCGATCTGCGCAGCCAGCCCGCGCGCCCCGACCTGGATGCGCGGTTTCTGGGCGTGCTGCGCCGCTGGGCGATGCGTTACTGCCCTTGGGTCGGGCGCGAGGGCGAGGATGGGCTGGTGCTGGATGTGACCGGATCGACCCATCTTTGGGGCGGCGAAGAGACGATGCTTGGGGATATGCGCGCGGCTATGGCGCGGGCGGGTGTCGCGCTGCGGCTGGGTCTTGCGGCCACGCGCGGCGCGTCCTGGGCGCGGGCGCATTATGGCGAAGAGGCCGATCTGGCGCAGCTGCCGGTAGCGGCGCTGCGGGTCGACACAGAGACCGTCACCGCGTTACAGCGGCTTGGCCTGCGCACAATCGGCGATCTGCAAGGCGCCGCCCGCGCGCCGCTGGCCCGCCGCTTCGGGCTGGAACTGCTGTTACGGCTGGATCAGGCGATGGGCGCGGTGCCCGAGCCTGTCACCCCCGAAGCCGAGCCGCCGCATTACGCCACCCGCATGACCCTGCCCGAACCGATCGGGCTCGTCACGGATGTGATGGGTGTGACCGAACGCTTGCTGAAGCCGCTTTGCGCCAAACTTCTGGCGCAGCATATGGGCGCGCGGCGGCTGACGCTGACGCTGCGCCGCGTCGATCAGGCCAGCCAGCAGGTGGAGCTGCGTCTGGCCGCGCCGATGCGCGATGCCGCCCGCATCCTGCCCCTGTTCCAGCGCGGGGTCGACACGGTCGATGCCGGTTTCGGCATCGATATGATGCGGCTGGAAGCCGTGCAGGTCGAACCGCTGGCGGTGCAGCAGATCGGCAGCGCCGACCATAGCGCGGACCAGTTGAACGATCTGATCACGCGGATCGGCACACGGATCGGGCTGGAGAATATCCAGCGTTTCCAGCCGACCGACAGCCATATCCCTGAGCGCAGCTTTCTGACCGTGCCTGCCACCCATAGCCTGCCCGCCAGCGGCTGGCAGGTGCCGCGTCCACGCCCGATCACCCTGTTTCCGCCCGAGCCGATCATGGCCAAGGGGGCAGAGCCGCCCGCGCGCTTTCGCTGGCGGCGGATGGCCTTTACCACCGGACGCGCCACGGGCCCCGAACGGATCGCGCCGGAATGGTGGCGCGAGGATCCGGCATGGGCATCAGGCCTGCGCGATTACTGGCGCATCGACACGCGCGAGGGCCGCAGGCTGTGGCTGTTTTACACGCCGCAAAAGCCCGGCTGGTATGTGCAGGGAGAATTCGCATGAATTATGCCGAACTCTGCGTGACCTCGAATTTTACTTTCCTTACAGGGGCCTCCCACCCCGAAGAACTGGTTCTGCGCGCCACGGAACTGGGGCTTCAGGCCATTGCAATCACCGACCGGAATTCTCTGGCCGGGGTCGTGCGGGCCTATTCGGCGCTCAAATCCCTGCGCGAGGAACTGACCGAAAGCTTGCGGGTGCGGTCGTCACATCAGGTGGATAGCTGTTCGCGCCAAGAGGTCGGCCTGCCGCAGGACCTGCCCGTGCCCGAAACCCTGCGCCTTCCTAAACTGATCGTGGGGGCACGGCTGGTGTTGCGCGACTGTCCGGTGGATTGGGTCGCCCTGCCCACCGACCGCGCCGCCTATGAGCGGCTGTCACGCCTGTTGACATTGGGCAAGCGGCGGGCGGAAAAAGGCGGCTGCAATCTGGATCTGGCCGATCTGGAAACGGGCTGCCGCGGGATGATCCTGATCGCGCTGCCGGATGCGAATCTTTCGCCCGAACCTTTGCAAAAGCTGGCACGGCGCTATCCCGGCTATGTCTTTCTAGGGGCCGCGCCGCGCTATGATGGCTCCGATCAGGCATGGTTTCGCGCCTGCGCCGCGCAGGCTTTGCGCTGCAACACGCCGATGGTGGCGGTGGGTGATGTGCTGATGCACCGCGCCGCCCGCCGCCCGCTGGCCGATGTGCTGACCTGCCTGCGCGAGGGGATTACCATCGACCAAATCGGCACGCGGGCGCTGTTGAATGGCGAACGCCGCCTGAAGGGCGCGAGCGATATGGCGCGCCTCTACCGCCATCATCCGGCGGCACTCAAGCGCACATTGGAGATAGCGGGGCGCTGCAGCTTTGATCTGTCAGAGCTTCGCTATGACTATCCCGATGAGGGGACGATGGGCGAACCCCCGCAGGCGCGGCTGGACCGGTTGGCGCGCGAGGGGCTGAAACGCCGCTATCCGCAGGGCGCGAGCGAGCGGGTGCATCTGCTGATGGCCAAGGAACTGGGCACCGTGGCGGAACTTGGCTATGCCCCCTATTTCCTGACCGTGCATGATATCGTGGCCGAGGCACGGCGTCGCGGCATCCTGTGTCAGGGGCGCGGCTCGGCGGCCAATTCGATCCTGTGCTACCTGCTGGGCATCACCGATGTCTCCCCCGATATGATCGGCATGGTGTTCGAGCGCTTCATCTCGCGCCACCGCAAGGAGCCGCCCGATATCGATGTCGATTTCGAACATGAGCGCCGCGAGGAGATCATCCAGTGGATCTATGACCGCTACGGCCGCGAGCGTGCGGGGCTTTGCGCTACCGTCATCCATTTCCGCACCCGCGCCGCCATCCGCGAGGTGGGCAAGGTGATGGGCCTCTCCCAAGACCTGACCGCACGGCTGTCGGGCGATATCTGGGGGCAGTCGAATGGTGGGGCGGACCCCGACCGCGTGCGGGCGCTGGGGCTTGATCCTTCCGACCGGCGGCTGGGGCTGACACTGCACCTGATCCGCGAGATCATCGGCTTTCCGCGCCATCTGAGCCAGCATGTCGGCGGGTTTGTGATCACGCAGGGACGGCTCGATGATCTGTGTCCCATCGAGAATGCCGCGATGGCGGGGCGCACCTGTATCGAATGGGACAAGGATGACATCGACGCGCTTGGCATCTTGAAGATCGATGTGCTGTCTTTGGGCATGCTGACCTGCCTGCGCAAGAGCTTTGATCTGCTGGCCGAGCATGAGGGGATTCACCACACGCTCGACACCATCCCGCAGGAAGACAAGGCCACCTATGCCATGCTGACCCGCGCCGATGCGGTCGGGGTGTTTCAGGTGGAAAGCCGTGCGCAGATGAATTTCCTGCCACGAATGCAGCCCAAGACCTTCTATGATCTGGTGATTGAGGTCGCCATCGTCCGCCCCGGTCCCATTCAGGGCGGGATGGTCAAACCCTATATCCGCCGTCGGCAGGGTCTTGAAGCGCCCGAGCCCTTCGGCCCCGAACTGGCGGCCGTGACACATAAAACGTTGGGTGTGCCGTTATTTCAGGAACAGGCCATGCAGATCGCGGTGATCGGCGCGGGCTACAGCCCCGAAGAGGCCGACCGGCTACGCCGCTCGCTGGCGTCCTTCCGCCGCATGGGCACGATCGGCGAGCATCGCGACCGTTTTATTCGTGGCATGACCGCGCGCGGCTATAGCACGGAGGTGGCCCATGCCTGTTTCGCCCAAATTGAGGGCTTTGCCGATTACGGCTTCCCCGAAAGCCATGCGGCAGCCTTCGCCATGCTGACCTATGTCTCGTCTTGGCTGAAATGCCATCACCCGGCGGTCTTTACCTGTGCTTTACTGAATTCCCAGCCGATGGGGTTCTATGCGCCCGCGCAGCTTGTGCGCGATGCCCGCGAGCATGAGGTCGAGGTCCGGCCCATCTGCGTGAACCATTCTGGCTGGGACAATAGCCTTGAACGCCGCAGCGACGGGGCGCTGGCTCTGCGGCTGGGGTTCCGGCAAATCAAGGGGATGCGGGCCGAGGATGCTACTTGGATCGTGGCCGCGCGCGGCAATGGCTACCCCGACCCCGAGGCGCTGTGGCTGCGCGCCGGGATCGCGCCTGCGGTGCTGGAACGGCTGGCCGAGGCGGATGCGTTCAGCGGCATGGGGCTCAACCGCCGCGATGCGCTTTGGGCCGTGAAGGCGATCCGCGCGCCTGCGCCGCTGCCGCTATTTTCCGACCCGCTTGATGGCGAGGGGCTGCGCGAACCTGTGGTGGCGCTGCCGCAGATGCATCTGGGCGAGGAGGTGGTCGAGGATTACATCGCCACCCGCCTGACGCTGCGCGCCCATCCGATGGAGCTATTGCGCCCCGCGCTCCCCGGCCTGACCCAGCATAGCGATCTGATCCGCGCGCCCTTGCAGCGCGTCACCGTCTGCGGGCTGGTCATAACCCGCCAGCGCCCCGGCACGTCATCGGGTGTCGTGTTCCTGACGCTGGAGGACGAGACGGCGGTATGCAATGTGGTGGTCTGGCCCAAGATCTACGCGACCTTTCGACATGCGGTGATGGGCGGGCGGCTGTTGCGCGTGAGCGGGATATTACAGCGCGAAGGCATCGTCACCCATGTCATCGCCAGCGGGATCGAAGATATCTCGGCGCGGCTGTCCAACCTTGGCCACCCGATGGGCGCGATCGTCGGTCAAACCCACCCGCCCGCCGATGATGCCCCCCGCCCGCGCCGCACGGCCCACCACCCCCGCGAACAGGCCAAACGCCTCTTCCCCAGCCGCGATTTCCATTAAAGCTGCCGTTCATGATGATCGCCGCGAAAGTCCTGTTTCCGCCCTTCTTTCCTTGCAGCACGATTTGAATGAATTTGATGACACTTCCCAGGTCAGGTGTGCGTTTACGCCTTGGGACGGCTGACATCACGAGGTATGAAAGAGAATCATTTTTTCTCTTAGAACATGCCCTTGCTCAAGAAACTTCCACTGACCGTCGCGCCTCGAGAGCGCGAGACTTTGCCCTCATTTTTCTCCCGTATGGCCGCGTTGCAGGGCACCGAAGTCTTCGGGTTCGCCATGGATATCGGGATCAACTTCAAGCGGATCGTGGATCGCGACCCGGAGGCGATCGCCACTTTCGCCGCCCGAGCCGGTCTGACCGATGATCAGCTTGCGGAGCTTTTGTCCTGGACAGGAGAGCGCATAGGGGATGTCCGCATGCGCTATCGGGGCGAGGTGATGGTGTCGCGGGCTTTGCGCAACCCGATCATCCGTGGTTGTCCGATCTGTCTGCGCGGCGACAGCAAGGATGAGCGACCGCCTTTGCGCAAGATGGTCATGCAGGGCAGTTGGCTCTGTCGCGGTGTCCATGTTTGCGTGGAGCATAAGCACATGCTGGTGTCGCTCTGGCAGGAGACCACACCGATTGTGCGGGAAGATATCGGCGCCCGCCTGACCGTGATCTGGCCGGATCTGCGCGACGGTCGGCTGGATCAGCCGCTGATCGAGCCGACACCCTATGATCGCTGGCTTGATGGCCGCCTGTCGGGGCGCGGGGATCAGACATGGCTGGCGGGGCAGTCGCTCTTTGCCGCGATGACATTTTGCGGATTGCTAGGGGCAGAACTCCAGCGCGCTCAGGGTCTGGCAGAGGATGATTGGTCCGCCAGAGCGCTCGGCTTCCGATACGCCTCGGCTGGCCCGATTGCGATCGAGGACGCCTTCACCATCCTGAGTACGGCTGACGATGGAGATCCGGATGTAAGCCGCCGCGCCTTTGGCGCCCTGTTCGACAAGCTCGAATATATCTATCGCGACGATCCGGACTTCGATACGTTTCGTGCGCTTCTGCGCGCGCATGTCATCCGGATGTGGCCGCTCGCCGCAGGTGAGCCCCTGCTCGGACAACCTCTTGAAGAGCGGCAGGTTCATTCGCTTTTGAGCGCTTCGCAAGAAATGAAGATCGTTCCGGGACTTCTGGACGCGCTTCTGACCGAGGCCGGTGTTTTTGCGGAAGGCGATCAACGCCTGCCATCACGCAAAATTTTCGATGCGCGGATCCATGCAGACCTGCTGGACGAGATCGCGACCCGGGTCGGGCCGAAGGCCATGCGCGACGGCATAGGGGCAACACTGACGGAATTCAGGGCCTTGGTGGCAGAGGGCGTGTTGGTGCCGAGATCGAAGCTCGAGACGGTCAAGAACCCTTGGCACCTTCCTGATGGCTTGGCGCTGCTGCAAGATCTGGAACATCCGGCGACGCCGCTGCCTGCTGGAGCATCCGGCTGGGAAACCATCCACCTTGCAAGCAAACAGGTGGGTCTGCCAGTTGCGCGGATCATAGCCGCGATCCGCGAGGGGCGCCTCCAGCCCAAGAAGCGGCCGGAGGTCTTTGGCTATCATGGGATCGTCGTCGAGCTCGCCGCTCTGGAAGGGCTCCAAGAACCGCTGACGGCTGCAGCAGCTTTTGCCCGCTCGATCGGGCTGAGGGACTATGCGGCCTTCACCGTGCTGATCGAAGCGGGCCGTGTTCCAGCCACTCAGGTCAAAAGCGTTAAAACCGCGCGCTTGCAGTGGATGATGTCGGATACGGAGATCACGGCTTTCCGACAGCGATTCGTAACGCCGACGATGATCACAGAAGAGACGGGACTGCATCGCAATACCATCTTCGCGGTGTTTTCGGCGGCGAGCGTGACGCCATTCCGGCCGGATGGGTTGGATGCGGGGCCGATCTATCTGCGGAACGAGAGCATGCCTGCCATCACGGATTATCTGGCCAAACGCTAAGCACGATGCCCTGAAAATAGTTCTTGACAGGGGGGTGCATGGAAAAACGCCATTTCGTGCAAGCTTATGGTGCATTGGCAGCAGCTGCCAATGTACCATAAGCTTGCACACCCAGTTGATTCGGCGGCTCTGCTGCGCATAAATATCTCATGTATTTCAGATGCTTGCCGTGGGGCGCTCTTCGCCGCAAGGCATAAGCATGCACAGTTGACACATAAGCATGCACAGCGGCGGCCAAAAAAAGGGCCCGCAATGCGAGCACTGAAACGTCCATACCCGTATTGGCCTGCCGCTATCCGTCCAGCACCATCTCCATGAGTTTGCCGCCGTTGATCATGTCGCGATAGCCGGGTGCGGTGAAGGGGCACAGGCCCTGAGGCAGGCGGGAGTTCTGGGCATAGGCCTCGGAGAATATTTCGACCGTGGCGGTCTTCCGGCTGCGAAGTCTGCACAAGCCAAAGGCGCGGATCAGCAGCTCGATGACGAGGCCCCACCTGGAACCGCAAGCAAAATCGAGGCGCTGCAAAAAATCGACGTCAACAAGGTCTTCGACATCGATATCGGCGCGTTCGGCATAGGTATAGACGAGCTTGTTCAGTTCGATCATGTCCGGATCCCTTGTCGGATCCGCGAATCTGCCCAGGTGGATCTCATCGAAATGAATGTGGGAGAGGAGATGGGCGATCTGCTCTTCAGAGTTCACATGACTGGCCAGAACCGGGACGCCTGACAGGATGAGCATCAATGGCCATTCCGGTTCCTTCATCAGCGCCTTGAAGCGGTCGAGGAGCTTTTCGTTGGACTTTGCGCCCGACGTAAAGGCGTGTTGGCATTCGTCATAGTAGAGGCCGATGACGCCCTGTTCGCGGCATTGATGGCGAACCATGTTCCAGAGTTCACCCTGGGTGCGCCGGGGGTTCGCGGGGTAACCGAGAGCTTCGAGCGTCTTGTGACCCAGATCCTTCCAAGTGACCGACCCATCCAGCTTGCAGTAGATAATCTTGCCAACCTTCCCGTTGGGCATTTCCGTCATGCTGGCGTTGAATTCCTCCACAAGCCGGACGGTCTCCGAGGTCTTGCCTACCCGCGATTCCCCAGTCACCAGCAAGCCGCGTGCTTCGAAATGCCCGCCGATTGAGGCCTTGACGTAGTAGTCGTGCAGGCAGTTTTCGAAAGCTTCGCGGAGCTTTGCTGCGCGCGGGAAAGTATAATGGCCGCGCTGCAGGGCAACCGATGCGTTGACGCGGTTCTGGTCGATGAAACCCATGGGTATCCTTGAATTGTTGGACGTCGTTGAGATGGCGGTAGTTACGAGAGCTCGCCCTTCTCGGCGGGGCGGCCGAGCCTGACAGGGGTTTCCGAAGGCAGGTTCTCCGCCTTGGGCTTCGAATTCTTGGTTGGTATTGTTGGCATAGAGGACGGCTCTGCAGGCTCGTGGTCGATGAGGCTTGCTCCGCCGAGTGGCAGGATCCCCGGGCCCGAGATCGCGGTGGCCAGAGTACCTGGGGCGACCGTGTCGATCGGCACGTGCGTGGTGACCAGCCGAGACGAGGCAAACAGGCTCTTGGCCTTCTTGCGGGCTTCACCCACGTTGACATAGCTCCTGGGCAGCCGTCTCTCGACGCCGATTTTCTTGAGCTGATCCTGTCTCTCGAGGCGAACCTTTGCGATCCGATCTTCATAGAGCGTTGTCAACTCAGGGTTTTCGCGCCGGTACTGCGTCATCAGCTCCAGGAATTCGGACACGGTCAGATCGGCGAAGACGGTCGTCTGGAGTGCCAGTCTGTACGGCTCCGGATCACGCGGAAACACTGCGGTTGCAAAGCTCAGATCGTCCGGGTCGATGTAAACGGTGACCTTGCCCTGGTGGTGTTCGCGGGCGGCCTGGAATTTGTCTGACGAATAGAAGAGGCCTTCAAGCACACGCACACCCTCATCGTTGGGCTGCAACTTGAATGGCCAGCCCAAGTGGACGCGACGGAGGTCTTCATCCAAAAGACGAAATGTCTCCCTGGTCTCATTCAGTTCTTGATAGACCTCTGCTGGGCGGCGCCCGCTCATCCCGACGCCCGTGTGTTTCAAGGACGGGTACTCGTCGATGAAAAACTTGGTCAGGATTTCATAGAGAAGATCGATGTCAAGGACGCCTGATTTTTTGGCGTCATATTCGGGCAGCTCTCCTGCTTTGCGACCCGTGTAGCCGTGAAGCCGTGAAGCAGTTTGAACAAGACGGATTCGGTGGTGCCGAACATGCGCTCGACATAGGGCTTGTCAGCTGATGCGTAGGCCCGCACATCGGTATTCGCCGATGCGATCCCCATGAGCGCGGACTTGACCTGCGCATTACGCAGGCCGGTACCGTTGTCGTTGCGCACCATGCCGAGCCCCATGGCCGGCATAGCCTCGCCCTCGCAACCGTAGATGCGCCTCTCTCGGGTCTTGTCGCGCGTTGCCATCCGCAGCAGCTGCATCGTCGCTTCGGCTTTTGGCTGGTCGCTGACAACCCAGGCCAGCGGCATGCGTGTTGCGACATCGATCATGACAAGGATGCTGAGGCGGCTGCGGATCTCGTCATCCGCCCATTCCATAGCCTTCTTCATTTCTTCAGACAGCGTATGCCAATAGCCTTTAGCCTTGGCCGAGGTAATCAGGGACGCCCGACATTCGTCCATCTCGCAGAATTCGCCGATCATGAGCGCCCGCACGTCAGAACTGCCGCGGCCCCGCTTGTTGCGCGCGTGGCGCTCGCCCTTCGTCGCGACCATGTATTCGGTCGGCGTGAGCAGCTCCTTGCGGTGACGAAGAACGGATTGATGGGATGGGACCGGGAGCGCGGGGAGGTCGTTGAGCGCCCGCTGCCGGTTTTCCCTGTTGATCAGCGCTGCAAGGTAGCCATGCACGTTCGCCACCGACGGTCCCTTGAGATCCAGGCCGATCTCCTCCCACGCCTCTGTCATGAGTTCTTTCAGACGCAGAGGCAGACGTGGCGTCTCGTTGCCTTTGAGGTGGTCCAGCGTGGCAAGCCCTGCGATGACATCATCACCGTCCTGAAGGCGCTGGTAAACCTCGTAATACTTCTTCAGCGTCCGCCCTTGATAGAGGAACCAGCCTTTCTGCTTGCCGCCTTTCAACGTGGCCGCACCAAGATGCACACGCTGTCCGAAAAAGGCTTCGACGAGCTGACGCAAAAACTTCCGGTTGGCGGGCTCGTTCAAGGTGCCGATTGAGATCCGGAAGTCCTTATCGCCCTCGACAATAGTCCGGTGCTGATGCAGCTCGTCAATCGCTCTGCATATTGCGAAGTGGAAACGGCCATAAGTCTGTTGCTCATCGGAGAGTTGGGCCGCAACGCTCAGACCACCCAGCCTGAGCTTGGCACTTCCCTCCGGCAACAGCTGCGAAGGGGCGAAAGTCACGGCGCCGGATTTCATCAATTCGACGAAGGACGAGAACCCGAGGATACTCATCTGGCCGCCCATCGGGTCCGCCAGCTCATAGCCTTGCGAACCGACCTTGCGGAGCAGGAGGTCGCGCCCCTGGACCACGATTTCGGTTCCGGCTTCGAAGTTGTAGCGAGGCGCGATTGTCATGACGCAACCTCGATGCGCGACCATTCCGCGACCACATGGTCAAGGTTTGCGGTCAAGGCGCCGCGTGCGATCAGGCGATGGCAAGATTTGAAGACCGTCTTCTGCGGCAAATCGAGCAGCGGGAAAAGATCACGCATCAGCCAGAGCGCGCGATGATTGCGGGCGGTCCAGAGCACGACGGCGTCGATTTCAGGATCGGGTGTCTGGATGGCCTCATGCAGCCGGAACAGGTTCTCCCGTCGCTGCCGTGAGTAGCGGCCAGCATCGACGATGATCATGCTGTCTGCAGCGCTCGAGGGTGTCGCCGCTTGGATCGCTTCGATCTCGCGCCGCGTCCGAGGCTTTTGCAGACTGTCGGAGTTGCGAACGAAGATGAGCGTGCGCCGTCCATCCACGAAAGTGGCAAGCAGGTCATGCGTATAGCTGGGACCTTCGCGGTCTCCAGGACGCAGATAGACTTTCAGCGGCTGGAATTGCAGATCATAGAGGAGAGGCGAGAGCAGCAGCTCGTGGGCGACGGCGGCCTCGGCCGCGCTTTCAGCGATGCCGACCTCAGGCCGGTGATCATTGGCCGCGGTCCGGTAGGTCATCCACACCCGATGCGAGCTCGAGCTCCGGAAGCCGGGATTGCGCACGCCAGTGAAAGGCAGGACGCCGTAGATCGGCCCGAGTGTGATTTTGGACTGCCTGGGCAGCTCCGCCGGCGAATAGTTCCAGCTGTCATGATCAATAGTCTGATCGTCAGACATGACATCTCCGTTCCCGAAAACAGCAGTGTTTCGGGTCTAATTCTGTTTCTCTTGATGAGGCCACGTCGTTCTTGCCACGCCCGAACTCTATCGTTAGCGTGGCAGCTGTGCTGATATGACAGGACCTCTGCGTCTTGTGCCCGTGCTGGGCTAAATTTTGAAATGACCCATCCGGACGCGGCGCCCGGTAGGTCATGTGCTTATTTTCCGGCAAGTGGGTGAAAATCCCAATCGAAAAAGCTCCACCCATGTGCCGGAAATGTGGATAACTCACTCAAGTGACTGATTATCATGGATGAATCGACGTAGCTCTGGTCAATGGAGCAGCGGTCGGCCCTGTTGGTCGGATCCAAGATCAAGCATCCGTTTGACGATCCGGATATTGATCTGCTGGCCCGCCCCGAATGCCTCAGCCAACGCGGTCGTGATGGCCGCGGTGATGAACGGGGAAAACTGCCGCTTCTCGGCCTCGCGCAGGACGAGATCATTGATCTGCCCCAGCGTGGGAGACGGCACGTTGACGACGCGGATCCGCGACAGAAGCGGTTCCGGTAGGCCGTGCAGGCTATTCGATGTGAAGACCCAATTGACGAAAGACATATCGAACTGGTTCTGGAAATAGGGGCAGGTCCACCGGCTTGCCGTCAGCTCTTCGAGCAGCGGTAGGAGGGCATTGGGAAGACTGAAAGCCCGTCCCATGTCAGATTTGGGCGTGCCGGATTTTTCAATTTCGTCAATGATGACGAGCGGATTTGCAACCTGTCTCATCAGCATCAGGCCCACGAGACGGCCGGGGCCGGCATTTGCCCAGCCGCGTTGACTTCCTACCAGCCCGAAACTGGCATTCTCGCCTGTGGCATCCACGATCATGTCCGGCGTTTCCAGTAGCTGCGCGAGACGGCGTGCCCATGCGCTTTTGCCGATGCCCGGCGGGCCATCGAGAAGAATGGGCGCGAATTTGGCGCCGGGCATGCCACCTGCCAGGTTGCGATGAAGGCTGCGCCAGACATGTGTTGTCGCTTCCGAAATCCAGGGAAACTCCGCATGAAGTTCAGCTGCGATCTCGTCGATATGGTGCGCCGATCGCAGGTCGAAGATTTCGGCGCCATCGCGACAACCCTCCAGCATCTCACGGTCTTCTCGCGACAGACGGGTTGGCTCGACTTCCTTCAGATGGTGGCGGTGGATCTTCTGCGCCCATCGCCGGATCCGGATCTCGAGCGCTTTCGGGAGCTCATTCTGCGGATAATGCCATAGTTCATTATAGGCGGCGCGCTCTTCCTGTGGAATGCCATCGGAAATCTGCCGCTTGTCCTGCAAGGCGGTGTAGAATTTTTTGAGACGCTTGATGATAGCGGCCTCCTCGAGCGCGGGATCGGTCTGTTTGCTCAGGATAAAGCGGATTCTTGGCATGAATGGGGTCTTTCGTCATAGCTCCGCCAGCCGCCATGACGGCGGTCATGCGGGCAGAGCCTCGATTACAAAGGGGATGTCAGACTCGCCGCGCGTCCTGGATCGGTCATCGTCGGGGATGTACGCGGCTATGCAAGAGCGGCGTTATGCGCGGAGAGGGATCATGGTCATAGTTAGGTACTCGGTAAACAAAAACATCGGGGACCGCACTGGCGTGAACCAAACGGTAGGCCCTTCGGTGATGGCTCCTGCCACAGTTGGATGAGCATGGGAATAGGGGTCATGCCATTGATTTTAATGTGAAAAAACGAGTTTATTCATTATTTTCAGGAGGCCGATGCCTGAAGGACGCCAGGCATGCCCTCTAGATATGGGGCAGCCCCAACAGACCGCATCTACTTATAGGTTACACCTTGGCAGCATTCTCAGGCTACCGTGGTCTTCGAGGCTTTTTCCAAACATCGAGAAATCTGATTTTCGCATTTTTCGTGCAAGAAAACGTGGTGCGTCTCGCTATTGGAGGGGACGATGGAGGCGAGAAGAGGCACTCTTAGGGCTTCTCAGCCATCGTTCATACTGAGCTGACTGTGCCGAATCGAGGGGCTGCATGAATGTCGCCGTCCTGAAGAAATTGCGAGCTTCGTGGCAAGGTGCGCTTTGAGGCGGGCGTAGTTTTTACCGGAAAGGCGAGGCGCGGACCTTCGTCGTTGCTTACGGCCTACGCATGACGCGAACGGGAGGAGAATACGCCTCGTCCATTTCGTCGATAAGATATTGGACGAGGGGCGTACGGACCCGAAAACTCCGCGATCCACTCGCATCTAGGCCGAAGTCGAGCTTAACACCTTCTGACGTCGCATCCGTCGCCTTGACAACTAGCGTCTCTTGGCAGCGCCAAGCTTCGTCTTGATGACCGTCGATGAACACGGAGCCAACGTCAGCAGTAGTCTTTGTAATCCGCGACAATACGAAATCAGCGAAATCGTTACGGGAATGATCAAATGCGCGGATGTGAAGGCGCCCCGCGATCTTGATGAGCGTATGCGGCGAAATGGTACGTCGGCTATTTTGACGCCGCGAGTGATAGTCGATGGAGAGCGGAGTTTTGGTTTTTATGGACCGAATGATTGCGCGTACGATCGACGGTTCGGGGGCTTCACGCAGGATTTCAATGTTAAAAAAACGGGTGCCACTAAAACAATCTTCCAGCCAACGCTCAAGGCTTGGCGTGCTATCGAAGATAGGTGTTCTGGGAAGTTCGTTCATTGGTGTCAGCCTTCCGCCCTGCAGTCTGCCGTCAGCGCTGCGTGCGAAGACCACACCGCTGGCTCTCTGGTAGTGGTCAGCGAAGGTAACCTGATGGCGCGAGGCGCTTGGTTCTGACAGCCCATAGCGCTGGCAGTAAATTGCCTTCTCAGAGGCGCCAAAGGCGCCTCCGTACAAGAGGCAGGCCTCGATCCATCCGAAATAATAGTCATTTCTGGCCAAGATAAAAAATCCTTCATTTTGAAACTTCTTAAAAACAGGTAATTGCCCTTATTCCTAAGCCGCGCCTAAGCTCACTTCAACTTTGAAGTGAGGTGCGAGATGAATGAGATTTCCCCGCCGGATACCTCTAGAGACCCGAAAAAAGATCAGCTTCTTTCCTTTAAGGCAACGGGGCGCCCGCTGGCTCTGAGCGAGGTTCATGGTGAATTCACGCGGATGCGCGACGTGCTCGATAAGCCGCTGACCGCTGCAATAGCGACGACGATCACCGCCAAGAGCGGCAGCCATTTGCTTAAACTGGTCAGCCCGCGCGTGGACGGCGATCATGCTGTTTTACGGATAGATCCACCGCAGGCAAACCGCCGCGCCTCGATCCTGCCTTCGGTCAATGCACCGGATATTCCATTTTGCAAGGTTGTCTTTCGGCCGCTTGAGGTCGCGGGGAACGCGCCGATGAGCGTTGTTGATCACATCCTTAATCCGGTCGAGGACTCGTCGGCGTTACTTGCTGATTTTGGGCGGGTGTTTGGGGCGGATGTGCTGGATGCATTGCGCGCGGGCCTCCTCAATCCGGCAAAGGTGCCGCTCAAACTTGGGGCTGGAGAATTCCCGATTATTTTTGTCCCGCGTGCAGGTGGTGGGGATCTGCA
This sequence comes from Thioclava sp. SK-1, assembly GCF_001705665.1. Taxonomy (GTDB): domain Bacteria; phylum Pseudomonadota; class Alphaproteobacteria; order Rhodobacterales; family Rhodobacteraceae; genus Thioclava. Next base: position 8,591 of record NZ_MDHA01000061.1, on the reverse strand, counting down.
GATCACCCCGGTTTCTCCTGCTTCGACCTTCATGGGCATTAAGCGCGTATCAGACGCTTATTTTTTGCCGAAAACCGCTGATAACCCGCATCCGCTGCGGGCTCGCTGGACGAAGCAAGCCGTTAGTTCAAAGCCACAGAATATCTCGGGCGCGATCGGTGGTCCGCGTTTGCGGTTCATGGCCTCCATGCCGACCGTCATGCAGCAAGCCGAGGCAGAGCTGCACCGATTTGCCCAAGGCGGCGGCTTTCCGCGTTGGCGGGAAGACGGGATCGATAGGCAGGTTCTCGGCTATGCTCAAGCACTTGATGCTGATCGCACGTATAACAATGCCGATACGCGTGCAGCCCTAGACAGCCGGGCCGATCGATTGATCCGCGAGGCGCATCAGTTCATCGCCGATATCATCGCTGAAGCCGAAGCAATGGCGCAAGGCAGAGCGCTGATGCCGCCAGCCATTGCGCAGGTTTTGCTCCGGCGGAGCTGGAAAAAGGACGAAAGAGACGTGGCGATCCAAGCCCTGTCTAGCCCTCATTTCACCGACAGGGTCCGGAAAAGCGGGCTTGAGGAGGAGCTTCAATGAACGAGTATCGCGATTTTTTCCTGATCAAGGATTTGCGCGCGGTGCGCGTCAATCTGATGATGAACGATTTCGCGGCAGGCTTGCCCAGCCCCTTATCATTCTTGGGGCTTGCTGATCTCTTGGCGCGCAAGCTGGGCCTTGCCGCTTGGAGCGCACGCGTTCTGCCGATTTTGCATCGGGTGGATGTCTCGCAAGGGCGGTCCAAGCCCGAGATGGAGAATAAGTCCGGCGTTTTTGAGCCCATCGAGACAATGGAAGATTTGACCGGGTCGGTCCATGTGTCGCTTTTGCTTCATCTGCCCGGCTGCGACAGCGAGAGTGCCCTGCGCGCCCAGATGCAGGGGCGGCGCATCGCGGGCGGCCTGATCCAGAACGAGCAGATATCGGTGCAGGCGGTGACGCCGGATGGGTCGGCATTTCGGAGCCTGAGACGCGGCTATGCCATGCTACGCCCCGCTGAGGCGGCGCGGCGTTATATTACCTCTGGTGACACGACCCCCGAACAACCGAGCCTCGCGCATCTGGCTTCGCTGCTCTATCCGCCCGAACGGCCGGAGGGTTTCGGCTGGATCGTACCTGCAGCGGTCGGCTATCGCTTACTTGAGGATCCGCAGACGGTTCCCGCGCGTATCCGGACGCGCAGCAAAGACATCCCGCATGTCTTCGCCGAGCCGGTCGTGGGCATTGCCGAGCTTGTCTCGGTGCGCAACAGGCGACTGACAGGTCTCAGCCATGCCGAACTTGGCAACATCCTCTGGTCATGGGAGGCGCGCGGCGATCTCGTGCTGGGCCATTCCGACTATCATCCCGATTCTTCCCAACATTCAAAGGAGCTTATCTCTCATGGCTAAATCCCCCAATGCGCTTTCCCTTGAAACCGGCATGCTGGCCTTTGCGCGGTCTGTGCAGATCACTGAGGGGCTTTTCTATGCCACTAACGCGGCCAAACCCGATCTGCGGACGCCAATCGAAGTTCTTGAAAAAGGGGTGCGCGGCCAATCGTCCCAGGACAAGGCCAAGAACCCCGGCCTGAGTAATCCGCAATCGGTCGAATATGCGATTGTACCGCAGGGCCATGATGGGGTGCGTCTGGAATTTTCGGTGCGGTTCATGCCGCTGTCCTTGCGCCCGCACGCGTGCAACAACACTGATGTCGGGGCGGCTTATGAGCGGCTCGCCGATGCCTATCGCACGCGCGGTGGCTATAGTACTCTGGCGTTGCTCTATGTCTGGAATATCGCCAATGCACGCTTCGCATGGCGCAACCGCTTCCAGTCTGATGCGATGACGGTCACGGTCCGGCTTGGGGCGGAAACGCTTGTCTTTGATCCGTTCCGCCTGTCGCTTGAAACGCCAGCCACCCGCGACGATCTGAGCGCCGCTTTGGTCACGGGCGATGGCGCGACGATTGACGCATTGATCGCAGGCGTGGCGGGAGGCTTGTCGAACGAGAGTGACGCGGGCTATGTCGTGAAGGTGGCTTGGGATGCGGCGATGGAGCCCGCACAAGAGGTCTTCCCCTCGCAGGAATATGTCCGCGAAGAAAAAGCGGACAAACAACTCAGCCGTGTTTTCGCCAAATTGCCCACATTCTATGCCGGGCGTGAGCTGCAACAGGCCTCGATGCATTCGCAAAAGATTGGTGCAGCCCTGCGCCATATCGATATCTGGCATGGCAGTGACGCGCACGATGGTCCGGTCGCGGTGAACCCTTATGGCGGTGTGCAAGAAACCAGCGCCGTCTTGCGTGATCCGAAATCCAAGCGGTCCTTTTACGATCTGCGCGCCAAGGCCGAGGTGCTGATTTCAGGGCTGGAAAACCCGACGCTTGATGGTGAAATCTCGGGGGATGCGCACTTCGTCATGGCCAACCTGATCCGCGGGGGCGTTTTTGGCGCCAGCAGCAAAAAAGCGGAAGCCAACGGATGAGCGCGCCAAACCCATCCCTCGCCACCGGGCAGGGGCTTTGTCTTGCGCAGGCTCGCCTTTTGATCCGCCCCGTACGGGCCGCGATCGAACTTGGGGCCGGTGCCGATGTCCTAGCCACGGGGCTGCGGGCGGTGCATCACGTCAACCGCCATGGCACGCCCGACGATTTTATCGCCATCGCCTTTCCGCAGATGCGCATGGGTCGCGAGACGATGCAGCCCGGCAATGACCTAGAGCTACTGGGCTCCGAGACCTCACTGGCAGCGTTTCTGGCGTGTGACGGGGCGCGGACCCTGCACAGGCGCGGGATGATCGAGGCCCATGAGATCAGTGAGAGCTATGCAGAAATCGGTCAGGGCGGGGCCGCCTATATCCGGGATCGCGCCTGCGAAAAGTACACCCCAGGCTGGTTGCGGCGCAGTGCCGCAAGGGCCGAACGGCGCGGAAAGCCGCTGGGAAAGCAGGTGAAACCCCGCGCGAATGACACCAAATCTTTGGTGCTGCAGCATGGGGATGCAGTTTTGCATATCCGAGAGGTGCTGGGGGTCTATAGCGACGCGCCGTTAATGGTCTCGACATATGGCCTCTCGGGGGCGGGGGCGCCTGCGATCCTGCCGGTCTATGCCGATGCGCTGGGTGAGGCGGATGATGCAGCATAAAGGCGGCCCACGTCTTCTGGTCACCGATCGGGAGGGCGCGCTCTATCTTGAGCGCGCTCGGGTGGATGTCGAGGGCGATCGGGTTGTATATCACATCACTGATGACGAGATGCAGCGGCATTTCAACATCCCACATGTGAATCTTGCGGTGCTGTTTCTGGGGCAAGGCACATCGATTTCGCAGCCTGCCATGCGGCTTTTGGCCGAAGAAGGGGTGCATGTTGCGGTCACCGGAAGCGGCGGTGCGCCTTTGCATATGGGCAGCTTGACCACCTATACCGCGACCCGCCATTTTCGGGCCTTGTTGCCGATTTATCTTGATCCCGCGCTTTCGCTGTGCGCGGCCAAGGCAGTGATGCGCGACCGTCTCGTGCGAATGCGCGAGTTCGGCGCAGCCGGTGCGCAGAAATACCTGCGTCAACGTGAAACCCAGCAGCTGAGCAAACTTTGCGCCCGGTTCAATGAGACCCTTGCGCAGGCGGCGGATGTGCAGCAGCTTTTGGGGTATGAAGGACAGTTCTCAAAAGCCTGCTATGCGGAATTTGCGCGCTACGCGGGCCTTGGCAAAGAGACTCCCTTTCGGCGCGAGGCGGGCACAGGGGGCGAAGCGCAGGATGTGGCTGGGCGGGTCAACAGGCTGATCGATCACGGGAATTATCTTTGCTATGGCATGGCGGGGGCGGCACTTTGGGCGCTTGGTATTCCACCGCATATGAGTGTGTTTCACGGCAAGACGCGCGCCGGTGGGCTGGTGTTCGATCTGGCCGACAGTTTCAAGGATGCGCTGGTTTTGCCTCTGGCCTTTTCCTTGGCCAAGGAGAAAAACCTAAGCGAAGCCGAACGCGTTTTCCGGGCGCGCCTGATCCAAAGTTTTGATGACCGCGAGGTCCTAAAGCTGGCGATTGCCAGTGTCGAGCGGATGTTGGAGGCGGCGTCAGATGCGTGAGATCATCGCGGTGTGCCGCTCGGAAAAGCGCGCACGCGACCATGTGGCGCGGGTGCTTGATCGGTATTTCTGGCGGATTGGCGACCGAACTTGGCGCGGCAAGGCTACCAATGCCTGTCTTGATCGGGTGACCAATGAATTGCGCAAACGCGCGACCCGCAATACCGCAGTGGTCATCCACGAGATCCGCAGCGCTGCGGAAAGCCGGATACCGATCATCCGGATCGGCGCACGCCATGCCTTTTCCGCCGAGGGGTTTGTCCCCGTCGCCTTGCATCCTGCCCGGCATCGTGCGGGGGCGGCCCGCAGCCAAGCCGAGCGGTCTTCGGTGGCGGCGCTGGCGATTGCGGCCTTGTTCCATGATCTTGGCAAGGCCTTTGCCCTGTTTCAGGGCAAGCTGCGCCGGGCCCTCAACGGCGCCAAACCCGAAGGGGACGCGGTGCGTCATGAGGTGATTTCCGCGGCCGTCTGGGATCATCTAGTGGGATCTTTGGCCGATGCAGCCTTGATCGAAAAACTGCAATCCTTGACGCCTGCGAAGATCGACGCCGCTTGCGTGGAGGTGCAAACGCCACTTCTGCGTCTATTCGAGAACCAGCGCTCTGGACAAAAACCGCTTTTGCCTTTTGATTTTCTGGGCCATACGGGCGCATTATCCTACACTATCGGCCTCTTGATCCTGACCCATCATCGGCTTCCCGGTGCCGATAGTGACCATGTCAGCCTTGTAGCCGATCGCCATCTCCGAGCAGAGAGCCCACTGAGTGCTGCAGATCTTTGCCTGGCACCGGGTCAGCCATTTTGGCACATGCCTTGGTGGGGGGCAGCGATTGCGCGTGAGGCCGCAAAGCTGCAAGCCCTCAGCCCGATCAGCAGTGCCGACATTGGCCTGCGCGCGGCGCTGATGCTGGCGGATCACCACGGATCGGCGAAAAAGCAGCCGGAAATCGAGATCGCGGATCATCTGGCCAATACCACACGCGTCGATGGTCTGTCCTGCCCCGCCGATAGCCTTTCACGGCATATTCAGCGCGTCTATCGCTACAGCCGCTTCTCGCATGATCTGCTCTATGCGTTCCGCGAACGATATCCGGCCTTGGCCGAGGCGGATCTGCCGCCTGCCGTTGCGCTTCCCGATGTTTCTCACGTGGCACGCTTTGCATGGCAGGCCGAGGCGGCCCGCGCTGCCCGCAAGCTTTGCGCCGAGCGTGAAGGCGGCTTTTTTGCGGCCCTTCTTGCGGGCACTGGCAGCGGCAAGACCCGCGCCGCGCCCACCATCATGGCCAATGCTGCTCTGGGCGATGCGCGCCTCGATCGGCGATATTTTCGTGTCAGTCTTGGGCTGGGACTGCGCGTTCTTGCCAAACAATCCGCGCAGGATTACGTCGATGATCTGGGGTTCAATGCGCGCGATATCGCGGTAATGGTCGGAGATCCGCCGCTGGATTTTGACGCGACCGATGACAGCGCGGCGGATGGCTCAGAAAGCTTTATAACTTTGCCAGAATGGCTACGGGTCGAGTGCCCCGAGAATCGTATTCCGCCCGAAGGGGATGCCGCCGAAGCACAATGGCTGGCGCGCCTTTCGCTGGACACTGATCGCGGCCTGCCGGCGTTTCTTTCAATGCTTCTGGAAGAGCGTTCCGAAGCCGGGAATGCCACGAAACGTTTCCTTCAAGCCCCTGTCGTGGTGGGCACAGTGGATCACCTGATGGGGGTTGCATCCCCCACAAGTTCGCGTTTTCTGCTACAATCTCTGCGGGTGATGACGGCAGATCTGATCCTCGACGAGATTGATCAATATGATGGCGAGGATCTGGCAGCCATTGCGCGTCTTGTTTATCAGGCCGCGGCTGCGGGGCGGCGTGTGATGGCCATGTCTGCGACCCTGACCCCCGATATCGCCGAGGCGCTGTATCTGGCCTATCGCAGAGGCTGGGCAGAACATGCCCGCGCCACTGCGGCGCCCGATCACGTCAACCTTCTGTTGGCGGGCGATGCGCCGCAATCCATCTGCACCAACGCGGGCGGTGAGGATATTGGCCCATTGTTGGCGCACTGCCGTGCCGCGCTGCTGGCAGGGATCGCGCAGGCTCCGGCGCTGCGCCGTGGCGCCATACTACCGCCTTGCGAGACTTGGACGGATCTGGTTGCCCAGATTGATGAGGGGGCCACGAGGCTGCATAATGAAAACGCGGTGATGCTGGACGGGCTGCGGGTTTCGGTCGGATTGGTGCGCATGACCCGCATCGCGCATGCGGCCTCCTTGGCTGTGCAGCTTCCCTCAGGGGGTCTTCATGGCCAATTGCGGTTGATGATTTGTCTTCACTCACAGATGCCTCGCCTTCATCGGGCCTATATCGAGATGCGCCTCAAACGTGCGCTGACTCGAAAAGTACAGGCACTGGGTTGTGACCCGGAAGTAAATCTGCGGACGCTTTGCCATGAATTCGATATTTTCGGACAGGCGAATGCGCTCGGCGCGAGCGATGTTCAGATTGTTTTGGTCGCCACCCCGGTGATCGAGACCGGAAACGATATCGATTTTGATTGGGCCATCCTAGACCCGATTTCAACCCGCTCGATCATTCAATCCGCAGGCAGGGTGCGTCGACATCGACCGCCAGTCGGGCTGGGGGCCAATATTCTCATCCTTGGGCGCAGTCCGATAGCGATGCAAGGGAATGTGCTGGCCTATCCCGGCGTTGAGACGCCTTGTGCCGAAGAGACGGGCGTATCTGTAACCGACGCCCTGTGTGGTTGTGAACGCCGAAACTTCAAAGATTTGTCAGGCGCCGTCCGCTTCGACACAATCACCGCCGCACCGCTTTTGTCCGAGGCCGATCCCTTCCCATTGCGCGATGCCGAGGCCTATATGCGGCAGCGTATGATCTCGACGAATGCCCTAGAGCCGCTTGGGAAATATCTTTCTCAGTCAACAGCGCGGTGGAACATGCGAATAACCAGATCGCGCAAGTTCCGCCGTAGTGACACTGCCGAGATCGAGTATCTTCAGTTAGGCGAGAGCGAAGAAGATGCGAGATGGTTCGTTAACCTGACACCGTTTGCGAAGGGAACCTGCCCCATCGAGGCACAGGGCTTGGCGCATCCGGTTATCGGCGTGGCCTGTTTGTTCCCAAACCTGACCCGATTGGGCTGGGCGGCATTGACGGGCGGAGGACGAGACATGACCCCAAACGACAGGAAGTCCCTCTTGCGATGCACAATATCCAACTACGGCGAAGGACTGGAACCGCGATTGACCTATACCGAGTTCACGGGCTTCACCCGAGGAAGATCGGAAGATCTTTTTTTGCCTTTCTAATATTCTTAGGTATAACAAAGCCTTGGATGTGCTCTTTGAAAAGATGGTCTATAGGCGTTTCAGCGATTAATTCGTTGATACGAAAGGGTTTCCCTGCCAAGATGTACCGCTCCCCGCCGGATAGGCGGCTGAGAGACCGACGGCTGCACCGAAGCGTGGGCCGAAAACGCTCCCCGCCGGATAGGCGGCTGAGAGAAAATGCCGACGATGTCCTGATAGGCAACCAATGCTCCCCGCCGGATAGGCGGCTGAGAGACCGTAGGTTTCAATCCCCGTGCTGATCGCCCGGCTCCCCGCCGGATAGGCGGCTGAGAGATCTGGTGACAGAGGTGACATTCCCGGACGGCTGCTCCCCGCCGGATAGGCGGCTGAGAGACTGTTTGGCACCGCCCAATAGGGTCATATTGCGCTCCCCGCCGGATAGGCGGCTGAGAGATACTGACCCAGATAACATTCCCGAACGGTTGCGCTCCCCGCCGGATAGGCGGCTGAGAGACTTCTGCGCGCGCCATTCGAGCCGAGCAAAATGCTCCCCGCCGGATAGGCGGCTGGCGTCGCTTGGGGCCGCGTTGCATCGCTGATCGAGACCTGCAAGATCAACGGCATCGAGCCCTTCACCTATCTCAAGGCAACCCTGACCGCCATTGCCAGCGGCCACCCACAAAGCCGTCTCGAAGCACTGCTGCCCTGGAACTTCAAGCCGTCAAGTTAGCCCGACCGTGATGTCCAGCGACCGCTTACCCTTAAGACGGATCGCCGGGCGAGCGCCCGAACGCAATGGCATTGCCCGGCGGCGGCGAACCTCAAAATCGGTGATTTCGGCCGACTTTTTAAACAAAATCCGCCCTTCTTTCCGTGCCGCACGATTTGAATGAATTTGATGACACTTCCCAGGTCAGGTGTGCGTTTACGCCTTGGGACGGCTGACATCACGAGGTATGAAAGAGAATCATTTTTTCTCTTAGAACATGCCCTTGCTCCAGAAACTTCCGCTGACCGTCGCGCCTCGAGAGCGCGAGACTTTGCCCTCATTTTTCTCCCGTATGGCCGCGTTGCAGGGCACCGAAGTCTTCGGGTTCGCCATGGATATCGGGATCAACTTCAAGCGGATCGTGGATCGCGACCCGGAGGCGATCGCCACTTTCGCCG
>NZ_MDHA01000060.1 GCF_001705665.1 Thioclava sp. SK-1 | reverse complement strand
CTGAAATTAAACAATAAAAATCAAAGAAAAACTCAAACACTCAAACCAAACAAACCAAAATAAACACTCAAACTAAACAAAAACGCGCAGAAATCGCAAAAATCATGAAAAAATACAAGAAAAACGCGCAGAAACCCGAATCCTCAAACCGCCATAAAAAAATCGCCCGTCCAAACGGACGGGCGATTCCAAATGCGTCAAACATTCTAACGACAGCCGATCACAGGCGCGATGCGACATTGTCCCAGTTGACCAGCTTCTCAAGGAAGTTGCTGAGGTAAGCTGGGCGTTTGTTACGGAAGTCGATGTAATAGGAATGTTCCCAGACATCACAGCCCAGCAATGCAGTTTGACCAAAGCATAGCGGGTTCACACCGTTTTCTGTTTTGGTCACTTTCAGGGCGCCATCGGTGTCTTTGACCAACCAGCACCAGCCGGAGCCAAACTGTCCTGCCCCTGCCGCCGAGAATTGCGATTTAAATTCGTCGACTGAACCGAAGGATTCGACGAGTGCCTTCTCCAGTTCTGTCGGGATTTTCGATCCGCCTGGGCCCATCATTTCCCAGAACTGATTGTGGTTCCAAAACTGCGATGCGTTGTTGAAGATGCCGTTTTGGGCAACAGCGGACGCATCATAGGTGCCCTTGATGATCTCTTCTACGGATTTGCCTTCCCATTCGGTGCCAGCAATCGCCTTATTGCCATTATCGACATAGGCCTTGTGGTGAATATCATGGTGATATTCCAAGGTTTCTTTCGACATACCAAGGTCGGCAAGCGCATCATGGGCGTAGGGAAGATTCGGAAGTTCAAAAGCCATAGGTCACGTCCTTTCTGACGAAAAGCATTCACTTTGCGCCATAATAGAAGCGCGCAAAGCGCCGAGGTCAAGGGCAGCAAGCCAGACATCACGCATGTCTTACGACATATTTTCCACAATCGCCGTTCCAGGCAGGTCACATCCCCCTATCGTCATGAAAAAGTCCCCATTTTTGCTATGGTAGCGTTTGACGACGGTGCCGCAGTTGCCCTGACCCGCGACTTGGGCCACAAACGTTTATACAGATTGCGCAGGAGCTATTGCACGATGACCACTGTTTTGGTGACCGGGTCCGCCGGGTTTATTGGCTATCATATTTCTAAACTGCTATTGGCCGAGGGGATGCATGTCATCGGCCTAGATGCGATGACCGATTATTATGAAGTGTCGTTGAAACAGCGCCGCCACGCGATGTTGGCGAGCCCTAATTTCACCCCGGTGATCGGACGTGTGGAGGATCCAGGTCTGGTGATGGATCTGTTTGCGACGCATAAACCCGATTTCGTTATCCATTTGGCTGCGCAGGCCGGTGTTCGTTATTCTATCGAAAATCCACGCAGCTATCTAGAAAGCAACATCACTGGCACGTTTGAGGTGTTGGAGGCTGCACGCGCCCACCCGCCCAAGCATCTGTTGCTGGCATCAACCTCTTCTGCCTTTGGTGCCAATACCACGATGCCCTACCAAGAGATGCAGCGCGCTGAACATCAAATGAGCTTCTATGCCGCCACCAAAAAGGCGACCGAGAATATGGCCCATAGCTACGCGCATCTGTTCGGCCTGCCGGTGACGATGTTCCGCTTTTTCACGGTCTATGGACCATGGGGCCGTCCCGACATGGCGCTGTTCAAATTTACCAAGGCAATTCTGAATGGCGATCCGATTGATGTCTATAATCACGGCGATATGAAACGCGACTTCACCTATATTGACGATCTTTGCGAAGGCATTCGCTTATTGATGGATGCCATTCCCCAACGCGTTGAAACCGTGCCCGCAGGCGACAGCCTGTCCCCGGTGGCGCCGCACCGGGTGGTCAATATCGGCAATTCTAACGCAGTCCAGCTGACAGATTTCATCGCAGCGATCGAGGCCGCAACCGGGCTAAGCGCCCAAAAGAACCTGATGCCAATGCAGGCCGGTGATGTGCCCGCAACCTGGGCCGATGCTTCGCTTCTGAAACAGCTGACCGGCTATCAGCCCAAGACCTCTGTCACAGATGGTGTGAAGCATTTCGTGGATTGGTACCAGGATTATTACGCATTATAAAAGGTCCGTGCATATTTGCACATAGCAGGTCATTTGCCTGACCTTCCCTTCTGTCACCTGCGGACTATCTTCCTGATCAGACATTTAAACGACCTGAAGTCAGGTCAGGAGGTATCCGATGACTCATAAAGTTGCTGTATTGGTTGGATCGCTGCGCAAAGGCTCTTTCAACCGGATGATTGCGAATACTCTGGTTGAGGTCGCGCCAAAGACGCTGGAATTCGATTTCATCGAAATTGGTGACCTACCGCTTTACAACCCCGATCTTGACGAAGATGACACGCGCCCTGCCGCATGGTCGCGGTTCCGCACCGATATGGCCGCGCATGACGCCGTGCTGTTTGTGACGCCGGAATATAACCGCACTTTGCCCGCCAGCATCAAAAACGCGCTGGATGTGGGGTCACGCCCCTATGGCGCCAGCATCTGGGATAAGAAACCCTCGGCCATTGTGACCGGATCCATGGGCGGCGTTGGCGGATTTGGGGCCAACCACAATCTGCGCCAGGCTTTGGTTTTCTTGAACGCCGCACCGATGCAGCAGCCTGAGGCCTATATTCCCGCCATCCACGAGCTGTTCAATGACGACGGCACAATCAAGAAAGACGATACGAAGAAATTCTTCGCCTCCATCATGGAACAGTTCGGCATTTGGATCGACAAGCTTGCCTAATGGCTGGCCCGCATGAACGCCGGGTAGGCATATAACACATTAAAAGACGCCAGAGTTTTCCTCTGGCGTCTTTTGTATTTTCGCCTGTTGCACCCGCTGATCGGATCGCGTGGCTTACTGCGGCTTTAGCGCAGCCTTCAATGCAGCGGCAATCGCGTTATTGCCCGGCCCCGCACTGGGCTCTGCCTTGGCAAGGGGGCGCTGTTTGGGCGCGGCACTACGCGGGCGCGGCGTTCCTGCCCCGTCTTGTGCCGTGGGCTTGGCAGTGGCGTCCTTGCGCATCGACAAGGCAATACGTTTGCGCGCGATATCAACCTCTGTGACCAACACGCGCACGACATCGCCCGCCTTCACAACCTCATGCGGGTCTTTCACAAAGCGATCCGCCAGCTGGCTGACATGGACCAGCCCGTCCTGATGCACCCCAATATCAACAAAGGCGCCAAAGGCTGCGACATTGGTCACCGTCCCTTCCAGCCGCATGCCCGGTTTCAGGTCGCGAATCTCTTCAACCCCATCGGTGAATGTCGCTGTCTTGAATTCGGGACGTGGATCGCGTCCGGGTTTTTCAAGCTCGGCGAAAATGTCGCGCACAGTGGGCAGGCCGAATGTGGGGGTGATGAACTGTTCCGGCCGAACCCCCTTCAACGCCTGCCCATCGCCCATAATCTGCCTCAGATCCCGCCCACAGGCCGCAACGATTTTACGCGCCACATCATAGGCCTCTGGATGAACCGAAGAGGCATCTAGCGGCTCTTTCCCATCCCGAATACGCAAGAAACCGGCGCATTGCTCATAGGCGCGCGGACCAAGCCGCGCGACCTTCAACAATTGCCTGCGCGATTGAAACGCCCCATTGGCATCGCGATGTTTCACCACGGCCTCGGCCAAGGCCGGGCCAAGACCCGACACATGCGCCAGTAACGCGCCTGACGCAGTGTTCAGATCCACCCCGACCGCATTCACCGCATCCTCGACCACCCCATCTAGGGACCGGGACAAGCGATGCTGATCCACATCATGCTGATATTGCCCCACGCCGATGCTTTTGGGTTCAATCTTTACCAATTCCGCCAGCGGATCTTGAAGGCGGCGCGCAATAGACACCGCACCGCGCAGGCTAACGTCCAGATCAGGGAATTCCTGCGCTGCCAGCTCGGATGCAGAGTAAACGGACGCGCCCGCCTCTGAAACGATCACCTTCATCGGTGCTTTTTGTCCCGCAGGAAGTCGTTTCAACACATCCGCAACAAGGCGCTCTGTCTCCCGGCTGGCTGTGCCATTGCCGATCGCGATCAGATCGATTTTATGTCGCGCGATCAGGGTCAACAGCGCGGCTTCAGCGCCACGCAAATCATTCTTGGGTTGAAACGGATAAATCGTAGCCGTCTCTAACACCTTCCCGGTAGCATCAATCGCGGCCACTTTGACACCGGTACGAATGCCGGGATCAAGGCCAAGCGTCGCCCGCGCCCCCGCCGGCGCGGCAAGCAGCAAATCCTTCAGGTTGCGGGCAAACACCTGAATGGCTTCGTCTTGTGCACGCGCACGCATATCGCCCAGCAAATCCAGCATCATCGACATCGACAGTTTTACACGCCATGTCCAGCCCGCCGCTTGGCGCAACCATGCATCACCCGCGCCATGTCCCCCCGCCTGAAGCGCGGCAGCCACCGTCGTTTCAGCGCGCAGCTTGCCTTCGTCATCAGGCGCAATATCCAGTGTCACGACACCTTCATTAGACGCACGCAACAATGCCAATGCGCGATGCGACGGGATGGTTGCCCATTTTTCGGAATGCGCAAAATAATCGCTGAACTTCGCGCCTTTTTCCTCTTGCCCAGCAACCACTCGCGCGGTCACGATCGCCTCTTTTTGCATCCAGCTGCGCAGACTGCCCAGCAAGTTGGCATTTTCCGATAGCCGCTCGGCCACAATATCACGCGCCCCGGTCAGCGCCTCTTTCACCCCCGGCACAGCCTGAGAAACATAGCCTTGTGCAAGGTGCTTGGGATCAGCGCTGCGATTGGCCAAGATCGCCTCAACCAAAGGTTCCAACCCGTTTTCACGTGCAATCATCGCCTTCGTGCGGCGCTTGGGCTTATAGGGCAGGTAAATATCTTCCAGCGTAGATTTTGTCTGCGCCTGCGCGATCGAACGCGCCAGATCATCGGTCATCTTTCCCTGTTCGGTGATAGATTTCACGATCGCCGTGCGCCGGCTTTCCATATCACGCAGATAGATCAGACGCTCTGACAACATGCGCAGCTGCGTGTCATCTAATCCGCCTGTCGCCTCTTTGCGGTAACGCGCGACAAAAGGCACAGTGGCACCTTCATCAAGCAAGGTCACAGCAGCGTTGACCTGATCCGGGCGTGCCCCGATCTCGGTCGCGATCAGGCGTGAAATACGGGAAGATATGTCCAAAGCGGCCTCCTAAAAGCTTACGGACCACCGTCATATCCGGGCAAGTTCACCGCGCCAAGTCACATTCACCGGCGGCACTGGCCGTATGAAAAAGCCACGGCCCCGCGCATGCAGGGCCGTGACAATGGTAGAATTTATCGTCTGGGATCAGACGGGCATCATCCGCAAGCTGCGCCGCCGATCTGCCAATGTAATCAAGAACAGGGCCAGCCCGATAAGGCTCATAATCGCGCCGACATAGCCGGAAACAGGAAAATCATGCCCCGCCGCGATCGCCCGTGCCGCAAGGAAGGGACCAATCGCATTGCCAAGGTTGAACCCGGCATGATGCAATGCTTGCGCCAATTGCTGGCTGTCGCCGGCAACATCCATCAGCCGGATTTGCAACGGTAATGAGATCCCGCCCACGATGCCAAGCGTAAACACCAACGGCACATAGGTTTGCAAGCTGCCCGTGGACACCGGATACAGCATCAAGATGATCGCCCCCACGATCAATGAAAACAAGGCTGTGCCGGTCTGATTGCGATCCGTGGTCCAGCCAAACACCAGCGTAAAGACCGTCATCCCCAGCCCGACCAACATCAACATCCACGGGACAAGATTAGGCGACAGGCCCATAGATTGCGTCATCGTCGAAGCCAAATAGGTATAGACCGCGAAAAACCCTGAAAAGCCAATTGCGCCGGTCAGCAGTGTCAGCCAGACCTGACGGTTTTTCAACGCACCCAATTCCTTCAGCGGGCTTGCATTGGGATCGGCTGGAACGCGCGGCGCGACGATATAAACCGCAATTGCCGTCATCAGCCCCAAAATCGCAACGATCCCAAAGCCCGAACGCCACCCCAAAAACTGCGCCAGATAATTGGCCAACGGCACCCCTAATGTGGTGGCAACGGTCAGCCCAAGGAACATTTTCGCCACAGCCGAGGACCGTTTTCCCGGCGGCACAGCCGCAGCAATCACCAATGCGGCCACGCCGAAATATGCACCATGCGGCAGACCGGACAAGAAGCGCATCACCAAGAAAGAGTTGTAGCCCGGCGCAAGCGCAGACAGCCCGTTGAACACCGCAAAGGCCAGCATCAAACTGACCAGCAGCACCCGACGCTTCATCTTGGCGCCCAAAATTGCCAAGCTGGGTGCACCGATCACGACACCCAACGCATAGGCGCTGATCGCATCCGCCGCACGCGCCTCGGTCACACCGAAATCCTGCGCGAAATAGGGAAGCAATGCCATTGCGGCAAATTCGGTTGTCCCGATAGCAAAGCCACCCAGCGCCAGCGCCAGGATGACAAGCTTTGCCGATAGCGGAGACGTCGGGGCCTGCACCCCGGGCATCATCATATGATCTGTCATGAAACGGCCCTTGCCAAGTCGAGGGCCGCAGCCCGTGATAGTCTTAGCTTGGATTAAGAAGCATGCTTATGAAAATCAAGTGTCGAAAAGACGGATATGGGCGCATGCAATGCAACCCCGAACCACGCCGAATGCATGGCTCGAACGAACATCTTGAATTTACACGCCAAGCCCAAGGGGGCACCCGCGTCGGCACACAGGTTGGTGCAGCACAGCTGCCAAATACTGCGCTATGTGAGGACCAAGCGCGCAGCAGAACAAAGCATCAGCTAAGACAGGTCACGGGTTTGGCGCGGTGTCGCGCTCTAGACGCCGTCATCAATCGGCGCAAATCCCTCAGCCCGCGCGCGCGTCCAACGATGCAGATAGCCGAAGCGGTCTTCCTCCCCACGCAGTAAGAAGCCTTCAGGTAAATAGGGATAGACCTCGGAGCCGGGCACCATATCGCGGTCTTTCACGCGCATCATCAGGTGATGTGGCAGGAATTTCGACGGATGATCCAACCCGGCAGCCCCGGTCATTTCCTTCAGCGCATCCATTGTGTTGCGGTGGAAATTGGCAACCCGCTGTGCCTTATCAGGCACATCCAACGCACGCGAACGCGATGGGTCTTGCGTCGCCACACCGACCGGGCAACGGTTGGTATGGCAGGCCTGCGCCTGAATGCATCCGATGGAAAACATAAAGCCGCGGGCAGAATTGCACCAATCCGCCCCAAGCGCCAAGGTCCGCGCGATGTCAAAGCTGGAAATGATCTTTGCAGAGGCCCCTATTTTGATCCGGTCGCGGATCCCGGCACCGCGCAATGTGTTATGGGCGAATGTCAGCCCCTCAACCAAGGGCATTCCTAAACGGTTGGAAAACTCCAACGGTGCCGCCCCTGTGCCGCCCTCTTTCCCATCAATAACAATGAAATCCGGGGTGATATTGGTGTCCAGCATCGCTTTGACAATGCACATGAACTCTCGGCGGTGGCCTATACACAGCTTAAAGCCGATCGGCTTGCCGCCGGACAATTCACGCAATTGCGCGATCCAGTGGCACAGCTCTAACGGGGTATTGAATGCGGAATGCGCCGCTGGAGAGATACAGTCCTGATCCATCGGAATATCACGCGCTTCAGCGATTTCTGGCGTGATCTTTGCAGCGGGCAGCATTCCGCCATGACCCGGCTTTGCCCCTTGGCTTAGCTTAATTTCGATCATTTTCACTTCGGGCTCAGCCGCGCGCTGTGCAAATTTATCCGCGTTGAACGACCCATCATGGTTACGACAGCCGAAATAACCCGACCCCAATTCCCAGATCAGGTCACCGCCCCCCGCACGGTGATAGCGCGAAATAGATCCCTCCCCCGTGTCATGCGCGAAACCGCCCAGCTTGGCCCCAGTGTTCAGCGCCTGAATTGCATTGCCTGACAAGGATCCAAAGCTCATGGCAGAGATATTGTAAATTGACGCACTATAGGGCTGGCGGCAATCGGGGCCGCCAATCGTCACCCGAAAATCCGAGCTTTCGATATGGCGCGGTTGCACCGAATGGGTAATCCATTGATAGCCGGAGTCATACACGCGCTGCTTGGTGCCAAAAGGCCGTGCATCTTCAACATTTTTCGCCCGTTGATACACAAGCGAGCGTTCTTCGCGCGAAAACGGCTCTTCATCTTGATCGGCCTCGATCAAATATTGCCGGATTTCGGGGCGGATACCCTCCAGCAAATAGCGCATATGCCCCATAATCGGATAGTTTCGCAGAACCGCATGCGTGGTTTGGAACAGATCACGCACGCCGACCAAAGTCATGAAACCAAACACGACCATCGGCACGAAAAACCAGTAGGAAACCCCCAGCATAAGCAAAGACCCGACCGCGATCACGGCACAAACCATCAAAGGCAAGAAACGGGTTTCAAAGGTCATTATGGTGGCTCCTCCAGCACATATTCAATCAATACATATAGTGTATAAAAATGAATCTACCCTGAACACTTATGTGTTTCGAGCGAATTAAACTGTTGAAAATGGGCTTTTACGGCGTGGGTATGACCATACCAGCAGCTTTTAGCCATTGCGCGATCCGAGCGCGATTAACGCCCAGATCCCCGCGGCCAAAAACCAGATGGCTGCGTAGATTGACCTTCCCCTGCTCCAGCCAAAGATTGGTCACATCCGGGAAGCGCCAAAACGCAGAGCGCGTCACATAGCTGATATGACCCTCCGCAACGCTTCCCGCCAGATGCACGGTGCGCGGAGTGGCAAGGATCAACCCATCCAGCGCAGACAGCTCTACCTGACTGCCCGGGCGCACGGCCCAAAACCCACCCTCCATTGGGTAATCACCCGCAGGGCGCATCGGCTGTGTCATATAGTATTGCGCCACAGGAAGCGGTTTCACCCGCACCCAGATCGCAACAGCCGCTGCCACAAGGGCAATTGCGACGCAGATCAACACAATCCATTTCATAACCGGCCAGGCCCCCTACCCCACAGCGCAATCAGCTCTGTCAACACATGCGCGCCAGCGATAGCGGTCGCACCCGTGGTGTCATATTGCGGCGACACCTCAACGATATCACCGCCGATCAGCGCAATGCCCGACAGCCCCCGCAGCAGCGCCGCCGCCTGCCAGCTGGCCAACCCGCCCCAAACCGGCGTCCCGGTTCCAGGCGCAAACGCCGGATCAAGACAATCAATGTCAAAGGTCACATAGCACGGGCGCGTCCCGATGATCTGATGAATCGCCTTCAGCGTTGCTGGGACGCCCTGACTGTGCACCGAAGGCGCATCCAGGATCGTCACACCCAGAGTGTCTGGATTGTCCGTGCGTATTCCAATCGAAACAGAGGCAGATGGATCCACCAGCCCTTCTTTGATGGCCTTATACAGGAATGTGCCATGGTCGATCCGATCGGGATCATCATCCACCCAAGTATCAGAATGCGCATCAAATTGGATCAAGGCCACCGGCCCGAATCTCTGAGCCACTGCGCGCAAGATCGGCAATGTCACGAAATGATCGCCCCCCATAGACATCGGCGCCGCACCAGCTGCCAAGATCCCGGAAATATGATCGGCAATCAACCCGGGCGTCCGCGGGGTATTGGCATAATCAAACGCCAAATCACCATAATCTACGATATCAAACGTCGATAGCGGGTCATATCCCCAACCATAGGGCGCATCAAAGGCCTGTAAACTGGAGGCTTCGCGGATTGCACGTGGTCCAAACCGTGCCCCGGGACGATTCGTTACCGCCTGATCAAAGGGTATCCCCGTGACCGCAATATCAACGCCGGTCAGATCTTTGCTGTATCGGCGGCGTAAAAAGCTGGTCGCCCCGCCGAAAGCATTCTCATAGGCCAATCCGCGCCGTGTCGTTCGTGTGAACGCAGTATCGACCTCAGTTTTTGCATCTTCCAGCGCCATGATCGCCCCATCCCTGATCGCCATATCCGTCCAGGCCTGCCCGGAAGCGCGCGTTGGGTCAAGGTGTCTCGCACCCGGATCTGGGTGAATTTCCAAAATATGATCTGTGTCAAAGCCATGCGCTGTTGAGCCACGCCATAGTCACCCCACCATTTAGGAGACGACATGAGACTAACCACCCGTAGCAATCTTGCCCTGCGCACGTTAATGTTCTGCGCCGTAAACGCAGACCGTGTTGTGCGCAAACATGAGGTCGCGCGCCTTTGCAACGCGTCTGAGAACCATCTGGCCCAGGTGGTTCACCAGCTTGCCACGCATGGGTTCATCAACACCTTGCGCGGACGATCAGGCGGCTTGCGCCTGGCACGGCCTATCACTCAGATCACTGTCGGTCAGGTGCTGCGCGTCTTTGAATCCCCGCTGCCCTTAGCGGAATGTTTCGATCCGGCGACGAACACTTGTCCTTTATCGTCGGCCTGCCTATTGCGCTTGGCCCTGCATCAGGCGCTTGACGCGTTTTATGCAGCATTGGACCAGCACAGCCTGTCCGACCTTGTTGCAAACAATAGCGCTTTGGAAATGGTGCTGCAGTTGCCCGCGACACCAACAGCCGTAATTTATAGCAAACGCGGCGAAATCAAGCTGCCTGCATAACCCTTTGCGCATAGAAATGTTCCGAAAAATATCCAAAATCTGACCGCACCATCACACCACCGCGAGAATGTATATTTGCTGTTTATGATTGCTTGACCACGTCACAATCTCTCACTAGCTGGCCCTGAAACCGCCGTATTACCCGTGCCAAAT
Organism: Thioclava sp. SK-1; assembly: GCF_001705665.1. GTDB lineage: Bacteria > Pseudomonadota > Alphaproteobacteria > Rhodobacterales > Rhodobacteraceae > Thioclava. The sequence continues at coordinate 4,440 of NZ_MDHA01000060.1, read as the reverse complement.
GATGGCACAACGGAGCCGCAATTGGAGAGTAACGATGACCACCGTCCAGCATGACACCAACGCCTCTGGCGAACACCCACAACAGCAGCAACAAGCTGATACCCGCGTCTATACCGAATCCACACAGCCCAAGCGCGACGCGATCGAACTGAAAGAGGCCGAAAAATGCGGCTTCACCGATTGGGCCTCGCTGTAAGACCGCCACTGCGTGTTTCGGCCCTTGCGCCACGACGCGACTGGGCCTGAACCACTGCCGCTGATGCGGCGCTAAGCCAATATTGGGACGACGCGACACGGCCATGTCGCAGCTGCTGCCCAATTTACGGCATGCAAATAGATCCGGGCTTCTGGCCCGGATATTTTTATGCGCCTATGCATGGCACCAAGGCGATACCGGGCATGACCCGCCTGCCAAACAAAAGGTCCCCACCAAATCGCGAAACAATACCGTTGTGACCATGTAAAATAGCCACCCGTCGTCTTAAAAATATCGGATTTTTTGGAGCGGGCGGCGGGAATCGAACCCGCGTCATTAGCTTGGAAGGCTAAGGTCTTACCATTACACAACGCCCGCGTCTCGGCTGCTTTCATATCGCGTCGCCAAACCCGGTGCAAGGGGGCGTGGTGAAAAACTCTGTGCTTTCGGCACATTCACGCGACAAACCAGCATAGCACCCAAATGACAGCAGTGCTGTGCCCCGTATTACCTATCTTTGTTCAGATCAACATGCAGACGCGCCAGCCTCAAAAGCTGCGCCGACATGACCATTGACGTGGTTGGCCTGGGAGCGTGCCCAGACGTTCTTGCAGATATTTTACGGGCTATTAAGCAGCAGGGGCCGGATATTGACCCTGACGGTCGTCCCTCGTGGGCATAGAGAGAGACCCGCATAGCAGGGCAAGGGGCGGATCAGGCGCCCCCGGTATGAGGCCGATGGGAAGATGTTGTGTCATGCGGTAGAAGAAGGCGTTCCGAGGCCCGAAGGTCAAGCCCGGCCACCTTTCATACAAAACGCCGCCCCGGTCGGAGCAGCGTTTTTGGAGGTCACATGAAGCCAGTGGCTTAGACGGAGGTGGCAGAGCATGACCCGTCAAGTGGCAGCCAAAAACCCCCGAATGGCAAAACTACCCTGGTGATTTCAAACATGGAATGACCGGGCAGGATTTGCCACCAGCCCATCAGCAACCTCTTGAAAACACTGGATGCGGAAAACGCTGGGTCCGGAAGGGTTGCCGCTGTGGTGGGTCTAATTTTGCCAGTAAAAGATCAGACGGATCCTGGTAGACATGGTTTGGTGTGTCGATAACCGCTGAGCGGGGAGGGAAAATCCACACCTTCGCAAAGAAAAGCGCCGAACCCAAGCATGGGTCCAGCGCGAAAATGATCTGAAGTGCCATCATTAAAATTTGATCACCTCAGGACCTTTGGCTCTATGACAGATTACATTCTGTCACATGAAGATCCGACTGAATTGACAAACTTACGTCGCACAACTTCTTCGTTTCCTGGCGGGATGTATGTATCAAATGCCACATCGATCATCTCCATTAGATACGGGCGAACAATCACCCCAACACTCCCTGCTGCACTGATAGCTTCAGATTTGCTTTTTCCGTCAATTCTTGACGAAATCACAACATTGCCCAATGCCATCATATCTGAACACATCGAGTTTGAAGGGCGATAAAGCGGCGGCGGCAAATCGACTTCTCGATTGTAACTGGACGACTTATCGATGTCGTTCTGACGCCAATTCTCACTGGGCATAGGAAGAAATGGGGCCAAACAAGCCACAAGAATCGCCCCGCAAATAATCGATGAAGTTGCCCCCTCCGTCAGGTACTCTGGGTCAAACCTCTTGAATACTTCCTCCGTAAGACCAAAGAACGCCAAGATCAAAATTGCGCCCAAAATCACACCCGGATCAAAAAAGCTGACCATGATGGAGAAGAAAGATAGCATTAAGGAAGCTTGAACTGATGATCTGCGCACGTCACTGGAAGATTCCTGAGGTCCAAAAGCTTCGCCGTTTGTTTCGGGATCATGATTTTCATCGCTGCTCATGTCGAGACTCCACTTGCTGTCTGCCGCTCGCCCACAATAAAGCCCCCCTTTGTACAGAGCTCCCCTCCGCTCTTAACGATCCCCACCTATCCCAACACACCCTCCACATCCGCCCGCCGATACCACAACCGACCCTGCGCCGTGGCATCATTGATCGGGCTGACCCCAAGGGCATCCAATTTGTATTTCACACCCAGCCGCCCCACGCCGGCCCTCTCCGCCAGTTCCTGCAGCAGCACGTAATCGCGAAGGAATGCCTCGATCCCGGCGATGTCGAACAGCTTCACGCCGCGTCCGCGGGTGTTGGGCTCGACATGTTGGGCAAGGTAGGGCGTCCCATCGGGCCCGCGCAGTCGCGCCAGATTGCGGAATTCGATCTGCCGCATGCCAAGCAAGGCTGCCGCCTCGAAGCTGCCAACTCGACCGTCCCCCTTCATGCGCGCCAAGGCGTCCCGAACCTCAACCGGGTTGACCAGCAAGCCCTGAACCTTCAGCTCCGGATCCACGATTTCAACGCGGCTCAAAGCACCTGACAAAATGCCCTGGAAGACATCGAGGGCCGGCCACCGAGACCTATCGACGGCCGCATCAATGCTCATCATGCCTCTCGAGGGTGCTTTCACACGTTCAGCCTGGGCCAGAAGATCCTCGAGAAAGCCTTCGGCAGATGCATGGAGGATCGTCTTTCGGGTTGATCGCACCTCGCCATCTTCGCCCTGCATTCGCGAGATCAGCCCAGCCCGCACGAGATCGTCTGCCTGCTTGAACGTCGAACCGAGGAATTCGGCCAATTCCGCGATCGACATTGCGGACAGCATCATCTCCGTCAGCGCTTCCCCCTCTTCGGCATCGAGGATCTCGTAAGAGCGCGGTTTTCCCAGCTCAGCATCAAGCAGACCGTTCAGGATCGCGGCCCGCTGCACAGCCCTCGGAGTGATGCCTGCCTTCTTTGCCAGGCTGTAAACGGAATGAACGCGTTGCCGGTCGACCGGCTCCCCGAACAGCATGGTGCCGGGTTCATAGGGGAAGTTGTCGAGGATCAGCTCCCGGACCACCTCACGGATCGGCCCCTTCCCCTTCGCGTCCTGTCGGTACTGGAGCCACTTGTAGAGACAGCCAAACACCTTTTGCGCACCACCCGACCGGTCACCGGTCAATGCCGCATCCATGCGCTCCTGCAAAGCAGCTCGAATGGCCTCGCCGCCCCCCGCTGAAATTTCGAAGCCAAGCTGTCCGGCCTGATGCCAGTCCTCTTCGCCCAAGCGGGACAGCGAGACCATGGGCGGCTGAAGGAGAAACATCCCCAGCATCTCGCAGGCGCGGGCCGCCACATCGATCGGCTGCTCATCAAGCCAGGCAGGCCCCGGCTGGCGCGCCAGCCGGTTCGAGATATAAGCCTCCAGGCCCGACCACTTCCGCGCCGTTGCTTGATCGGCAATCCCTGCCAGCGCCTTCTGATCCGGCGTGATATCGGTGATCAGCTGCAGGCTTTTCGGAGGTGACTGGATATTGCCGGGGAGCAGCGCCAGCCCGTGAACCGGGCAGCTGCGGATATGGGCCACCTGCCACCCGATACGGCCGACGGCCACGCCCTGGGATGGGCTGTCAGGCTTCAAATCCTCCAGCAGGCACTTCGGGCAATACTTGGTCTTCCGGATGTCGCCGAATTCAAACTGCACCGGCAGGCCAGCAAGCATGCGGCCCCCGTCCCCATCCACCGTGAAGGTCATCTCCCCCAACCGGCCCACAGGCAAACCCAATAGCCCCTCGAGGCGATCAAGAGTCTCAGAACCCGGTGCCGTCAACGCGGCCCGGGGCAGATCCACCAAGGCAAGGAAATCATGCAGCCCCATGCAGCAATGCCACTGCGCGGACCGGTTCAAATACGAGGTCAGGCATTCGCCTGCGATGACGGGAAGGATCGGATGAAGCGCCATGATCAGCCCCGCATCTTGCGTTTGCGGCTGCGTTTGGGCGCGGCCTTGGCCGGCGCAAGCTCCTCATCGTCAGGCTGGACGATGCTGGTCCATTCCGGCACGGCAAAGATGTTGGCGGTGATCTCGCAGCCCTCTTCCGTGCCATAGGCAAGCTCGAAATGCTCGATCGTCAGCTTCGATGCCTTGTCATGCAGCGCAGCCTCGACCGCCTTCAGGATCAGGTAGATGCAACGGCCGAACCGGTGCCGCCCCGCGCGGATGATCCGATTGATGGTCTCGCCCTGTTGATTGTCACTGAGAACTGACCCGGTAGCCCCATAAATTGTCACTGAGAATTGACCCATGTGAACACACGTCCCCGACGGTTTTGGTTGGGGGGATTTGGAGTGATCGACATGGGATTTTTGAGTGTCATTCGACGCTGGGCATTGCGTGACA
>NZ_MDHA01000059.1 GCF_001705665.1 Thioclava sp. SK-1 | reverse complement strand
CCAAAACGCATCTTCGGCCGCCTGCACCGCGCGATCCACAAGATCAACCGTGCCCACGCTGAAATCATGGCTGGGCCCATGCGCCGGGCTCGACGCAAAAAACGCCGTCCCTGAAACCCAATCGCCCGCAATCAAATGCTGACCATGCGGCGTGAATTTTATATCAAGCATATGTCTCTCCTTTCGGGAAACGCAGGGATCACCCGCGCCCGATATACGGCATGGCAGCGGCCATCACCGTCATGAATTGAATGTTGGTTCCGGCAGGCAGATCGGCCATATGCCGGACAGATGCCGCGACCTCGGCTGCGTCGATCATCGGTTCGGGCCTGATGGACCCATCTGCCTGCGGCACACCTTTGCGCTGCCCCGCGGCCATATCGGTCATTGCATTGCCGATATCGATCTGACCGCAGGTGATGTTGAACGGCCTGCCATCCAAAGACAACGACCGCGTCATGCCCGTCACCGCATGTTTCGACGCGGTATAGGCGATAGAGCCGGGCCGGGGCACATGCGCCGACACCGATCCGTTATTGATGATCCGCCCTCCTTGCGGATCTTGGTGTCGCATCCGGGAAAACGCCGCTCGTGCAGATAGAAACATGCCGGTGACATTGGTGTTCATCACCCGATGCCATTGCGCGACCTCCATCTCATCAGGCAGCACGGATTTCAGCCCGACACCGGCATTGTTGAACAACACGTCAATCCGGCCCCAGGCCTGCATTGCGGTGTCGAATGCGGCATCCACCTCAGCCTCTTGCGTGACATCACAGTGCAGCGCAAGCGCACGATCATGCGCCTGCACCAGCGCCTGCAAAGGCTCGGCCCGGCGTGCAACCAATCCCACACGCCAACCCGCCGCCAGAAATTCCAGTGCCGTGACCCGCCCGATACCAGAGCTTGCGCCGGTGATGATGATTGAACGGTCCATTTTAGATCAAACCATTACGAGACAGAAAATCCGTCATTCCTGCCTGCTGGCGGTCGGTCAACGGCCATGCCGATGGGGGGCGCGTCGGGCCACAATCATACCCGGTCGCCTGCAACGCAGCCTTCACCCCGGTGACATTGGTCCCGTTCAGCTCTTCCGCGCGGATGTCTTCAAACGGTGCCATATCCGCGATCAGCGCATTGGCACGCGGATAATCCCCGGCCTCTAATGCTCCATGAATTTCCATCGACCGCTCGGGCCAGATATTGATCAGACCAGAGGTAAAACCGCGCGCCCCCACCGCATAAAACACCGGGGCCCAAACCTCGGCCAGGCCATCTACCCATGTAATATCTGGATCGCAGGCCGCAATCGCCGCTGCCAGTTTCATCGGGTTGGGCGTGGCCCATTTCACACCCTTCACGCCCGGCAGGTCGCACAGCGCCTTGATCCCATCGGTGCCAATCGCATCATTGCGCAGATACAGCATCAACGGCAAGCCGCCCGACGCCTCAGAGATTTGGCGCACATACTCCACCGTGCCGCGCGGGGCCACAAACGGATCTGGTGGCTGATGCACCATCAGCGCCGCAGCCCCTGCCTGCGCTGATTCTTCGGCCAAAATACACGCATCCCGAATGCCGCGCCCAACACCCGCCAGCACCGGCGCGCGCCCATCGACCATTTTGCACACTTCGCGCACCATAGTGCAGGCTTCCTGCGTGGTCAGCGCGTAAAACTCACCGGTATTGCCATTGACCACGGGCATATGCATCCCCGCAGCCAACGCCCGGTCGATGATCGGTTGCAGCTTTTGCGGGGCCAGTTCGCCCGCCTCATCATAGGGCGTCACAAGGATACCAGAGATCCCGCCAAGCGCCTTATCCAGATCATATGCCATCAAATTCCCCCCTTCAGAAAATGTCAGGTTCACGGTTCGGCGCACCGAAATCCGTCTGCAAGTAATCAAAATCACAGCCCTTATCGGCCTGGGTCACATGTTTGGTGAACATATAGCCATAGCCGCGTTCATAATGTGGTTCGGGTGCCACCCAGGCCGCGCGCCGACGGGCGATCTCATCCTCATCAACCAGCATGTCCAGCCGCCGGCCTTCCAGATCCAGTCGCACGATATCGCCGGTTTTCAGCAACGCCAAAGGCCCCCCGACAAAGCTTTCGGGTGCCACATGCAGCACACAGGCCCCATAGGACGTGCCCGACATCCGCGCATCTGAAATCCGCAGCATATCGCGATGGCCTTGTTTGATCAGTGCCTTAGGGATCGGCAGCATGCCCCATTCGGGGAAACCCGGCCCACCTTGCGGCCCTGCATTGCGCAGCACCATCACTGTATCGGGCGTAACCTGCAGGTCCTCATCATCCACCGCCTTCTTCATCTCGGGGTAGCTGTCGAAGACCAAGGCCGGACCTTCATGCTGATAATATTTTGGATCACAGGCTGCGGGTTTGATCACCGCACCATCGGGGCAAAGGTTGCCGCGCAACACCGCCAAGGATCCTTCTTTATACACCGGGTTGGATAGCGGCCGGATGACATCGTCATTGTAAACCTGCGCCCCTTCCAGATTTTCACCCATCGTCTTGCCCGTCACAGTGATGGCCGAACAATCCAAACGGTCCTCGATCTGCTTCATCAGCGCGCGCAACCCGCCCGCATAGAAGAAATCTTCCATCAGGTAATCTTTGCCCGATGGGCGCACATTCGCGATCAGCGGCGTATTGCGCCCCAAAGCGTCCAGATCATCCAGCGTCAGATCCACCCCGGCCCGGCGCGCCATCGCGATCAAATGCACCACTGCATTGGTAGAACATCCCGTCGCCATCGCCACAATCGCCGCATTTTGCACCGAACCTTTGGTGATGATCTGATCGGGCGTCAGATCTTCCCAGACCATATCGACAATCCGCCGCCCACAGGCCGAAGACATCCGCTCGTGATTGCTATCCACCGCCGGGATAGAGGAGGCGCCGGGAAGCGTCAGCCCCATCGCATCGGCAATCGCGGTCATTGTCGATGCTGTGCCCATTGTCATGCAGGTGCCCGCCGACCGCGCGATGCCGCCTTGCACGCCCAGCCATTCCTCATCCGAGATATTTCCGGCGCGGCGCTCGTCCCAATATTTCCAGGCATCAGAGCCCGATCCAAGGATCTTACCCGCGTAATTGCCGCGCAGCATCGGTCCGGCGGGCAAATAGATCAGCGGCACACCGGCCGAAATCGCACCCATCACCAAACCCGGCGTGGATTTGTCACAGCCGCCCATCAACACCACACCATCCAACGGATGCGCGCGGATCTGCTCTTCTGTCTCAATTGCCAGAAGATTGCGAAACAGCATTGATGTCGGCTTGTTGAACGATTCATCCACTGACAGCGACGGCAATTCCACCGGGAAACCACCCGCCTGCAACACGCCCCGCTTCACATCCTTCGCCCGCGATTTGAAATGCGCATGGCATGAATTCAGCTCTGACCATGTGTTCAAGATGCCGATGATTGGCTTACCGCGGAACTCTTCTTCGGCATAGCCCAGCTGCATCATGCGGGATCTATGTCCAAAACTGCGCAGGTCGTCAGGGCCGAACCAGCGCGCCGAACGCAGCTCATCAGGGGTCTTTCGCGTCTGTGTCGTCATCATAGTCCTCCCAAGTCTTGCTTGATGTATGCGCATACATGATCGCCTGTCAACGATCTCCTTCCACATTCCGTAAATATAAATTTTCAGATAAAAAATTGTTTGACACCTTGGGTGAATCCATGGTGAACGTAAATGTATGCGCTTACATAAAGTGCGATTGGCAGAGTGGAGGCTCTGGCGAAGCGCCCGTAAACAAACGGGTTTTAACCTTTGGGAGGAAGACAATGAAACTTACCCGCAGAACGATTCTGGCCGCTGTGAGCACCGCGGCCCTGTTGGCACAGCCATTGATGGCCACCGCGCAGGATCTACCGCGTAATATCCGTATGGTGATCGGCTCAACTTCGACCGGCGGCGATACTTACCAAAACTCCGCCATTGTCGCAGATGCGCTGTCGGAAAAACTGGGCGTGAATATCAAGGTAGACGCGGTTGGCGCGGTCGCGGGGTTCAAGGCGCTTGCGCGGGACAAACGCGGCACCACCATCATGATGTTCCATGATTTTGCCTATCTGGCCGAATTGTATGGTGGCAAAGGTTTCGTCAATCCGTTTGAAAACTACATTGTTGGCGCAACGGTCGCCACCAATCCCGGCAATGCCTTCCTAGTGCCGAAAAATTCACCCTATCAAACCATGACCGATATTTTGGATGCCGCCGCCAATGGTGAAAAAGTCCGCGTCGCGATTCAGCCCGGCGGCGTCTCCGAACTTGGCTTCTCGGCAATGAAAAATGCGGCCAATGTCAACAAACCCGGCTCTGGCGAAAATATCGTTGCCGTCAACACCGGCTCTCAATCCGATAAGAACCAGGCGATGTGGGATGGTCTGGCAGATGTCATTAACGGTTCGATCCAATCGAATGAGCAGTTCACCCAGCTGCCCGAAGATGATCAAAAGGCCATGCGCTTTGTCTGGATCACCGCCAGCCCGGAAACCTTGAACGGCGCGCCAGAGGCAGGCATGGGCAAAATGACACGCGACGATATGTTGAAATATGCTGCGCCTGAAACCCATGTGCCACTGAATGCCAGCGAAGATTTCACCTTTGATAAGGAATTTTTCTTTATCTATAACAAGGACATGGATCCAGCAATCATCGATAAGATTGATACCGCGTTGAGCGAAATCTATGCGGATGGCGCGATCCAGGACCGTCAGACAGAGGCGTTCTTTATTCCAAACTTCCGCCCCTCGGCACAGGCGCGTGAGCACCTGATTGAAAAACGCACGACCTATGGCGATGTGATTTCGGAAATCTCCGGCTAATATTGCCCCTTTTCGGCCCCTGCCCGTCCTTCCTCCTTGGGTGGGGGCCGTTGATCTTGTGCCTTTTTTGACGTTCAGAACCTAACGGAGACACTCATGGGCGATCTGACCCGTGTGACGATCAATTTTGATACGTCGCATCTTTTGTTCCCAACATTGATCGGCTGTGTTCTTGGCCTGCTGGCCTTGGCCATCGTGATCCGAGACCGTAAATCCGTTCTAAACGCACATCGGCATTGGGCGCAGGTCATGCGCGCCACCGATAAACCGCGGTTTTTCGGCACGCTGGCGCTGACGATCCTGTATTTTTCATTGATGGTTCCCGTGGGGGATATCTGGCCCAATACCGGCATGGGGTTCTTGCTGTGCTCTATCCCATTCGTCGCATTGACCGGCCTGCTGTTCATGCATGATCGCAGCCTGAAACATGCGCTGCCTATGTTGATCGTTTCGGTTGTTGCCCCGCTGATCGTGTGGTGGCTGTTCACCGACCTATTTTACCTGACGCTGCCCTAAGGATCTGCCGATCATGGACATGTTTGAATTCCTCTCGCCGCTGTTCGTGCTGCTGACCATTGGCGGCACGCTTGTTGGCATTATCTTTGGCGCCATCCCCGGGATGACGGCAACAATGGCGGTCGCAGTCTGCCTTCCCGTCACCTATTCTCTGGGGCTGGAAAACGGTCTGGCGCTTTTGCTTGGGCTGTATGTGGGCGGCATTTCCGGCGGGCTGGTCCCGGCGATTTTGCTTGGCATTCCGGGCACGCCCAGCTCTATCACCACCACATTGGATGGCTATCCGATGGCGAAACAGGGCCACGGCGAAAAGGCCTTGCGCATCGGCATCATCGCGTCGCTTGTGGGTGGCTTGATCTCGCTGGTGATCCTTGATCTGTTTGCGCCGGCATTGGCAGATTTCGCGATCCGCTTTTCCTATGTTGAGAAATTTCTGATCATCCTTTTTGCGCTATCGGTCATGGCTGCGCTGTCCTCTGACCTGTTGTTGGGGATCTTCTCTGGTTTTTTGGGCATCTTCATTTCATTGATCGGCACATATGATGTGACCAAGGGCGGCAATGGCGAATGGCGCCTGATCCCACCGGGCACGGAATATTGGCTTGAATCGGGATTTTCGCTGCTGCCGGTGTTGATCGGCCTGTTTGGTCTGGCCGCCATTCTCGACGAGGCTCAAACAGGCGCCCTCCCCGGTATGAGCCAAAAAGACATCAAAATCGGCCAGTCAGAGCGGTTCTCGCTACGGATTTTCAAGGGTCAGACGGTCAATCTGATCCGCTCCAGCTGCATCGGCACATTCGTTGGGATCCTGCCCGGCGTGGGTGGTTCGGCCGCGTCGATCCTCAGCTATTCCAATGCCAAGACCTTCTCAAAAAATCCCGAGAATTTCGGCAAGGGTGAACCCGCAGGCATCATGGCATCCGAGGCAGGCAATAACGGCCTGACCGGCGGTGCGCTTGTCCCCCTGTTGTCGCTTGGCATTCCCGGCGACAGCGCCACCGCCTTGTTGATTGGCGCATTCACCTTGCAAGGGGTGCAGGTTGGCCCACTGTTCATCGCCAATAACCCGGTGACATGGGATGCGATGATCATCGCCATGCTGATCGCCAATCTTGCGATGTTCGTTTTGATGTATTTCGCCATCCGCTATTTTGCGATGGTGGTCACCGTGCCCAAGCACATCTTGTTCCCGGTGATTTTGATGATGTGTGTGATCGGCGCCTATACGATCAATTATGGCATTATGTTTGACGTTTGGACGTTGCTGATCTTTGGCATCTTCGGCTGGATGATGAGCAAGCTGCGGCTAGAGGTAGCGCCCTTTATCATTGGCTTCATCCTTGGCCCATCAGCAGAAGTGTATTTCGTCAAAACATTGGAATCCTTCGGCGATGTCTCGATCTTCTTCACCAAAAGCCCGATCGCCGTCGTTTTGTGGCTGTTGATTGTGGGGTCTATCGGCGGGTCAATCTGGCTACACCGCAGCGCTTCTAAACATCGCGATGCATGATCCCCATTGCACCCGTGCGCAGCTGATCCCAAAGTAGCGGTATGGATACGCAACACGACAAATCGATCAAGCGCGCCCCCGGAGGGAAATCCGGCGGGCGCGTCACTATGAGCACAATCGGCAAGCTGGCAGGGGTGTCACAGGTCACCGTGTCCCGCGCCCTGTCAGACCCAGCCAAAGTTTCACCCGCCACGATGACGCGCATCCGCGAAGCAATTGAAATCACTGGTTTTGTTCCAAATGCTGTGGCCGGGGCGCTGGCGTCGCGCAAATCCATGCTAATTTCGGCCATCGTGCCATCGATCACCAATATCGTGCATGCGTCTATGGTGCAGGCGTTTTCCATTCCAATGCGCGAAAAGGGCTATGAAATCCTTTTATCCGAGAGCGGCCTTGATGCCGAAAACGAAGAAAAACTGATCGCGGCCCATTTGTCGCGCCGTCCCGATGCGATTTACTTGACCGGAATTCATCACAGCCCGCAGGCGCGTAAGATGCTGATGGGCGCCGATATTCCCGTCGTAGAGGTCTGGGACCTGACCGACACACCCATAGATATCTGTGTTGGGTTTCACCACTCTCAGGCGGGACGCGCAGTGGCGGATTTCGTGCATCAATCCGGACATAAACGCGCAGCCACTGTCTCCGCCGGGGATGAGCGCGCGCGCCGCCGCCGCGATGCCTTTTCCAATCGTTTCGCAGATTTAACCGGCAGCGACATCCCCACCGTGACATTCGAGGCCAGTGCATCACTGTCTGGTGGGCGGCAGGCCCTGTCGCGCCTGATTGACGAAGACAACTTCACCGAAGGCGCTATTTTCTGCTCTTCTGATCTGCTGGCTCATGGCGTCCTGGTCGAGGCGGAATCGCGCCAGCTTGATATCCCCGGTAAGGTCGCGATCATCGGCTTTGGCGATCAAGATTTCGCCCAGCATCTTCACCCCGCGCTGACCACCGTGCGCGTGGATCGCGGCGATCTGGGGCGCGCTGCAGCGACGCATCTGTTGAAACGTATCGCGGGCGAGCCGGCGCATAATGCCAAGCTCGACATCGGTTTCACCATCATCAAACGCCACACGGCCTAGGCAGACAGATCCATCACAGGTGCCTGATGCAATATCTTGGTCGTGGCCCCTGCCCCGCCGATGCCAATCGCGCCCGCATATGCCGCACCCTCAATCCGCATGGAGCCTTCGCCAAGCTGCACGACAAGCGCATCGCCCTCCCATTGTGCGCTCCATTCCACGCCCCGGCCCAGATCAATCGCCAATGTTGCCCCTGCCGCAACCGACACAACATCGTTCCCATCCCCCGCGTCATATTGCAACACGACAGAGCCGCCCGCGACATGGATCAGGTCATCCCCCGTTCCGCCACTGACCGACACATCTTCCACCGTTTTGATCGTCAGCACATCATTGCCGGCGCCCAGTCGCACATCCGCCGGGGCATCATGCCCGGCGGCAAACCCTTTGCTGCGAAGGTCTGAACGGGTCCAGCTATAGGCATTCGACGCGCCCATCACCGCGTCAATCACCACCGTATCTGCGCCTGATCCGGTGTCGATGCCACGCAGCGCGCCTGCCACCATCGTCAAGCTGTCATTCCCATCACCGGTGGCGATATTTTGCACCAATGCGGCCTGAATCGCTACGGCATCATTGCCGCCACCGGTCGACACACGGTCCACAATCTGCGCCTGAATGGCCACCGCGTCATTGCCTGCTACCTGTGTTGCACGCCCATGTGAACGGCCCCATGCACGCCCGGGATCGGTGCGGATATCGCTGACCACATCGGCCTCAATAACAACGGCATCATTGCCCGCGCCTGTGCGCATCTTTTCCACCGCAGCGGCAGACACAGAAACGGAATCATCCCCTGCCCCCGTCGTCAGCCGGGACACCACACCTGATGTATACACAGACACGGCATCGCGATCTTGATTGCTGGACATTGCGACCATTGTGCTTGATCCCCGCTCGGTCAACATTTTCAGCCGCGATAGCGCGTTCAGCATCCCTTCCAATTTATCGGCATGGGCGGCGCGGCGCCGGCTGGTGGCATCTTCGCCCCGGCCCAGACCCGTTTCGGCCAGCACGGATTGATTGACTCCGTTCGCGCCATTCTTGCTGCCCGCATCCACCGCGGCAACCAGATCGCGCAAGACATCGGGGTCACGCTCCACATTGGCCTCTCCCATGGACAGCACACTGGCCTGCGCCCCGCCCGCTCCGGTTTGTGCCGTCAGGACTGACAGCGATGTCACTGAAAAAGTCATTCCCACGCTCCTGATCCATACCCTCACTCAGGGTGCAGGAAGAGTGTTAACGACAGTATACGCGCCAAGGTTGAAAATAGATCAATTTGAAATCACGCTGCAGTGAGCCACCTGAGACGGAATGCCACAGTGTGACACCATGCCATGACGACACCGCATGGTCTGATAACATAACATAGTTCTTGAATGTATCTAGCGACGTTGGGGAGCCACAATGACAGCCGAACTCCTAGCACGGTGGCAATTTGCCTTCACCGTGTCCTTTCATATCATATTTCCAGCCTTTTCTATCGGGTTGGCAAGCTACTTGGCCGTGCTGAATGCACTTTGGCTCGGCACCAAAGACGAAACCTATCTAACCCTTTTCAATCACTGGAAAAAGATCTTTGCCGTTGCCTTTGGCATGGGCGTCGTGTCGGGCATTGTAATGTCCTATCAATTCGGCACCAACTGGTCGGTCTTTTCCGATAAGGCTGGGCCGGTGATCGGCCCCTTGATGGGATATGAGGTGCTGACCGCCTTCTTTCTGGAGGCCGGGTTTCTGGGCATCATGTTGTTTGGCCGCAAACGTGTGGGCGACGGATTGCATATGGTCGCCACCGCAATGGTTGCCATTGGCACGCTGATTTCCGCCACATGGATCTTATCAGTCAACAGTTGGATGCAAACGCCGGCGGGGTTTTCCATCGCGCCCAACGGGCAATTCATCCCCGAGGATTGGTGGGCCATCGTGTTCAACCCGTCCTTTCCGTATCGCTTGGTGCATATGGTCTTGGCCGCCTATCTGACGACCGCATTGGTGGTCGGCGCAGCCTCGGCGTGGCATTTGCTTAAAGACCGCCGCGCCTTTCGCGAAAACCCGGCGACACGACGCGCCTTTGCCATGGCGATGGGGATGCTGATTGTGGTGGCGCCGCTGCAGATCATCGCGGGGGATGAGCACGGGCTGAACACGCTGGAACATCAGCCAGCCAAGATCGCCGCGATGGAGGGGCATTTCACCGCCCATGCGCCGGGCGAAGGTGTGCCGCTGCTGCTGTTTGGCATCCCCGATCAGGCCAATCAGAAGATGGATTACGCCATTGGCATTCCCCATCTTGGGTCGTTGATCCTGACCCATTCCTGGGATGGGCAGATCCCGGCACTGTCGGATTTCCCCATCGCGGATCAGCCGCCGGTATGGATCGTGTTCTGGTCCTTCCGGGTGATGGTCGCGCTGGGATTCGCGATGCTGGGGCTGGGCATCTGGGCGCTGTTCGCCCGACTGCGTGGCGCGCTGTTTGACGCCCCGTGGCTGCATCGCGCCGCCGTTATGATGGGGCCTGCCGGTTTCATTGCGGTTCTGGCCGGCTGGATCACGACCGAGGTCGGGCGCCAACCCTGGACGGTCTATGGTCACCTGCGCACCGCTGAAAGCCATTCTCCGCTGGAATTCAGCGCGGTCGCCACATCCCTGACCGCCTTTGTGCTGGTGTATTTCTTCGTCTTTGGCGCGGGCACATTCTATCTGATGCGCATGATGTCGAAATCACCGGGCACGCCGCGCCTTGGGCTGCGCGATGGCCCCATCCGCACCGCCGGGATTGCCCCCGGCGTGGCAGAAGATCCGATGAAACGAGAGGATTAAGCCATGTTCGGATTTGAACTTTCCTTCCTATGGGCCGGCATTATCGCCTTTGCCGTGCTGACCTATGTTGTGCTTGATGGGTTCGATCTTGGCATCGGGATCCTATTTCCTGCGGCCAAAACCGAAGGCGAACGCGATGTGATGATGAATTCCGTCGCCCCGATTTGGGATGGCAATGAAACCTGGTTGGTGCTGGGCGGTGGCGGCCTATTTGCCGTCTTTCCATTGGCCTATGCCATTGTAATGCCAGCACTTTATGCACCAATCGTGGCGATGCTGCTGGCGCTGATTTTTCGTGGCGTGGCGTTTGAATACCGCTGGCGCACTGCACGGTGGAAACGCGTATGGGATTGGGGGTTCTTTGGCGGATCCTTCGTGGCGGCGTTGTGTCAGGGCATCGCCCTGGGTGCGTTGGTGCAGGGTATTGCCGTCGAAGACCGTGCCTATGCCGGCGGAAATTGGGATTGGCTGACGCCATTCTCACTGCTGACCGGCAGCGCGGTGGTGATTGGCTATGCGCTGCTGGGCGCGACATGGCTCAACCTAAAGTTGACAGGTCGCATTCAAGCGCATATGCGCCAGCTGGCCCTGCCCTTGGGCGCAGCCACGCTGGTCTTTCTGATCCTGGTGTCTGTGTTTACGCCGATGCAGGACCCGATCTATTGGGAGCGGTGGTTCACCCTGCCCTCTGCCCTGTTTTCTTATGCGGTGCCGGCACTGGTGCTGGCGGCGGCCTATGGGCTGTGGACCGGGCTGCGTCATGGCAAAGACCTGCGGCCGTTCCTATGTGCGCAGGCGCTTTTCGTGCTGGCCTTCATTGGGATCGGCATCTCATTCTATCCGATGATGGTGCCGCCAGAGCTGACGATCGCACAGGCCGCAGCGCCCGACAGCAGCCTGAAGTTCGCCTTGGTCGGAACGTTGTTTCTGGTGCCGATCATCCTTGCCTATACTGCCTATGCCTATTGGGTGTTCCGGGGCAAGATTGACCCGGATGAGGGGTATCACTGATGACCTTCCCCGCGGGGAAGACCTCCCCTCCATCACAACAGCCGCGCTGGCTGCGGCGCATCGGCTGGTTCATCGCCCTATGGATCATTGGTGTAGCTGCGGTTGGGGTGTTGGCCTATGCCATCCGGCTGATGATCCCCTGAACCAAAAGCGTGACAGAACATTAAAAACCCCCGCTCGTAATTGCGAGCGGGGGTTTTCTCTTTCAATGTCGCGGGCGGCTCGACCTTCCCCGCAGGGAAGGCACTTCCCGCCCGCATCTTCCCCGCGGGGAAGATTGCCTTATTGCAAACCGTCCAACATATGGCGCAACGCGTCTTCCAACCGTTGCCGGTCCAAGGTGGAAAAGTCCCGATCCATGCGAATTTCCAACCTGCCATTCGATGCGGTACATTTGGCCTGCCCGACCTGAAACACGGTGCGCGCCTTGCCCGAGCGTTTTACGGCCGGTGTTTTGGCAACGGGCGGCGCAACTGTCAGATCCTCAAGCGCATCACGCAGAGCATTAAGCTCTTCGGTCACCGAACGGTTATCAAGATCCTTCAGCACACCGCGAATATGCAGCGCCAGGTCTGGACGTTCCTCCAATGCGGTCACAAGCGAGAGCCCTAGCGAGCGCGGCACATGCTGAATGAATTGCAGATCATCGCCCAGGCGTTCAACCAATTTGATGAAGTTCCG
This sequence comes from Thioclava sp. SK-1, assembly GCF_001705665.1. Lineage (GTDB taxonomy): Bacteria > Pseudomonadota > Alphaproteobacteria > Rhodobacterales > Rhodobacteraceae > Thioclava. The sequence continues at coordinate 13,286 of NZ_MDHA01000059.1, read as the reverse complement.
AATGTAGCTGCGCTTTTGATAGCCCGCGCTTGCGAACAATTCTGCCACTGCTTTATCCGGATCATTCTGCGCCGTGGCCGGATCGCGCGCATAATTCAATGCAAGCGTAGCCATTTCACCGAAAGAGATATCTTTGCGCACAAGGTTTTCATCGACCATGCGCCGATACAGGCCTTCCAGATCTTCCCCGCGGGGAAGAATGCCCGCCGGGATTGCCCCCCATTTATCGGTGTCGCCGGTTTCCTCCAGCAAGCGCTTAAATGCGGACAGGCGCCGGAACCCCTGGATCAGCTCATATCGACCATCATCACGAGCTTCCAACCGGATCGGGTTTGACAGGCCGAGTTCACGGATTGAGGTCACCAATTCGGTCAGTTCGATATCGTCACCGGACGCGCGATCGCGCACCAGCTTCCAGGTATCAACCTTATCCAAAGGCACCAGATCCACGATCAGGCCCAGCTTCTTCATCCGGACATGCTCGGCGGCCAGCGCATCGTTTTCGACTCTAATACGCTCTTCCAGAGCCTTCCGGTCACGCAGGCTTGCCGCGTTCTCGCTGATCGCGGCAGCCATCGGCGAGCGCCGGGGCGCCGGGCCAGAAGGCGCCGGTTTAGGGTCTATTTCTGCCGGAATAGAGTCTTCCTCATCGGGCAGGTCGATAGCAAAGGTGCGGCGTTTCTTGGTCATTCAACATCCTCCAGCTTGTCCCATGCTTGAGTGAAGCAATCCTTGAATTCATCATAGGCCCGGTCAAAGCTGGCGCGGGCGCGTCGCCATGTCTCTCGCGTCATGGAGCGGTAGTCGATTTCATAAACCGAAGAGAGGAAGCGACCGGATTGTTCCACCGCCCGCGTCATCTCAATCGGGTTCTTTGCCAACCTGTCACCGAAGACATTACCGAAGGCTTCGAACATCGCGCGGTGCAGATCATTGCCCGGTTCAAACCGCGTCATCAGAAAGCGGATGTCGAGGAATTCTTTTGGCAAGGTCATATTCCCCGCGGGGAAGGTGCCTTCAAACCCATGCGCCAAATCGCCAAGGGCCTCGGCCAGCTGACCGATGAATGATGTCGTGGAATCGTATTCCCAATAGCCCGGGCCGGATGGGATATAGAGCACATCAGCCGCGAAGACTGCATTCATCGATTGATAGCCGATCGCCGGAGGGCAATCGAAAACGACAACATCATAGGCGTCGGGCGGGATGCTATCGAGGTAGCGCGCGACGGCGGCAAAGAAGGACCACTCAGGGTTCAGGTGCCGATATTGCGCCGAGGCGAATTCAACAAAGGCCGCGTTGGCGCATGAGGGGATCATATCAATGGTCGGCCATGCGGTCGGACGAATGAAATCGTCGATGCGCAAACTGTCGAGACCAAGATCCAGGATTGAACCAGGCAATTTGCGCCGGGGCAGGGCGGTGCCGGATTCCGCTGCCTGAGAGGAGCTGTTCATCCGCTCTGTCTCGCGGATCAGGTCGCGGGCGATGATGCCCCAGACGGTGAGTTCTTCAGAAACATCATTGAGACCCATCGAATGCGTCAGCGTTGCCTGGGGATCGAAGTCGACCAGCAACACCCTGTAGCCATCAAGCGCGGCCGCATGCCCCATATGAAGTGCGACTGTCGATTTACCCGCACCGCCTTTGAAGTTGGAAATCGCAACGCGGATCGCGCGTTTGTTCGCCGGACGTTTGGGCAAAAGGGAACGGCGGTTCACCTTCATCTTGCGGCGCATCTCGTTGATCTCGGTCAGGGAGAACCAACGCTGGCGTCCCTCTTCTTCAACTTCCCCGCCGGGAAGATCGGTATCGGCAGCGAGCCGTCCGCGGAACGTGGATTGGTTGATCTTCAAGATCAGCTCCGAAACCTCCCAGCTGGAAAAGCGGCGCAGGCTTTTCTCATGCTCTGGTGAGAAGGTCTGACGCCGGATGGCGGCTTGCATTTTCTGTGAGCGAGACCGGAGCTGCTCAAGATCCTCATGGGTATACATCTATATATGCCTCTTGCTGGACGCTATTTCTTGATGCGGACAGAAATACGCTGGATTTGCATTTAACGCAAAACCTAAGTTACTCTTGAACAAGATTTCGGATTTAACGTCCGGAACCAAGGAAATAAGCGCCATATGGCGCGAATCGCTTGGAACAGCCGGGCTGTCGATTCGCGGGGAAGACGGTCAGAGGTGGTGCTTATTTCGGGTGACAAAACTGATGCCCTACCATTGGTTGAGGTGACACCTAAACCCTAATGGGGTGACACACTATATGTCCCCTATTACCAATAATTACCGTTCTTTTGAATCTGATTTTGAATCTGTGTTTGGGAATTTGGGGCAGGTGCTTGACAGAATCGGAGAAGTGGACGCAAATGGGCAGCATCAGGACGATAGCGTCTGGAAGCCGGCGAAATGATCGGCAGACAGGACGCAGAGGCATCACCGCAGACCCGTTTCGGGTTTGATATCATCGGGTGGGGGACCACCAAGGGCAGAGCTATGTTAAAGAAAGCCGTCGGCCGCGGAGCTGCCGCGCGTAAATATGACCTACTGACGATTCTGGGAAGCTTTGCTTTGTCACAGAATAAGACGTTGCAGCGTCAGGCCTTGCGGCTGATTTGCCTGATGACCGCGCGCTATAATTGGCAAGCTGATGAATTGTCGATTGGTCAGGCGGATATTGCACGGCTGTGGTCGGTGGATGTGCGCACGGTGAAGCGCGAAATGTCGGCGCTGCGCGATCGCGGCTGGCTGGTCGAGAAGCGGGCTGCGGCGCGTGGGCGTGTGACATTATATGGGTTGGGCGTTGCGCAGATCCTGGAGGATACGCGCCCATCCTGGGAGAAGGTTGGCAGTGATCTGGTGGAGCGTCTGGGCGGCGGACCCGAGCCAGAGGCGGTGGCGCCTGTGTCCAACATCATCCCGTTCCGTGGCGGTGAGACGCCTACAGGGGAGGGGTTGTGGCCACGGGTTGCCGCGCGTTTGATGGAGCATCATGCCACGGCCTACGGGTCATGGTTCGTACATTTGAGAGATGTGTCCGAGCGGCCTGACGAGTTGATTTTGAAGGCAAATTCGGGCTTTCAGGCGAGCTATATCGAGACGCATCTGCGCGCCACGCTGGAGGCGGTGATCCGCACGGTGGGGGCAGGGGCCATCCGGCTGAAAATCATTGGCTAAGGGCGCGAGGGGGCGGTCCGCCCCCTTTTGTGGCAGATGCCACAATTCACCCCCTGAGGATATTTATGGCAAGATGAATAGGGCGATTCACGTGAAACCTTTGGGCCTGGTGCATGAAAAAGGGCGCAGCCAGATGGCCGCGCCCAATTGAAGAAAAACAAGACGGAGAGTTTAGACGCCTTCAAGTGCGATCGCGATGCCTTGACCGACGCCGATACACATGGTTGAGAGCGATTTTTGCCCTGCGGTGAGCTGCAGCGCAGCTGTGCCGGTGATCCGCGCGCCAGACATGCCCAGCGGATGGCCCAGAGCGATTGCACCGCCATTCGGGTTCACGCGGGCATCATCATCTGCGATGCCCAGATCGCGCAATGTGGCAAGACCTTGAGAGGCGAAGGCCTCGTTTAGCTCGATCACGGCGAAATCATCGGTGGTCAGACCCAGACGTGCCATCAGCTTTTTCGATGCGGGGGCCGGGCCAAAGCCCATGATGCGCGGGGGCACGCCTGCGGTCGCGCCGCCGAGGATTTTGGCGATCGGGGTGAGGCCGTGGCGTTTCATCGCTGCTTCGGAGGCAAGGATCAGGGCGGCGGCCCCGTCATTAACGCCCGAAGCATTGCCTGCGGTGATTGTGCCGCCTGGCTTTACGAAGCCTTTGAGTTTGCTGAGTGTTTCGATGGTTGAGGCGCGTGGATGTTCATCGGTATCGATGACAACCGGATCGCCTTTGCGCTGTGGAATCGAGACGGGGGTGATTTCGCGCGCCAAGCGACCATTGGCAATGGCAGCAGCCGCGTTGATCTGGCTGCGCAGGGCCATTTTGTCCTGATCTTCGCGGGAAATGTTGAAATCCTCTGCCACGTTTTCAGCGGTTTCGGGCATGGAATCCACGCCATATTGCGCCTTCATCAGTTTGTTGACGAAGCGCCAGCCGATTGTGGTGTCATGGACCTCATTCGCGCGGGAATAGGGGCTGGTTGCTTTGGGCATCACGAAAGGGGCCCGCGACATGGATTCGACGCCGCCTGCGATGGCGAAGTCAATCTCGCCGGATTTGATCGCGCGGGCGGCCGTTATGATCGCATCCATGCCCGAGCCGCACAGCCGGTTCATTGTGGTGCCAGGCACTGTGTCGGGCAATCCCGCCAGAAGCGAGGACATTCGCGCAACGTTGCGATTGTCTTCACCGGCCTGGTTGGCACAGCCGAAGATGACCTCATCCACGTCGGACCAGTCAATATCATGGCTTGCCATCAATGCTTTAAGCGGGATCGCGCCAAGGTCATCGGCGCGGATCGGGGCAAGCCCGCCGCCATAGCGACCGATGGGCGTGCGGATATAGGAACAGATATAGACGTCTTGCATTATGCCAGCTCCTCTGGGCAAATCAGGTCGATGACCTCGCCGTCGGTATGCAAAGGCGCACCGGTGAGGGCCTGAAGATCGTCAAAGCTGATGGCGGGGATTTTCTCACGCAGGACGAAATGGCCATCGACCACGTCGATCAACGCGAGAGAGGTATAGATACGGGTGACGCAGCCGACGCCGGTCAGTGGCATCGTGCAGGCCGCGACCAGCTTGGGATCGCCCTTTTTGGTGACGTGATCGGTCAGAACCGCCACGCGTTTGGCCCCGTGGACCAGATCCATCGCGCCGCCAACAGCCGGAACGCCGCCTTTGCCGGTGGACCAGTTCGCCAGATCGCCATTTTGCGCGATTTGATAGGCGCCAAGGATTGCCACATCCAGATGACCGCCGCGCACCATCGCGAAACTGTCCGCGTGGTGGAAGAAGGCAGTTCCGGGCTTGATCGTGATCGCCTTTTTACCGGCGTTGATGCAGTCCCAGTCCTCGTCGCCCTTTTCCGGGGCTTTGCCGAAATCCAACACGCCGTTTTCTGTGTGGAAGATCGCTTCGCGGCCTTCAGGTTGGAAACGAGCGACCATTTCGGGGAAGCCGATGCCAAGGTTCACATAGGCGCCGTCTTCGATGTCCTGGGCGGCACGCCATGCGATTTGCGCGTTTGAAAGTTTGATTGTGTCCAGATCGATCATGGGTAAACAGCCCCTTCGCGGTTGAGCACTTCTTCCTGGGCGGGGTTTGGTACTTCTATGATATGATTGACGAAAATGCCGGGGGTGATGACATGTTCAGGATCGATCGCACCCAGTTCGACGATCTTTGATGCCTGCGCGATGGTCACGGTTGCAGCGGTTGCCATCACCGGATTGAAGTTACGCGCGGCCATGCGATAGGTCAGGTTGCCATGTGGATCGGCTTCTTCTGCCTTGATGAGCGCGTAATCCGCCTTCAGCCAGCGTTCTTGCACATATTCCCGGCCTTCAAACGTGCCGATGGCTTTGCCATTTGCCACATCTGTGCCGTAGCTGGTGGGTGTGTAAAACGCGGGAATACCTGCGCCGCCGGCGCGGATGCGTTCGGCCAATGTGCCTTGGGGAACGATTTCCAGCTCAATTTCGCCAGCCAGATAGGCTTCGGTGAAGACGCGCGGGTCTGCCGAGCGCGGGAATGAGCAGATCATTTTGCGCACGCGCTTTTGCTCGATCAGTGCCGCGATGCCAACATGGCCGTTGCCGGCATTGTTGTTGATAACCGTCAGATCTTTTGCGCCTTGGTCGATCAGGGCGTGGATCAGTTCGATTGGCGCACCGGAGCCGCCGAACCCGCCGATCATGATGGTCGCACCGTCGGGGATGCCCGCGACTGCTTCGGCCAATGAGGGTAGTGTTTTATCCATGAAAGTACCTCCTGGGGCAGGTTTTACGCCTGTGCCGTGCACCGATCCAGCCCGCCTGTACGCATGTTGACATTTGTTCGTATTGCGTTAAGTCGCGTGCGCATGGTGAACAAAACAGATATAATTGCCTCTTTGGCAAAGGGCCTGCGGGTGATTGAGTGCTTTCGCGCCGAAACACCGCGCCTGTCGATTGCCCAGGTGGCCGATGCCGCAGGGATGGACCGTGCAACTGCGCGGCGGTGCCTGTTGACCCTGCATCACGAGGGATATGCGGATTATGACGGCAAATTCTTTCAATTGACAGCACGGGTTTTGCGCCTGGGCATGGGGGCGCTTGCGGCATTGCCATTGCCGCAAATCGTGCAACCGTGGTTAGATCAACTGTCTGATCAAATTGGACAATCCTCTTCTGTTGCGATTTTGGACGAAGGGGAGATTGTGTATATCGCGCGCGCAGCGCAGCGCCGTGTGATGTCCATCGGTCTGATGCCCGGATCGCGACTGCCGGCGCATTCGACATCGATGGGGCGGGTGTTGCTGGCGTCGTTGCCCGATGCGCAGGCGGGTGCAATCGTGGATCACGCAGATCTAAGCCCGCGCACGCCACGGTCACTGACCTCCCCTGCGGAGATCATGGCGCGGATTGCACAGGCGCGCGCCGATGGATATGCCGTGATCGACCAAGAGGTTGAGATTGGTCTATGTTCCGTTGCCGTGCCGATTTTTGATGCACATGGGCGGGTGATTGCCGCGCTGAATTCGGGCATGGCGGCGTCACAGATGGTGGGTCATGATCTGGTAGAAGAGTTTGTTCCGGCATTACTGAAAGTTCAGGAGGCACTGCGCCGGGTGTTGTAATCAAGCGCTGTCCCGGATCACCAGATGGCCGTTGAACAACCGATCTTCGCTGTCGCTGGCGCGATTGTCCAAGACCTCTACCAGATATTCTGCCATCTTGGTCAATGGTTGGCGGTAGGTCGTCAGATTGTAATTTGGACTTGCGGCTTGTGGGACATCGTCAAACCCGGTGATCGCGATATCTTCGGGAACGCGCAGTTTGAAATGATGGCGCAGCGCATCGGTGGCCCCGATCGCAAGGGAGTCATTTTCACACACGATAATATCAGGAAAATCAGCCGGTTCGCGCCCTGATAGGGATTTGACGACACGATCATAGGCCATTTGGGAATCATAGGCGCGCACGCCAATTGATTCCGGCGTACACCCGGTTCGCGCTTTCCAGAAATTCATGAAAGTTTCGTGGCGGATCAAATGCGCGGAATAGGTCAGCGGCCCGGCAAGGAACATTGGCCGAGTATAGCCACGCGATAGAACATATTCCGCGATTTCAGTCATCGCATGTTTATCATCCACGGCGATCGAGATGGTGTTGGGGTGCTGTGAGATCCGAGCATAGATGATCAATTGACGAAATTGCCCCGCCCCGCGCGCGGTTTTTAGCACGTCATCGTCAAATTGAATGCCGATCAAGATCACCGCATCGACCCGGCGTTGGCTGGCATTCAGCAGCGCGTCATCAGTATCATCGCGCGACAGGGTGTTGACCAACAGGGTATCCCAGCCGTTCTGGCGCAAGATTCGCGTCAGCCGCTCCATCATCACCAGCTTATGCGGGTTGGAAAAGTCATCGACCAGCAGCGCCACAAGATTGGAACGCGACGACGCCAAGCTGGAGGCGCGCATATCAGGAACATAGCCAAGCGCAAGCGCCGCCTGCATCACCTTTTCGCGGCTTTTTGCAGAGATGGAGGCGTTTTTTTGAAAGGCGCGATTGACGGTCCAGCGGGATACGCCGGCAGCTGTGGCCACATCATCCGCAGTGATATTTTGGCCAGTGGCGTATGTTTTATCCTGTTTCATATGTCCCTTTTACGTCAGCGATCTGCGTTAGCATAGCGTTTTTCTGCTGATTTTGCACGCGCGTGCAGAAATGTGTTGCACGCGCGTGCAAAATGACGGAATACTTTCTTAACGCGGCTGGAGGAACTGCAGATTCGGGAGGGATTTATGCTCAAAGTCGGGCTATTAGGTGCAGGCCGTATTGGTCAGGTGCATGCGGTGAATATTGCGGGGCATGCCGGCAGCACACTTGCCGCCGTGTCGGATGTTTACACAGAAGCGGCGGATAAATTGGCGGCGCAATATGGTGCGGTTTCAACCAGTTCAGACGCGATTTTGGCCGATGACTCGATTGACGCTGTGCTGATCGCAACATCGACCGATACGCATTCCGATCTGATTGAAAAGGCCACTGCGGCGGGCAAAGCGGTTTTGTGCGAAAAGCCGGTTGATCTGTCTCTGGAGCGTGCGCAGGCTTGTTTGGCGAAGGCCACGGCCACGGGCGTGCCGGTGATGATCGGTTTTAACCGTCGATTTGATCCGAATTTTGCCGCCGTGCGCGCCGCGATTGAAGCAGGTGATATTGGCAAGACAGAGCTATTGTCGGTGACCTCGTTTGATCCGGCGCCGCCCCCGGTCAGCTATATCAAAGTGTCGGGTGGTCTGTTCCGTGACATGATGATCCATGATTTCGACATGGCAAATTTCCTGATGGGCGATGCGCCCGTGTCGGTGCGCGCAGTTGGATCCTCGGTGGTTGATCCGGCGATTGGCGAAGCAGGCGATGTGGATACTGCTGTTGTCACGCTGACCTATGCGGATGGCCGGATCGCAGTGATCAAGAATTCCCGGCGCGCCGTGTATGGGTATGATCAGCGGGTCGAGATTTTGGGCGCTGATGGTTTGTTGCAGGCCGGGAATATGCTGGAAAATACCGTGTCGAAATCGACCGTGTCCGGTGTTGTCAGCGCAAAGCCAGAATTTTTCTTCTTAGAACGTTACATGCGGGCCTATGCTGCTGAGTGGGATGCGTTTGTGCAGGCCCTGGCGGGTGGCACAGCCTTCCCGGTGACGTTGGAAGACGGCATTGCCGCATTGGCGATGGCCGAGGCCGCAACGCAATCTGCCAAAACAGGGCAGGCGGTGACGCTGAGCCTGTAAGATTTGCGGCACCCCGTAGGGGGGTGCTGCATTCACAGATCCGGCCCTGGGGAGGGTGCGGATACGGGGCGGTGTGGAGGCTGCTTCGACAATCCATCAATGGGAGGATTATCCATATGAAGAAACTACTTGGTGCAGCAGCAGCGAGCGCGCTGATTGCCGGTTCGGCAATGGCGCAAGACATCATTGTTGTTGCGCATGGTCAGGCAAATGACCCGTTTTGGTCGGTGGTGAAAAACGGCGCGGCGAAAGCGGCTGAAGACACCGGCGCAAACGTTGATTTCCGTTCGCCCGAGACCTTTGATATGGTGCAAATGAGCCAGCTGATCGACGCGGCTGTGAACCAAGAGCCAGATGGGCTTGTGGTGTCGATCCCCGATGCCGATGCGCTTGGCCCGGCGATTGAACGCGCGGTGGCGGCAGGTATTCCGGTTATCTCGATGAACTCCGGGTCCGATGTTGCCCATGATCTGGGTGCCAAGCTGCATGTGGGTCAGTCTGAATTTGATGCAGGCAAAGCGGCTGGTGTGAAACTGGCCGAGATGGGCGGAACCAAAGGTATCTGCGTCAACCAAGAGGTTGGCAACGTATCGCTGGATCAACGCTGTGCCGGTTTTGCAGAAGGCTTTGGCCAAGAGGTCAAGGTCATTCCGACAATGAACGACCCGACCGAAGTTGAATCCAAAGTGCGCGCTGCCCTGTCGGCGGACGAAGATGTTGACACCATTCTGGGCCTGGGTGCGTCGCTTGTGGGGGAGCCTACGGTTGCGGCGGTTAAGGCGATGGGCCGTGAGGATGTCCTGATTGCGTCCTTCGATCTGTCGGCAGGTTTCTTGCAATCGGTCGCGGATGGCGATGCGGCCTTCGCGATTGACCAGCAGCAGTTCTTGCAGGGCTATCTGCCCGTCGCTTTCTTGGCGTTGAATGCGGATTACGGGTTGATGCCGGGCGGCGATGTCGCATCGGGCCCCAATCTTGTGACCCAAGACAGCGCGGCGCAGGTTATTGACCTGTCTGCGCAGGGTATCCGCTAATTTAGCCGGGCCGCGCGTTTCGCGCGCGTGGCCCGCATTTTCCCAACCGAATTGGTTTGAACGACAGGAGGTCCAAATGCCAACGGACGCCACTGCGTCGGCGGATGAACGGGTCAAAGCCGAATCCTTTGCCACGAAATTGATGAAACGACCGGAGCTGGGCGCGATTGGCGGGGTTATCCTTGTCACGTTGTTCTTCATGATCACAGCGGACGGGTCGATGTTTACCTTGTCAGGGATCATGAACTTTCTGACGCCTTCGGCGCAGCTGGGTATTTTGGGTATTGCGGCAGCGATGTTGATGATCGGCGGTGAGTTCGATCTGTCCATCGGGTCGATGGTGGCCTTTGCCGGCATGATCTTTGGTGTTCTGACGGTCAACATGGGGTTGCCGCTGATCTTTGCGATCCCGCTGACGATGATCTTCGCCGCTGCGATTGGCGCGGGCAATGGGGCGATTGTGATCCGCACCGGCCTGCCGTCATTCATCGTTACGCTTGCGGGGCTGTTTATCCTGCGCGGTCTGGCGCTGGTGGGTTTGAAACTGTTCACCAATGGCTCCACCCAGTTGCGCGGTGTGCGCGAGGCGGTTGAGGGCGACTGGCTTGCCCCGGTTTTTTCCGGCGAGGCGTTTCAGGGCCTGTTTGCCAGCCTTGCACAGATGGGCGTGATTGACAGCTTTAAGTCCGGCCTGCCCAAAGTGCCCGGTATCCCGGTGGAAATCTTGTGGTTCATCGCGATTGCCTTGGTGGCGACCTATGTGCTGTTGCGCACGCCTGTGGGGAACTGGATCTTTGCGACCGGTGGTGACACCAATGCGGCGCAAAACTCTGGTGTGCCGGTGAAAAAGGTCAAAATCGGGCTGTTCATGCTGACGGCTTGTGCGGCGGCGCTGGTGGCGATCATCACGGTGATTGACGCAGGTTCGACCGATGCGCGGCGCGGCTTCATGAAGGAATTTGAGGCGATCATTACCGCGGTTATCGGCGGTTGCCTGTTGACCGGCGGTTATGGTTCTGCGATCGGCGCGTTCTTTGGTGCGATCATCTTCGGAATGGTGACGATTGGCCTGACCTACACCAACTTTGACCAAGACTGGTTCCAGGTGTTCTTGGGCGGGATGCTGCTGCTGGCGGTGGTGTTTAACAATGTGATCCGCAAACGTGTGACGGGGGAGCGTTGATATGACCCAACCCATCATCCATATGGAAAATATTGCCAAGCATTTCGGCAATGTGATTGCCTTGAACGGCGTTACCTTTGATGTCATGCCCGGCGAATGCCACTGCCTGTTGGGCGATAACGGTGCCGGAAAGTCGACCTTTATCAAAACCATGTCAGGTGTGCATAAACCGACCTCCGGTTCGGTTACATTTGAAGGGAAGCCGCTGTCGTTTGACAGCCCGCGCGACGCGATGGAGGCGGGGATTGCAACCGTGTTCCAGGATCTGGCGATGATCCCGTTGATGTCTGTCACGCGGAACTTCTTTATGGGGCGTGAACCGACGAGGGGTCGCGGCCTTGGGAAGCGGTTCGACATCGACACCGCGAATGAGATCTGCATGTCCGAGATGCGCAAAATGGGTATCAACCTGCGCGCGCCGGATCAGGCTGTTGGCACATTGTCGGGCGGCGAACGTCAGACGGTTGCGATTGCCCGCGCTGTGTATTTTGGCGCCAAAGTGCTGATCTTGGACGAGCCGACCTCGGCTTTGGGGGTGCGGCAGACATCGAATGTCTTGTCGACCATCGACCGGGTGCGCGGTCAGGGCGTCGGGGTTGTGTTCATCAGCCACAATGTGCGCCACGCGATGGCTGTTGGCGACCGTTTCACTGTGCTGAACCGCGGTCAGACCCTTGGCACAGCCGAAAAGGGTCAGATCACCTCGGCTGAGCTGCAAGACCTGATGGCGGGTGGCCAAGAGCTGGCGCAGCTTGAAGGGTCGCTTGGCGGCACGATCTGAAGTTCCTCCCTCGGGTCGGGGGGCGTTCCCCCGGCCCGTCCTTCGACAGGAGAATAGCGATGACATTGCCATCACAGCCTTTAGGGATTGGTTTGATCGGGACCGGGTTCATGGGGAAATGCCACGCGATGGCATGGCGCAATATGGCCACGGTTTTCGGTGGCGCCCATCCCCGGCTAGAGCTGCTATGCGATATGCCGTTGACGCGTGCGCAGGCCTTTGCCGATCAATTCGGTTTTGCCCGCGCATCCGATGATTGGCAGGCCGTTGTGTCAGATGAGTCAGTGGATGTGGTGTCGATCACCGCGCCCAACGGGATGCATCGGCCAATGGCAGAAGCTGCGCTGCGGGCGGGCAAACATGTGTGGCTGGAAAAGCCGATGGCGCTGACGATGGAGGATGCGCAGGCGATGGCCGATCTGGCCGGCCGCCACCCGGGGCAGATCACGATGCTGGGTTATAATTATCTGCGCAACCCGGCGTTTCAGGCGGCCTGTGCGATGATCGCGGCAGGGGAGATCGGTGAGCTTTTGGCCTTTCGCGGGGTCTATGACGAAGATTACAGCGCTGATCCCGATATGCCATGGTCCTGGCGGATGACGCATAAAGACGGGGGTTTGGGTGCTTTGGGCGATTTGGGCTGTCATCTGGTCGCGTCGATGATCGCATTGATGGGGCCCGTGGCCGAGGTCACGGCGATGACCCAAATCGCGGTGCCGATGCGCCCATCTGACGATGGTCCGCGTGCGGTGGAAAATGAAGATAGTGCGCTGGCGCTGATCCGGTTTGCCAATGGCGCGCAGGGCAGTTTTGCGACATCGCGTGTGGCGCGGGGCCGGAAATGCCGGATGCAATGGGAGGTCCACGGAACGCGTGGCACACTTGTTTTCGACCAGGAAGCGATGAATGAGCTGTGGCTGCACCGCGCCGGAGAGGCCGGGTTCACCCGCCATGTGACCGGGCCCGATCAACCGGATTTTGCGGCATTTTGTCCCGCGCCGGGGCATGGGTTCGGCTTTAACGAACAAAAAGTAATCGAGGCTCGCGATCTGTGTCAGGCCATCGCGGGTGGGCCACAACGCGGACCGAATTTCGCGGATGGCGTCAAGATTGAACAGGTGATCCACGCCATGGCTGCCTCGGAAGGGCAGCCGGTTCGACTATAGGATTGTGAGGGCAAATGTGATGGTTAAGGGACTTGATTTAATTACGATTGGTCGGAGTTCGGTTGATTTATATGGCTCTCAGGTTGGGGGTCGTTTGGAGGACATGGGTTCATTTGAGAAATACATTGGCGGGTCTCCGACGAATATGGCGTGTGGCACTGCGC
>NZ_MDHA01000058.1 GCF_001705665.1 Thioclava sp. SK-1 | reverse complement strand
AGCAATCGGCGTCCAAGCCATCGAACATCACCGGCGTAAGGTGCACTTCTTCTCAACTGTGGAATTGGTCAACGCGCTGGAGCAGGAAAAGGCGCTCGGTAAGGCAGGGAAACTGGCTGAGATGCTGACGAAGGTCGACTTGGTCATCTTGGACGAACTCGGCTACCTGCCGTTCAGCTCATCTGGCGGGGCGCTGCTCTTCCATCTGCTCAGCAAGCTCTACGAGCGCACCAGCGTCATCATCACCACAAACCTCAGCTTCTCAGAATGGGCGCAGGTATTCGGAGACGCAAAGATGACCACGGCTCTCTTGGATCGGCTTACCCACCGCTGCCACATCCTCGAAACTGGCAACGACAGCTACCGCTTCAAGGCCAACTCCGAGTCTGCAAAGAAAACACGAAAGGGGACCAAAACGTTGACCCCGTCATAGACCGCGGCACATAACTGAGGGTGGGTCAAATCTCGGTGAAAATACCGGGTCAGTTCTCAGTGACAATCAACAGCCTAAAACCACTGGATGTCGCCATCGGCTTCTTCATGCGTGTGCACGATTTTTGGCTGATTTGGGTCTAGATTGGTAATCAACTCATGCAGGCGTAGTCTGGATAGGATTGGAACGGCATGGAGGTTTACGCCCTCGGGCATCTCGCCGGAGATAGCGGACATCAACCGGCCGAGATCTTCAAGAGATTGCGTGATCCGATCAACACCCTGTAGACCTCTGATAGCGGTTGCGCTGGTTTCTTCGGAAAAATGACACATCGAGATGGCTTTTTGCACGTCTGCGGACAGACGTGCCAGTGTTTCGAGCTCTTCTCCCACCCGTGCAGCAAGCAAGTCGAGTGGAAGATCTCGATGTTTCACCTCGACAGTTTGCTGAGACGTGTTTTGCATTACAGCCGCCCAACCACTGCTTCGATACATGAGCGAAGGTCGGGCGGTGTGAAGGGTTTTTTGATGAAGTTGTTCATCCCAAGCTTTTTACCCGTCTCAATGATCGTTTTATCTGCGCGACCTGTTATCAGGATAAACCCGCTGCGCGCTGTTTTCGGATTCTTGCGAAGTGCTTGCAGAAGCTGTAGCCCATCCATTCCGGGCATGTTGTAATCCGAGATCACCAAGTGAACGGGTGTTTTTTCTAATATGGCAAGTGCGCCAGCGCCATCTGTTGCATAGCCAACTTGACGAATTCCCATCGCGTCCAGCGCCTGTAGGATCAGACCGCGGCTCGTTGACATATCGTCCACGACCATAACTTTTAACTGGTCTCTTAATGCCACTTTGGGACTCCTTCTTTTGGACCCGCATTCGGCAGGTAATATGTTGTAATTCCTGCGGGTTTTAGCTGACTTCCGGTGTCCAGGGGGACACGCTCTGAGTGACCGACCATTAGCCATCCCCCCGATCCCATCATCGCTTCAAAACGTTTCCAAAGCTTTGCTTGTGCATCTGGATCGAAATAAATCATCATATTTCGGCAGAATATTATGTCGAATGGGCCTTTCATCGGCCAATGACCGTGTATATTGAGCTCTCGAAAACTTGCGCGGCTCCTTAGGCGCTCACAAACTTGGAACTTATCGCCCGAGGGTTGAAAGTATTTCTTTTGAAGGGCTTCAGGTACCACTGCTACGATGTTCTCATCGTAAATTGCGTTCGCACCACGGCTGATCATTACCGGGTCAATATCGGTTGCAAGAAGACGAATGTCCAACTTGTCAAAATCAGGCGCTGTTTCGGCGATGGTCATTAGAATGGTGTAGGCTTCCTGGCCGTTTGAACAACCCGCAGACCAAATACGAATTTTTTCACCGTTTCGGGCACGCGTTAGAATTTCGGGCAGTGCCTTTTCGACTAGAATATCGAAATGATGCTTCTCGCGGAAGAAATGTGTCACATTTGTTGTCAGCGCAGAGATCATCTCACGGCGTTCTGCTGATCCATCTTCGGAGCGCACCAGATCAAGATAACTTTTGTAATTCGATAAGCCCAAAAGCCGAAGGCGTTTTTGTAATCGAGATTGCACCATGGAGCTTTTTCCGGGCGCTATAACGATGCCGGCATGGTCATATAGGATATCTGCGATTAGACGCAGCTCGTTATCTGTGGGGGGGGTTTGCGCGAATGATGCGCTTGAGGGAGTGCTCATGCTGCCTCGGCGGAATCGTCGGGAAGGACGGATGCCAAATCAAGAACACGGATCATACGCCCATCAACAATTGTTAATGCGCTGATGAAACCATGTGCAGAATCCGCCGCCAAATCAGGTGGAGCCTGCAATTCTTCACGCGGAATAGACAAGATGTCGGATACAGCATCGACCAATAGGCCCGCAGTTTGACGGCCCAGTTGTACCACGATGATCACGTTGCGTGCATCGCCTTCGACCGGCGACATGCCAAGGCGAACAGAAAGGTCAACGACGGGCAAAACCGTCCCGCGAAGGTTGATAACACCGCGCACATGGGGTGGCGCATGGGGCAATGGGGTAGCCCGGGTCCAGCCGCGGATTTCACGGACGGACATAATATCGACCGAATATTCTTCCTCCGCCAAGCGGAATGATAGAAGCTCGATTTCAGAGCTATTCTGTGTGGGAGCAATATCATCAGTCATGAGTGTTATCCTGCAAGAGCGAAATCAGCGGTGCGGGTATGCCCGGTCGCGTTTTGAACAAGGTCGGCGGGGTCAAGAATTAGGGCAATTTGGCCGTCGCCTAGGATCGTTGCAGCTGCAACACCAGGGATGTGCCCATAGGAACGCTGGAGCCCTTTGATGACGACCTGCCGCTGTTCCATAATCGCGTCCACGATCAAGGCACTGCGGGTTCCATTTTCCTGTGCCGTCAAAAGGGCGATGCAGCCTTCATAATCCGATTTGGTGCCCCTGTAGCCCAATTCTGCGCCAAGATCATACAGTGGAACAAATTCTCCACGGACGTGGATCACATTTGTATTTGGCCCAAGCGCGCGAATGTCTCCTTGGGTCAATGTCGTGGTTTCGAGAATGGAAGACAGCGGCACAACCATCGTTTCGCCAGCAACATTGACCACCATCCCATCAAGAACAGCAAGCGTGAGCGGCAATGAAATTGAAAAGATCGTGCCTTTGCCCGGCTCTGACTGGATCGTGATGCGACCGCCTAAGGATTGAATGGAGCTGCGCACAACATCCATCCCAACACCGCGCCCGGACAAGGCCGAGACCTGATCTGCGGTCGAAAATCCCGGTAAGAACAGAAGATTGTCGATCTCTCCGTCGGAGAGGGATGCGTCTGCAGGTACAAGACCTTTTTCAATGGCCTTTTGTAGCACCTTCGGCCGGTTGATGCCTGCGCCATCATCTTCAATCTCGATGACGACACGGCCTGATCGGTGCTGAGCAGACAGGGTGATCACGCCTTCTTCCGGCTTGCCTGCCGCAAGACGTTTGTCGGGTGTTTCCAATCCATGATCAACAGAGTTTCGGATCATATGTGTCAATGGATCTGCCAACCGCTCAATGACGGTCTTATCGACCTCGGTCGTCTCTCCCTCGACCTTTAGTTTCACTTCTTTGCCGACGGCAGCGGAGGCCTCGCGCACAATCCGGCCCATACGCTGGAACAGCGGTTTGACAGGCTGTGCACGGATCATCATCACGGAATCTTGGATATCGCGGGTCAGCATCATGAAGGCTTCAAGGCCAGTCATAACGGCAGAGTTGGGCGGCAATCCGGCTTCCGACACGCTTTGTGCCAGCATAGCCTGATTGATTACCAGCTCCCCCACAAGGTTCACAAGACGGTCAATACGCTCCAAGTCGACACGAACGGTCGCGCCAGCCTCTGCTGATGGGCTGCTTTGGCGCCCTCCACCCGATGCAGATGGTGCTACCGGCGGGCTTGGAGGAGGAGTTGGTGCTGCCACAGGCTCATCGCGTGCTGCGGGCTCATTGACACTAACTGGCTCAATTGCGGCTGTAACTTCGGCCTCATCTGAAAGAGTAGGTTCCGAAATTAACTCAGCAAGGACCTCAAAAGGGCCGGAATCATCTTCAGTAGATGTAATTTCTAATTCGCAGACGTCTTCAACAAAATCAAATACTTCTCGAATGTCAGATTCATCAACATCGCCGCGTAGTGTAATCGACCAAGTGATGTAGCTTGCTTCAGGATCAAGCTGCTCCAGCGGTGGAAGCGCATTAAAATGCGTTTCGATCTTGGATTCTTCTGTCAATGCACGTAGCGCGCGGATCAGGTGAAGCGGTTCATTACCTGAGGCATAAAGCTCTGGTTTGGGCGTGAATGATACCACCAAAACGGAATCTTGGATCGTATCGTCGAGGGACGGAAGCCCGCCATCGTCATCTCCAAAGTCCAGATCAAGCGCCAAACCCATGGGTTGAAAATCATCGGAGGAGACTTCCTCCTCTGCGGCAGCAGCGCTGTGATCTATGCCCATCAAAGCCTCAAGCTCTTGTAGGCAACTCTCTGAATCTGCCGGAACCGGAGTTTGATCACGGGCCGAACGAACATGGTCCGACAAAAGATCAGCCGCATGGAAGAACAGCTTAATCGCTTCGGGCGATACAGCCATTTTACCAGACCGCACCTCGTCCATGACGGTTTCATAGCGATGCGCGAACGCGACAAGCGCATCTAGGCCAAATGCCCCTGCGCCACCTTTAATGGAATGCACAGCGCGGAAGACGACGTTGATCGTCTCACTGTCGCTTGCACCATCATCCATGTCATTAAGCGCGTCTTGCAGGCTCTCAAGCAATTCTTCACATTCGATGAAGAAACTTGCTCGGATTTCCGCCATTGGGTCGGACATGTTCTCCTCCTTTAACCAGCGACCATTTGCAAAGCCTTGATAAGCTTCGGTGGGTCGAATGGTTTTACGATCCAACCGGAGGCTCCGGCGGCACGGGCGCGGGCCTTAAGCTCGGGGGCAGATTCCGTGGTCAACACCAAGATGGGCGTTGCACGATGCTTGTCTTGGCTGCGGACCGCTTCAATAAAGCCGAAGCCGTCAAGACGCGGCATATTGATATCTGAAATGATTGCATCTGGGCTGATGCCTTCCAGCACCTCCAGCCCATGCACGCCATCTTCAGCGACATGAAGCTCTATCCCGGCATCCATCAATGCCAATTTCAGCATATCTCGGATTGTTCGGCTATCATCAACAGCAAGGACTGTAAGGCTCATGCGGCCTCCGTGGATTGTAGATCGTCAAGGTCCAAGCCGAATACCAATAGGGATTCGTCAAAGGCTTCAGATCGGGGAGAAATGGTTAAACTATGCCCGGACGCCCGCCACGATTGCGCGGCGGCGGCCAAAGTTTGCAAGCACAGCGCACCGACCTGCGTCACCTCACTTGCGTCAATGACAAGATCGGCGCCCGCGTGTGATTTCAGTGTCGCAGCGAGGGTGGTGACCTTCGATAGGTCCACTTTTGGATCGAGCGGCAGTGACGTCATCGCTTGTCTCCAAGCGACATTATGAATTCGAGGTGCAACGGTATCCCCTTTCATACGAATATGAAAAAGGCTTACCGCTTACCTGTTAACATAGGTTTGACGCGCAAAAAGATGCGGGATTTATTTGTGCCGTTTTTTCTTAACGCCGCGCCAAAGTGGCGCTGATATGGGCGGCACACCCGGTCAGCGCAGCATAATCATCCTCGATCACAAAGATCGGGAATTGCGCCATGAAAGTGCCAAATCTTCCTTTATCTGCAAAGCTTTGGGAAAATCCAAAAGGCTCCAGCCATGGTGTGATCGCCCGTGCGGCGCCGCCGATCAGGTAAATCCCGCCGAAGGGAAGATGGGTCAATGCCAGATCACCGATCGCGGCCCCCAAAAGGCGAACAAAAATCTGTGCACTGCGCTGCGCCTGCGCATCGCCGGCTTGTAAAAGTGCCAAAACTTCTTCGCCATTTTGCTGCACATCGTTTTGCCCGGTGACGAAAGCATGGATTCGTTCCAGCCCTCGGCCCGCGCAGGCATGTTCGACCGATGCAAAATCATGTTTTTGTTCAAGATATCGCTTCAGCGCAAAATCTTCATCGGTGCGTACTGGCAGTGCTACGTGACCACATTCAGAGGCCGCAACATAACGCCCGCCCGGCGTTTCATGCACTGGCGCGGCGTTAAACCCGGTTCCGACCCCAACCACCAGCGCGGCGATACCCTGCGGCACATCGGCGCCTTTCAATACCGGGCGCAGGCTATCCGGAGCCAATTTGCCCAAAGCATGGCCCTGTGCCTGTAAGTCGTTTAAAATCGAAACGGTTGTGGCACCCGTAGCCTGCGCGACCGCTGCTGCCTGGATCTCCCAATCCAGGTTAGTCATTTTCGCTGATGTTCCGCCCCCTGATACAGGCCCAGCCACCGCAACACATGCGCCTGCCACCCGCGTCAACTGACTCGTCTCAAGATATTCGCGCAAAATATCTTCCAGCGAGGCGCGCCCGGCATTGGGATATTTCGCGACCGTCTCCGGTAGCAGCGCACCACCTTTAGCCAGGGCCACACGCGTGTTCGTCCCGCCAATATCGGAAAGTAGGGTCAGGTGTTGGTCGGTGTTGGCCATAGTATCCTCCGGGCGGTCAGCGCATATACCACGATGTTAGCGCCTCAACTGCGAAGTGATAAGACGGGTTAGGGGGGGCTGCAAGCGTTCCGGCTGTTTTGTGCGGTACATGGCGGGCGAAATTAGGCACCAAACCGGCGTTGAAGGTATGTGATCTACGTCTGTGCCTTTGGCAACTGTATCGGCGCTTTACCGATAGACGGCCCAGAAATTCTATCTGCGTGCAGCAAAACATGTTGGTTTTCAAAGGGCGTATTCTCAATCAGGTCGATCAGCAGCGCGGCACATTTTCGTCCTGCCAGACGGGCCGGATATTTCATGGCCATAAACATCGGCACGCAATTGCCATTGGGCATATGCCGACTATCCTCATCAAAGCTATAGACCGATATGTCCTGCCCAAGCCGATACCCACGATCCATAATCCCGCGTCGGACGCCCATTGCTGCCGCCAGGGATCCAGTGACAAACGCTGTCGGTGGTTGCCCCCAACTGAGCATTTCATAGGCTGCGTCATAACCCTGCGCCTCTGACATATCTCCGCCGATGGCCTGAAAATGAGGATGCACAGGCAGTCCGGCGACCGTATGGGCAGCAAGATATCCGTCACGGCGCTGCAATACGGATGCCAAATCGCTTTGACCATCAACCAAAGCGATTTCACGATGACCCAAATCAATCAACTTCGCAGTCGCCTCCTGACTTGTCTGCGCGTGGTCAATATCGACCCAATTATATGCCTGCTGCGACAGTTCAACGCGACCATTCACCACAAACGGCAGCCGCGCATCACGCAGCATCGCAATCCGTGGATCCAGACGGTGCGGCGCATGAACGATCACCCCATCAACGCTGCGATTGGCGTGGATCGCTTGATAGGTGGCCGCATCATGTTTGGTAATAAACGAAATCACGGCGTCATAGCCGCGATCCGCATATATCTTCCCTGCACCCGCCATGAATTCGGCAAAGGTCGGTGGTAATGAGGTCGCGTCAGACGTTACAATCACATGACCAATCGCCATTGCGCGTCCTGTTGCCAGACGTTTGGCTTGTGAATTGGGACGATAACCGTGTTCGCGTGCTGCGTGGATTACGCGACGACGCGTGTCCTCGGACACTTCTGGATAGCCGTTTAAAGCCCGCGATATCGTCGTCTGTGACAGGCCAAGTCGCTTTGACAGATCTTTCAATGTCATCATTCGCTCCATCAGACGCCGCCCAAAGCGCTTTGAGGGCCGGTTGAAACATCTTTGAAATGTCAGGTCCTACCATTGGGTTAATCAACACCAAAAATAACACGCAAAAGTTGCAATGCTGGACGCAGTTCGATCTAGCCGATGACCAAGATGTAAGCGACAGCATGGTTTGGCCACTGCGCGTTTAGCAGAAAACCGTTTAACGGCTTGTGGTTGGTGCCATCTTGCGCGAGTCTTGATGCTCGTGCGGTTGTGATTGGAACCGTCTGGCACAGGCACCAATTGTTCCAATTCTACTCGATGGTGATCGTGAATAGCATGGTGCCAATAATATCTTATTTGCGGCCAACGGCCGGTTCCACTTAGGGGGCTAAATTTGAGCGTTTTTCCCAAAGATCCAGACTGGTGGCGCGGTGCAGTCATATACCAAATTTATCCACGCAGTTTTCAAGACAGTAACGGCGATGGCGTTGGGGATCTGTTGGGTATCGTGCGCAGGCTTCCCTATATTGCGGGGCTTGGGGCCGATGCAATTTGGATCTCGCCGTTCTTTACCTCACCGATGAAGGATTTCGGCTATGATGTCGCGGATTATTGCGATGTTGACCCGATGTTTGGCTCCTTGGCGGATTTCGATCAGGTCATCGAAACTGCCCATGCATTGGGCCTTAAGGTAATGATTGATTTGGTGTTTTCTCATACATCTGATCAGCATGCCTGGTTCAAGGAAAGCCGGGCAACCCGCGACAATGCAAAGGCGGATTGGTATGTCTGGGCGGACCCAAAGCCCGATGGCACGGTTCCCAACAACTGGTTGGGGATGTTCGGTGGTTCCGCGTGGCATTGGGACAGCCGGCGCGAACAATATTATCTGCATAACTTCCTGACATCGCAGCCAGATTTGAACCATCATAATCCGGACGTCACGCAAGCACTTCTGGATACGGCGCAGTTTTGGCTGGATCGCGGTGTGGATGGGTTCCGCTTGGATGTCGTGAACTATTATATGCATGATGAGCATTTGCGCGACAATCCTCCGCTTCCCCCGGCAGAGCGCAATGACCACACTGCACCCAAGGTGAACCCCTACAATCACCAGCTGCACCTATATGATAAGAACCACCCGAAGAACCTTGAATTCCTTCGGAAACTGCGAACGCTCATGAATGCCTATAACGCTGCTGCTGTGGGCGAGGTTGGCGACAGCCAGCGTGGATTGGAATTGCTGGGCGAATATACGTCCGGGTCTGACAAAGTGCATATGTCCTATGCGTTTGAATTCCTGTCAGGCCATGCACCGCTGCCCGCGCAAACCTTCAAAGATGTGTTCGACCAGGTTGAAGAGCTTGTCTCAGACGGTTGGATTTGTTGGGCTTTTACAAATCACGATGTGGAACGCCATATCTCGCGTTGGGGGCTTAGCCCGGCTGCGGCACGGCTGTATACCAGTTTGATGGTCTGTATGCGCGGATCACTATGTATCTATCAAGGCGAGGAGCTGGGATTGCCGGAGGCAGAGCTGGATTTTGAGGATCTGCAAGATCCCTATGGCATTGAATTCTGGCCAGAATTCAAAGGGCGTGACGGTGCCAGAACGCCGATGGTCTGGGAGGCAAATGCGCCATTCGCGGGGTTCTCTACCGCCAATCCTTGGTTGCCGGTTTTGCCCGCACATCAGCGCATGGCGGCAGATACATCGAACACGGACCCGTCGGCGCTGATCCATCATTATCGCCGGGCCTTGGCCTTCCGCAGGCAGCATCAGGCGCTGCGTATGGGCGATATCACGCAAGTTGTCGCGCAGGGGGATTTGTTGTCATTTCAACGCCGTTACGGTGATGAGCTCATCCAATGTTACTTCAACCTTTCAGATCATCCCGTCAATGCGACCGTGCCTGCGGGGCATTGGGTGACCATTGGAGGTGAGCTTGGCTCGATTCGTCCCAGCCCAGATCACAGCCTGAATTTGGGCCCGTGGCAGCCCAGCATTTTGTTGCTGCAAGAGGATTGAGCTATCAGGGGCGGTGGCCTTGATCGGGGTCACCGTCGCTTCCTTCCCGGTGATGTCGTAATTCACGCATATCGCGTCGGCTTTTTACCTTATGTCTCAACAAAGACCAGCTGACGGAGGATCCCGATGACCGATACAAGCGCAACATCCGTTCCGCGTAAGCGTGGCCGCAACGGTGGCGGGGCCGCACGCCGGGCAGAGCGCACCGCTGTGCGTAAAGAATTTTCCCAAGTGATCACACGCAAGATCCCCAATCTGGAGATCCTCGATGAAGAAGCGCTGCAGATTATCGAGGACAACGCCGAAACGGTGTTGGAGGAGATCGGCGTCAATTTTGTTGAAAATCCTGCGGCGCTGGAACGCTGGCGCGCGGCAGGTGCCGATGTTCGTGGCGAGCGTGTGCATATTCCGCGTGGTTTGGCACGCAAACTTTGCGCGACGGCGCCCAAAACCTTTACGCAGCTGGCGCGCAATCGTGATCGATCGGTTGAGATTGGTGGACGCAATTTGGTGTTGGCCCCGGTATATGGGCCGCCATTTGTGCGTGATAGCACTGGAGGCCGACGCTATGCCACAATCGCGGATTTCAGAAATTTCGTGAAGCTGGGGCAGATGTCAAAATGGGTGCACCATTCGGGCGGCACAGTATGTGAACCCACCGATGTGGCGGTGAATAAGCGGCATTTAGATATGCTGCATGCGCATATGACCTTGTCGGACAAACCGTTTATGGGCTCGGTCACCGAGGCATCGCGGGCGCAAGACAGTGTTGATATGTGTAAGATCTTATTTGGTGAGCAGATCGCAACATCGCAACCTGTGATGACATCTTTGATCAATATCAACTCTCCTATGACATTTGATGCCACCATGATGGGCGCGTTGGAAGTCTATGCGTCAAATATGCAGGCCTGTATCATTTCTCCATTTATTGTAGGCGGTGCGATGGCGCCGGTGACGGTTGCGGGTACGTTGACCCAGGTTCTGGCAGAGGTTTTGGCCGGTATCGCCTATAGCCAGCTGATCCGGCCGGGCGCACCGGTTGTGTTCGGGGCCTTTGTGACTTCGATCGACATGAATTCAGGAGCGCCGACATTTGGCACGCCTGAGGCAAGCCAGATCACATTGGGGGCAGGGCAGTTGGCCCGACGTCTGGGCGTGCCTTATCGTTCTGCCGGGAGTTTTACCGGATCTAAGCTTCCCGATGCTCAGGCTGCCTATGAGACGGCAAATACGCTGAACATCGGTCTGATGGCCGGAGTGAATTTCATGCTTCATGCCTGCGGATGGTTGGAAGGCGGTCTGGTGGCATCCTATGAGAAATATGTGATGGATGCAGATCAGTTGGGCGTTTTGCATCGCCTAGCCGCGGGCGTTGATATGTCGCAACGCGCGCAAGCTATGGATGCGCTGCGTGAGGTCGGACCGGGAGGACATTTTCTGGGCTGCAGCCATACGCAGGCAAATTACCAAGACGCGTTTTGGCGTACGCAATTGCTTGATTACAAGCCGTTTGAAACATGGGAAGACGATGGCGCGCGCGATACGCAGGCGCTGGCAGCGGTGCGAGTGGCCAAAATGCTTGGGGAATATGAACCACCGGCGCTGGATCCCGGTATTGCGGAAGCGCTGTCGGAATTCGTGGCAACCCGTAAGGCCGCTGAGCCAGACAGTTTTCTAAGCTGACGCCCCTTGGCCCCCAAGGTGTTTTTTGGGGGCGAGTTGGGAGAGAGGGGCGCTGCCCCTCTCTGGCCTTTGGCCATTCACGCCCCGGGATATTTTTAGCAAGCTGAACCTAGCCAGTTCTTTGCCGAGGTTCAGGCCTTTTCGGATTGCGACTGTGTTGGCGCAATCAGCGGGCGAATTTTGATCCGGGTCAGGCGGTTATCCGTGCGCGCAAGTACTTCAAGTCGGAAGTGGTGGAACGAGAACACCTGGCCCTGGGTTGGGATGGTTTGTGCTTCGTGGATGATTAAGCCTGCGATTGTATTAGCCTCATCATCGGGGAGGTTCCAATCCGTCTCGCGGTTGAGGTCGCGAATTGTCATGCTGCCGTCGACGATATAATCGCCGGCCGCATTTGGCAGTAGGCGTGCGGGTGCAATCTGGTCAAATTCATCGGTGATTTCACCGACAATTTCTTCCAGAATATCTTCGAGTGTCAGAAGGCCTTTAAGATCGCCATATTCATCGACCACAAGTGCGAAATGGGTCCGACGTTTCAGAAATTCGCGCATTTGTTCATCGAGCGGTGTGGTTTCGGGGATGAAATAGGGTTTCATCATCACCTTGGTCACATCCAGATGTTTCAAGCTGTCTAAAGTGCCGTCACCACTGCGTAAAACTTTTTCGACTGCGCGCAAAAGATCTTTGGAATGGATGATCCCGACGACGTTTTCACGTTCCCCTTGATAGAGCGGCAAGCGTGTATGGGGGGAGGAGAGCACATCTGCAAGGATTTGATTGGGCGCCGATTCCACATCGATCATTTCGATTTCACGCCGGTGCAGCATGATTTCTTCGACGGTGCGATTGCCCAGATCCAGCGCGCCCAGCAGGCGGTCGCGGTCTTCTTTGTCCACCGTGCCTTCAGATTGGCCAAGCGCCAGGGCGCCCGCGATTTCTTCATGGATCGAGAACATGTGTTGATTGGCATCAGTGCGCACACCAAACAGGTGTAACAGCCCGCGCACCAGTAGGCGGACGATGCCCACGATCGGAGCCAATACGATGGTGACGATCTTGATCGGAAAGGCGACACGCCCGGCCACTTGTTCAGGCAGGGTAATTGCGTAGGTTTTTGGCAAAACCTCTGCGAAGATCAACACAAGCACGGTCATCACAAGCGTGGCAATGGCGACACCGGATTGACCGAGCATACGCGTCAAAAGGGCTGTGGCGAGTGATGTCGACAAAATGTTGACGACATTATTGCCAAGCAAAATCGCGCCAATCAGTTTTTCGCTGTCTTCGGTGACATCAAGGGCCGTTTTGGCGCCTTTTTCGCCTTTATCTGCGCGCGAACGCAACTTGGCGCGGCTGGCTGCAGTGAGCGCGGTTTCCGAACCAGAAAAGAAGGCGGAGAAGCATAAAAGCACCATAATGGCACCGGCGGATACCCAGAAGGCAGCATCAAGAGGGGGCATGTTTTCCATATATTTTGGCTGCGCGTAAATCTGCGCTAAACGTCCTTGGCAAGCGGGTGATGTGTCAACACGAGTTCTTTTAGACGTGCGTCCAGAACATGGGTGTAGATTTCGGTGGTTGAAAGGTCTGCATGACCTAAAAGCATCTGAATGGCACGAAGATCTGCGCCGCCTTGCAACAAATGCGTTGCAAACGCATGGCGCAGCACATGCGGGGTGACCTTGGCAGGGCTGATCCCGGCTTCGATGGCGAAATCTTTCAAGATCCGGTGAAAGCTTTGCCGGGTGATATGCCCGTCACGCCCTGAAGAGGGGAACAGAAAACGCGACAGTGGCACGCGGCGTTTGATCCGCGCCTCTTCCTCGACGGTATCGCGACTGACAAGCCAATCATGAAGCGCATCACGCGCAGGGTTGGACAATGGCAACATCCGATCCTTGTCACCCTTGCCGCGCACCATAAGCATTTGCGGATTGCCACGCGTTGCCGCCACCGGCAGGGTCACCAATTCAGTGACGCGCATCCCGGTGGCGTATAGAAGTTCCATCAAGCAGCGGTTGCGCAGCCGCTCATGAGGGGTGCGGCCAAAACCGCAGGCAACGGTTAAAAGCGTGTCGACCTCTTGCACCGACAGGATTTTCGGCAAGGATTTTTTCCGCCCCGGCCCTGAAATGCGGATTGCCGGGTTGTCGCATCGCCAACCTTCTTCATGGGCAAAACGATAAAGCTGACGGATCGCGGAAAGCCTGCGCGCGCGCGTTGCCTGTGACAACCCATCAGCCTCGCAGCGGATAAGATAGGTTTCAATATGCGCACGGGTCAATGTGGCAAGAGATAAGGATTTGGCCGCAGCAAAGCTCTGAAAATCCGCCAGATCCCTGCCATAGCCCAGCAATGTATTTTTGGCTGCCCCGGCCTCTGCCGATTGCGCCTCAAGGAAAACCGATAGCCAATGTGCGTCTGGCGGGGTCATCCGCGGCGCTCCAATATCATCATCTCTAATGCGGTGCGCCTTGCCGTACTTTCCAATCCGGCCACGCGCAGCAACCTCAGCCCCGAGACCATACGACGGTAGTCGCCCTTTGCGCCCTCGGTGACATCTTGCATAGCATGTAATATGGCCGCGCCGAACTGATCTGGCAACAGCGGCGCATAGGCGGGCGGTGCCGTGTTTGGCGGTTGGTCAAAGACTTGTTTCAACGCCAGACCAAGCTGATCTTGGGCCGGAATCGTCTTGGTGTTGCCCGCAGCGATGGCTTGCAGCAGGCGCTCTGTGGCGTCGATTGGCTGATGGGCGCGTGCGATGGTTTCATAATCAGGGGTCAACAGCCCCATGCGGAACGCCAGGCTTTTGGCATCGTGGGGCAGGCGCATTTGAGACAGTGGCACAGCATAAAGCGCGGCCAATGCAGGCTCCAGCTCTATCGTTTCCAGCTCTGCATAGGCATTTGGCAGGCTAAGGGCGACCGCGCTGGCATCGCCGCGGCTGATTGCGACATCCAGCCGCGTCACGGCTGCCACACGATCCCATACACCACCAGACGCGGCTGCGCGCCGCTCTGTATACAGGCCCAAAAGCTGATTGGGATCTAATGCGCCCAGGCGTGTCAGCCGCTCTGCAGCCTCTAACCGAGCCTTCCAGCCGCTGGTGTCGCGTAAATCGGCATGCGCAAATGCGACCGGCAGGTTTGAGGTGGGCAAAGGCTGACCAATCGCTTCCATCATCCGAAATGACAGGGGCGTTACGCGGCTGGGAACAGGTAGGTCACCGTTGATATCGGTCAATTCCGGATCAAGGAAATAGGCCATAAGATCAGAAGTTTCGGGATCAATCTCTGCCAGGGCTTCGCCATTGCTGAGGCTGAGCGCAGCCGCTTCCCAATCGCCGCGCCGCGCAAGGCAGAAAATCCGCGCCGCAAGCGTTGGGGCCACATTCAGCGTATCTTCCATCGCCGCGCAGGCGCTGTCTTCGGCCCCCAACAGAAGGGCAACATCGAACCGCCTGCGAAAAATTTCTGGGTCGGTCGCATTGGCCTGGTTTAACAGCTCCAGCGCGGGTTCCAGATCGCCCAGATCCAAAAGCCGGTCAATCCGGGCCAAAAACAATTGTCCCGCCGCACCGGGGGCGGTCACCACGGGCGGGTTCAATTCAGCCAAAAGCAATTCTTGCATCAGGGCGCGAATCGCGGGCAGCGCATCAATTTGTTCACGGCGCAATAATTGCGCCAGCTCTGGTTCGGGTGTGTCGCCCCACAGGGTCATGGGCAAGCCCGATCGCGACGGGGCAATCAGGCCCAACGCATTGGGGTTAGGTCCATCCAAAGAGGTGGCCGAAATGATTTCCGTGCTGACCCCGGCCGAAATCGGCGGCTCTGCCAGCGGGGGACGGGCCGGCGCCATTGCAGCCGGTGTGACCACACTGTTGGACAGCCAGTCAATCGCGGTCAACGGTTGTGACGCGGGCTGTGCAAAGGCAGAAATTGGCCAAATACCAAGGGCCACGTAAAGCGAGGCGCTGGAACCAAAGAAGCGTTTACTCACCCGTGCCCTCGCTTCCAGGGAGCGGTATTTTCACCACGGTCTCCTGACTGTCAGGCCCCATATCGCCGAAATAGGCATAGCCTATCACGGCCAAACCGCCCAAGAGTGCAAGAATCACGAGTGCCTTAAGAATGCGCCCCATATCAGTTCCGTCTTTCGTTTCGCCTCATTTTCCCCGTATTTGCGCTAAGAAGTGCCGATGAGAGCAGATCGGGCCGGGGCTCAGATGTGATTATAACTGGCAATTTCGGGAAGTTCACGCCATTGAAGGGGCCCAAGATCACGATTGCGCAAGCCTAGGCCGAAAAACGCGCATCGAACAGGGTCATAAAGGTCCGATCAACGGGGGAGGAGCGGGCGTGAACAAAGGGATGCAAGTGGCAGACGATCACCAGAATATGCGCCAAGCGCAGGGCGCGCATTGTCGGTTGGCCCGCACCGTTGTGCTGGTCGGGATGATGGGCTCTGGTAAGACGTCCGTCGGCACGGCACTTGCGCGCAAGCTGAATGTGCCCTTTTTGGACAGCGATGAAGAGATCGAACGCGCCGCGCAGATGAGCGTAGCCGAGATTTTTGAACGCGATGGTGAAAGCTTCTTCCGCGCCCGTGAATCCGAGGTTTTGTCGCGCTTGCTGACCGGGCCACCTGCGATCGTTTCTACCGGGGGTGGGGCGTTTTTGGCTGCCAATAACCGAGAGATGATTGCGCGCCAGGGCGTGTCGATCTGGTTGGAGGCCGATGTCGACATTCTATGGAATCGGGTAAAGGGGAAGACCAATCGACCGTTGTTGCGCAGCCCCAACCCCCGCGCCACGTTGGAGCGCATCTTGTCGGAACGCGTTGCCATCTATCGTCAGGCGCAGCTGAAAGTGACCGCTCAGTCAGGGTTTTCGGTGGATGTTATGGCTGCGAAAGTGATTGAATATATGTGCGCAACACCCGGAATTTGCGAGGAAGAATGATGATGAAGACTGTTCATGTTCCGTTGGGTGATCGCGCATATGATGTGCGTATTGGCGACGGGCTTTTGGCGCAGGCCGGGACACATATTGCGCCGCTTTTGCGTCGGCCGCGTGTGGCTGTTGTGACTGATGAAACGGTCAGTGCACTGCATTTGGAGGCGCTGCGCGCCGGGCTGGGGGATATCGAAATGGTGTCTTTGGCCCTGCCTGCGGGTGAGGCCACAAAGGGCTGGCCGCAATTCACGCGCACGGTTGAATGGCTGTTGGAGCAAAAAGTCGAGCGCAAAGATGTTGTGATCGCCTTTGGTGGCGGTGTGATCGGTGATCTGGTCGGGTTTGCTGCATCTGTCTTGCGGCGCGGTGTGCGTTTCGTGCAGATCCCCACCACATTATTGGCGCAGGTCGACAGTTCTGTCGGGGGAAAAACCGGGATCAATTCAGTGGCCGGAAAAAATCTGGTTGGCGCATTTCATCAGCCTGCCGTGGTGTTGGCGGATGTAGGGCTGCTTGGTTCGCTGCGCGCGCGCGATTTTTTGGCGGGCTATGGCGAGGTGGTGAAATACGGTCTTCTGGGAGATGCTGCATTTTTTGAGTGGCTGGAAGCGCATGGGCCGGATTTGGCTGCAGGCGATGTGGGCGCGCGGCTGGAGGCGGTGCGTTGGTCTGTCCAGATGAAAGCGGATATTGTGGCGCGTGATGAAACCGAAGAAGGTGATCGCGCCTTGTTGAATTTGGGCCATACATTTGGTCATGCGCTGGAAAAAGCCACAGGCTATTCAGATCGGCTTTTGCATGGCGAGGGGGTGGCGATCGGCTGCGCCTTGGCCTTTGAGCTGAGCCAACGTTTGGGCCTGTGTGCGCAAGAGGATCCAAGCCGTGTTCGGGCGCATCTGCGCACCATGGGAATGAAGACAGACCTGTCCGATATTGAAGGTGAGCTGCCGGATGCTGCCGGTTTGGTTGCGTTGATGGGGCAGGATAAAAAGGTTCTGGACGGCACGCTGCGGTTCATTTTGGCGCATGGCATTGGCAATAGTTTCGTCACATCTGATGTGCCCAAAACGCAGCTTCTGGATCTTTTGGGCGATGCGTTAAAGGGGCGGTGAGGGGCTCTGCCCCTCTTGGCCGGTGGCCAATTCACCCCGGGATATTTCTGGCAAGATGAAGATGACCCAGCGTTAGAGATCTTGGTCGGGAAGCCCTTCGCGTGAAAGCATGACAGCCAACGGGCGCAGGGTTGGCGAATGCGCGCAAATCACCATGAGGGCAACCATGAAGGGGACGGCCAGGAACATGCCGGGCAAGCCCCAGATTGCGCCCCAAAATGCCAGTGATATCACGATGCCAAAGCTGGATAGGCGCAGAGCATGGCCCATCAGCATTGGGTCGATGATATTCCCGATCACGAATTGTACCAAGCCCGCTGCCGCGAGCACGCTGAGGGCTGTGGCGACATCTGCGGTGAGGATATAGACGGCGAGCCCAGCGATTACCGTAGCAATGATCGAGCCAATGGAGGGAATGAAATTCAGTGCGAATGTGAGCACTGCGACGGGCAGGGCCAATCCGAAATTGCCCAGAAGGAAGATCCCATAGACGATGACGGCGGTTGTTGCGGAGACAATAGTCTTCACCAATAGGTAGTGGTTCACCAGTTGCATGATCCGCTCCACCATGCGTGAGAGCTTATCGGTACGGGATTCATTGCCGCCCATCAGGCTAAGAAGTTTGGCGCGGAACCAGATCCGTTCCACGAATAAAAAACCGACAAACAGGCTGATCAGGACGGCCGCAGAGAGGAGCGAGGAGGCTTGCCCGGCGAGCGCGGACAGATATCCCCCGATCTGAATGTTTTGCATTGATTCTAGGACGGCGGCTTCGACATCGGTTCCCATCCAACGAAACATCTGCGCGATGGCCCGCTGTGCGGGTTCGGCATAGGTGAGGATCATGGTGACGACCTCATTGGCTTGTGCGAGCAAAAATGCGCTTGCGATAAGGAGCCCGGATGCAATTAAGATCATCGCCGCGATCGATGCCAACCACATTGGCACATGTAGCGGGCCGATACGCAGCCTTGCGATGGCGTTGATGGCTTCGGATGTCAGTGAGAAGAGAATGATCGCAATAGCTAAAGAAATAAGCACAAAACGCGCTTGAGTGAGGAGAAACAGAACGACAACAAAAGCTATGATCGCCAGCAAGACATTGGTCAGATGGCGTGGTTGACGTGTTGCAGGCGCATCATGTGGAGGCATTATCGTCCAATCGGGGAGGCGTGGTCTTGGGCATAAGGTTTTTTGTTGAATTCAGCCTAGAAGCGGCGAAGGCGGGTGGCAAGTGGTTGCATGCATGAGAAAGTTTTGAGGATGTGAAGGTTTTTTGAAAACCTGCTTGATCCTTTCGACCTTTGCTATTAGACCCACCCGCGGACAGGTGGCCGAGTGGTCGAAGGCGCACGCCTGGAAAGTGTGTAGGCGGGGAACCGTCTCGAGGGTTCGAATCCCTTCCTGTCCGCCACTATCCTCATTACGAACCAGTGACACCGCCCTGACAGGCACGGATTTTTCCGTGTTATCAAAGGGGTTTGCGGGAATCGACCGAACCTCATAGACGCGCAGATAGGCCGAAGTTGGGCTCAGAATGCCCTTAGTCTCAGTTTGGGCGAACCTCGCTCGCTTCGGTTCGGTCGAATTTTTATATTATATTTCAATACTATGCTGCCGAACCCCGCGAAAACCCAAACGCGCGTTCCGAATGATATCAATGGCAACATAGACAGAACACACGGTAGGCGCGTTGCTCGGAATGCCAGCGTGAAGTTGCGGATTGCTTGGGTGGTTTCGCATCCCACCCCCCGTCGAAACCCGTGATGAAAAACCGTCCGGCACCGCTGGCGCTTCAGGGACCCCGGATCGCCTCAATCTGGTGCAGAGGCCATACGGCGGCATCGCAAAGGTGCGTCCTTCGAGCAGGATGGACATGTGCCGATGTCATCTTGCGAGCGGAGTGCGAGCTACCGTTGCGGAAGACCGAGCAATGATCGGCTGCCCAAAGGTGCAGGTCCATGTTTGGCGCGCCCATTTTGCCTGCGGGGGTTAATGCGGGTCATCGATCTTATATGCGTGTCCGGAGACGCGGACGGATGACCCGGCCTTAGTGTTCAGCTGAACCTGAATGATCGACGGGGCGCCCATGTCTTCGCCTTGTCTGATTGTGAACTGATTTCCGTGTGGCCAATCGCGATCACGAAGATATCCCGCAAATGCCGCGGCAGCAGCCCCTGTGGCCGGGTCTTCAAGAACGCCGCCCGAGGCGAAGGCATTCCGAACACAAAAATCGCGTTCTCCGTCAATATGAACAAGCATGATTGTGACGATCTTATGCCGTCTCATCATGGCGCGGCCTGCATCTAGGTCATAGGCCATAGCGGCCAGTCGATCACGGTCGCGTAGTGCGAATACAAGGTGGTCAGCGCCGGCGTGAATGCGCGCGGGGGGCAGGCGTGTATCCAGATCATCCCGTGCCAGCCCTAGCAATGCCATGGCGTCTTGTACCTCGTCATCGGTGATCGCCTGGCTTTTGGTCGGCGGCGAGGCCAGTGTAGCCATCATGCCATGGGGCGATGGTGCCGCATCCACCGTAATCGACGTGGTGTTCAGGTTCAAATTATAGGTTCCTTCGCCAAAGCGCGATCCAAGGGCCGCACCAAGTGCGATGGTGGCGTGGCCACAAAATGGCACTTCGGACTCGGGGGAAAAATATCGGACGCGCCAGGTACGCTTGGTCCCGTTTGCCGGTATGGCGAAGGCCGTTTCAGAATATCCGACCTCGGCTGCGACTTTTTGCATAGCCATGGCTGAAACGTCGGTTTCAAGCAGAACAATCCCGGCGGGATTTCCGCCTTTGCCATTGGCGCTAAAGGCTGCGATGCGCTGAATTTCCATGTGTGGCTCTCCATTTCTTAATAAGCCCATTCTACAGGGTGCAACCGCATGGTGTCGCGACGATATCAAAAGTGATTTCAGCATTCTTCATTCACATCAGCGCCATTTTTTCGTAAATAGGCACAATGAAAAAAGCGCTAGATGAAATTGACCAAGGAATCATCGCTACGCTTGCGCACGACGGTCGTGCAAGCTTGGCCGAAATTGGGAAACATGTTGGTCTATCTGGACCAGCCGTGGGGGAGCGGCTGCGTCGTTTGCACTCTGACGGGGTTATTGAAGGGTTCACCGTGCAAGTTGACGCGCAAGCCCTTGGCTATACGCTTGAGGCGATCGTGCGTATCAAGCCCCGCTCAAAGCAGCTTCATAACGTTGAGCAGATGATCCAAAATGAACCGCGTTTCACGTCTTGCGATAGGGTGACGGGGGATGATTGCTTCATTGCACGTTTGTCCTTGGTGAATGTGGCTGAGCTGGACGATATTTTGCTGCCACTGCATGAGCGCGCGGAGACACATACATCAATCGTTAAGTCGTCGCTTCTGCGCAACCGAATGCCTGATTTGTCACCTGGCACAAAGGCCCGGTGACATTCCTGTCTTATCTGACCTTGTAGGCAGATGGCGCGTAGGGCCGGGGGGCATGGCGGGGGCATGGGCTGCCATCAGATATCCGATACGCTGACGGCAGGTGGCGACAAACCTGTATCTTTGAACCGGTTGGGCTGCTGCACAAACGCGCTTTGGCGCGGGGCAGCCAAAGCGCGCATTTTAAAAAATATGTTCTGAACACAGGTGGATCGTTTCAATAACCTTTTTAGTAGGCTGCAGTTTCCATGAAAAAGCCTGCCATAACACGGTCATGGCAGGCTTTAGATTTCAGCTTATAGGCGTAAGTAATGTTTAGTCGCGGTTGCCCATGAACTGTAGCAAGAACATAAACATGTTCAAGAAATCCAGATACAGCTGCAGCGCGCCCATGATGGCGGCTTTACCAAGGAATTCTTCGTTATTCGCTGCCATCTCAAGATACGTATTCTTGATGTTTTGCGTGTCATAGGCGGTTAGGCCAGCGAAGATCAGCACACCGATCACCGAAATTGCAAAACCCAGTGCCGAGCTGGCAAGAAAGATATTCACGATGGAGGCGACGATCAAACCGATCAGGCCCATCATCAGGAACGATCCCATTGCGGACAGGTTCTTTTTCGTCGTGTAGCCATACAGTGACAGACCCGCGAAAGCGATAGCCGTCACAAGGAAGGTCTGGGCGACCGACACGCCAGTATAAACGGCAAAGATGAAGCTGATGGACAGGCCCATCAGTGCGGCGTAGCCAAAGAATACCAGCTGCGCGGTGGCCGCAGACATTTTATGGATCATCGCGCTAAAGGCAAAAACAACAGCCAAAGGCGCGAACATCACAACCCATTTCAGACCGGATCCGAAGATGGCGGCCACCAGCTGTTCATTTGTCCCCACACCAAAGGCCACGGCGCCGGTGATCAGCATGCCAAGCGACATCAGGCCGTAAACCTTGTTCATATGGGAGCGCAGACCCTCATCGATCTGTGCCTGACGCATACCGGTTGCGGTGCGCATCGTATTGAAACCAGCCATTGATAGCCTCCATCTAGGTCATTTCTGCGCCGCGCGGGTGGCGCGGTCTTTTACTCCCAATCGATATTGGCAGGCTTGGGGTGATTTACAAGATCCTCACGGCAGTTTCGCAAGGATGTTTTCAAAAAAGACCCGGCGCGATAATCCTCGCTTATTCAATTTTTACTACCAGCTTCCCGGTAGAGCGGCGCGCCTTCAGATCGCAGAATGCTGTAAGAACCTGATCAAAAGCATATTCTTGTGTCACCGGTGGGTGCAGCTCGCCGCGTTCGAACATCTGGAACAGGGCGTGCATAGACTGGGTCAGCACCAAAGGCGCCAATTTCAGATACCCGCCCCAATACAGCCCATGCAAAGTGATATTTTTGACCAATGCGTGATTGAGCGGCAATTGCGGCGGTTGACCAGAGGCAAAGCCGATCAGCAAATGGTGCCCGCCGGGACGCAGCGCGCGAAACGCGGCTTCTCCAATGTCACCACCAAGTGCATCATAAATCACATCGACCCCGCCGGCATCCTTTAATTGCTGTTTTAAATCCGGGCTGTCACTGTCGATCAGCAGATCTGCGCCAGCCTGCTGGGCGACCTGCAGCTTTTCGGCCCCGCGTGCAACGGC
Organism: Thioclava sp. SK-1; assembly: GCF_001705665.1. Taxonomy (GTDB): domain Bacteria; phylum Pseudomonadota; class Alphaproteobacteria; order Rhodobacterales; family Rhodobacteraceae; genus Thioclava. Next base: position 70,109 of record NZ_MDHA01000058.1, on the reverse strand, counting down.
GATCACCCGCGCGCCTAACGATTTGCCGATTTCAACGGCGGTAAGGCCAACGCCACCGGCTGCACCCAACACCACCAATGTGTCTTCGGGACGCAGATTGGCCCGCGCGGTCAGCGCCAGATGGGATGTTCCATAGGCAATTTGAAACCCGGCAGCCTGTGCAAAGCTCATATTAACGGGCAGGGGGGTGCAGCGCTCTTGCGCGAAATTCCCATACTGTGCCAATCCACCCTGTCCCGAAAACACGGCAACCCGCGTACCTAAAGGTAAACTGGCCTGCGGCCCGGCGGCGATAACAACCCCTGATAGTTCCATACCCATGGTAAAAGGGGGCGTGGGCGTGTCCTGATATTTCCCCTCAATCATAAGCAGATCAGCGAAATTTAGGCCGCAGGCTTTGATCGCCACCTGAACCTGTGTTCCAGACGGCGGTGCAATGTCCTTTTCGACAAAGGCGGGCTGCGCCCCGAAATTCGCTAAATCTAATGCGCGCATAATTGTCTCCGGTTCGGGTTGATTGCAAATTACATCACTGGCTGTTGGCACAGTCTACCGCGCCGTCACGGTGTAGACGATCAGACTTTGGCATGGCTGCCAATCTCTCTTAAGAAAAACCAAGGCATTGCGCGGCTAACCTGCCAGCCATTGATTCGTCCCAAGTTGCGATTTGGGAAGTTGACGTTGATGTAACCCGAAAATGCGTTGCAAATTGCAAAACACGCGGTGGATGAAATTAGCCTGTGACGTTCTCCTGCTGCATTATTCTTGATCGGCGCATCAAAAAACGCGTTAACTCTGTTTTTACCGTTATGGGTCACTATCTTTTTAGGTAGGTTTTGTAGTTTTTGTCGGAGCTAGCTGTCGCGAGCATGCTAATTTCCGACAATCTGGTGTTGTAAGGACGATTGCATGAAACATCCCGTAGATGCCCATGTGGGTAAGCGTATCCGTCACCGCCGTTGGATGATCGGCATGACACAACAACAATTGGCTGATAAGGTCGGGATCAAGTTTCAGCAGATCCAAAAGTATGAAACCGGTATGAACCGCGTTTCCGCATCGCGCCTTTGGGATATCGCCGATGCATTAGAAGTTCAGGTCTCTTTCTTTTTTGAAGGCTTGGACACGCCAGAAGGCGAAGCGCATAGCAATTCAGACATTCTTGCGGATAAAGAGGCTCTTTCCTTGGTGCGCTCTTATTACGCAATCCCAGAGGCACAGCGCCGGCGTCTGTTTGAATTGGCAAAAGTTCTGTCTTCGGCAGCGTAATCGCGCAAAGAACCTGAACATATCTTTACTGACACAGGCGGGCCAATGCGGTCCGCCTGTGTCAGTTTTTGCGTGGCTTGACCCTGCCAGCCGTGGCCGCTACCGCTATCGAGGATACAGCCGGAGCACAGCCATGACCCTTTCCCAGCCCTTCTCTCACGAGACGATCGAAGATTTATGGTCGGTTGCCAATGCTTTGGCTGATGCCGCCCGGGTCGAAACATTGGCGCGGTTTCGTCCGCCCGGTGGAATTGGCGCGGCCAATAAGCTGGCAGAGGGCTTTGATCCGGTAACCGAGGCCGACAGGGCGTCCGAGCGCGCGATGCGTAATATTTTGGCCCTCCGCCGCCCGCAAGATGGGATTTATGGCGAAGAATTTGGCGTGACGCGCGGCACATCCGGGCTGACATGGGTGTTGGATCCGATTGACGGCACGCGCGCCTATATGTCGGGTACGACCAGCTGGGGCGTGCTGATAGGTTTGGCCCATGATGACGAAGGTGGTCCGGGGATGCCCTTAATGGGAATCGTGGACCAACCATATATTGGAGAACGTTTTCAAGGCGGTATGGGCCGTAGCCTTTTGCAAGGCCCGCATGGTCAGATGCCATTGGAAACCCGTCGGGCGACGGCGGATCTGTCGGATGCCGTGTTGTTCAGCACATTCCCCGAGGTGGGCACCGCAGCGGAAGGCGCGGCATTTCACGCGCTATCGCGTCAGGTAAAGCTGACCCGATATGGCATGGATTGCTATGCCTATGCGTTGCTGGCTGCGGGCCAGATTGATCTTGTGGTCGAGGCCGGTTTGCAGCCCTATGATATTCAAGGGCCGATGGCGGTGGTGCAAGCCGCAGGTGGTATTGTCACCAATTGGCAAGGCGGTCCGGCCTGTCGTGGCGGGCAGGTGATCGCAGCCGCCAATGCGCAGGTGCATCAGGCTGCTATGCAGGTGTTGAACAGCTAAGGGGGCGGCATGCGTGAAATTTTGATCGAACAGGCGGATGTGTTGGTCACGATGGACGCAACGCGGCGCGAATTGGCGGGTGCAGATCTGCTGATCCGTGACGGGGTGATCGTACAGATCGGTCATGGGCTGACCACCAAGGGGGAGCGGGTGCTGGCGCGCGGCTGTGTGGTCACGCCGGGTTTGATCAATACGCATCACCACCTGTATCAAACGCTTACGCGCGCGGTGCCGGGCGGACAAGACGCGCTGCTGTTTGGTTGGTTGCAAACACTATACCCGATCTGGGCAAAGATGGGGCCAGAGGAAATCCGTGTCTCGGCGTTGATTGGTCTGGCAGAGCTGGCGCTGACGGGTTGCACGCTTAGCTCGGATCATCTGTATATGTATCCCAATGGAGCGCGGCTGGAGGACACGATTGATGCTGCCGCGCAATTGGGCCTGCGATTTCATCCCACACGGGGCGCGATGTCAATTGGCGAAAGCGAGGGTGGGTTGCCCCCTGATGCGCTGGTCGAAGGCGAAGCGGCGATCCTTGAGGATTGTATCCGGGTGATTGATGCGTTCCATGATCCGCAGGATGGGTCGATGTGTCGCGTGGGTGTGGCGCCGTGTTCACCGTTTTCCGTGTCGCGTGGGCTGATGCGTGATGCGGCCGATCTGGCGCGTGACAAAGGCGTGATGATGCACACGCATTTGGCCGAAAATGACGAAGATATCGCCTATTCTTTGGCGCAGTTTGGCTGCCGTCCCGGGGAATATGCCGAAAGCCTGGGCTGGACAGGCGAAGACGTGTGGCATGCGCATTGCGTGAAGCTGAATGATACTGAAATTGATCTGTTCGCGCGCAGCAAAACCGGTGTGGCACATTGCCCGTGTTCCAATTGCCGGCTTGGCTCGGGCATTGCGCCGGTGCGGCAGATGCGTGATCAAGGGGTGCGTGTTGGGCTGGGGGTGGATGGCTCTGCCAGCAATGATGCGGGGTCGTTGATCAATGAGGCCCGTCAGACATTGCTGCTGCAACGGGTGCAAAACGGGGCCGATGCGATGTCCGCGCGCGAGGCATTGGAGATCGCCACAGTGGGCGGGGCGCAGGTATTGGGTCGCACCGATTGTGGATCATTACAGCCGGGAAAACGCGCCGATATCGCAATTTGGGATGTGTCAGGATTAGAGGCGGCAGGGGCATGGGATCCGGTGGCGGCATTGATCCTATCCGGGCCAGCCAAGGCCCGCGATGTATTTGTAGAGGGGCGTCAGGTGGTGCGCGACGGGCAGATCACAACAATTGATCTGCGTCACACCATTGCGCATCAAACCCGGCTGGCCCGACGGCTGATGGGATGATACTATATCCACGCGTAATTCAAAAATAATTCATTAAATTCGTTACTTACCTTGTGATCTGCATCTGAATTGTCATCAGTAGGTCATAAAATGGATGGCACAAGAACCTATCAAATTACGGTGCTGGCCCCCTTCTGTAAGTCGCGGGTCTAGGCTAACGTGCAGCAACAGCTTAGGAGGCGCCATGACGGATGAACGGGTCGATGACACCGAGCATGAAGAAGATTATCGGTTGGACGCTGATGTCGTAGATACACTTCTTGACGCGGTTGCTGATGAAGACGCGCAACGCGTTATTTCGATCCTTGAACCGCTGCATGCTGCCGATATTGCTGACCTTTTGGAACAGGTCTCTGGCTCGGAGCGTCGGGACATCTTGCGCCTATATGGCGATGAGATGGACGGTGAAATCCTTGCGGAGATCAACGAATCCATCCGTGAAGAGGTGATTGACGAGCTGGAACCGACGGTTCTGGCCGATGCGGTCCGTGAAATGGACTCCGATGACGTTGTCGACCTGATCGAAACGATCGAAGAACGCTCGCAACAAGAAGTCATCTTATCTGCGCTGGATGATCGCGACCGGATTGCGGTTGAGAAATCACTGACCTATCCCGAATTCTCGGCCGGGCGTTTGATGCAACGTGAGGTCGTGACCGCGCCGGGCCATTGGACCGTGGGCGAGACAATTGATTACCTGCGTTCTGCCGATTGGCTGCCCGATCAGTTCTATCATGTGATCCTGGTTGATCCGATGCATCACCCGATTGCCAATGTGACATTGGGGCGGGTGCTGTCGGCGCCGCGCACGGCGGCATTATCCGATATTGCCGAAGATGAATTTCGCGCGATCTCTGTGTATCAAGAAGAAGGTGACGTGGCCTATGCGTTCAACCAATATCACTTGATTTCGGTGCCGGTGGTCGATGAAAACGGCCGCCTTGTGGGTGTGATCACCATTGATGATGCGATGTCGGTTCTGGACGAGGAACATGAAGAAGACATCCTGCGTCTGGCCGGTGTGGGCGATGACAGTTCGATCACCGATACTGTGTGGGAAACGGTTCAGCAACGCTTACCGTGGTTGTTTGTGAACCTGCTGACAGCGATCATGGCGTCCATGGTGATTTCGGTGTTCGAGGGGACGATTCAACAGCTGGTCGCCTTGGCGGTGTTGATGCCGATCGTGGCCTCGATGGGGGGAAATGCTGGAACGCAGACCCTGACGGTCGCGGTGCGGGCTTTGGCCACCAAAAGCGTGACGGAATCCAACGTATGGCGGGTCATCCGACGCGAGGTCGTCGTGGGGTTGATCAATGGTTTGGCCTTCGCAGTGGTGATGGGCCTGGTTGCCTATATCTGGTTTGATGGGGTGACATTGGGCGCGGTGATCGCCGTGGCGATGGTGATCAACCTTGTGGTTGCCGCCCTTGCGGGGATTGTCGTTCCGCTGGTGCTGGAGCGGTTCGGTGCCGATCCCGCCCTTGCATCGGGAACATTTGTGACGACTGTGACAGATGTTGTCGGCTTTTTTGCCTTTCTTGGTCTGGCCGGGGTCTGGATGTTATGACGCTGGCAGAGGATAAGGGGCAGGCCCGTAAAGCCGCTCTTGGCGCGCGTAAGGTGGCCCATCGGAATACGGAATCAGGCACAGCGGCCTGCGCTGCGCTTTTGGCGGCGCTACGACCTTATTTTGGACAGGTTCTGGCGGGCTATATGCCGATCCGTAGTGAAATTGATCCCCGGCCGGCGATGATTGCCTTTGACGGGCCAACCTGTGTGCCGGTGGTCGATGCGCCAGAGCAGCCGCTGTCTTTTCGCCACTGGCATGCCCAGGCACCGATGATCCCGGGCGCGTTTGGGGCGGCAATCCCTGTGGACCCTGCGCCGATTGTACCGCAAGTGCTGATCGTGCCATTGGTCGCCTTCACACGGGGCGGGCTTCGGCTGGGCTATGGTGGGGGGTTTTATGACCGAACATTGCAAAAATTGCGAGCGGCCGCCGCCCCTGTGACGGCCATCGGCTTTGCCTATGGTGCGCAAGAGCTGCCGGACCTGCCGCAAGAACCTACAGATCAGCCGCTGGATATGATTATCACCGAATGTGGCATCATCTATCCGTAAGAAACGGCAGCTATTTTGCTGCCGTTTTATTGTTTTCAATAGGTTGTAGGGCGATCTTAACGTGGTAAGGCCGCGGCTTCGCGGGCCAAGGCCTCAATCGCGGCCCAATCGCCTGACTGCACCAATTTATCGGGCGCAACCCATGACCCACCGGCACAGATCACATTTGGCAAGGCCAGATAATCAGGGGCGTTTTTGATGCTGACGCCGCCTGTCGGGCAGAATTTCATCTGCGGCAATGGCCCCCCGAAGTTTTTCAGCGCAGGCGCGCCGCCATTGGTCTCAGCAGGGAAGAATTTCACCATGTTAAAGCCAAGCTCCAGCAGCTTCATCACCTCAGATGGGGTGGCGGTGCCGGGCAGAAGGGGCAGTTCTTCGTCACAGCAGGCTTTGATCAGATCATCGGTGACGCCGGGGCTGACGCCGAATTTCGCGCCCGCTGCCTTGGCGGCCTTGACATCGGCAGGTGTCAGCAGCGTGCCTGCCCCCACAACGCCGCCTTCAACATCGGCCATTGCACGGATGGCATCCAAGGCACAATCGGACCGCAGCGTGACCTCCAGCGCGGGCAACCCACCTTTGACAAGCGCCGTGGCCAATGGGTTGGCATGGGCGACATCGCGCACCACAATCACCGGAACAATCGGGGCAAGTTCGCAAATTGCGCGGGCGGCTTTGGACTGATCTGCGGGCGTCATCGAATACCTCTGATTTGGATCGGGCCGCGCGATAGGCGGCTTATTGAATTTCTTTGGGCGTTGCAGGCGGGGCCATCCCCCGGCGTGCAGCGCCCAAAGTTGTATTATACGGCCACTGCGGCGCCTTCGGTGGAATTGCCCACTTGGGCGCGGAAGGCTGCGAATAGCTCTCGGCCAAGGCCGAAATGATTGCCGGTCAAATCTGGCACGATTGCCTCGCGGCTGTCCAGATCGGCCGACAGGCAGGTCAGCACCCCGGCCTCTGCGTCCAGACGCACCAGATCCCCATCGCGCAGCTTTGCCAATGGGCCCCCATTCGCCGCCTCGGGCGCGACATGGATTGCAGCTGGAACTTTACCCGATGCGCCCGACATACGGCCATCAGTGACAAGTGCCACTTTCAGCCCGCGCCCTTGCAAGATCGACAGCACCGGAGTGAGCGAATGCAGCTCCGGCATACCATTGGCCGATGGGCCTTGGAAGCGCACGACAACAATCGTGTCTTCGGTGAATTCGCCGTTTTGGAAGGCGGTCTTTACCGCGCCCTGATCGCTGAAGACCCGGCATTTGGCTTCGACCAGCCGGTGTTCTTCTGCCACCGCCGAGATCTTGATCACGCCACGGCCAAGATTGCCTGCCAATTGTTTCAACCCACCGGTTTTGGCAAAACCGGTTGCGGCAGGGCGCAGGATCTTGTCATTCAGCGTTTCTTCTGGGCCATCCTCCCAGACCACCTGACCGTCGCGCAACTTGGGCTCATTGGCATAAAGCGACATGCCATCCCCAGCCACGGTCTTTGCATCGGGATTTAACAGGCCGTTCTTTAGCAAATCACGGATCATGAATTGCAAACCGCCTGCCGCGTGGAAGTGATTCACATCGGCCAATCCGTTAGGATAAACCTTTGCCATCAGCGGCACGACCGAGGAGATCTCGTCAAAATCTTCCAGATCCAGCACGATCCCGGCCGCGCGGGCCATTGCCGGCAGATGCAGCACCAGGTTGGTCGACCCCCCCGTCGCCATCAGCCCGACAAGCCCGTTCACAAAGGCGCGTTCGTCCAAAATTTCACCGGCTGGGCGGAAATCATTGCCAAGGGCGGTGATTTCGGCGGCGCGTTTCGCACCGGCCACGGTCAGCGCCTCGCGCAGCGGCGTCCCGGGCGTGACGAAGGATGCACCGGGCAGATGCAGGCCCATGAATTCCATCAACATCTGATTGGTATTGGCCGTGCCATAGAATGTGCAGGTGCCCGGCCCGTGATACGACGCCATCTCGGCCTTCATCAGCTCATCTCGGCCCACTTCGCCGGTTGCAAATTGCTGACGCACCTTGGATTTTTCATCATTGGGCAGGCCCGAGGTCATCGGACCCGCAGGAATGAATACCGCCGGGATATGACCAAATGTCGCCGCTGCCATAATCAGCCCGGGCACGATTTTATCGCACACACCCAGATATAGCGCGGAATCAAACGTATTATGCGTTAGCCCAATCGCCGCAGCCATTGCGATCACATCGCGCGAGAATAACGACAGCTCCATCCCCGGTTGGCCTTGGGTCACGCCGTCGCACATCGCGGGAACTCCGCCGGCGACTTGTGCTGTCGCACCTGCCTCTGCTGCGGCTTTCTTGATCAGCTGTGGAAATGTTTCATAGGGCTGATGTGCCGACAGCATATCATTATAGGCGGTTATGATGCCGATATTGGGCGCGCGACCTTCTGCCAGCATTGCCTTTTGATCGCCCATTGCAGCATAGGCATGGGCCTGATTGCCGCAGGTCAGGTGCGCACGGGCAGGGCCATTCGATGCCGCCTCATTGATGCGGGCAAGGTAATCGCCGCGCAGCCCCTTGGATCGTTCCCGAATACGGTCCGTAATGCGGGCGATGGTGGAATTAAGCGGTGCGGCAATATCGGACATGGCTGGCTTTCGATCTGTTCGCGGTTGCGTAGCTCCAGCCGGGCAAACTTGCCTTGGCTGGCCATTTGAAAGTAACTATATGGCGTTAGCGCTAACAATGCAACTCACGCCTACGATACAATTACTTGGCTTTTGATGTGATCTTGTCCAGTCGCACCGCTTTTATTGCGCGCCATCTGGCTGTAAGTGGGAAGAAACGCGAAAAGGATGTGCGCCATGACCACCCAAGCCGAAGACCACAGCTCTGACCGTCCCGTTGTGCGCTTGCGTCCCAAGGGGGAGGCCCGGGCGATCCGCCACGGTTTCCCTTGGGTTTATGCCGATGAGTTGGTGATTGACCGCCGTACCAAAGCTATGGCGCCGGGCACCTTTGCCACGCTGGAGGATGCAGAGCGCCGGCCATTGGCAACGGTGACAGTGAATCCATTGTCGAAAATCATCTGCCGGGTGATGGACAGGGACGCCACCGCGCAGATCGACCGTGCGTGGTTGGTGGGCAAATTGTCACATGCGCTGGCGCTGCGCGAACGTTTGTTTGATCAGCCCTTCTATCGCCTGATCCATGCAGAGTCTGACGGGCTGCCCGGCACGATCATTGACCGTTTCGGGGATGTGGCCGTCATACAGCCTAACGCGGCTTGGGCGGATGCGATGGTCGATGATATGACCTCTGCCTTGGCCGAGGTGACTGGCGTGACGACGATTGTTAAAAACGCTTCGGGTCGGGCGCGCGCACTGGAGGGCTTGGGTGATGTGATGGAGGTTTTGCTGGGCGGGATCGACGCACCTGTGCCGGTTCGGATGAATGGCGCAACATATATGGCCGATGTGATGGGCGGGCAAAAGACCGGTCTGTTCTATGATCAGCGCCCCAACCATGCGTTTGCGGCCAGCCTATCGCGCGGGGCACGGGTGTTGGATGTGTTCTCTCATGTTGGCGGATTCGGTTTGGCGGCTTTGGCCAACGGCGCGCAATCGGCATTGGCGGTGGATGGGTCGGCGGCGGCATTGGCCTTGGCAGAGCAGGGCGCGCAGGCGATGGGTGCAACGGATCGCTTTTCTACCCGTAAGGGCGACGCGTTTGCGACATTAGAGGCATTGGCCGGCGAAGGCGCTCAATTCGATGTGGTGATTTGCGATCCACCCGCATTTGCGCCGGCAAAACCTGCACTGCAAGCAGGGCTGCGGGCCTATGAACGCGTGGCACGTTTGGCCGCGCCCTTGGTTGCGCCGGGCGGGTATCTTGTGCTGTGCTCCTGTTCGCACGCGGCGGATCTGGGTCAGTTCCGGGCGTCATCGACGCGTGGTATCGGCAAGGCGGGGCGTGCGGCACAGCTGTTGCACACCGGATTTGCCGGGGCCGATCATCCGATGTTGCCGCAGCTGGCAGAAACCGGATATTTGAAATCCTTGGCTTTCCGGTTGGATTGATGAAACTCTGTCTTGATGCCTGTGTCTTGTATCCCACAATTTTACGCGAAATCTTGATTGGTTGCGCGCAGGCGGGGATGTTTCAGCCGATTTGGTCGGAACGTCTACTTGAAGAATGGGCGCGCGCTGCGGCACGTCGCAACCCTACAGATGAGGTCATTGCACGCGGAGAAATTGCGCTACTGACGGCGCGGTTTCCAGCGGCGATGGTGCAACGACACACCGGATTAGAGACGCGGCTTCATCTGCCAGATGAGAATGACATCCATGTTCTGGCCTGTGCCATTGCCGGCGGGGCTGAAGCCATCGTTACAATGAATGCCAAGGATTTTCCGCGGGGCGTTTTGGCAAGCGAAGGGCTGGAACGGCGCGACCCGGACGGGCTGCTGTGGCAATTTGCCAGTGACGATCGCGAAACCGTGGCAACGATCGTAGAGGATATCCGCGCCACGGCAGAGCGACTGTCCGGCGTGTCACAACCGCTGCGTGCTTTGCTGAAACGCGCGCGCCTGCCGCGCTTGGGCAAGGCGTTGGTATGATGGAGGGGATCTTTCCGCCTGTGTTGCAAGTCTCCAGTTTGGGTTTAATTCTGGATCTGATCGGCACCTATGTTTTTGGTTTGTCGGGGGCCGTCGTTGCGGTGCGCCGCAGGTTGGATTTATTTGGTATCATGGTGCTAGCTGTTGCGGCGGCCCTGGCGGGTGGCATGATCCGCGACATGGCTTTGGGATCAACTCCGCCGGCAGCGCTGCGCGACAGCCGTTACCTGGTTGCAGCGATGCTGGCAGGTGCCACAGGTTTTTTCTTTCACCACGGGATTGAGCGTGTGTCGAAACCGGTAATGGTGCTTGATGCGCTGGGGCTGGGATTGTTTGCGATTACCGGTGCGGGCAAGGCGTTGCTCTATGGCCTATCGCCCATACCTGCAGTCATGCTGGGCGTGCTTACCGCGACAGGCGGTGGTGCGGTGCGCGATCTGTTGGTAGCGGAAATCCCGCGCGTGCTGCGCGAAGAGGTCTATGCAATGGCCGCACTTGTGGGGGCTGCAATTTATGTCGCAGGAGGGGAATGGGGTTGGCCGGGCTTTGAAACAGCTTTGATCGGTATCGCAGCCACGGTCATCTTACGTATCGTGTCTGTCTGGCGGGGCTGGTCTGCCCCACGCGCCCCCGGATCGGACAGCGCGTAAACGGGGGCGGTTGACCATCGGCGCCCCGCACAGGGCGCCGATCATTCGCATCGCTTGAGGCCACATAGTGGCCTCGCCGCTGGATCACTTTGGACCTCAGTGCTCAGCCTTGTGCTTGGCGTACCAAAGCCGCCAGACGCAGTGTGGAGCCGTCTTTGCCCATACCGCTTTCACGCCCTTCCAACACTGGTGCCAGCGCCAGCGCCAGCTCCTTGCCCAGCTCAACACCCCATTGGTCAAAGCTGTTGATGCCCAAAATCACGCCCTCTACAAACACACGATGTTCATATAGCGCGATAATGCCGCCGAATACTTCAGGGGTCAGTTTCGGGTAGATCAACGTGGTCGAAGGCCGCGCGCCGGGGAACACGCGGTGGCGTGCCTGACGGTCCAACTCTGCGCCGGTCAGCCCCTTGGCAGCCATGATCTCGGTCGCTTCGTCCAGCGAGCGCCCGCGCATCAGCGCCTCGGATTGTGCCAGACAGTTCGCCGCCAGCAAGATGTGCTGATGTGCCAGATCTGGCTCGTGACCCTCCATCGCCAACATAAATTCACACGGGATGACCCGCGTGCCCTGATGGATCAGCTGATAAAACGCATGTTGGCCATTCGTGCCAGGTTCGCCCCAGACAACAGGGCCGGAATTATACGGCAAATCCTTGCCATCCATCGACACGCGCTTGCCGTTGCTTTCCATTTCCAACTGCTGCAGATACGCGGGCAGGCGCGACAGGCGCTGATCATAGGGCAGCACGGCGCGGGTGGCATAATTGCAAAACTGTGCGTGCCACATACCGACCAATGCGTAAAGCACCGGCAGGTTTTGCGCCAAAGGCGCCTCTTTGAAATGTGCATCCATCGCGGCGGCACCATCCAAGACGCCTTTGAAATCTTCGACACCTACCGCGATCATCAAGGACAGGCCAATCGGCCCCCACATCGAATAACGGCCCCCAACCCAATCGGCAAAGCCAAAGACCCGTGCCGGATCAATGCCAAAGGCGGCGGTTTTCTCGGCCGAGGTGGACAGGGCGGCAAATTGCGCTGCCGGATCGGCCACTTTCTGCGCCATCCAGCGTTTCGCCGTTTGTGCATTGGTCATGGTTTCGATTGTGGTGAAGGTCTTAGAGGCCACAATCACCAATGTCGTTTCAGGGTTCAGACCTTTCAGCACATCGTGAATATGCGCCCCATCGACATTGGATACGAAATGGCACGCCGGTCCGTCATGATAAGGCGCCAGCGCCAGCACCGCCATTGCCGGGCCAAGGTCCGAGCCGCCAATACCGATATTGACAATATCGGTGACCTTACCGCCCTGGGCCTGATAAGTGCCGCGGCGTATATCATTGGCAAATGCGGCCATGCGATCATAGGTCTCGCGGACCTCTGGCATGACATCGGCCCCGTCGATAACGACCTTGCCGTCCAGATTACGCAGCGCTGTGTGCAATACGGCGCGGCCTTCGGTTTCATTGATTTTGGCACCGGCAAACATCGCATCGCGTTTGGCTTCTAAACCACTGTCGCGCGCCAAAGAGAGCAACATATCACGGGTTGCCGCGTCGATATTGGTTTTGGAATAGTCATAAACAAACGGGCCTGTCGACGCCGAGAAATCTTCGGCGCGGCCAGCGGTGGAAAACAGCTCCAGGATGGGACGGGATTTTACCGCTGCGGCGGTTTCCAGAAGGGCGGTCCAGGTGCTCATAATTATGTCAGTCTCCCCAGTTATGAACGGGGCCGCAAAGCGCGGCCCCAAAATCGTATCGCTTTGGGTTCATTCCGCCCAATGCACCGTGGCATTGTTCAAAACGCATCGCACCGGCGCCTGTTCGACCGGCAAAGATTGCGCCGCCTCAATCGCGGCTTTTTTCTCATTACCCGTGATCAGGATATGCGTATGCATCGCGTCTTTCAAAACGCGAGCGGTCATGGTGATGCGCGGCTCTCCTGCAGCATCGGCGCGCAATGCCATCAGCTCTGGCGCTTCGTCATCAAGGGCTGTTTTCAGCTTGTCGGCGCCCGGGAACAAAGAGGCCGTATGCATATCCGTGCCCATGCCCAGCAACAGCACCGAAATCGGCAGGTTAGGGCGCAGGTTTTCTGACAGCGCATCAAGACGTTCGTCAGGGTCGGGCGCATTGACATATAGCGGCAATAGCGTGGCGCTTGCGGCCTTGTTCACCAGCAGACGTTCGCGCAGCAACCGGGTGTTTGAGCGTTCAGATGTGGTCGGCACCCAGCGTTCATCGTTCAATACAATCACAACATTTTGCCAATCCAGTTCCAGATCGGACAAAATATCAAAAATCGGCCCCGGTGTTGTGCCACCGGGAACGGATAATGTGGCGCGGCCTTCGGTGGCCAATGTGGCGCGCAGCTGGCTAGCGATTTTATCGGCCACAGCCAACATCAACACATCGCGGTCGGGATAGGTTTTAAAATCCATTATTTCACATGCCTCCAGCGGCGACCATCACGGTGCATCAACATCAACGCATCCTCTGGGCCGGTCGTGCCGCTATCATAGGGTTTCGGTTTATCACCACGTTCTTCCCAGCCATTGATGATTGGGTCGGTCCAGGCCCATGCAGCCTCGACCTCATCCCCGCGCATAAACAGCGTCTGGTTGCCGCGGATCACATCCATGATGAGTCGTTCATAAGCGTCAGGCATATCCGCACCGCCTTCGCCCAAGGCTTCGGCGAAAGACATATCAAGCGGCACTTGCACAAGGCGCATACCACCGGGGCCGGGTTCCTTAATCATCATCTTAAGGTTCATGCCCTCATTGGGTTGCAGCCGTATGACAAGCTGGTTTGCCTTCCAGTTCACATCGGATTCTGAATCGTCAAAAATGGAATGCGGCGGTTCCTTGAAGAACACCGCGATTTCACTGGTGCGGGCGCGCAGCCGCTTACCGGTGCGCAAATAAAAGGGCGTGTTGGTCCAACGCCAATTTGCGATATTCACCTTCATCGCAATATAGGATTCCGTTTTGGAATTGGGATCTTCGCAATCTTCCAGATAGCCCGGCATCGGCTCATCATAGCCTTCGCGGTGATATCCCAAATATTGTCCACGCACGATGTCATGTGCCGGAACCGGTTGCAAGGCGCGGATAACCTTCACCTTTTCATCGCGCACCGCATCAGGGTCGAAATGATAGGGCGGTTCCATTGCGATCATGCACAACAGCTGCATCAGGTGGTTTTGAATCATGTCGCGCATCGCGCCCGACTTGTCATAATAACTGCCGCGCCCGCCAACGCCCACGGTTTCGGCCACTGTGATCTGCACATGGTCGATATATTGGCTATTCCACAATGGCTCAAACAAGATATTTGCGAACCGCAGGGCCATCAGGTTTTGAACCGTCTCTTTGCCCAGATAGTGATCAATCCGATAAATCTGACCTTCGTCGAAAAACTCTGCCAATGTGGCATTCAGCTTCTCTGCCGATGCCAAATCGCGGCCAAATGGTTTCTCCACCACGATCCGGCTTTCGCTGTCGGAAATCCCGTAGGACACAAGCCGTTCGGCAATATCGCCAAACAATGCCGGCGCGACCGAGAAATAGAAGGCCGTGATATGCGTGTTGTCGATTTTGGTTTTTAAATCATCCCAGCCATCGGTGCCACGGGCATCAACGGGCACATAATCCAGACGCGCGATAAAGTCATCGATCATCTTTGGGTCGCGCTTGTTTTCATGCACGAATTCATCGATGGATTTACGGATGTGGGCCCGAAATTCTTCGCAGCTCATGTCAGAGCGTGCCGCACCGATCAGGCGTGCTTCCATTGGCATCTGCCCTGCCTGAAAGCGCCGATACAGACCGGGGAAAATCTTGCGATTGGCAAGATCACCTGTTGCGCCAAAAATGACGAGATCGAACGGATCAACCGGGATGACGCGCGAGACCATAAGAACTCCCCTTAAACTGATAGCGCTAACACGGTCTTTTTGACCGCTGCGCCCACAAAAGTCTAGTGCCCAGCGCCACGGGGTTCAAACCCTGCGCCAAAGGTTTCAGGATTTCGCAGTAAAAAATGCTTCAATTGCCTGAAAATCATACAGTATTTCTTCATGCATGCCGCCTGAAAATTCTTCAAACGCGGCGCGATTATGGGCAGGAACCGCCAAAAGCACGGGATGACCTTGCGCCAAGGCCTGTGCGATCAGGGCGCGGGTGCCCAGACCTGCGGCCTCTTGCTTGCCAAATTTATTGACGATCACCGGCGTGCCGGGTGCCGCGCTTGCCAATGCGCGTAGGCTGCACTCCACCGCTTGCTCCAATGCCCCTGGATCAAGAGAGCATCCGCTGGCGCCGGGACCAAGCTGTTGGAAAATGGGCCAAATATCGCCGCTTGGCCACAGTTGTAAGATCAGCTTTGTGTCGGGGGCAACATCATCGGCTGCGCGCACCATTGCCACGATGGGTTGACCGCGTTTTGCGCGTGTGCGCGCCAATTCGGCCAAAAACGCATCCGTTTGACCTGTCGCGCAAGACGGTAAAATTGCCAGCTTCATACCGTATCCTTCGGGCGCATCATTAACCATATCAGCGCGGCGCCGGCCAATGTCAAAAACGGCACCATTGCCAGATTAACCGCTGCCCATCCTGCCTGTGGCGACTCTCCTGCGCAGCTCATCAATCCGCCCGATGCAAGTGAGGCCAGGAAAACGCCACTAAACACAATTACATCATTAAGCCCTTGTACGCGCCCACGCTCTTCCGGTTTATGGGCCGCCGCAAGCATGGCGGTTGCACCGATAAAGCCAAAGTTCCAGCCCAGTCCCAATAGCACCAGTGCCAGAAAGAAATTCTCTAATGCGATACCGCTGAGTGCCGCTGCACCAGCACCGGCAAGGATGCACAGGCCAAGCCCCACGATTGGCGCACGGCCGAAACGTGCGATCAGATGGCCGGTAAAAAAGGACGGAATATACATCGCCAGAACATGGGCTGAAACGATATCGGCCGCGCGCGCAGGGGCATAGCCGCATCCTACCACCGCCAGCGGCGTAGCGGTCATTACCAAATTCATCAAAGCATAGGAGACCATCGCGCAGATGATCGCGACGACGATCTTTGGGTCACGCAGCATCTGCGTGCGGGTGCGCCCCAGCGGTTTGGCGCCGGGCTGTGCCGCTGGCGGCGGTGGAATGTCCAGAAATGCGAAGAGGATCGGGCCCAGTGCGTTGATCGCGATGATCGCCAGATAGGTCCCAAGAAAGGGGATGACCATCGCCGTGGCTGTCACCTTTACCAATTGCGGCCCAATCACTGCGGAAATCAGCCCCCCCGCCAGCACGTAGGAAATCGCCTTGGGTGCAAAGTCTTTTGATACGGCATCAGTCGCGGCAAAACGGTAGAAACCTTGCGCCGACAGATAAACGCCAGTGAACAATGAGCCGGCCAAAAACAACCAGAAATTCCCGATCCACAATGCATAGGCGGCAATTGCAGCCCCCAATGCGCCTGCGCCATTGGCGGCAATGAACCCTGGCCTGCGCCCATGGCGCGCCATATAGGCCGATAACGGTTGTGCCGCAAAAACAGAGCCCAGGATGATCATCGAAATCGGCAATGTCGACAGGCATGGGTTTGGCGCAAGCGATTGTCCCGCCAAGCCGCCAACCGTAAAGATCATCGGCATCTGTGCGCCCAACATCGCCTGCGCCAATACCAGCACAATCGTGTTGCGTTTCGCGCGATCTGGCTGGGGCATCATGGTGGGGATCCTTTAACTGCCCGGCAAGGGCATGTGCCGTGCCAAATGGGTAACGGCGCACGGCGCGGGGTGCAAGCATGGATCAAACTGGGATATGTTTGGCAAAGCTGGCGGATTTGGGGGGCTTTCGCAGCTGTGCACAATCGGGCAGGGTGGCGCCATGACGGTTCAGATGATCCAAAATGAGGCAGATGTCGCACTTGGCACCGAATGGTTGTGCCGGGTGGAGCCTCGCTTTGCCAATATTTCATCACTAACGGGGCCATGGCCGCTGCGTCGGCGCGAAGACGGGTTTGACGCGTTGCGCGATGCGATTTTGGGGCAGCAGGTTTCGGTTGCGGCGGCCACGGCGATCCGTGGAAAGCTGATCGCAGCCGGGCTGGCCCAGCGCAATTCTATCGCCGCAACCACGCCGGAGGCCTTGCGCGCATGCGGTGTGTCACGACCCAAAGCGCGCTATCTTCTGGCCTTGGCGCAATCCGATGTTAATTTCTTTGCATTGCGGGATCTGCCCGATGCCGAGGTCTATGCCCAGCTGTTGCCAATTCCGGGCATTGGCCGCTGGACGGTCGAGATGTATCTGATGTTCGCCTTGGGGCGTGCAGATGTCTTTGCAGTGGATGATCTGGCCCTAGCCGAGGCTGCACGGCTGGTTTTTGATCTAAAAAACCGGCCCAGACCGCGCGAATTTTTGCAGATGGCACTGCCATGGTCGCCGTGGCGATCAGTTGCGGCGCGCGGGCTTTGGGCCTTTTATGCCTATCACAAGAAACGAGAAGGGGTGGCGCCATGACGCGCGAATTACAAACCGGACGCAAGGCGTCTGTCTCTGGTCAAACGAAATCAGTGGTGGTGTTTTTGCACGGCTATGGTGCCGATGGTAAAGACCTGTTGGGATTGGCCGATCCATTGGCGTCACATATGCCCGATACGGTGTTTCTGGCCCCTGATGCGCCCGAACCCTGTGTGGGCAACCCTTATGGACGGCAATGGTTTCCGATCCCTTGGTTGGATGGCTCATCCGAGGCTGTGGCCGCGCAGGGGCTTATGGCAGCAGCCGATGATCTGAACGCGTTTTTGGATACAGTGCTGGAACAAGAAGGCATTACGGCAGCCCAATTGGCGGTGGTTGGATTCAGCCAGGGCACTATGATGGCGCTGCAAGTGGTGCCGCGGCGCGCGGAGCCAATCGCGGCGATTGTTGGCTTTTCAGGACGGCTTTTACGGCCCGAGGCGTTGGCCGGCGAAGCTGTGTCAAAACCGCCCGTTTTGCTGTGCCACGGCGATGCTGATGATGTGGTGCCCTTTGCCGATATGGGGTTGGCGGGTGATGCGCTTGTCTCGGCGGGGTTTGAGGTATACGCCCATGTCATGAAAGGCACCGCCCATGGCATTGCCCCAGATGGCCTGTCCGCAGCGCTAGGTTTTTTGGTGCAAAACCTTCCCAAGTAACCGTGGCCTTGGACTGTCATCACCGTGTTAAAAATCGTCCCTAAGATCGGGCCACTTGCCGTGAAGATCTGGTAAATTGATGGGCTTGTCAGATTGCAGACACGGGATATAGTGACAGACAGGCCAAGGGCTTGACGTAACCATTTGGCAGGGGCGGGCATGCCGGCCCATGCCACCACAGATGACCTGAGTTAGGCGATGATAAAGCCATGATGCAGCGATATGGTGACATTCACGAAGGCAAGACACAGCGTCCTGGGGCGAGTGTTCAACGTGATCTGCGCCACCTGTCTGCGCGCCTGATGATCCCCAGTAGCATGGGCCTGCGCGCCCAAGATATGCGGCGGGCATACAGCCGTAGCAGTCTAAGGATACGGCGCGGTCAGATGCATCTGATCTATATCTGCCTTCAAACCAGTCTGACTAAAGCGCGTGATCTTCACGCGCTTTTATTTTTGGCAAAGCCCTGCGCCTGCAGCTGCACAAAAACTCGCACGCTCCCCATGACATATTCATATTTTTCCACATGTTACGACCAGACTGATGGTCAGGAGGCCTTTCGATGAACGCCCCAGTCCACTCCCTTCGCACATTGATTTTAAACGCGGATATGCAACCGCTTAGCTATGCGCCGCTTTCGGTATGCAGCTGGCAGCAGGCGCTTGTCTCTGTGTTCCAAGATCGCGTCATTCAGGTCAAAGCCTATGACGATGTGTATATCCATTCCGCCTCACGCGATTACGAGGTGCCGGCCGTTATCGCATTGAAAAAATATCGGCAGCGCAAACATGTCGCCTTTACCCGGTATAACGTATTTTTACGCGATAAATTCCAATGTCAGTATTGTGGAAAACGGCTGCCTGCGAAGGATCTGACCTTTGACCATGTGGTGCCGCGGTGCAAAGGCGGGCGTTCGGAGTGGACCAATATCGTCAGCTGCTGCGGGCCAGACAATCTGCGTAAGGGCAGTAAGACACCTGCGCAGGCCGGGTTGAAATTGCTGCGTAAACCTTATGCGCCGACCGGGTATCAATTGGACCGCGCGGCACAAGGCCTGCCAGGTTCGGAGAATGAGCTGCATCAGACCTGGATGGATTTTCTGTATTGGGATGCGGAATTGCGCGAATGATCGGATGCGCCGTTTGGCGTCCGTGATCTGATATTGGCCAGCCCAGTTAAAACGCCCGCGTCCAATTGGATCGCGGGCGTTTTGGAATCGTATCTGCCTTAGGCTTTTTGTTGCCGGGCTTTTTTATCGGTCAGTTTGCGCACCACCACATAAAAGCTGGGCACCATGAAGACGCCGATGAATGTGGCCGCGAACATGCCCCCCAACACACCGATACCAATGGCATTTTGCGCTGCTGCACCGGCGCCTGTGGCGCGTGCCAGCGGCACCACCCCCAAAATAAAGGCCAGCGATGTCATCAAGATTGGCCGCAGACGCATCT
The DNA here is from genome assembly GCF_001705665.1 of Thioclava sp. SK-1. Taxonomy (GTDB): domain Bacteria; phylum Pseudomonadota; class Alphaproteobacteria; order Rhodobacterales; family Rhodobacteraceae; genus Thioclava. The sequence goes on along the minus strand of NZ_MDHA01000058.1, from coordinate 50,518 downwards.
TGGCGGATTCTACGGTGGCCTCGATCAATTTCTTGCCCTCCGCCTCCAGATCCTTGGCGAATTCCACAATCAAGATCGCATTTTTTGCCGCCAGACCAATGGTCGTCAAAAGCCCAACCTTGAAATACACGTCATTGGATTGTCCAAAGGCCCATGCCGCACATAGGGCGCCCAAAACCCCTACCGGCACCGCCAACATCACCGAAAACGGAATCGACCAGCTTTCATACAAGGCCGCCAGAAACAAGAACACGACCAGAACGGAAAGCGCATACAAGAAAGGCGCCTGATCACCTGATTGCCGTTCTTGATAGCTCATCCCGGTCCAGGCCGATCCATATCCACCATCCATATCTGCAACCAGTTGCTCCATCACATCCATCGCCTCACCTGAGGAATAGCCATCCGCAGCCGAACCCTGAACCTCAATCGCCTGTGTGCCGCCATAGCGGGTCAGTGCCGGGGCAACCGATTCCCATGATGTGGTCATAAAGGCCGAGAAGGGCACCATATCCCCATCGGCATTGCGGGCATACCATTTGCCAATGTCCTCTGGCTGCATCCGCCATTGCGCCTCGCCTTGTACGATCACCGGGTTCAAATTGCCGTTCATGTCGAAATCATTGACGTCAGACGAGGCAAAAATGACCGATAGAAGCGAATTCACTTCGGACAATGTCAGGCCAAAGCTTTCGGCTTTTTGCTGATCAATATTGACGCGCAGCGCGGCCTCGTCTTCGTTGTTGCTGACGCGAACCGCCGTGGCAGCATCATTTTGATTGGCGCTTGCGACCAGCTCATTGGCGGCGGCACGCAACGCATCAGTGCCGTTATTGCCCTGATCCACCAGATACATCGAAAAGCCAGAGGTATTTCCCATCCCCTGAATAGCCGGTGGCTGCATGAAGATGATCTGCCCCGCACGCGAGGCACCAAATTTGGCCATGGCCCGGCCTACCAAAGCGCCAGCGGCTTGATCACTATCTTCACGGTTGTCGAAATCTTGCAGCTGTGCAAACAGCATTGCGGCGTTTTGCCCGCTGCCGCCAAAGGAGAACCCCAAGACGCCAAAGGTCGATTTCACCGTGTCGCTTTCTTCATTCAGCAAATACTCTTCGACATCGGCGACAACATCACGTGTCTGCGCCTGTGTCGCGCCTTCTTGCAATGTCACCATGATCATGATCGAGCCCTGGTCCTCGGTCGGTAAGAAAGAGGCCGGGATCTGTTTGTAGACAAAACCGGCACCAACCCCGATGGCCAAAAGCGCGCCGATCACCAGCACCGGCACTTTCAACAGTTTGGACACCACGGCACCATAGCCATTGGTCATCCGTTCAAAATTGCGGTTGAACCATCGTGCGGGGGGGAATTTTGTTTCGCCCTCGCCGGATTTAAGCATGGTCGCACACAGCGCGGGGGTCAAGATAATGGCCACCGCTGCCGACAAGATCATCGCAGTGATGATCGTCACCGAAAACTGCCGGTAGATCACACCGGTCGAGCCGCCGAAAAACGCCATTGGCAAGAACACGGCAGACAGGACAAGTGCGATACCGATCAAGGCGCCATAGATCTGGCCCATGGATTTTTCGGTCGCGGCCACCGGGTCCAGCCCGTCTTCTTCCATTACGCGTTCAACGTTTTCCACCACGACAATCGCGTCATCGACCAACAGACCAATCGCCAATACCATCGCGAACATTGTCAATGTGTTGATCGAATAGCCAAACAGCATCAACACGCCAAAGGTGCCCAGTAAAACCACAGGCACCGCAATGATCGGGATCAGCGTCGCGCGCCATTTTTGCAAGAACACCAGAATAACGATCAGCACCAATGCGATAGCTTCCAGCAGCGTGTGTTCGACCTTTTCAATTGATAGCTCGACGAAGGGAGAGGTGTCATAAGCGTATGCGACCTCAACACCGGCGGGCAGTGATGGCGCGATCTCGTCCATCTTGGCGCGGACCAAAGCCGCCGTATCGACGGCATTGGCACCCGTGGCAAGGTTTACACCAAAGCCCGCCGCATTCGCTCCGTCATAGCGTGATAACGTGCCGTAATTCTCCTGCCCGATTTCAACGCGCGCCACATCGCCCAGATAGACGGCTGCGCCATCCGCATCGGTTTTCAGCAAGATATTCTCAAATTCTTCGACCGTGCTAAGCTGGCTTTGGGCGGTGATCGTCGCGGTGAATGTCTGCCCCTTGACCGAGGGTTGATCCCCCAAAGAGCCCACAGACACATTGGTGTTTTGCGCTTGCACCGCGCTGGTCACATCTGCGGCGGTCAGGCTGTATTGCGCCAAAGACAACGGATCCAACCATATCCGCATCGCATAGCCAGAGCCAAAGGAATTGATCGAACCAACCCCTTCAAGCCGCTGAATTGGTCCCTCAATTTGGTTTGATACGATATCGCCCAATTCGACCTGGCTGTAGCGGTTGTCGGTCGAGACCAGCGCCGCGACCAGCAAGATCGACGAGGAGGAGCGTGAAACGGTCACCCCTTGTTGTGTCACACTATCGGGCAATTGGCTTTCGACTCGGCTGATTTTGTTTTGCACATCATTTTGCGCGTCAATTGGATCAACAGATTCGTCAAAGGTCAGCGTGATCGATGATGACCCTTGCGAGCTGGAGGAGACCATATACAACAGCCCATCCAACCCAGTCAGAGAATCTTCCAGCGTTTCCGTTACAGAGGATTGCACGGCCTCTGCCGTGGCGCCGTTATAGGTGGCCGAAATGCGCACCGTTGTGGGCGCGATTTCGGGATATTGCGCCACCGGCAAAAGGGTGATGGAAAACGCCCCGGCCAGCATCGTAACGATGGCCAGAACCCACGCGAAAACGGGGCGATGAATGAAAAAATTGACCATTTCGGATTACTCGCTCCCCGCCGCGGGGGCATCTGTCGCGCCATCAGCTGCGGTATCTCCGTCCACATCATGCACGACGCCGTCCGCATCAATGGTGACAGCCACCGTGGTAATCGCGGCCCCATCTTGCAGCGTTTTCAACCCGTCGACGATCAGCAAATCACCCTGTTCGATTCCGGAGGTCACAACCCAGGCATTGTCATAACTGCCTGATGTGGTGATTGGGGTTTTTTGCGCAGTGCCATCCTTGGCAATGAAGGCCGAAAGCGTGCCATCTGCGGAACGCTGCGTTGCATTTTGTGGCACCAAAACAGCGGTTTTCGTGCCCAATGTCAGGCTTGCGCGCAAAAATTGTCCGGGCAGGATTTTTCCGTCGGGATTGTCAAATTCAATCCGAAAATCCACCGTGCCAGTGGTATCGGACACAACGGCCGAAGGGCTGATCATCCGACCGGAACCGGAGTATTGTTCGCCCGTTTCCAATGTCAGGCTGACGCCGACCTGATCAGCCAAGGTCAATTCGCCACTGGCCACCCAATTGCGGTGACGCTGCATTTGTGCAGAGGATTCTGACACATCGACATAGATCGGATCCAACCGGGTGACGGTGGTCAAAATGTCGGTCTGATTGGCGGTGACAAGCGTCCCGACGGACACTTCGGGTACCTCGACCACGCCATCAATCGGGCTGACGATAGAGGTGCGGTCCAAGTTCAACTGTGCGGTTTGCAATGCGGCTTCGGCCGATTTTAACGTCGCTTTTGACGATGCCAGCGTGGCCGCAGCGGTTTCAAGATCGGATTTCGTGACGCCGATCCCCTCAATTTGACTATAGCGGTCATAAGCGGATTGTGCGGTCTGAACTGAGGCCTGCGCCGAAGATACATCGGCCTCTGCCGCAGCCAGCTCGGCCTCATATGTATCTGGCTCAATTTTAAACAGCACATCGCCTTTCTTGGCGGGCTGGCCATAGGCATATGGGATAGCGGTCACCATGCCCTCTACGCGGGGGCGGATATCGGCCTGCTCATAGGCGATGGCGCGGCCCGGCAGCGTGATGGAATAGGGGACATCTTCGGGCGTCATTGTAATTACGCCCACCTTGGATGGGCCTTGTGCAGCTTGTTGCTGTGCAACTGCGCCACCCGCCATAACGCCAAACGCAATCGCATAGATCGTATGACGAGGGGCAGCGCAAAGCACCGGCAAAAGTTGGCGAAATGTCGGTTTGAAGGTCTCTTGCACTTATCCTGTCTCACTCGTTTAGGGGCGCGGCAGTTAGCCCGTGTTTTGCAATTGCAGCATTCACAATATCATACGACAAATACCGGTTAGTCCGGCGAAACATTTCATAGTTTTGCTTATTCAATCTTTACTGAATGATATGCGTCAGACGCATATCTGCCAACAGATAGGTGAAGTTAACGGCAATCGGCAGTAAGACATGCGCTGCATCCACTGTGAACCAAAACACGCCTTATGCTGATATACGCAGGGTTTTACGGGTTCACCCCTTCAATTACACTCACATCTGCGAGAGCGTGGCGGGGTAGGTGTCAAAGGTGATAAAAACTGTAAGATATGCGCTGGACGCGCAGGACGCTTCGTTTTAAATCCTGTCTATTACCTAGTACATGCAGTCAATTCTGTTGCCACTGCCGTGCCGCCACCAAAATATTGGAGAGATATATGCGTATCACCGCCGCCGTTCTTGCCCTTGCAGCATCTGTTGCCCCGATCGCGACATGGGCACAGGAAGTAACAATTGAAACCGCGCGCGGCCCAGTCACGCTAGAAGCCAATCCTGAAAGCGTTGCGGTCTATGATATGGCTGCGATGGATACTCTGGATGCGTTGGGGGTTGTGCCAACGGGGCGCATCGACAATCTGCGTCTGAAGCGGTTGGAACATCTGGACAGCGCCACGCCGGTTGGAACAATCTTTGAACCCGATCTGGAAAAGCTGGCCGGTCTGAACCCGGATTTAACAATCGTCGGCGGGCGCTCCGCACCGAAGCTACAAGATGTGGCGCAATTGTCGAACGCGATTGATATGACCATCGGTGAAGACATCATTGGGGATTCGCGCAAACGCCTGGCGGCCTATGGCACGATCTTCGGTTTGGAAAATAAGGCCGCACAGATGGATGCCGCCTTGCAAGCTAAGCTGGATAAGGTGCAGGCCGAAGCCAAGAACCAAGGCACTGCGCTGGTGGTTTTGACCAATGGACCGAAAATTTCGGCCTATGGCGTTGGGTCGCGCTTTGGCTGGATCCATAACGCCGTGGGCCTGCCACAGGCTGCACAGGGGCTGGCCGTGGACCCACATGGCAATGCAATCAGCTTTGAATTCATTGCAGAGCATAACCCGGATTGGCTGTTCGTGATTGATCGCGGAGCCGCAATCGGCGCAGAAGGTGAATCCGCAAAAGATACATTGGACAACCCGCTTGTGGCGCAAACCAATGCCGCCAAGAACGGTCATATCCTTTATCTGAACGCGGCAGATGCCTATATTGCTGGTGGCGGCTATCAGGCGATGATGGAAATGCTGGATCAGGTCGACGCGGCTTTCGGCGCAGATAGCTGATCCAGACCGAGAGGGCCGGCCCGTGCAAGCACGTAAGAAGATCTTGATCGGGCTTAGCCTGCTTATTTTCATACTCGCCGCGATAAGTGTCTTTATTGGGGTCGCGCAGATGGATCTGTCAGACCCGCGCGGTATGATGATCCTGACCGTATCGCGCATTCCGCGCACGATTGCGGCTTTATTGACAGGTTCGGCCCTTGCGGTGGCCGGGGTTGTGATGCAGCAGATCGTGCGAAACCGCTTCGTTGAACCGGGCACCGCAGGCACTGCCGAAAGCGCGGCATTGGGTCTGTTGGCAGTGACATTGATCGCGCCTCAGGCGTCTATCTGGATCAAGATGGTTGCAGCCAGCGTTTCTGCGCTGATCGGCACCTCAATCTTTGTAAAAATGATCCGCAAGCTCCCTCCACGAGAGGTGCTACTGGTGCCTTTGGCGGGGATTGTGCTGTCGGGGGTGATTGGCGCAATTGTAACATGGATCGGCTGGCAGACGGATATGATGCAATTCATTGCCACCTGGCTGATGACAGGAGAGTTTTCGGGCGTAATCGCTGGGCGGTATGAATTGCTGTGGATCGCGGGGCTTGCCGCCGGGATTGCATTTTTTGCAGCGGACCGTTTCGCGATTTTGGGGCTGGGGCCAGAGGCTGCGACGGCGCTGGGGCTTAGCCCGCGGGCCGTCATGCGTCTGGGGCTGGCCGTTGTGGCCGTGGTCACCGCGATGGTTGTGGTGTCTGTCGGGATGATCCCGTTCGTAGGGCTAGTGGTGCCCAATATCATCGCCCGCCTGATCGGTGACAATCTGCGCGCGGCGCTGCCTGTTACGGCATTGGGGGGTGGGGCTTTGGTTTTGGCCTGCGACATCATCGGGCGGGTTATTGTGGCACCGTTTGAAATCCCGGCAGGGACCATCTTAGGTGTGTTGGGTGCGGGGATATTCCTGTGGCTGTTGTGGCGACCTGCGCGCCCGTCCAAGGCAGCAGCAATGGGGCCGACGGATGTCTGATACAGTGATCGCCCCATCCCAGACCCAGCGCCGGTTTCCGCTGTGGCGTAATCCGATCCTATGGCTGTTCCTGTTGCTGATACTTAGCTGCGCGATGTGGCTATTTCAGGGTATTTCAGGGAATTACGACTTTATCTTAATGTTGCGCGCTAAGAAGCTTGGTGCGTTGATCTGCGTTGGGGCCGCAGTGGCAGTCTCAACGGTGATTTTTCAGACCGTGTCGGCAAATCGAATTTTAACGCCCTCAATCATGGGGTTCGACGCGTTATATGTGATGATGCAAACCCTGTTGGTTGCCAGCTTAGGCGTGGCCGGGTTTGCCGCTTTGGCATCCGCGCCGAAATTTTTGCTGGAAACCGGGCTAATGACCGGGCTGGCGCTGGCGCTGTTTGGCACATTGCTGCATAGGGGCGCACGCGACATTGCCCGGATGATCCTGACCGGGGTGATCCTTGGCACCTTATTTCGCGCTGGATCGGGCCTTTTGGCACGGCTGATGGATCCCAACGCCTATGCCACGGTGCAATCGGTCAGCTTTGCAAATTTTGCCCGTGCGCAAACCGATGTCCTAAGCATAGCCGCTGTGGTTACAGCGCTGGCCTTGGCGGCCGCGATCTGGCTTGGCCCACGTTTGGATGTGTTGGCATTGGGACGTGAACGCGCGATCTCACTGGGCTTACCACATGCGCGGATTGTGATTTTGGCGTTGGTGCTGGTGGCGATCTTGGTGTCCGTGTCGACAGCGCTGGTCGGGCCTGTGGCCTTCTTCGGGCTGATCGTAGCGGGGCTGGCACATATGATTTCCAACCATATGACGGGGGGGGCGCGCCACCGTGTGCTTTTGCCCGTGTCTGCGCTGGTGGCAATTACGATCCTGGTTGTCGGCCAGACCGTGTTTGAACGGCTTTTGGGGCAACAGGCCACCCTATCGGTTGTGATTGAATTTGCCGGAGGCCTGTTTTTCCTGTGGCTGTTGTTGAAAGGCAAGATCCGATGATCGAGATTAAGAACGTCAGCTATGCCATTGGTGGCGCAAAGATTTTGCAAGACATTAACACGGTGATCCCAAAAGGATCTGTCACTGCGTTGATCGGGCCAAACGGGGCTGGAAAATCCAGCCTGCTTAACCTGATCGGCCGGATTGAGCCGCTGCAAACCGGCACAATCGATGTTGACGGACAAAATGTGACAACCTCGCATTCGGGCCGCTTGGCGCGCACGATGGCGTTTTTAGGACAGCATACGGCGGTGGCGTCACGGTTGCGGGTGTCAGAATTGGTCGCCTTTGGCCGTTGGCCCCACTGTCATGGCCGCCCGGGGCCAGAGGATCATGAAAAGGTGGCGGATGCGATTGCGCAATTTTCGCTGCGCGGGCTTGCGGATCGGTTTCTGGATGAGTTGTCGGGCGGTCAGGCGCAACGCGCGCATCTGGCCATGACATTTGCCCAAGACACGCCATGGGTCTTGCTGGATGAGCCGTTGAACAATCTTGATATGGCGCATTCACGGATATTGATGCGCAAGCTTTCCGATCTGCGCGATGCCGGAAAATCCGTGGTGATTGTGGTGCATGATCTTAATCAGGCGGCGGCTTGGGCCGATCATCTGGTTGCCATGAAACATGGCCGTGTTGTGGTTAGCGGCGCCCCGGATGAGGTTCTGACCCCGGATTGGCTGTCCGCCCTGTATGACACTGAGGTTCAGGTTTTGCGCTATGCTGATCGCCCGCTAGTGCTGTCCCATGTCTAGGGGCCTTAGGCCTGGGCCGTGTGCGTAACGATCAACGCCGGCCGCGTTTGCGCGCGGTCTTATTGCCGCGCGGTCCGGTCTCTACTGGGGTGTTCTTTTCGTTTTCCTCGGTCAGTTTGCGCCAACGGTCCAACCGCGCCTGCGTCACCGTGCCATCGACCACTGCGGCCTGCACCGCACAGCCGGGTTCATGCGCATGGGTGCAATTACGAAAATGGCAATCGGCAGCACGTTCCGATATTTCAGAAAATACCGCATCAATGCCCGGACCAATGTCACTGACATGCAAAGTGCGCATTCCGGGCGTGTCGATAACCAAGGCTGCGCCGGGCATTTGATGTAGCGAACGCGCGGTTGTGGTGTGCCTGCCTTTTGCGTCATCTTCGCGAATGCCGCCGGTCAGCTGTGCGTCTTCGTCATCCGGTGTTTTTCCGGTTAAGGTATTAAGAAGCGTCGACTTTCCGACACCCGAAGATCCGATCAATGCCACTGTTTGCCCAGGTGCACACCAGGGCGCAAGCGCAGAGACAGCTTGATCCGACGTGCCATCAACCGCGACGACAGGCAGATCACGCTGCAATGCGCTGGCTTGCGCAATGAAAGGCGCGATGTCATCGACCTGATCGCGTTTGGTCAAGACGATCACCGGTGTTGTCTGGGCCTCATTTGCCAAAGCAAGGTAGCGTTCCAACCGGGCGGGATTGAAATCCTCGTTGCAAGAGGTGGCGATGAACAAGGTGTCCACATTGGCCGCGATCAGCTGCTGTGTCCGCGCGCCCTGGGTGCGCCGTTGCAACAGGCTTTGCCGATCCAGACGACGCAGCAACAGCCCCGTGCCGGGTTCCACCAACACCCAATCGCCCACGGCATAGTCAGATGTGTTCACCCGCACCGAAAGCGAAAGCGCAATTTGCCGCTCGCTTGATTGTGCACGCATTTTCGCGCGATGCACGGACGCGATGCGCATCGGTTCAGCGCCTGCGTCATCAGCCGTAAGCTGGTCGGCAAAATGCGTGGACCAGCCTAGGCTGATCAGGGACGGCGGGTAAGGGGGCGCAATATTTGTCACCCGATCTGAATGCCGCCAGACCACAAGATTTGCAAGATATTCCTGTGGCCTGAACGCTGTTTACATACGAAATCAGACCCGGCTGACACTGACCTGCTGCGTGATCAGCTCTGCCGGGGCATGGGCCTCCATAAAGGCGATATCATAGGCGTCGCGGCCCACGGCAATCACGGCCAGACCATCGGGCGCGCACATGCCTGTGGCGTCAACCAGATGCCACTCACCCGCCAGCCAGACCTGCGCCACGGCATGAAAATCAGGCGGCGTGACATCCGGCCCATAGGCCGCTACGGCCCGCGCAGGGATAGAGGCGGCGCGCGCCAAGGTGCACATCAAATGCGCATAATCACGGCAAACGCCCTGACGCCCGGCGAAGGTTTCCAACACAGTCGTATCCGCGACCGAACTTCCCGGAACATAGGATAGCTCTTCTTCGATCCAGTTGCGCATCGCATCGATCTTGGCGCCGCCCTCCAGATCCTCAAACCGTTTTTCGACGAAGGCTACAAATTTATCCGATTGGCAATAGCGTGAGGGGCGCAGATAGGGCACAACCTCGGCGGGAAGCTGATGAAATTCATCCGCAGCCAGCCCGGATAGCGTGGTATTAGGCCGGGTAATGTCGACGGTGGCAGCGTAATTAAGCACCATCTCTTGGCCCGGAACCTGTGCCCATATCCGTTCGCCCACACCGGAATCACCTGAAATACGGGTGACCGTGGCATCGCCTAAATTCAGTGATTCACTGACGATTTGCTGACCTTCGGTATGGGCGGCCTCGATGACAAGGAAAACGGTATTGGGTGCGGTGAAGCGATAGGTCATGGTCACATCGACAGTGATGCGCATTGAATGTCCGATCCTGAAAGGGCGTGTGAATAGTAAGACTATGACAGGCCAACCCCGGCTGACCCATTCGGTTCCTTAAAAGTCAAACCCCCCGACCATTTGGCCGGGGGGCTATAGATGCTTTCAAACCGTTTTGAAAGCAGACCAAAGCGGTTTGGATTAGCCTTTCGGGCCAATCATTTTCTCGGGACGTACCACTTCGTCAAAGGTTTTTTCATCCACAAAGCCAAGTGCGATGGCTTCTTGTTTCAATGTTGTGCCATTTTTATGGGCGGTTTTGGCAACTTTGGTCGCGTTATCATAACCAATGGTTGGCGCCAGAGCCGTCACCAGCATCAACGATTCATGCAGCAATTTTTCGATGCGCGGCTCATTCGCCTGAATGCCCACAACCATATTGTCAGTAAAGGCTGATGCGCTGTCGCCCAAAAGTTGCATGGATTGCAATACGTTATAGGACATCATCGGATTATAGACGTTGAGTTCAAAATGCCCCTGCGAACCGGCAAAGCCCACCGCTGCGTCATTGCCCATGACATGCGCACAAACCATGGTCAATGCTTCGGCCTGTGTCGGGTTCACCTTGCCCGGCATGATTGATGAGCCCGGCTCATTTTCCGGCAAGATCAATTCACCCAGACCGCAGCGTGGGCCAGACCCTAGAAGACGGATATCATTGGCGATTTTGAACAGAGATGCCGCAACCGTTTTCAACGCACCCGAGAACATGACCATCGCGTCATGACCTGCCAACGCCTCAAATTTATTCGGGGCGGTGACAAAGGGCAGGTCGGTAATTTCCGCCATATTTGCCGCAACCATTTCCGCCCAGCCTTTTTGGGTGTTCAAACCGGTGCCGACAGCGGTGCCGCCCTGCGCCAATTCGTAAATGTCGCCCAGGCACGCTTCGACACGTTCAATGGCTTTGGCCACCTGATGGGTGTAGCCACCAAATTCCTGGCCCAAGGTCAGCGGTGTTGCATCCTGCGTATGGGTGCGGCCGATCTTGATGATATCTTTGAACTCTTCCGATTTCGCGTCCAAAGCCGCGTGCAGCTTTTTCAGCCCTGGCAACAGCACATCGCGCGCCGACATGGCAATGCCAACATGCATCGCCGTCGGGAATGTATCGTTGGACGATTGGCCCATGTTGCAATGGTCATTCGGGTGAACCGGCGATTTAGAGCCCATCTCACCGCCCAGCATTTCGATGGCGCGGTTTGAAATGACCTCATTGGAGTTCATGTTCGACTGCGTGCCTGAACCGGTTTGCCAGACAACCAGCGGGAAGTTGTCATCGAATTTGCCATCAATCACTTCGCCAGCGGCGGCGATGATTGCATCGGCCACTTTGGCATCCATATTGCCCAGCTCTTTATTCGCCATCGCGCAGGCTTTTTTGATTACGCCAAGGGCACGGATGATCGGCACGGGCTGGCGTTCCCAACCGATGGGGAAGTTCAGGATCGAGCGCTGCGTTTGCGCGCCCCAATATTTATCTGCGGGAACTTCAAGCGGACCAAAGCTGTCGGTCTCGGTGCGGGTCGCGGTCATAAGGGCCTCCATGACGTAACCAATAAGTTTGCGTAGCGCGCTGCGCCTAAGGGCATTTCATAGGGGCAGCGCCCAGCGATTGCAAATGGCATACGAATGTATGCAGTAGAAAATTGCGGGAAACATAGGTTGAAAATGACAAAAGGCGACCCTCTGGCCGCCCTTTGCATCATTTTCGGAATTGATCGAGCGAGACAACCTCTGCCTCGGGGCGCTTTTGGGGCACATCTTCGGCCATTGGCGCTTCCTCGTCATCTTCGTCTTCCTCGTCATCATCCATATCCTGGGTTTCAAACCGCAGGCCGAATTCAACGGAAGGATCAACGAATGTCTGAATCGCATCATAGGGGATCGACAGCGGTTCTGGGTTATTGCCAAAATTCAGCGTAACCTCGAACCCGTCATCCGTGACGTTCAGGTTTTCAAACCAATGCTGGATCACGACGGTCATTTCTTCGGGATACCGTTCGCGCAGCCAATCGGCCATATCGACCTCTGGGTGCTGGGTATCAAATGTGATGAAGAAATGATGCGCGCCCGGCAAACCATTCTTGGAGACATCTGACAGCACATCCTGAATCAGGGAGCGCATCGCCTGATGCATCAAATTGCCGTAATCGATTTCGCGCGACATGGACGTCCTCTTGTGGTTCCGCTTGCACTTTTACACAGCATAGGGAATTCCCCGGCCAAGGGAAGACCTGTCACTCGATAAGGTTGCAGATGGCCATGCCACCACCGCAAACTGCGGCTGCGCATAGAACGACCCAAAAGGGCAATTTTCGTTGAATAAGGGCGTAGATACTGGCCAATACCACCGCAGCAACAGGTAACGAAAGCGTGTTGATCTGCGGAACTTGCAGCGCGAACGGTCCAGGCGTGACACCGGCAAACAGAACATGCAGCGCAAACCACACTGAAAGATTGGCGATAACCCCAACAATGGCTGCGGTAACGGCGCGCAAGGCGGCATTGATCCGCGGATGTGTGGTCAGGTTTTCCAGCACAGGTGCCCCGGTAAATACCCACAGAAAACAGGGTACAAAGGTCATCCAAATTGCGATCAGCCAGCCCAGAAGGCCGCCCCAAACCCCGCCAGCATCATGACCAACCAAAAAACCGGTGAAGGCGGTGACCAAAACCAAAGGGCCGGGTGTGGTTTCCGCCAAACCCAAGGCATCAATCATCTGTTTGGGGGTCAGCCAACCATGCATCTCGACCATGGCTTGTGACATCCATGCCAGCAATGCATAGGCGCCGCCGAAGCTGAGCGCAGAAAGTTGCGAAAACAGCCCGGCCAGCTGACCATACAGACTGCTCGTCGCCAGAAGAGCCACAAGCGGCAGTAACCACGCTAAGGCCCAAGGGAACGCATTGCGCCACAGCCTGCGCAGCCCTATCTGCCGATGCGCTCGGGACATGTCTTGGTTGGGCGTTGGGTTCATCCGAAGCGCACCAAAAATCATCGCTGCCGCGATAATGACCGGAAATGGAACCCCAAACACATAAAGCCCAACAAAGCTGCTTACGGCAATTCCCCGTGTCTGCCTATCAGTTAGGGCGCGCTGCGACAGCCGGATAAGCGCCTGACATACAATGGCAATAACGCAGGCTTGCATGCCTATCAACATGCCGTGGACTATGGGGATTTCTTCAAATTCGGTGTAGATCAGCGCCAGGCCTAAGATCACTGCCGCACCGGGCCCAACAAACCACAGGCCCGCGATCACACCGCCCCAAACGCCGCGCAACCGCCATCCGGTATAGGCCGCCAGCTGCATCGCCTCTGGCCCCGGCAACACCATGCAAAAGCTAAGGGCGCGCAAAAATTCTTGCTCCGACAGCCAGCGTTCTTCGCTGACCAGGCTGCGATGTAACAAGGCGATTTGCGCCGCAGGCCCGCCAAATGAGGCCAGGCCGATGCGCATGAACACATGGTTCAATCGGGGCAGGGGAATCGGGTGGGGCATTTGTGATGTCATGCCGTCGACTGTTTCGTGCCGCCATGACAGGGGCAAGACATTGCTACGACAGAGATTCCCCCGACAGGCACAGCGCCACTGTATCGGGCGGTAACAGCCCAAGCTGCGCAAAGAACGAAATCAGATCATAATGGTCATACGAACGAGAGAATTTATCCCCCGTAAAGACCAATGTGGATTGGCCGGTAAAGCTGACTTTGGTGCGGTTTTCGTGACCCATTCCATTGACCTGCACAACAACATGCAAAACATCATCCACCTGTGAATGATATAAAATGTCATAATGGATAGCATCCAGATGCGCATGAACTGCAGGAACCAATTCTGAAATATCGGCCCGTGTCATTTCAAAATCCGCGATCAGCCCAACGGAAACAGCCTCTTGCACCCAAAACCGATCAATCGCTGTAATGTCACCTTGCCGCCAGACCTGATCCAAATAGTCTGAGTAGATGTCGATTTTTTGCCGCAATGATGCTCTCCCACGATGGGGGGAGTAGACAGATTGTTGATTGATGTAAGGTTAATTTTCACCCCTAAAGTGAATAATATAATCATGCTCAACTTTTGCATGCATTACAAAATAGGGGGAAGGTGCAGGATTCTGTTGCAAGGCTCCTGCGGGCCCCGCCTTACGCTGCTAGGCGCAAGGAGTTAGGTTTCGGTACTCGAACTGCTTACGCAGCAAGAGCCACCGGAGCACGGTTGTCGTTTGCAACTGTACGTTTCGCACCGATAACGGTGGTAGCTCACCGAGACAAAGCTTACATCTTTAAACGTTCGTCGATCCTATTTCGGCCCCAAGATCCCAAACGATAGGATGATTGGTGGAGCCGCCGGGTACCGCCCCCGGGTCCGATCCGTGTATTACATGCGCGTTTATGTCCATAGTCCGAGCGAACCCGAACAAGATTGATATAGGGGAGGCAGTTGCAGGTTTCAAGGCAAACCGTTGCGCGCCATGATGCATTTCGCTTGCAATGCGGCGGGCAAACAGCCTTAACACTGCAGTCATGACTTTACGTTACCTGTGGGCGCAAACACGGGCAGAGCGCGATTGCAACCTGTCATAAAAACTTGCTTGACCTGTTCTTTTGAGGGGCTTTTCAACTCGCTACCCGCATGATAGCACGCCACAGACCGATTTTACGGACCAATTAATCAAACATATGGTCCACCTAACCAAAGGGGCACTTCCATGGCCGTCGAACGCACTCTGTCGATCATCAAACCCGACGCAACCCGCCGTAACCTGACCGGCAAAATCAACGCCAAGTTTGAAGAAGCAGGCCTGCGCATCGTAGCGCAAAAGCGCATCAAACTGTCGATGGAACAGGCTGGTAAATTCTACGAAGTTCACAAAGACCGCCCCTTTTACGGCGAATTGTGTGAATTCATGGCGTCCGAGCCAGTGGTTGTTCAGGTTCTTGAAGGCGAAGGCGCCATCTTGAAAAACCGCGAAGTCATGGGCGCAACCAATCCGGCAGACGCGGCAGAAGGCACGATCCGTAAGGAATACGCGCTCTCCGTTGGAGAAAACTCGGTTCATGGTTCTGACGCACCAGAAACAGCTGCTGAAGAAATTGCGTTCTACTTCTCGGGTCTTGAACTGGTTGGCTGATCGCTGATTGACCGGGGCCAAGGGCGCTGGTGACAGATTTTGAAAGGCTGCATCCATTCGGGTGTAGCCTTTTTCTTTGCCCGTTGGTCGCAGTTATGGTGGTCATACAGCCCCGTTGCGCCACAAACGAAAATCCCCCACCGCCGGCTGGGCGATAGGGGACAAAAGGCAATCTATTGCGTGTGAGTGGCGGGGGTTATTCCCACTCAATCGTGCCGGGGGGCTTCGATGTAATGTCATAGGTCACACGGTTGATGCCTTTGACTTCATTGATGATCCGCGTTGCCGTCTCACCCAGGAACTCATGGGTGAACGGGTAATAATCCGCAGTCATACCGTCGACTGAGGTGACCGCCCGCAATGCACAGGCGTAATCATAGGTCCGCCCATCACCCATCACGCCAACCGTGCGCACAGGTAAAATCGCCACAAAAGCCTGCCAGATATCATCATACAGCCCGTGTTTGCGGATCTGATCGATATAGACAGCATCGGCCTTCTGCAAAATGGCCAGCTTTTCGCGGGTGATTTCACCGGGGCAACGGATGGCCAGTCCCGGACCGGGGAAGGGATGGCGCCCGATGAAATCGGCAGGCAGGCCCAGCTCACGCCCCAAGGCGCGCACTTCGTCCTTGAACAATTCACGCAGCGGCTCAACCAGTTTCAGGCCCATTTTTTCAGGCAGTCCACCGACGTTATGGTGCGATTTGATCGTCACCGACGGTCCACCCGAGAAGCTGACCGATTCAATCACATCGGGATATAGCGTGCCTTGGGCAAGAAATTCTGCGCCCTCGATCTCATTCGCGTATTTTTGGAAGACGTCGATGAACAGCTTGCCAATGGTCTTACGTTTGACCTCTGGGTCGGACACGCCTTCCAGCGCACCGATGAACAGATCTGCCTCATCTGCGGCAATCAATTTGATATTGTAATTGTCGCGGAACATTTTGACGACTTCTGCCGCCTCATTTTGGCGCAGCAACCCGTGGTCTACAAAGACACAGGTCAGCTGTTCGCCAATAGCCTCATGCAGCAAAATCGCGGTGACAGAGCTGTCAACGCCGCCGGACAAACCACAGATGACCTGTTTGTCGCCCACCTGCTCACGGATCGTTTTAATGGCTTCTTCGCGATAGGCGGCCATGGTCCAGTCGCCGGTAAACCCAGCCATGCGAACAAAGTTTTCCAGCAACGCTTTGCCATTGGGCGTGTGATGCACCTCTGGGTGAAACTGCACAGCGTAGAATTTGCGCGATTCGTCAGCGGTGATTGCGAAAGGCGCATTGGGGGAGGTTCCGATAACCTCAAACCCCGGTGCCAATGCGGTTACACGGTCGCCGTGGCTCATCCAAACTTGTTCACGGCCCTCTGTCAGGAACAGACCGGCAAAAATACCGTCAAGCTTGTGATCGGCGGTCGGTGCGACATAGGCGCGGCCATATTCCGCGTGGTGGCCGGCTTCGACCTTGCCGCCCAGCTGTTCCATCATGACCTGTTGGCCATAGCAGATCCCAAAGATCGGCAGCCCCATATCAAACAGGGCTTGCGGCGCGCGAGGGGAACCGTCGCGCGTCACGCTGTCAGGTCCGCCAGACAGGATCACCGCAAGCGGCGCGATCTCTTGGATCACGGCTTCGGTCACGGCCTGATAGGGGCGGATTTCGCAGAAGATATTCAGTTCGCGCAGGCGACGCGCAATCAGCTGCGTAACCTGAGAACCGAAATCGATGATGAGGAGAGTCTGATGCTGTGCCATGGCCAGCCTTTAGGCGGCACAACGTCCAAAAGCAATAAGATTCGCGCGATTATGCCGGCGTTTGGGGTGGATTTTCATTCCGTTTCATCAGTGTCAAAATCTTCTTCCTCATCCTCCAGGTCAAGGAATTCGCTGATGGGTTCCAGCGCCAGCGCCTCCACCATCGGCAGATCGGGGATATCATCGGGACCAGATGAGGCTCCGCGTTCGCGATAGGGCGTCGTGTTGTAATGGGCCCGGTAACATTTGGAAAAATGTGAGGGTGAGGCAAAGCCACAGGCTAGCGCCACATTGATCACCGACATTTCCGTTTGCATCAACAGGTTGCGGGCCTTTTGTAACCTAAGTTCCATATAATACCGCTTGGGTGATCGGTTCAGATAGCGCCGGAACAATCGCTCCAATTGCCGGGTGGACATGCCCACTTCTGCGGCCAGACGGGCGGGGCTGATCGGATCTTCGATATTGGCCTCCATCCGGCCGATCACCTGCGCCAATTTCGGATGGCGCACCCCGATACGGGTTGGAATCGACAGGCGTTGGCTGTCTTTATCGGTCCGAATGGAGGTGTAGATCAGCTGATCGGCGACAGTATTTGCCATGACTTCCCCATGGTCGCGCGCCAAGATCCGCAACATCAAATCCAAGGCCGCTGTGCCACCCGCTGTGGTGATCCGATTGCCATCAATCACATAGACGGATTTAGACAACTCCACCTCGGTGAACTCTTCCTCGAACGCGTCTTGATTCTCCCAATGGATAGTGGCGCGTTTTCCATCCAGTAACCCAGCTTGCGCCAAGGCCCATGCGCCGGTGCACAGCCCCCCGATAGAGGCACCGCGCCGCGCCTCGCGGCGGAGCCAATTCACGATCGGTTTATCGATCGCTTCCACCACATCGATGCCACCGCAGACCAACACCGTTTCATCGCGGGTGATTTCATCCAAGCCCATGCCGACATGAAGCGTCACGCCATTGGAGCAGGTGACATCTTTTGCCCCGGCGGAAGCCAAAACCCATTCATACAGGGTTTGGCCCGACACCTGATTTGCCAGCCGCAAGGGTTCAATTGCCGATGTCATTGCCATCATCGTGAACCGATCAAGCAATAAAAACACGAATTTACGCGGGCGTTCCTGCGGGGGTAGCCGATGCGAGCCATAGGACGGCGCTGGTCTGGTGGAGCCACGGGGCTGGGGCGGTTTCGACATATCCGGCCTTGCACTGATCTGTGTAATAACTTTTTGACACAAACAGGGAAATCCCTCCGCCGCAAGGGGCGCTGACCTATGTGCGATCATTCTCTTATGCTTTGGTCGCGTTTGCGCTTTTGTGCGTCGCAATTTCAAACCGTTTCATGGGATTTGCGGGTGCGCATCGTGATTTAAGGGTTTGTTCTCGCTAACAGCCGCGTTACAACGCCCAACAACGAAGAAGCCTGCTGGAGGATGTTATGGCTGAGGGATGGAAAAAATCGGACTGGCGCGCAAAACCGCGGGTGCAGATGCCGGATTATCCCGACGCACAGGCGCTTAACGGTGTAGAGGAAACTCTGGGCCGGATGCCACCGCTGGTTTTCGCGGGTGAGGCACGGCGTTTGCGGTCGGAACTGGCAAAAGCAGCACGTGGCGAGGCGTTTTTGCTGCAAGGTGGCGATTGCGCCGAAAGCTTTGCGGAATTTGGGGCGGATAACATCCGCGACACATTTAAAGTTATGCTGCAAATGGCCATCGTTTTGACATGGGGCGCGAAAGTGCCTGTGGTGAAACTGGGCCGCATGGCGGGGCAATTTGCCAAGCCGCGATCTGCCGCGACCGAGACCGTAAATGGGGTAGAACTGCCCAGCTATCGTGGTGATATCATCAACGGGTTTGACTTTACCGAAGGGGCACGCGTTCCCGATCCGGCACGCATGTTGCAAGCCTATACACAGGCTGCTGCGTCGTTGAACCTGTTGCGTGCCTTTTCGACGGGTGGCTATGCTGATATCCATCGCGTGCATTCATGGATGGCTGGTTTCACCGATGAACCCGCAGCTGCACGCTATAAGAAAATCGCAGAACGTATTGAAGATGCGATGGATTTCATGACCGCTGCTGGGGTGACATCAAACACCGCACATGAGCTTTCGAGCGTTGATTTCTATACATCGCATGAAGCGCTGCTGCTGGAATATGAAGAGGCGCTGTGCCGCACCGATACCACCACCGGTTTGCCGGTTGCGGGGTCTGGCCATATGATTTGGATCGGTGATCGTACACGTCAGCCCGATGGCGCACATGTTGAATTCTGCCGTGGGGTTCAAAACCCTATCGGTTTGAAATGTGGTCCTTCGACAACGGCTGAGGATCTGAAAGTTCTGATGCACAAGCTGAACCCGGCGAATGAGGCGGGGCGTTTGACACTAATCGCGCGGTTCGGCGCGGGCAAAGTGGCAGACCATCTGCCGCGTTTGATTGAAACCGTGAAATCAGAAGGTGCCAATGTGGTTTGGTCGTGTGACCCGATGCATGGCAATACGATCAAATCCGCGTCTGGCTATAAAACCCGGCCTTTCGACTCGGTCTTGCAAGAGGTCCGTGAATTCTTTGCTTGCCATAATGAGGCCGGCACAATTCCTGGCGGCGTTCATTTCGAGATGACGGGCAAAGACGTTACCGAATGCACTGGCGGCGTGCGCGCGGTCACGGATGAGGATCTGTCGAGCCGATATCACACTGCCTGCGATCCACGTTTGAACGCATCGCAAGCGTTGGAGCTGGCGTTCCTTGTGGCGGAAGAGCTGTCGAACCGGCGTCAAGCGGTCAAAGACATCGCCGTTTGACATACAGCGATAGTAACGGATTGAAACGCGGCCGTTTGGTCGCGTTTTTTAATGAATTCAGTTGATTGCGTCAAAAAGTTAAGATGATTTCATAACCAAACAGCCCCGGCTTTCTGCCGAGGCTGCGCTTCATTCTGAAGGGGTCTGAGGCCCTGAAACGAAGGATCGGCGTCCCGATCAGTCGTTGGTTACAATCCGGAACATCGCGCGGCGTTCTTCTGGGGTGTCTTGTGTAGGTGCAATCGGCGCGGCCGGACGGCGCGGTGGGGCTGCGAATGTCGGCGCATCTTCGGCAAACCCAAGCTGGGCAGGGCGCACAGGCTCTTTCGTTTGGGTTGGCTTGCCGGTTTCAATCGGCATGATCCGGGCTGCGGCCACTTCAAACCGGCGGGGTGTGCGGCCCATCGAAGCGCCTTCGGCAACAAAGCATCCCAAGGCACGGCTGATGTCGCCAAGATCTGATTTAAGAGGCAAAATCAACAGCTTGCCTTTCAGTGGCGGTTTGCCGATGCCGGTTTCGGCCACCAGATCCAATTCAACGATTGCCGGGTTTTGAAAGGCGGCTTCGGTGGCTTCGGCCACTTTCTTACGGCCTTTGGGTGCAAACATCGCCGTCAACGGCATACCGCGCACTTCCATGCCCATCAGATCGTTCAGATGCATCCCGGCCAGGCGGAACCGGCCCATGCCCGGCGCCACACGTTCAATGATAAATGCATATTCCAGGGCGCGTTCGATACCGCGTGGATCAATGTCAGAGCGCGCCGGAACCTGACGCCCCATGCGAAGGGCTTCCCAATAGGCGCGCATTTCTGCGCAAATCTGAGCGGCTTTTGCTGGAAGTTCCATCTGAACAACTTTCTGATCGATCTCGCGCGTCATGCTTTTAATCCTGTTACTGGTCCCGGTCGCCGCAGCGCCGCATGTGTCTGGTCGCCTCCCTGCCGCCTTCTGCGGATCCGGTCTTTCTGTTGACCCGGGGGATGAAATGCTTACTGAACTCTTAATACGCCATTTCTTCGCCATGTGGTGAACTAAACCGTTAAATGGTTAAGACACATAAGAGCGCAGTTTACCGCGCAAGGACAGGATAAGATGCTTCGGTCAATGACAGGGTTTTCCGCCCAAAAAGGCAGCGGATATGGTGTCGATTGGATATGGGAAATCCGCGCCGTCAACGGTAAGGGGCTGGATCTGCGCCTGCGCCTGCCCGAGATCGAAGGGCTGGAACCCGCCGTCAGATCCCTTGCACAAAAGGGTTTGGCACGCGGAAATGTCTCAATAAATCTGCGTTTGAACCGCGAAGACGGCACTGAATTTCCGACGGTCAACCCCACAGGATTGGCGGCGGCTTTGCAGGCCTTGGCGGATGTTGAACAGGCCGCTGCACAAAACGGCGTCACTTTGGCGCCATCTCGGGCGGTGGACATAATTCCGATGCGCGGCGTTCTTGATCACTCCGTTAAGGATAAACAAGACGTGAGCGAATTGCGGAAAGGAATTCTTAATGATTTCGAAGCAGCGCTTTCAGCCTTTCAACTGAGTCGCGAATCTGAAGGGGCAGAGATTTCCAAGGTCATTGATCGGCAGCTGCAGATGATTGATCAGCTAACGGCGCGGGCGACAACTTTGGCACAAGGGCGCAAAGCGACATGGGCAAAGACCCTGAGCACCGCTTTGGCACGAATTGTGGAGGCTGCACCCGCGGCCGATCCCGCGCGCGTTACACAAGAGCTGGCACTATTGGCGATCAAGTCCGATATCACCGAAGAATTGGACCGGCTTCACGCGCATGTTCGGTCCGGGCTTACACTGCTAGACACATCTGGCCCGATCGGTCGCAAATTTGAATTCCTTACTCAGGAATTTATGCGCGAAGCCAATACGCTGTGTTCCAAATCCGGCGACGCCGACTTGACCGCGATTGGGCTTGAACTGAAACATGTCATCGATCAGATGCGAGAGCAGATTCAGAACGTGGAGTAACCCATGCAAAACCGACGCGGTATGCTTATCATCCTTTCATCACCTTCGGGCGCGGGAAAATCGACGCTTGCGCGGCGGTTGATCACTTGGGATCCCAGCCTGAGGTTTTCTGTTTCGGCCACAACGCGGGCCCCGCGCAGCGGTGAAACCGATGGTGTTGAATATTATTTCCGTTCCAAAGAGCAGTTCGACGCGATGGTTCAGGCTGACGAAATGCTTGAACATGCCGAAGTCTTTGGAAATTGCTACGGCACCCCAAAAGGGCCGGTGCAACAGGCGCAGTCTGAAGGCCGCGATACGCTATTTGATATTGACTGGCAGGGCGGGCAGCAGATCCGCAATTCGACATTGGGCAAGGATGTCGTTTCAATCTTCATTCTTCCGCCATCAATCCCTGAATTGGAAAGCCGGTTGCGCAGCCGCGCGCAAGACAGCGAAGAGGTAATCGCAGGGCGTATGGCAAAATCGCAAAGCGAGATCAGCCATTGGGCGGAATATGATTATGTTCTGGTCAATCGTGATTTGGATGAGGCGGAAGATGAGCTGAAGACAATTTTGCGTGCTGAACGAATGCGCCGCGATCGTCAGCCCGCTTTGACCGATGTGGTGCGCGTTCTGAACAAGGAATTTGACGCGCGATGATCTATGACCTTAATGGGATTGCGCCGCAGATTGGGGCAGGCGTCTGGGTGGCACCCGATGCGAATGTGATCGGGCGCGTGGTGCTGGAAGACGAGGCCTCGGTTTGGTTTGGCTGCACATTGCGCGGTGATAATGAAGAAATCCGCATCGGGCAGGGATCTAATATTCAAGAGAATGTTGTGATCCACACTGATATTGGTTTTCCGCTACATGTGGGGAGCGATTGCACTGTCGGTCACAAGGCCATGCTGCATGGGTGTATCATTGGCGATGGCAGTTTGATCGGCATGGGGGCGACGATTTTGAACGGTGCAAAGATCGGGCGTGGCTGCCTGATTGGTGCAGGTGCCCTGATTACCGAAGGTAAAAGCATTCCCGATGGATCGCTTGTGATGGGGGTGCCCGGGAAGGTCGTGCGTCAGCTGGATGATGCGGCACGCGCAAAGCTATTGGCTTCGGCTGCGGGGTATCGTGCCAATGCCAAACGCTTCGCCACTGGTTTGCGGACCGTGTAGGCGTTTATTGCTGCGTGTCCTCTGGGTCGATTTGATAGACCTCGAAATTTAGCTCTGGCCAGATCGTTGCGACCTCTTTGCAGATTACATGCACATCCGGCAGGCGCGGCGTATAGGCGCGCAGATGCCCCCGATACCCTAATGATTGTAGCCTGCGGGTCAGATCCAGAATGTCGAATTCTGCGGTCAGCAGCGGTGATAACACCACATGCGGCGCGGTGCGGGTCAAAAATTCGCTATCCAGTGAACGCAGCCGTGCAATGGTGATAGAGACACCTGTCACGCCGCGCAGCGCCAGCGGTAGCTCTTGTGACGGTTCAATCACAAGAATACGCCGGTTTTGCGACGAAGCAGCAGGGTTGTGCGGCGGCAGATTGCCAAGCCAGTTCCGGTCCATGGGTGACATGGTCTCGTCCCAAACTTTTTGAGGGTGTCTTCGCGCGGTGGAGGCGGTCGACAACATCCGTTGAGTCATAGTGGCGGCATCTCGTTAAGAAAACTTCATCTGCGTAACGACTCCAATGGTTTACTCCGACGCAGCATTGGTCAAGTCTGCCAGAGAAATTAAGGAGGTCGATTATGACGCTATCGGCAACAATATCCATTTTGCAGGCGGTTCCTTCACCGATCCTGATCATTGACCCAGATGAACGTGTTGTGCAGTGCAACGGGGCGGCCAGAACATTATTCGGCGGCGATGTCACAGGGCGCGCTTTTGTCACCGTTTTGCGTCAACCCGCTATCGGACTGATTCTTGAGGCCGCTTTGGTGCAAAACCGCTCTGATCAGTCAGAGGTGCGTATCGCGCCGGGAAAACGCGAAATGATCGCGATGATCACCGCGACACCGCTGGCACCCGAACCCGGTGGTTTGGTGCCAAAAGGTGGTGCACTGCTGTCTTTTCAAGATGTTACTGACCAACGTGAAGCCGAAGCCATCCGCCGTGATTTTGTTGCGAATGTCAGTCATGAATTGCGCACGCCGCTAACTGCGCTTTCGGGTTTTATTGAAACGCTGCGCGGGGCGGCGCGTGATGACCCCAAAGCACGCGATCGATTCCTGGCAATTATGGAGCGCGAGGCGCAGCGGATGAATCGGTTGGTGGATGATCTGCTTTCGCTTAGTCGGGTAGAGTCAGAAGAGCGCCGCCGACCGACCGAAAAGATTGATCTTTCTGCCGTGCTGAAGGGTGCGATGCAGGCGCTGTCGCCAGTGGCGCAGGCGCAAAAGGTGGAATTGCTTCGGGAAGGTAAGCAAGGGACTTTGCCCGTCGTGGGGGATCCCGATCAGTTAACGCAGGTTTTCACCAATTTGATCGAGAACGGGATCAAATATGGCGGCGCGGGCGGTGTGCTGCGCTTGCGCGTGGACCCGATTGACCGTGAACCCGTGCTGGGCGGTGCCGCCTGGCGTGTGACCGTAGAAGACGAAGGAGATGGAATTGATGAAATTCACCTGCCGCGACTGACAGAACGGTTTTACCGCGTCGATACGCATCGTTCGCGCGAACAGGGGGGGACCGGGCTTGGTCTGGCAATTGTGAAACATATTATTTCACGCCACCGGGGCCGGATGCGGGTGGAAAGCAAAAAGGGCGAAGGCACGCGGTTTATCATTTTATTGCCGGTGGCATAGCGGATAGGGCATAAGAAAGGGGGCTGGATGTCCCCCTTTGTGGTTGCGGGCGTCTTAAGTCATCCAGGCCACACCATTCGGCCCCAATGTCAGCATCCCATCAGCCAATGTCGCGGCACGGCTTGGCCCGAACACGGCACCGTCCGGCGCAGGCAAAGATTGCGTTTGCGCGCTAAGGTTAAACACACATGTCACGGTCTGTGTTGATGTGATCCGCTTGAACGCCATTAGCGGCGCTTCCAGCGACAAGAACTCTGTCGTGCCGCTTTGCAAGGCCGCCGTGGTTTTACGAAAGGCCAATACGGCGCGGTAATGCGCCAAGACGCTGTCAGCCCCGTCTTGCAATGACACAGCGCGCGCCGCCTGTGGGGCCTTGACCGGCAACCACGGTGTGCCAGAGGTAAAGCCCGCATCGGCGCTTTGGTCCCAAACCATTGGCGTGCGGCACCCATCGCGGCCCTTGTTTTCTGGCCAAAAGCGCAGACCGGGCGGGTCGGTCAGCTCATGATATTCCAAAGTTGTCTCGGTCAGGCCCAGCTCTTCGCCCTGATACAGGCCGATCGTCCCCTGAAATGAGGCCAGCATCGAAATCGCCAGTTTCGCAATATCATCTTGGGTGCCATAGTTCGCCCAACGGGTGACATGGCGCTCCACATCATGGTTAGAGAACGACCAGCTTGGCCAGCCATCGGGCGCATTTTTAAAGAACCCTTCGATGATCGTGCGGTAGTGATCTGGCGTAAAGGCCGGGCCAAGCATATCAAAGCTATAGGCCATATGCAGTCGGTCGGTGCCTTTGGTATAGGCTTCCATGATCGCCAAGGCCCGGTGCGGTGCATCACCGACCTCTCCGATCAGACAGCGATCGTCATATTCATCCAGCAAGCTGCGCATGCGCTTCAAAAAGGTCAGGTTTTCTGGCCGGTTCTTGTCGTATTCGTGATCTTGCATGTCATATGTGTTCACCGGCGGCCAGCGCCCACCATCGGGCGCCATCGCCGGGTTGTCGCGTAATTGCGCATCGTGGAAATAGTAATTGACCGTGTCCAATCGGAAACCGTCCACGCCGCGCTCCAGCCAGAACCGCAAAACATCCAGCAGCTCATCTTGTACGGCCGGATTGTGCATATTCAGGTCGGGCTGTTCGATCAGGAAGTTATGTAGATAATATTGCCGATTTTCTGGCGCATATTCCCATGATGACCCGCCAAAAACAGAGAGCCAATTATTAGGCGGCGCGCCATCTTCCTTAGGATCCGCCCAGACATACCAATCTTTCTTCGCCCCGCCTTTTTTCGCATCCTGAAACCACGGATGTTTGTCTGAACTGTGCGAAATCACCTGATCAATGATGACTTTCAGCCCCAGCGCATGGGCGCGGGTCACCAAGGCATCGAAATCGGCCAATGTGCCAAACAACGGATCGATGTCGCGGTAATTGGCAACATCATAGCCCATATCCGCCATAGGCGAGGTAAAAATAGGTGACAGCCAGATCGCATCTGCACCCAGATTGGCCACATGATCTAACCGGCGGGTAATACCCGGCAGATCGCCAATCCCGTCACCATTATCATCTTGAAAACTCCGCGGATAAATCTGGTAAATAACCGCGCCGCGCCACCATTCATTGCTCATGTGCAAGCTCTCCTGAGGTTGATCTATTCACGCCTGCGCATCGGCTGGCGTCAAGCCAAGTTTACGTCAGCGCCAAAACTGCCTTTGCTTTGGGCAGTTTATCTGATTGCTGTGCCGTGACCTGTGATCATCGCTTGACGCGATACCAAAGTTAACGCCATCAAAGATGCGAAGGCTTTTCGCTGGGGGATCTATCCGTGAAAGACATGCAAGCGCCAAGTCGAGAGGATTTCCGAAACGAAATTCTGAAACATTTGCAATATTCTATGGCGAAAGATCCGGCGCATGCCTCGATCTATGATTGGCGGATGGCGCTTAGCCACGCGCTGCGCGACCGTATTGTGGATCCCTGGTTTGCGGCGACGCGCCAAACCTATGACCAGAAACGCAAACGGGTGTATTACCTGTCGATGGAATTTCTGATCGGGCGTATCATGGAAGATGCCGCGATCAATTTGGGTCTGCGTGATCTGTGCCAAGAGGCCTTGGAAGATCTGGGCGTCGATTACGATGCCGTGGTGGAAAATGAACCTGATGCGGCGCTTGGCAATGGCGGTTTGGGCAGGCTTGCGGCGTGTTATATGGAATCGATGGCCACGCTGGGCTGTGCGGGCCATGGCTACGGTATTCGCTATGAACATGGGCTGTTTCGGCAGCGGTTTGAAGGCGGCCGTCAGGTGGAAACCCCAGAGGATTGGTTGACCCAACCGCATCCATGGGAATTCGTTCGTCCCGAATCTTCCTATGAAATCGGGTTCAAGGGGCATGTTGAAAAGCACGCTGGGCGCTCTGTCTGGGTGCCGGCAGAAACCGTGATCGCAGAGGCGCATGACCTGCCGGTGATTGGTTGGCAGGGCCGTTGGGCCAACACGCTGCGGCTGTGGTCGGCACGGCCGACGACATTGTTTGATCTGGGCCGGTTCAACCATGGCGATTACGCGGCGGCGGCGGAACCAGAGGCTTTGGCGCGGACACTTAGCCGGGTGCTTTATCCCGATGATACGACCTATCAGGGCAAGGAACTGCGGCTGAAACAGGAATATTTCCTGACCTCTGCCGCGCTGCAAGACATCTTGCGGCGCCATTTGGATGCAGGGCTGTCGATCACTGATCTGGCCGATCACGTTGCGATCCAGATGAATGACACCCATCCCGCCATTGCCGGGCCAGAGCTGGTGCGGCTACTTTGCGATTGCTACGGCTTGACCTTTGACGCAGCGATTGAGATTGCCGTGAATTGCCTTGGCTATACCAATCATACGCTTTTGCCGGAAGCGTTGGAAAAATGGGCAAGCTATCTTATGGGGGCGGTTTTGCCCCGCCACATGCAAATCATCGAGGAAATCGACGCCTGGCATCTGAAACGCCATCCCGATCGCCCCAATCATATTGGTATCTTGAAACATCAAGAAGTGCGCATGGGGGAATTGGCCTTTATTACCTCGCATAAGGTCAATGGGGTTTCGGCACTGCATACCGATCTGATTAAGGCCAACCTGTTCCCAGAGCTGAACAAACTGCATCCCGACCGGATCATCAATCAAACCAATGGCGTCACGCCACGGCGCTGGCTACGGATGACCAACCCGGCCCTGTCCACACTGATCACCGACACAATCGGCAGCGGGTGGGAGGCAGATCTGGATCGGTTGTTTGGGCTGGAACCAGCATTGAAGGACCCGGTCTTCTTGCAAAAATTCGCAGCAGCCAAGCGCAGTAATAAGGTCGCTTTGTCAAATTGGGTGGCACAGACACAGGGTATTCAGATCGACCCGGATGCCATGTTTGATGTGCAGATCAAACGCATCCACGAATATAAACGTCAATTTCTGAACATTTTGCAGACAATCGCTCAATGGCATGAAATCCGTAAAAACCCCACAGGAGAGTTCGTGCCGCGGGTCAAGATTTTCGGTGGCAAAGCGGCACCGGGTTATCAAACGGCAAAAGAAATTATTCGCCTTATCAATGATGTGGCGCAGGTTGTTAACAACGACCCCTATGTTGATGGGCGATTGAAGATTATCTATCCGCCCAATTACAACGTGTCGATGGCCGAACGGTTGATCCCGGCCGCTGACCTGTCAGAGCAAATTTCAACCGCAGGCAAAGAAGCTTCTGGCACCGGGAATATGAAATTCGCACTGAACGGGGCGCTGACGATTGGCACGCTGGACGGGGCGAATGTCGAGATCCGCGAAGAGGTAGGGGCAGAAAACTTCTTCCTGTTCGGGTTGACCGCGGATGAGGTGATGGAACGGCGCCACAATCCAGATCATGCCCGCGATGCGATCATGCAAAGCCAATCATTGCAAGACGTATTGCAAATGATCGCCGAGGGACGGTTTTCCCCTGATGAACCAGGACGCTATCACGGGCTGGTGCACAATATCTGGCATTCTGACTATTTTCTTTGCGCATCTGATTTTGAGTCCTATGCTCAAGCACAACGGGAGGTCGATGCCGCCTTCACCACGCCAGATCGCTGGTGGCACATGGCAGCATCGAACACGGCACGGATGGGATTTTTTAGTTCCGACCGGTCGATCAAAGGGTATATGGCCGACATCTGGAACACCAGCTCGGCCTTGTGAGGTGTTATGGGATTAATCAGCCACAACGAGGCCATGGCCCTGATCGAGGGTCGCCATGGCAACGTGTTTTCTGCATTAGGGTATTCAGCTGAAGCAGAACGTGTGGTGGCGCTGGTGCCCGATGCGGAACGCGTCTGGCTGCTGGGCAATAACGAAGCGATTGAGATGCAATCGGTCGTGCCAGGGCTGTTTGCGGTGCGCTGGCAAGGAGGGTTGTATCGGCTACGTGCCCAAAACGCGCAGGTGACTTGGGATTTTGAAGACCCGTATCGCTTTGCCCCGGTGTTGGGACAGATCGACGAATATTTGATCGGTGAAGGCAAACACAAAGCGCTTTGGAAGGTGCTGGGCGCGCATGTAATCACGCATGACGGGCATCGCGGCGTGCATTTTGCGACATGGGCGCCCGAGGCCAAGCGGGTTTCGGTTGTGGGTGGGTTCAACAATTGGGATGGGCGACGCCATCAGATGCGGCGACGCGGTGCCACCGGGGTATGGGAGATTTTCCTGCCTGGTCTGCAACCCGGTGAGGCCTATAAATATGAAATTCTTGGTGCGGATGGCCGGATGATGCCGACCAAGGCCGATCCTGTAGGCTTTGGTGCACAACATCCACCGGAAACATCGTCGGTGGTGCGGGAATTGGGGTTGCACCCCTGGTCTGACGGAGCGTGGATGACCCGGCGCGAAGCAGCACAAGATATTCATGCGCCGATCTCGATCTATGAGGTCCACTTGGGCTCTTGGAAGCGCGACTGGGCCGACGGTGGGCGACCGTTATCCTATTATGAGCTGGCGTCGGATCTGCTGAATTATGTGGTAGATATGGGTTTTACCCATATTGAGTTGCTGCCGATCACGGAGCATCCGTTTGATGGGTCTTGGGGGTATCAGCCGATTGGGTTGTATAGCCCGACCATTCGTCATGGCCGGCCAGAGGAATTCGCCGCTTTTGTTGACGAGGCACATAAGCGCGGGCTTGGTGTTATTTTGGATTGGGTGCCCGGACATTTCCCGACTGATGAACATGGGCTGCGCCAGTATGATGGCACACCGCTATATGAACACGGTGATCCGCGCGAGGGGTTTCATCAGGATTGGAACACCCTGATCTATAATTTTGGCCGCCGTGAGGTCAAAAATTACCTGTTGGCCAATGCATTGTTTTGGTTGCAGGAATATCATCTGGACGGGTTGCGCGTCGATGCGGTGGCATCAATGCTGTATCGTGATTATTCGCGCAAGGACGGCGAATGGGTGGCCAATAAATTCGGTGGTCGTGAAAATCTGGAAGCGATCGAATTCTTGCAAGAGGTCAATTCCGAGGCCTATGGCGGCGCGCAGGGCATCATGACGGTGGCCGAAGAATCCACCGCCTATCCCGGTGTGTCACATCCGGTTCATGCGGGCGGTTTGGGCTTTGGCTACAAATGGAATATGGGCTGGATGAATGACAGCCTGCGCTATTTTTCGCGTGATCCGATCCACCGAAAACATCATCATAATGAACTGAGCTTTGCGAGCAGCTATATCTACTCTGAGAATTTCGTTCTGCCGATCAGCCATGACGAAGTCGTGCATGGCAAAGGCTCAATGATCGGAAAAATGCCAGGAACAGATGTCGAGAAATTCGCAAATTTGCGCGCCTTTTACGCGTTTCAATGGGCGCATCCAGGTAAGAAGCTGTTGTTTATGGGGCAGGAATTTGCGCAATGGACGGAATGGGCACAGGCCGAGGCACTGCATTGGCATCTGCTGCAACATAAGCCGCACCAAGGTGTGCAGCAGCTCATCCGCGATTTGAACCGGCTGTATAAAACGCTTCCGGCCTTGCATTGGGGGGATTGTGAGCCGCAGGGCTTTGGCTGGATCGACGCAGATAATGCGGATCAGTCAGTTTATGTGTTTGAACGTCGCGCACCTAATGTCGACCCGGTGGTGATCTGCGCGAACTTAACGTCGCAAGATCGCACCATGCGGATCGGCCTGCCGCAAGGCGGGTCTTGGGTCGAAATACTGAACACGGACAGCGGGCATTATGGCGGAACAAATTGGGGCAATCTTGGGTTCATAGAAGCGCAGGGCGAACGCGCGATGGGCCGCGACCACAGTGCCGAAATCTATCTGCCACCGTTGGCCGTTGTCTATTTTACACCGGGCTAAATCAGCCGGTGTCGCCTTTGGGGGAGGTGTGTATGAAACCAGTGTCGAATCGTAGATTGTCCAATCAGGCCATGGCCTTTGTTTTGGCGGGGGGAAGGGGATCGCGACTGAATGAATTGACAGATCGGCGTGCAAAACCGGCGGTGTATTTTGGCGGTAAAACACGGATTATCGATTTTGCGTTGTCCAATGCGGTCAATTCAGGCATCCGCAAAATGGCGATCGCAACGCAATATAAAGCCCATTCTTTGATCCGCCATGTGCAGCGCGGCTGGAATTTCTTTCGTGCGGAGCGCAACGAATATCTGGATATTTTGCCTGCGTCACAACGGGTATCCGAAACCCAGTGGTATCTGGGCACCGCGGATGCAGTGTTTCAGAATTCTGATATCATTGATGATTATGCAGTTCGCTATGTGATCGTTCTGGCCGGCGACCATGTGTATAAAATGGATTATGAGGTGATGCTGCGCGAACATGTGGAATCGGGCGCGGATGTCACCATTGGGTGTCTGACAGTTCCGCGCTCCGAAGCCTCGGCTTTCGGTGTCATGGATGTCGATAAATTTGGGCAGGTTACTCAATTTTTGGAGAAGCCAAAAGATCCGCCAGGCATGCCGGGTGATCCCGATCATACGCTGGCCTCGATGGGTATTTACGTGTTCGATTGGCATTTCTTGCGCGATATCTTGCGCCGGGATTCACAAGATCCGAATTCAAGCCATGATTTTGGCCATGATCTGATCCCCGACATCGTGAAGAATGGCAAGGCAATGGCGCATGAATTCACAAAGTCCTGCGTGACGTCGGGGTTAGAGGAAGAACCCTATTGGCGTGATGTCGGCACGATTGATGCGTTTTGGAAGGCCAATATCGACCTGACCGATTTCACGCCCAAACTGGATATCTATGATCGGGAATGGCCGATCTGGACATA
This sequence comes from Thioclava sp. SK-1, assembly GCF_001705665.1. Taxonomy (GTDB): domain Bacteria; phylum Pseudomonadota; class Alphaproteobacteria; order Rhodobacterales; family Rhodobacteraceae; genus Thioclava. The sequence continues at coordinate 18,522 of NZ_MDHA01000058.1, read as the reverse complement.
TTCGGAAATTGTGCCGCCTGCGAAGTTCATCCATGATGAAAAGGGGCGTCGAGGATCTGCAATTTCATCTTTGATTTCAGGTGATTGTATTGTCTCTGGATCAGAGGTGCGCAATTCTTTGATGTTCACCGGGTGCCGGGCGCATAGCTTCTCATCAATGGAATATTGCGTGGCCTTGCCGCGTGTCAGTATCGGTCGCCATTCCAGCCTAACCAATTGCGTCATCGATTCCGGGGTTCAAATTCCCGAACGTTTGGTGGTTGGTGAAGACCCAGAACAAGATAAGAAATGGTTCCGCGTGACAGAGGGCGGCGTGACGTTGATCACCCAATCCATGATTGACATCCGATCAGCGGCCTTGGACTGATCACGACATGCCTATCGGTACCGTTCAAACCGCATTGAAAGACCTAGATCGCGAAAGGTATTGATGTGAAACGTGTTTTATCTGTCGCGTCAGAGGCGGTGCCTTTGATCAAAACCGGGGGGTTGGCCGATGTTGTGGGCGCGTTGCCTGCGGCCCTTGCGCCAATGGGGTGGGATATGCGCGTCATACTCCCAGCCTATCCTGGCGTAATTGCGAATCTGAATAAGGGATCCAAAGCGGTTTGGGCGTCAGGCGATCTGTTTGGCGGCCCAGCGACGCTGATCCTTGGTCAATGTGGTGAGATGCAGGTGATGGCACTGGATGCGCCGCATCTTTACGCGCGCACTGGCGGACCATATTCGGACGGGCAGGGTGATTACGCCGACAATGCAGAACGGTTTGCGGCCCTGTCCTGGGTTGCTGCAGAAATCGCGCGCCACGGCACGCAAGAGGCAACCCCGTGGCACCCCGATATTGTGCATGCGCATGATTGGCAGGCTGCATTGACCCCGGCCTATTTGTCATATGCGGGCGCACAGGCCATCCCTTCGGTTTTGACAATTCATAACATCGCATTTCAGGGGCGGTTCAGCCCTACCAAAATGGCGGCGATGCGTCTGCCAGCGCAGCGGTTCACGCCGGATGGGTTTGAGTTTTGGGGCGATATTTCAACGCTGAAGGCGGGGCTTGTGTCGGCCCATGCAATCACAACGGTCAGCCCGCGCTATGCAGATGAGCTGATGCGGCCAGAATTCGGTTTGGGTCTTGAAGGCGTGTTGCAATATCGCGCCGATGTTATGTCAGGGATTTTGAACGGCATCGATAAGCAGGTTTGGGATCCCGAAAACGACCCCGAGGTAAAACCGTTTTCCGCAGCGAAACTGGCGGGAAAGAAGGGCAATCGTGCGGCGTTGATTGCGGAATTTAGCCTTGATGCTAATGCGATCACCGGGCCGCTGATGATCCTTGTGTCGCGGCTTACCTCGCAAAAGGGGATTGATATGGTTCCCGGTGCGATTTCAGAATTCCTGGCCAACGGCGGCGGCTTGATCGTATTGGGCTCGGGCGACCGCTGGGCCGAGGCAATGGTGCAAGACCTATCGGCGCGCTATCCAGGCCGTGTTGGGAATTGGATCGGCTATGATGAGGGGCTAAGCCATCGTATGTTTGCGGGCGGGGATGCGGTCTTGATCCCGTCACGGTTTGAACCCTGCGGCCTGACGCAGCTATATGGCATGCGCTACGGCTGTGTGCCGATTGTCGCCGCAGTCGGCGGCTTGGCTGATACTGTGATTGATGCCACGCCAGCTGCCTGTGCAGCCCATGCTGCCACGGGTATTGTGTTTCAACCCGTTGATACCTTGGGATTAAGACAGGCATTGCGTCGGCTGACAGCATTGTGGAATGATCCAAAAGAATGGGCGGCAACCGTCAAACGTGGTATGAAAACCGATTGGGGCTGGGAACCTTCGGCGCATCGCTACGTTGCCCTTTACGAAGCCACAATACGCCGAGGAACGGATGCTTAAACCCGGAGATCCAACGCATCTGGGGGCGACGCCACGAGGCGATGGGGTAAATTTCGCGCTGTTTTCTGCCCATGCGGAGAAGGTTGAGCTTTGCCTTCTAACCAACGGAAAAGAAGAACGTTTCACGCTGCCATCAAGGGAAGGCGATGTGTGGAGCGGGTTCATGCCAGGACTGACTGTAGGTGCGCAATACGGGTATCGGGTGCACGGACCCTGGGCGCCAGAGATCGGCCACCGTTTCAATACGCAAAAATTGCTCATCGATCCATATGCGCGTGAAATCAACTCAGTGCTGCGTTGGCATAAGGCGATGCAGGGCGGCGTTTCGCGGCCGGATCGGCGTGACAGTCGTCAGCATGTGCCGCATAGTGTCGTGCGCGAAACCTCACATCAGATATGGGACCGCCCTGATCACAGCTGGTCCCAGACCGTCATTTATGAGGCACATGTAAAGGGGATCAGCCAGCGACATCCGGGCGTGAGCGATGATGAACGCGGCAGGTTTGCCGGGGCTGCCAGTGATGCGATTTTGGACCATCTGCAAAAACTGGGCGTCACCGCGATAGAGCTTTTGCCCTGTTGCAGTTTCATAGACGATCGTTTTTTGGTTGAAAAAGATCGCGTAAACTATTGGGGTTACCAACCAATTGCCAATTTCGCACCAGATCCGCGCTATGGCACTCCGGATGAATTTCAGGCAATGGTGCGCCGCTTTCATGGCGCCGGAATCGAAGTCATCCTGGACGTTGTGTTTAACCATACCGGTGAAGGTGACGGGGCGGGTCCAATGTTGTCGATGAAGGGGATAGACAATGCGGCCTATTATCGTTTGTCGGAAAATGGTCGCACCTATGTAAATGACACGGGCACAGGCAACACGCTGAATGTCTCACACCCGTTTGGACTGCGTTTGGTGCTGGATTGTCTGCGGTATTGGGTTACGCAGATGGGGGTGGATGGGTTCCGCTTTGATCTGGCGTCGACCTTGGCACGGGGGCGACGCGGACATGTCGAACATGACAGCAGTTTCTTGAACGCGATACGTCAAGATCCGGTGCTATGCGGCGTGAAGCTGATTGCAGAGCCCTGGGACATCGGTCCGGGGGGGTATTTTTTGGGCGGTTTTCCGCATCCATTCCGGGAATGGAATGATCGATATCGCGATTCAATGCGTAGATTTTGGCGGAAGGATCACGGACAGCGGCCTGAACTGGCGCGTTGCTTGGCTGGCTCTGCTGATACGTTTGATCATTCCGGCCGGCCCTCGACGTCATCGCTGAATTTCCTAACAGCACATGACGGTTTTACCCTGCATGACCTTGTTTCATATAATGAAAAACGGAATGAGGCGAATGGAGAATCCAACCGGGATGGCCATAATGCAAACTATTCGCAAGCCCTGAGAACCGACGAAGAGCGTGGCGCACGCAAGCGGGCCTTAATGAGCAGCCTGTTGTTAAGCCAAGGTGTGCCGATGATTTTGGGCGGCGATGAATTTGGAAATTCTCAAGGTGGAAATAACAATGCCTATTGTCAGGATAACGACATTGGCTGGCTGAATTGGCCTGAGGCAGATCAGACCATGATCGACTTTGTCGCCCGGCTGATCGCGCTGCGCAACGCCCATCCTGTGTTGCGTCAAGCCTTGTTTTTACATGCGAAAACACGTTGGCAGGATGGTCAGCGTGATCTGATCTGGCGCGGTCCAAGTGGTGCAGAGCTAAGCGCGCAAGATTGGAATGATCACGGCGCGCTTTGCCTATGCGCTGAAATTCGCGGTGCAGCAGAAGGCACAAGCGGGCTTGCCGGCCATGAAGCTTTCTTTGCCATTTTCAACGCAGGCGATACGATAGAGGTGCAATTGCCCAAAGGGTTTTGGATCCATGCGCTGGATTCCGCCCTTCCAATGAAGCCAGAAGAAGATCATTTTTCGTCAATGACTTGCGTCTCGGCGCAATCCGTTCAACTCTTTACACGACCCACAGTCCAGCAGGAGTGACTATGACCGTTCATCAGACCGCACCGTTCGCGGGACAAAAGCCCGGAACATCGGGGCTGCGCAAGAAGACAAAGGTCTTCATGCAGGAACATTTCCTTGAAAATTTCATTCAAGCCACATTTGACGCCGTTGGCGGCGTGGGTGGTAAAACACTGGTTCTTGGCGGCGATGGCCGTTTTTTTGGCCAGGAAGCGTCACAGACGATTTTGAAAATGGCCGCCGCCAACGGGGCCGCGCGGGTGATTGTTGGCCGGAACGCATGGCTGTCAACGCCGGCTGCGTCCAACCTGATCCGGGTTCGTAAAACCGATGGTGGCATCATCTTGTCCGCCTCTCATAACCCGGGCGGAATTGAGGAAGACTTCGGCGTTAAATACAATGCTGAAAATGGTGGGCCCGCACCAGAATCCATCACATCAAAGATCTATGAAATCACCGAAACCATCAGTGAATACAAAAAGATGGATGTCGATGATGTTAATCTGGATGAATTGGGTGAGGTCGATCTGGGCGGCATGACGGTTGAAGTCATCGACCCGGTTTCAGCCTATGCCGATATGATGGAAGGCATTTTTGATTTCGACGCGTTGAAGGCCATGTTTGCAAATGGTTTCAAGATGCGGATGGATTCTATGTGCGCCATCACCGGTCCCTATGCCGTTGAAATTTTTGAAAATCGCTTGGGGGCGGATAAGGGCACTGTGACCCATGCAGTGCCATTGCCTGATTTTGGCGGTATGCATCCCGATCCCAATCCAACATGGGCGCATGAGCTGATGGATGAGCTGATGGGCACGAATGCACCTGCTTTTGGTGCAGCTTCCGATGGGGATGGCGATCGGAATATGATCTTGGGGGCAGGCACCTATGTGTCCCCATCCGACAGCCTTGCGGTCATCGCGGCCAATGCACAATTGGTGCCTGCTTATGCGCAGGGGCTGAAAGGCGTTGCACGGTCGATGCCGACATCGGCTGCGGTGGACCGCGTGGCCGAGGCACTGGGGGTGGATTGCTTTGAAACGCCTACAGGGTGGAAATTCTTTGGCAATTTAATGGATGCTGGACGTGTCTCGTTATGTGGCGAGGAAAGCTTTGGCACAGGCTCCGATCATGTGCGTGAAAAGGACGGGCTTTGGGCCGTTTTGATGTGGCTGAATATCATCGCGAAACGTGGGCAAACGGTCAGCGAAATCCTTGCAGATCATTTTGCGCGTTTTGGCCGCAATTATTACTCGCGCCATGATTATGAGGCGCTGCCGACGGAACAGGCAGAAGGTATGCTGGCCGATTTGCGCGACCGATTGAAAGAACTGCCTGGCCGTGAGGTCTGCGGCTTGATCGTCTCAAACGCAGATGAATTTTCTTATACAGATCCTGTGGATGGATCCGTTTCTTCAGGTCAGGGCTTCAGAATTTTGTTTTCCGGCGGATCGCGAGTTGTGCTGCGTTTGTCGGGGACTGGCACCGAGGGCGCAACGCTGCGCGTCTATCTGGAACGCTATGTGCCCGGCCCCGATGGCCTGACCGAAGACCCGCAAGAGGCATTGGGTCCGATCATCGCGGCCACAGAAGAAATTGTCGGGATTACAGCCACAACAGGGCGCGCCAAACCTGATGTGATCACCTAAGACCTTGGTGCAATAGCGCGTTTCATCGGGCACGATACGCTTGCCCGATGAAACAGCTTATTTGCCTTTTTTTGCTTTTCGCGACGCGGCTGTTTGCAGCCCCGCTGACGCATGATGCGCTGCAAGAACGCATCACGGCGCCCTATGCTTTAGGGGAGCAAATTTCACCAGACGGGGTATGGTCCTTGCTGAACTCCGGCGGCGGCGAGGCAGGGTTTGTCTTTCAAACTGGCCCCTTGGCGCCGCTTCCTGGGTTTTCAGGTAAGCCGATCGATATCTTGGTTATGCTGGATTTGGATGGGCGGTTTATCAACACACAACTTGTGTCGCATAATGAGCCGATCTTTGTATCCGGTCTCGGTGAGGCTCCTCTGCGTGATTTTTTATCGCAATATCAGGGGCATTCAATCTCCGAACAGCTGGTGATCGGCACTCCTTACGGTGCCAGCAGCAGCGGCTCGGATCTGGTGTTCTTGGACGGGGTTACAAAGGCTACGGCCTCGGTTCGGATTGCCCATGAATCCATTCTTGCGGCCACGTTGCAAGTCGCGCGCGAAAAAATGCAGGGTGTCAGTGCCGGACCACCGCCCCAGCCAAAACTTTCCTACAACGAGCCGTTGTCATGGGATGATCTGATTGCTCAAGGGTTGGTCGGGCGGATTACGGCCAGCTTTGGCGAGGTTGATCAAGAATTTGCTGGAACCTTGTGGGCAGATGATGGTGATTATTCTTTTGATCCCAATGACTTGTTCTTGGATCTGTATGTCATAGACATGGGTCCGCCCGCAGTTGCCAATGCGGTTCTGGCCGCGGAAACCTTGGCAGAGGTTGCCGCTGTGCGCCAACGCGCGCCTGATGATGAACTGATATTGTTGATTGAGGCAGGGCACCATGGCCTAGTTTCTGATGAGTTTGTGCGTAACACGACGCCTGATCGGATTTCGGCACAGCAAGATGCTTTGCCGCTGGCATTAAGAGACGCCGATATCTTACCGAACTTGAAAGAGAATTTGCCTGCTAAATTGCATGATGCAACACATATGGTGGTGCGTTTGGACCGCCGGCTTGGCTTTGATCCTACACGGGAATGGACCATGACTGCGCATGCGCAGCGCAGCCACGGCATGTTCCAGCCTGAAACACATGAGGTTGATTTTTCCACCCAGATCATCATGCCTGAGAGGTTTTACATTTTCCCGCAAGGTGTTGAAAAGTTGTCTCCTTTTATGGAGGCAGTACATAATCGTCAGATGGATTTATGGCTATTGATCGGGTTCTTGGCCGTGCTGTTCCTTTGCTTGGCGCAACAAAGCCGATTGGCGGCGCTGCGACTGTTTCCCTATGTCCGGTTTGGGCTTCTAGCCATTATGACCGGTTTTATCGGCTTTTGGGGGCAGGGCCAGCTGTCCGTCGTCACGCCGCTTGCGGTGGTCAATGCTGCGATTGGTGGCGGGAGCCTGTCAGTGCTGCTGTATGATCCGTTCTCATTGTTGATTTGGGCAGCAACATTTGTCGGCTTTGTGTTATGGGGGCGTGGATTTTTTTGCGGCTGGTTATGCCCCTTTGGTGCGCTACAAGAATTTTCGCATCATATCGGTAGGTTATTGCATCTTCCTCAGATCCGGCCGCCGCGGTCTGTTGCGCGTGCAATGTTGTGGACCGGGCCGATTGCGCTTGTTGGTTTGGTGCTAACGACCGTGTTTTGGCCCACACACACTGAAATGGTGGTCGAGGTAGAACCATTCAAAACTGCCATTACGATGCATTTCGCCCGCCCGTGGCCCTATGCAATCTGGGCCGGAGCCTGGATAATGGTATCGATGGTCTGGTTTAAAGGGTTTTGCAGATCGCTATGTCCTTTGGGTGCGGCAATGCGTGTAGGCGGATTTCTGCGGTTTCGCCGTTGGATCCCGCGCCGCGCGGAATGCGGCAGCCCATGTCAGCTGTGTCGCGTGAAATGTCACTATGACGCGATCGAAAACTCTGGCAAGATCCGCTATAGCGAATGTTTTCAATGCCTCGACTGTGTGACGATCCATGACAGTGACAGTAAATGTGTTCCCTTAATTATCGCGCGTAAGCGGCTTGAAAAGATGACAAACCAAGGAGGGGAGGCTTTGGTTGAACAATGAAACGCAGGCGTTTCTTACAGGTGGCTGCGGCCGCCAGCTTCGTTGGACATCGGGCGCAGGCTTATGAATGGTCTGGCCGGGCCTTTGGCGCAGAAGTATCGCTTTCCGTTGATGGTGGGCGCGCGTCAGAACAGATCATGGGCCGATTACGCACTGAATTGTCTGAAATAGAACAATGTTTTTCACTGTATCGTCCATCCGAGCTGACACGTTTAAATGCGCATGGTGTCGGGCCGGGCTCTGACCGATTGCGTGAGGTTCTAGCGCTGTGTCTTGAGGTCTATTGGGCGACTGATGGCCGGTTTGATCCTACTGTGCAGCCGGTCTGGATGAGCCTGTCGCGTGGTCGCCCTGGCATAAAGGCACGCCAAAGTGTCGGCTTTCAACATGTTGTAATGATGCACGATATTCGATTGCAACCGGGGCAGGCGTTGACATTGAACGGTGTCGTTCAGGGCTATGCCACAGATCAGGTGCGGGCATTGTTGGAACATGAAGGGCTTGCTCAGGTTTTGGTGAATATGGGGGAATATGCTGCAATCGGTGGCAGTTATCGGTTGGGCATCGAAGATCCTATGGCCGGCCGTGTCGCCGCAGTGTCGTTGCGTGGAGGGGAGGCTGTGGCCTCGTCTTCACCTTCTGCGATGGTGCTGGCGGGGGGCAGCCATATCATCGGGCCGCATGGTGAGGCACCGCGATGGTCAACGGTAACTGTTCGGGCAAAATCGGCAGCGCTGGCCGATGCAGCCTCAACGGGTTTTGTGCTGATGACACGGCCCCAAATCGCGAAGGCGGCGCGTTTGCTTGATATTTCCGAAGTTACGTTGGTAGATTTTGATGGCAACTACGGCCCGTTATAGGCCGTAGTTCATGCAGTTACTGCGGCGCATCATAGCTAAGCCCATGTTGGGCGAAGATGGCTTTGATCCGCCCATCTTGCACCGCCTGGAAAAGTGCATCCTCTACCGCATAGGATAGTGGCCTGTGCTGGAATGACAGCGCCGCGCCCAGGGTCCAATTGGATTTGGCCAAACCGGGCATGGGTGGTTGATGCAGGGATTGTCCCTGCTTCATTGCCGCCTCCAGCTCGGCACGCGGTCCCATGACGGCCATAACTTCATGTGCGGTCATGGCATCCACGGCAAGGGTCGTGGTGCGAAAGCGGCGCACACCGCCAGAGGCCGCGCCCTTCCCAAAAGAGGTCAGGTAGAAATCGGAAATGGAGTCATTTTCAACCCCGACCGTATCAAAGCGGAAATAGGCCGGCGTCGGCTTTTCATCCGCGTCGGGATAGTGCGTAAGATCATAGGCGATTGCCAGATGCTCTTGCGCATATAGCCCAGTGAAAACCACCTGATCAAATCGGCAAGCATAGCTGACATCATAGGGCACATGCAGCATCACATCAGACACACGCCCATTCACCACCGCGCCTTTCCAGATGTAATTGCGCAGATCCGCGTCCAGGTTTTCGCCCGCTGCCACCAGACGGATGCGCGTGTCGACCCCCAGCGTATCACCGATCAGATGGGCGATATCCACATCAACGCCCACAGCCTGCCCATCCTGTATCGACGACCATGGTGCGAAATCATCATACAGCGCGACCTCGATCCAGCCGTCTTCGATGATTTTATCCAGCCCGCGGCCAATGTCCTGCGCAAAGGTATTTTGCAACTTTTGCTCAGGGGCAACCCCCTCACATGCGGCAAAGGCGGGCTGCATCAGCAACCCGCCCCAAACCAGTGCATAACATAGCGCGCGCATCAATGCGCCGCCGACAGGCCGATCGTCAAAGTCTCGGCTGCCTGTTTCAAATGCGTCGGGTCTTTTTGAAGCACACGCGCGGCGCGGGACACGGCACTGTCCGCGATGGGCGCACCAGACGCGGTTTCGATATTGCCCGCAATCTCGGTCAGTTTGGCTTCGGCCTGTGCCGCATCGGCGGAACCATCCAACATCGTATCGCGCAGCACCACCAGATCCGCCATATAGTCATCAAGCGCACCATCATCGGGCCGGGTTTCAATATAGGTGCGGATTGCCCAAGCGGCCTTTTGGCCCAGAACCTCGCCAAAGGCTGGCATCTTGGTAATGCCGTTCTGTGTCATCCCGAACTGAAACCGTTCAGCATACCATTCATCGCCGTATTCTTCGGCTTCAAGATAGCGCAGATCGGGTGCCAGGCCGCCCGATACCGCGCCAAGCCCATGGCACCGCGCACAGTTCTGGTTATACCCGCTGTCACCGATCTGCACGGCCTCACGCCAGGCATCTTCACCGATGGCTTCGGCGCGGTAGGGGTTTTCGGTCAACCATTCCTCGCCCACATCAGGCAATGCGTCAGTGTTGACGGCCTGTGGCGCAACGTCCCCATGCGCCCAAACCATTGTGGGCACTACAAGCGCAGTGGCCAATGCGATCATCCTTGAAACATAAACCATACGATCCTCCCAAACGCGTTTTCCCTGTTCTATACTGAGCTAACGCTGCGCCGTGTGATCTGCCATAAGACCTTGGTCGTGATCGCCGCTTTGCGATGGGTTTGGACATTGTCCATTGGTCGCAGATCACCGTTTGCTGCGCGCGGGCTCATATCCAACCGTGGCAATGACGAAGAACACGATAGTGGCTGCGGTGGTCCAGCCAAGCGCCGGCCAGTTCATCTGCTGATACAGCGCAAATCGGATCAGCTCGACCGAGTGGGTGAATGGGTTTACCTCACACAACCTGGCAAGAAATGCAGAAGATTCCTTCATTTTCCAGATTGGATACAGCGCGGAAGAACAGAAAAACATTGGAAAAATCACAAAGTTCATAACGCCTGCAAAATTTTCCAATTGCCGCACCTTGGCTGAAAGCACCAATCCCAGTGCCCCCAACATGAGGGCAGACAGAAAAAGAGCGGGGATTACATATATATATCCCATAATGTTCATCTGAATTCCGAAGCAGGCCGCAATGGCCAGAAACACGGCCACCTGCAACAACCCCACGAATGATGAGGCCATCAATTTTGCACCCAATGTAAACCAACGCGGCCAGGGGGCAGTTAACATCAAACGCATCGTGCCGCTTTCACGATCATGGATCAAAGACAGCGAGGACTGCATCCCGGAAAATAATAAGATCATTCCGCAAAGCCCTGGAATGATGTAAGTTTCATAGGTGATATAGGTCTGATACGGCGCGATGATCGACAGGCCCAATGCGGCGCGAAAGCCGGCTGCAAAGATCAACAACCAAACCAATGGCCGCACAAGGGCTGCGAAAAACCGTGCGCGTTGGTTCAAGAATCTGGCGACTTCGCGTTGTGCAATGGCGCTTGCGGCGATGATCGCGCGTCTCATGCGGCGGTCCTTTGCAAAAACCACTGCCCAAGCGGCACTGCGCCGGTTAGGGCATCAACGTCACCATGCACTACGACCCGGCCTTTATGTAACAAAATCATCTGGTCGCTGGGTCGTATTTCATCGGTCAAATGGGTGCACCACAGCACCGACAGACCATCGGCGCACAGATCATGAACGTGATCGGTGATGGCATGGCGTGAACCACTGTCAAGGCCGGTTGTAGGTTCGTCCAGCAGCAGCAGCTTGGGCCGATGGATCAGGGCGCGGGCAATCTCCATTCGGCGCCTGTGTCCACCATTCAGATCGCGCAGGCGCTCATTCGCGCGCTCTGCCATCGATAGGCGTTCCAGCACCTGTGAAATCCGTGTCCGCCGTGTCTTCCGGTCCATCCCGTGCAACGCTGCGAAGTAGTCAAGATTGGCATGGACAGAGCGGTCCAAGTCCATGGTAGGCTGCTGAAACACAACACCAATCTGCGTCAATGCAGCCTGCGGAGTGCGTCCCAGATCAACGCCATTGATCCGCACCACATCCCGCGCCGGGCGGATCAACCCGGTTAAGACAGAAATTAGCGTGGATTTCCCTGCGCCGTTAGGGCCAAGAAGCGCGGTGAAACGCCCCATGGGTAATGTAAGAGACACATCTTCTAATGCCAGTTTGCGATGCCAGCGGTGGCTTAAGCCTTGGATCTGTAAGGCGGGCTCATTCAATGGTGATATCCAACCGCTGACCGTCGTTCGTGCTTCCTGGTATCTTGAGCGTATAACGCCCCGGTTTTATAGCAATAAATCCGATTTCCATGGTTCCGGGGCGGTCAAATTCCACCGAATGCACCCCCATAGGGCGGATCTCTAGCCCTTCAATGACGATCTCATCAATCCAAATGGCACGGAAGAACCCGTCACTGTCCAATCCGATCTCACCTGACCCATCCGAGGTGATCTCGACCTCGTAATAGGTGCCCGAATGCAAAACCCACGGATCGCCCAGCGGCTCCCCAACGGATAGGATGATCTCGGGCAGGTCTTCTTTGTTCTTGCCTGACAGCAATCCAGCGGGGCGATCCCCATCGGCCCAAACCGCAGACGCAGCAATAGATAAGACAGACGCAACTTGACATATGGACTTCAACATATTGTTTCCTATTGGTTTGTTGGTCGTGCGCTTGCGCCCCAAGGGAACCGGCCGACTTTGACTGTTTTGATCGGTTTCAAACTGTTCATGTCAATCACGGTCACATCGCCCGACACACCATTGGTTGTAAACAGCTTGCTGTTGTCGGGCGACAGCTCCATATGCCAAACCCGGCGGCCTACAAGGATATAGTCCAGCACCTCAAACGTTTGCGCATCCACAACGGCGATATGATTGGCCGGACCTAAAGCGACAAAAACTTTGGTTTCATCGGGAGAGAATCGCATTCCCACCGGTTGTAGCTTTTCTGGCCGCACATTGGGCAAGGCAAAGCGGATCTTGCCTTTCTCCGCTTTGGTTTGCACATCAAATACCGTCACAGTTCCGCCGATTTCGGAACTGACCCACAGATCAGCGCCATCGGGGGAAAACTCGGCATGGCGCGGCCGTGAATCAACCAATGAATTCGCAACAATTTCATGTGTTTGCGTGTCAATCCAATGGGCCATATTGGTGGTTTCAGAGGTGGTGACTTGCAGCAAACCATCGGGGGAAATTCCCATCCCCTCTGGCTCTACGCCGACATCAATCTGCGCGACTACACGCCGGGTCTGGGTATCGACGACGGTGGTGATCGCGTCATCTTCATTCGCGATATATAATAGCCGGTCATCAGGGGCGATGACGAATTGCTCCGGGTCTTCGCCTGACGGCAGGTCGTGCAGAATTTCGCCCGTATTCGGGTCCATCACCTGCACGGCATCACTGTCGGATGCGCAGATATACACAACGCTGAAATCACGAGAAAACGTAATCCCACGCGGACGTTCGCCAGTCGCATAGGTCGTGACGACCTCTAACGTGCCGGCATCAATCACGCTGACCGTATCATCCATTTCATTGGTGACCCAGATTTCATCGGCTAGTGCGGCGTATGGCAGGCAAAGGCAGGTGCCAAGCAAAAGCGTGCGGATCATGTCGGCTCCTTGAAACTTGTGCACTGGCTTTCCGGGCGGTCTGCGCCCAATGTGTCCAGCTCATTGAATTGATGTAGAAACCCTTCAATCGGGGCGAGGGCGGTCACGGCGCGTTCTGTCACCAATGGGATGGGCTGACGCAGTTGGCCGTTCCAATCGCGAAACGACAGCGGGGTGCCCAAAAACCCGGCCAATCGGAACGCGTCAGACAGCATATAGGCGCGCAATTCCGCAGGATCTGCGGAACCTGTGCGCGTTACCGCCTCACCCAATGCGGCCACTGCGGCCCATGCGCCAAAATCATCGGCGCGCATGGCTCGCCCCGTGGCCTCGCGAAAGCGGTTTTGCAGCTGTGCCGCGCCGTGCTGTTCCACCACATCCGACCAGGCGACGGGTTGCAGCCCCTCTGATCCGGCAAGCGGGCGGGCTAGCCACGTGTTATAGGCCAGGTAGCGCGCGAAATCCCCCGCCTCATCCGCAACCAGCATCAGATCATGATCAGGCAGGGCTTGGGTAAACAGGGGCACTTCGGCCGTTGCTGCGCGGCGCATATTTGCATCAAATGACCAGATTTTTTCCGCAGCGATTTGCAGACCGAATTTATGTAAAGCTGCGCGCATCGCATCGGCCCATGCGATATCATCGGGTGATGTGCCTGCCACCATGACGAGATCATCCCAACGCCGCCACAGCAAAAACTGCGCCAACGCATCCGCGCGCATCCGACGCGACGGTGTGGTATGCAAGACATTCGACCGGCACTGCGCGTCACGCAAGGCGTCATCGCTGTCGCTGACATTGAATATCACTACGTCGCGCCCGGCGACCATATCTGCCAGTGCCAGCAGATCATCCGTCGGCGCATCTACGATCAACAGCTGTGCACCGTTATTTACGGCTTGCCGTGCGGCTGCGATGAAATCATCTTCGGGGGCCACAACACTCGTTACGATATGGTAGCTGTGACCTGTGAATTTACCTGTGGTGGAAATATCGGCCAGTCCCAGTCGTGCGCCATCGATCCCCAGCGTTAACGGATCGGGTTGCAGGTTGGATAAGATCGGAGGCGGTATCTGGCGATGCTCTAGCCAGTCGATGCGAATATCGACGGCTATGGCCTGCGTGCTTGATGCCGCAACCAGACAGGATGCGGCAAGAAATGAACGTATCACGGATGTCCTCCCTTATGCCGGCAGACCGACATGGGGATCGTGCGGATTGGGGGGCGCAGGGACAATACGACCAATGTCTATGACGGTGTGGGTCAGGGCGCGATTACCCTAAGGTATCTGTCGCAACAGGAGGCCCATGATGCGCACCTATCTTTCCCTTACAGCGGTGCTAGCCACCGTGATCAGCCCTGCTTGGGCGCAAGACGACCCCACCCAATTTGGTGATCTTAATCCCGAGGAGCTGTCGATCAATCGTGTGCTGCGTGACACTGCGCGTGGCGAGACATCGATGACCAATTGCGCCACTGGCTATTTTATCACCAAATCCGGCCGTCACGTTGATGCGCGTCAGCTGTTTCAACGTTGTGCACAAGAGGGATGGACAGGCGCAATGACTTGGATGAGCCAGCTGGACAATAACGGTCTGGGCGCGCCAGAGGATCCCGACGCCGCCGCCGATTGGGACCGGCGCGCAGCACAATTGGGCGATCCGGTGGGGCAATTCAACTTCGGTCTGGACCTGATGCGCGGGCGCGGTGTGGCGCAAGACACGGCGCGTGGCCGGGCGCTGGTAGATCGTGCAGCGCGGGCAGGGGTGTCCGATGCGCAACGGCTACGCGCGTCGGATTACGATTTGGACGAGGTCACGCCCGATGCGGATGCATGGAAATATGCGCCTGCATCGTGACGGTTTTGGCAGGTCCAACCCCACCCTAGACCAAAGGACAATATGAACCTGGCCGCGCCCCTGTCTACGGTTTGTCAGGGCGCACCTCCGGGGAGAGGAGGGACCGCGCCACGATTTTTGGGAGGACATGATGAATCGTTTCGTGCTGGCCGCAGTGGCGGCTATATCCCTGATGGCAGGGCCAAGCCTTGCCGCAGATGTAACGGAAGAAGATCTGCTGAATGATCAGGCCAGCACGGGTGACGTGCTGACCAACGGTATGGGCCGGGATTTGCAGCGCTTTAGCCCGCTGACAACGTTGAACAAAGACAATGTCAAAAACCTTGTGCCTGCCTGGGCCTTTAGCCTTGGGGGCGAAAAACAACGTGGTCAGGAAAGCCAGCCGATCATTCATGACGGTGTGATGTATATCACAGGGTCATATTCGCGCCTGTATGCGATCGATGTCAAAACCGGTGATGAGCTATGGCAATATGATGCCCGCCTGCCCGAAGGCATCTTGCCTTGCTGTGATGTAATCAACCGCGGCGCGGCCATCTTTGGCGATAAGATCTATTTCGGCACGCTGGATGCGCGTCTGGTCGCGTTGGACGCGAAGACAGGCGATGTCGTATGGAACAAGAAAATGGCCAATTACAAAGAGGGCTATTCCTATACAGCCGCGCCGTTGATTGTTCGGGGAATGGTGATCACCGGAAACTCTGGCGGTGAATTTGGTGTGGTTGGTGAGGTCGCGGCGCGCGATGCCGAAACAGGTGAGCTGATCTGGTCACGCCCGATGATCGAAGGCCATATGGGCACACTTAATGGTGAAGAAAGCACAATGACCGGCACGCTTAATGCGACATGGCCGGGCGATATGTGGAAAACCGGCGGCGGTGCCACATGGCTGGGCGGGTCTTATGATGCCGACACCGATACGCTGATCTTTGGGGCGGGCAACCCGTCACCATGGAACAGCCATCTGCGCGGCGCGGGCACCCCAAGCGAGGGCAACACAGGCGATAACCTGTATGCTGCCAGCCGTGTTGGGATTGACCCGGCGACCGGTGAAATCAAATGGCATTTCCAAACCACCCCGCGCGAGGGCTGGGATTTTGACGGCGTGAATGAGGTCGTGGGCTTTGTCGATAAAGACGGAAATAAGCGCTATGCCACTGCCGATCGCAATGGCTTCTTCTATGTTCTGGATCGTGAAACCGGCGGGTTTATCTCAGCCCATCCTTTCGTGAAAGAAATCACCTGGGCATCGGGCATTGATGAAAACGGGCGTCCGATTTTCAATGAAGACAATCGCCCCGGTGCACCAGACGCTGCTGCCGAAGGTGGAAAGGGCCAACAAGTTTTTGCCGTTCCGTCTTTCTTGGGTGGTAAGAACTGGATGCCAATGGCCTATAGCCAGAAGACAGAGCTATTTTATGTTCCGTCGAATGAATGGGGCATGGATATCTGGAATGAGCCGATCTCCTATAAAAAAGGCGCGGCCTATTTGGGTGCAGGTTTCACAATCAAGCCGATCTTTGAGGATTACATCGGCTCGTTGAAGGCGATTGATCCCAATAGTGGTGATGTGAAATGGGAATATAAGAACGAAGCGCCGCTTTGGGGTGGTGTGATGACAACCGCAGGCGGTCTGGTGTTTATGGGCACGCCAGAGGGCAAGTTCATCGCATTGGATGACGAAACGGGTGAAGAGCTGTGGTCGTTCAACACCGGATCGGGCATTGTTGGCCAGCCTGTCACATGGGAAATGGATGGGGAACAATATGTCTCGATTATCTCTGGCTGGGGCGGTGCGGTTCCATTATGGGGCGGCGAAGTGGCCAAGAAAGTGAACTATTTGAACCAAGGCGGTTTGGTTTGGACGTTCAAATTGCCAAAGCAAATGGCAATGGCTAATTGATCTGCTTATGGATTAAAACAGATGCGCCGGGGAAATTTCCGGCGCATTTTTCATATCGTGAAGATGAATCTTGACCTGTGCAGTTGCGCGCAGGCCAATAGCCAAAGCAGCTGTATGTCCGATCGAAAATAATCCAAGGACATATCAAAAATAAAGGCCGCCTGGGATGTCCCAAGCGGCCCTGTTGGGGTGTCGCAGTCAACGCGTGTTAGACTGCGTAATCCTCAAGATCATTGCCTTGTTCGACCAATTCAATAATCCAGCTTGGGCGGCGCCCAAATCCAGACCACGTCAGCTCTGGGTTTTCGGGGTGCTTGTATTTCGCAGGTTTCGGCAATTTAGCTTTCTTCCCACCGCTTTGTTTGAATAGCTGTTCAAGGCTAGTGCCGTGTTTCGCAGCAACAATGGCCATTTCAGCCAATGCGGCCTGACGTTGACGATCTTCGAACGTATTGATTGCAGTCGTTACGCGCGTTTGAAGTGCCTTCAGCTCTTCCAAGGACATTGAATGGAAGTCGATGCTATTTAAATCCACGAGATTATCTCATTTTGCCAGTTTCGAGTGACACTATGAGATCAAAAAACAACTGTCCAGTATTCGCGTTTTTGCCTTTTGCGCGCTCCAGGGCGCTTTTGCGCAAATCATTGATCGGACGAACGATCCCTTTTTCCGTTACCTTTCAGGCGATGGCCTGAATTTTGGCCCTGTCGAGGGCCGAGAAGTGGCTTATGATGGCGATGCGGATCAGAATTTCGGCGGTCTTGCGGTCGGGGTCTCGGAGCATGATCCGCTCACCGAAGAGCTTCAAGCGGTTCAGCTGGACATCGGCCCGACTTCGGACAGTAGCCCGCCCATTTCTTTCAGATGGACCGACCCAGACATCGTGGCGCCCGCAAGATCTCGTTTCGTGGTATTGCGGCGGGACAGTCGTCTTTCCATGCGCAACCGTTGCGGCGGATGGGTATGACAGATGGCGGTGTGGTATCGGCGCATGGACCTGCACCGTTTCTGTTCCGGTGTGTTGCTCATCTTAGGCGGCGATCTTTTCGAAGGCCACGGGTGATTTGCCATCCAAGGCTGAATGGCGCCTGCGCGGGTTATGAGAGAGCGTTGCTGTATTCGAACACCGCGACCTCGACATCCCGGCGTGTTTGCCATGTGTTTCGCCAGATCAGCTCGGCCTTGAGGGATTTGAAGAAGCTCTCGACCGCCGAATTGTCGTAACAATTTCCTTTGCCACTCATGGAAGGGAGTAGTTTGTGACGGCGAAGGCGTTTCTGATACTCGTGCGCACAATATTGCGCGCCGCGATCGGTGTGGTGAATGCAGCCAGGCGGTGGCCGACGCAGAGCTGTAGCCATGTCCAAGGCACGTAGCGCCAAGTCCTGCTTCATGCGGTTACTGATCGCCCAACCGATCACACGACGCGAATATAGGTCAATGATGACAGATAGATAGGACCAACCCTCGCGGGTCCAGATGTAAGTGATGTCCCCGGCCCACTTCTGGTTTGGCGCCGTCGCCGTGAAGTCCTGGTTCAGACGGTTCGGGGCGATGTTGAAGCTGTGGTCGCTGTCGGTCGTGCGCTTGAATTTACGGCTGCGCAGAACCTGAATGCCGTTGTCACGCATGATCCGGG
>NZ_MDHA01000057.1 GCF_001705665.1 Thioclava sp. SK-1 | reverse complement strand
ATCAATGCTCTGACCATTCTGGCCGAGGCAGGCGACCTGCGGCGCTTCCATCATCACCGCCAGTTCTTTAAGTTCTGCGGCATGGATTTGGCCACCGTCCAGTCCGGAATGTTCCGCGGTCGGAGCAAGATCTCAAAATATGGAAATGCTCGCCTGGGCCGGACTTTGTGGCTCGCAAGGCAGACGGCGGTCCTGAAGAAGACCAACAGCTTCCGTGACAAATTCGAGCGTTACATCGCGCAAGATCGCCACAACCCGGATTTGCGCCGTAAGGCCTACACCGCTATCGCCGCAAAGATGGCACGCACCATTCACGCCGTGATCAAATCCGGCGAACCCGATCGTCCCTTCTTCGAAAGGACGAGCCCAGGCGGAAGGAGCTTTCTCTCAAAGGGCCGTGGAGGCGCATGACGCGACCTCGTAGATAATGTTCGGGCCTTCCGCTTGGGATTTAGGATCTCGTCTTAAGGACGCTGAGGGCCGCCAGCGCGCGTACCCTGTGTTTGCTATGGATGAGATCATTTCTTGACGGCGGAGCCCGCCTGGGCAACCTTATCGGGGTATCCGGACAGCCGGATGCCACACGACCTGCTGACCTAAGCAGCTAGATTTTCCCGAGCTAGGACGTTATCCACCCGAATGGTGCCGGGCTTACCGCGCCACTCGATGATGCGGTCCAGGCTGCGAATGACCCGCTCTGCGGGCAACGAGAAGTCCACCTCGATCCCCAGCCCTTCTCGGTTGAAGTCGTCCAGCACATTCAGCAGCCGAAAGCCACGACCGTCGCCGAGGCGATCCGCCATGAAGTCCATCGACCAGGTCACATTGGGCGCGTCTGGCACCGCCAGGACATCAGGCTTCTCCCGTTTCAGCCGCTTTCAGGGCTTGATCCGCAGGTTCAGTTCCAACTCGCAGTAGATCCGATAGACGCGTTTGTGGTTCCACGGGTGACCTTTGACGTTGCGCAGGTGTAAGAAGCACAGGCCAAATCCCCAGGTTTTGCGCGCATCTGTCAGCCCCGTTAGCAGATCGGCGATCACCTCGTTCTCATCCTTCAGCTTCGGGCTGTAGCGATAACAGG
>NZ_MDHA01000056.1 GCF_001705665.1 Thioclava sp. SK-1 | reverse complement strand
AATGGTTTGATCCTTTTGCAGAAATGTAAAGATGCCTTATGGGACAAGTTTGTCACGGAAGCGCCACGACCGCGCACGCCGTAAGAGCAGCAATACAGCGATCGCAAGCTTCGCTCGCGATGCTGTGCCGGGAGCTGGGGATCAACCCAAAGACAGTAGCGAAGTGGCGTAGACGGCAGACGGTTGATGATCTCAAGACGGGCCTAAAGACGCCACGTTCCACGGTCCTTCCGAAGGCTGAGTAGGCGGCTATCGTCGCGTTTCGACGCCACACGCTGCTGCCGCTTGACGACTGCCCCTATGCGCCTCAGCCGTCCATCCCGCCCCTGACACGCTCGGCGCCACCGCCCGCAAACAACGCTGCATGTGCAGCGAACGTCAGAAAGCTCCGCAACGCAGCCAATGCTTCTGAGAAATTTCCTATAATGCGGATGAGCGACAGGATCCACGGCTGCAATGCGGCATAAATGTTTGCTGCGCCGAAGCAAACATTTCGCTGCGTGCGCGTGCAACATAAAGGTGGCGCTTCTGCTACGGGCTCTATTCCGTCAAGCGGCGATGCAGGACAAGCCTTGATCTTGGTCCGCTCAGAATGTCGGCTTCCACCTTTGCTGGGCGATCGGCTTGTCGCCGCAGCGAAGGTCCGGAAGCCGCCCTCCCTGTTAGTGTCTGGCGCTAAATCGTTACTGCTTACCCTTAGGTCAAATGGGCTCTTGTTGAGAAAATGGGATGGGCTCAATTTTTCGCAAATTAATCAACGATATAAAAGAATTTTCGATAGATTTTCCTGTTGCAACATCCGCAAAATCCAGCCTACCAAACACTTATGATGTAGGCCGGATACTGAGGCAGTACCGGATAGTCACCCATTTTACAGAGGACGCATTTATGAAACTTGAAGACTTCGCAAGACAACTTCCCCAAAATTTCACCGAACAGGAATTCGTTGCCCTGATGAACCAGGTTATCGATCTCAAAAAAATTGTCGATCTGCCTGCCGCGGAACGAAGTGCCCTTTTCAATGGCGTCCAGTATCTCGTTGACCTTATTATGCTGGCACAAGAAGTGAACGGGGAGCTTCATACTCATCAGGGCCATCCTGTTGTGGATTATCGAGGCCCCTTCATCCCGCATGTGCTGGTGCGGCCGGAGGGCGTCGAGATGGATCGTTCGGCACTGGAGACCCTTGGCGTCGGTGAAGCCGAAAAGTATTTCGGGGATGAATAGACCTCTGGCGTAACGGGCCACGGTTCTGGTCCGCCCTCGCAGGCCATTACACAGGGCCCCTGCGCGGCCCGGATCATGTATGATGATCGCTGGGATGAAGGAAGCAGGGGCTCCGACTTGGAATAAAGGGATTGCCCTTCGGGTGATCAGAAAGGTTGCTGGTTGCCTTTGAAGTTTAGAAGCGCTGTCAGGCCCTTGGAGGCGCACCAACACATGTCGCGCCTCTGGCTCCATTGCCGAGCCACCCGCTTGCCGTTATCCTCATGCGCAAAGCGCGTATAATCGCGCGAATACCTTTTGGGGCCTTCCATTGAACCAGACTTCCCACAATAGCCTTGTTTCCTTTATCTGGCGCATCGCCGATGACTGCCTGCGTGATGTTTATGTCCGCGGCAAGTACCGCGATGTCATCCTGCCCATGGTCGTGCTGCGCCGCCTCGACACGCTGTTGGAACCGACCAAGGACACCGTTCTCGAAGAGGTCAGGTACCAGAAGGAGGACCTGGCCGCGACGGAGCTGGATGATGAGCCCCTGAAGGACGCCTCGGGCTACGTCTTCTTCAACACCAGCCAGTGGACGCTGAAGAAGCTGCACGGCTCCGCCACCAACAACCAGCAGATCCTTCTCGCCAACATCGAGGACTATCTCGACGGTTTCTCCGACAACGTCAAAGAAATCATCGGCCGCTTCAAGCTTTTCGAGCAGATGCGCCACATGGCCGAGAAGCAGGTCCTGCTCGACGTCATTGAGAAATTCGTCTCCCCGTGGATCAACCTGACCCCGCACGACATCGAGGATCCGGAAGGCAACACGCTGCCCGGCCTGTCGAACCTCGGCATGGGCTACGTCTTCGAAGAGCTGATCCGCAAGTTCAACGAAGAGAACAACGAGGAAGCCGGGGAACACTTCACCCCGCGCGAGGTGATCCACCTCATGACGCACCTCGTTTTTGACCCGATTAAGGACCGCCTGCCACCGGTCATGACGATCTACGACCCGGCTTGCGGGTCAGGCGGCATGCTGACCGAGGCCCAGAACTACATCAAGGAGCCCGACGGGCCGATCCAAGCGGGCGGCGACGTCTATCTCTACGGCAAGGAGATCAACGACGAGACCTACGCGATCTGCAAGTCGGACATGATGATCAAGGGCAACAACCCCGAGAACATCCGCGTCGGCTCCACCCTCTCGACCGACGAATTCTCGGCCAACCGCTTCGACTTCATGCTCTCCAACCCGCCCTACGGCAAAAGCTGGAACAGCGAGGTCAAGTACATCAAGGACGGCAAGGACGTCATCGACACCCGCTTCCAGGTCGATCTGGCCGACTACTGGGGCAAGGTCGAGACCATGGACGCCACGCCGCGCTCCTCGGACGGGCAGCTGCTCTTCCTCATGGAGATGGTCAGCAAGATGAAGCCCATGGGCACCAGCCCGCTCGGCTCGCGCATCGCGTCGGTCCACAACGGCTCCAGCCTCTTCACCGGCGATGCGGGCAGCGGGGAATCCAACATCCGCCGCTTCATCATCGAGAATGACATGCTGGACACCATCATCCAGCTGCCCAACAACCTGTTCTACAACACCGGCATCACCACCTACATCTGGCTCCTGTCCAACGCCAAACCCGAGGGACGGCGCGGGCGGGTCCAGCTGATCGACGCCAACCTGCTGTTCCGCAAGCTGCGCAAGAACCTCGGCGACAAGAACTGCGAGTTCTCGGACGCGCACATCCAGGCCATCACCGACGCCTGCCTCGCCTTCGCCCCCATCGAACGTCGGATGGACGCCAACAACGATCCTACCGGCATCGCCGTGCAGGTCTTCGACAACGCGGATTTCGGCTACCACAAGGTCACCATCGAACGCCCCGACCGCCGCCGCGCGGCCTTCAGCGCCGAACGCCTCGCGCCCCTCCGCTTTGACAAGTCCCTGCGCGAACCCATGGAATGGCTCTATGGCGAACACGGCGATCAGGTCTATCAGCCGGGCTTACTCAAGGAACAGACCAAGGCGATCACCGCGTGGTGCGAGGAAGCAGGCATCACCCTGAACGCCAAGGCAAAGACCAAGCTGCTCGACACCAAGTACTGGGTCAAGCTGCGTGACCTGCTGGCCACCGCGACCCAGATCATGGGCGATGTGGGCACGGAGGAGACCGACGATTTCAACGCCTTCCGCAAGGCGGTGAGTGCCGTGATCAAGGCGCGCAAGTTCAAGCTGGGCGTGACCGAGAAGAACGCCATCCTGAACGCCGTCAGCTGGTACGACGAGACCGCGCATAAGGTGATCGACAAGAAGCACAAGCTGACCGGCGCGGAGGTCGAGGAACTCACCACCCATCTGGGCTGTGCGGCGGGCGATCTGGCCGATTTCGGCTGGTACCGGCAGACGGACGGCAGCTATCTGACCTTTGATAGCACCTCTGACCTGCGTGATGCGGAAAGCGTGCCGCTGAAGGACGACATCCACCGCTACTTCCGCGCAGAAGTGAAGCCGCATGTGGAAGAAGCATGGATCAACCTCGACTCCGTGAAGATCGGCTACGAGATCAGCTTCAACAAGTACTTCTACCGCCACAAGCCGCTGCGCAGCCTCGAAGAGGTGACGCAGGACATCCTGGCCCTGGAAGAAAAGGCCGACGGTCTGATCGCCGACATCCTTGGTGTCGAGGTCGCGACCAAGCTGGAGCCGGCGGAATGAACATCGCGGCACAACCCACGTATGACGAACTCGCTGACAGCCAAGTGGATTGGCTGGGCGAAATCCCGACGACTTGGCAGACACGCAAGCTCAAGTATGTCGTAAAGATCATGAAGCGGATCGCCGGATGCGAAGGCCCAAGCGTACTTTCCATCACGCAACAAGGAATCAAGGTCAAAGACGTTGATAGCGGTGAAGGACAACTTGCACAGGACTACTCAGGCTATCAGATTGTGGATCGTGGCGACTTTGCCATGAACCACATGGACCTGTTAACAGGGTATGTCGACATCTCGAAATTCGACGGTGTCGTCAGCCCTGATTATCGAGTCTTCCGCAACTTCAGTTCTGATATCCTTGACGAATATCTGTTGTTGATCTTTCAGATCGGCTACTCTCAAAAGATCTTCTTTAGGTATGGGCAAGGCGTTTCCCTGCTGGGCCGCTGGAGACTACCTGCGGACAACTTCAATGAATTCTCGATACCGATCCCACCCCTGGATCAACAGAGGAAGATCGTCGACTTCTTGCGCGCAAAGGTAGCCACGATTGACGAGGCGGTGCGGATCAAGGAGGAGCAGATCAGGCTGCTGGCCGAGCGCAGGCAGATCCTGATCCAAGAGGCCGTCACCCGCGGCCTGAACCCCGACGCCCCCATGAAGGACAGCCGTATAGACTGGATCGGCCAGATCCCCGCGCATTGGGAGGTTCACCGGAGCAAGTTCTTGTTCACGCAAAGCAAGGAGCTTGCCCGGAAGGATGATATCCAGCTCTCCGCCACTCAATCCTATGGGGTCATCCCGCAGGAAAAATTCGAAGAGTTGGTTGGCCGTCGCGTGGTCAAGATCTCGACCAACTTGGACAAGCGGAAGCACGTCGAACTGAATGATTTCGTCATCAGCATGAGAAGTTTCCAAGGTGGACTTGAGAGAGCGTACAGCACAGGTTGCATCCGCTCGTCCTACGTCATCCTGCGCCCATCATCTCAGGTGAACCCAGATTTCTTCGGCTATCTCCTGAAAACGCTGCGTTACATTCATGCTTTGCAAATCACCGGCAACTTCATCCGTGACGGGCAGGACCTGACATTCGAGAACTTCGCAGGCGTGGACCTCTTTGTTCCACCCTACGAGGAGCAGGCCGAAATAGCTGTGCATATCAAGAGCGGATGCGATGCAATTGATCGGGCCATTTCTCTGAAGGAATCCCAGAGTTCCGCATTACGGGAATACAAGACGAGCTTGATCAACGCGGCGGTGACTGGAAAGATCAAGGTAGTGTAAGCGCCCGGCCCCTGATCGGGGCGGGGCGGAGACTCATTTGAAAGCAAAGCCATGAATGTCGCGGTCAGCAACACCAAGGAAATCGCCCTCGAACAGGCCATCGAACGACGGCTTTGCGGCGCGAGCTCCGAAGAGCTGGCCGCTGGGACTGTGGCCTCCGGCCCGTTCCGCATCGGGCGGCCTTCGGATTTCGACGCGCCCCTCGCGCTCGACCGCGCGAAGTTCTGGGAATTCCTCGAGACCACGCAGTCCAAGGACCTCGACAAGCTCAAGAGCCACAACCCCGCCGACTGGCAGGCCAAGATCACCGGCCAGCTCGACAAGCTGATCAAGTCCAAGGGCTTGCTGCATGTGTTGAAAAAGGGCCTGCCCGTCGACAATGCGCATTTCACCCTGATGTATCCCGCGCCCCTGGCAAGCTCGGCGCAAAAGGTCCACGACAATTTCGCCGCCAATATCTGGAGCGTGACCCGGCAGGTCCATCACAGCACCGCCAACCCGAATGAATCGGTGGATATGGTGCTGTTCCTCAACGGGCTGCCGCTGGTGACGCTGGAGCTGAAGAACGCCTGGACCCACCAGACCGCCCGCTATCACGGCCAGAAGCAGTATCGCGAGCGCGATACGAACCAGACCCTTATGCGCTTTGGCCGCGTGCTGGTCCACATGACCGCCGACACCGACGAGGTGTGGATGGCGACGAAGCTGGCGGGCGCCTCGACCTTCTTCCTGTCGTTCAACAAAGGCCACAACGAGGGCGCGGGCAATCCGCCCAATCCGAATGGCCACAAGACCGCCTATCTGTGGGAAGAGGTGCTGCAACCGGAGAGCCTTGCCGGGATCATCCAGCATTTCGTGTTGCTGGAGGGGAAGGCCACCGACCCGCTGGCAAAGAAGACGCTGATCTTCCCGCGCTATCACCAGTTGAACGTGGTCCGGAAGCTTTTGTCCCATGCGGCAGAGATTGGTGTGGGGCACAGCTACCTGATCCAACACTCCGCCGGTTCGGGCAAGTCCAACAGCATCACCTGGGCCGCCTACCAGCTGATCGAGACCTATCCGGCGAAGCTGGGCCTGCCGGGAGCGAAGGCGCTGGACGCCCCGCTTTTCGACAGCGTGATCGTCGTGACTGACCGCCGCCTGCTGGACAAGCAGCTGCGCGACAACATCAAGGACTTCTCCGAGGTCAAGAACATCGTGGCCCCGGCGCTGAAGTCCTCGGACCTGAAGGCCGCGTTGGAGAACGGCAAGAAGATCATCATCACGACGATCCAGAAGTTCCCCTTCATCATCGACGGCATCGCCGACCTGAGCGACAAACGGTTCGCGGTGATCATCGACGAGGCGCATAGCGGCCAGAGCGGCATCGCCAGCGACAAGATGAACCAGGCGATGGGTGCTGATCCGGACGAGGAGGATCCGCAGGACAAGATCCTCGCCGCCATGGAAGCGCGCAAGATGCGGGGCAACGCCTCCTACTTCGCCTTCACTGCGACGCCGAAGCCGATCACCCTGGAGAAGTTCGGCGAGAAGCAGCCTGACGGACGCTTCCGGCCCTTCCATTTGTACAGCATGAAGCAGGCGATCGAGGAGGGTTTCATCCTCGACGTGCTGGCGAATTACACGACCTACAAGGGCTATTACGAGATCCAGAAGTCCATCGAAGACAATCCCCTGTTCGACACTGCCAAGGCGCAGAAGAAGCTGCGCGCCTATGTCGAGCGGAGCCAGCAGACGATCAACACCAAGGCCGAGATCATGGTCGATGACTTCATCGACAACGTGGTCAACCCGAAGAAGCTGCGGGGCAAGGGCAAGGGTATGATCGTCACGCAGAACATCGAGATGGCGATCCGGTACTACAAGGCGGTCCAAGCGGAGCTTGCCAAGCGCGGCAACCCGTTCAAGGCGCTGATCGCCTTTTCTGGCGAGAAGGAGGTCGACGGGGTCAAGTTCACCGAGGCCGAGATGAACGGCGTCGCAGAGGACAAGACCCGCAGCGAGTTCGACAAGGACGAGTACCGGCTGTTGGTTGTCGCGAACAAGTACCTGACCGGCTTCGACCAGCCGAAGCTCTGCGCGATGTATGTCGATAAGAAGCTGCAGTCGGTGTTGGCGGTTCAGGCCCTGTCGCGGCTGAACCGGTCTTCGCCGAAGCTGGGCAAGCGGACCGAAGACCTATTCGTGCTCGATTTCTTCAACTCGACCGAGGACATCAAAGCTGCTTTTGATCCCTTCTTTACGGTGACGACCCTGTCGGAGGCGACGGATGTCAACGTGCTGCATGAGCTGAAGGCAACTCTGGACGATGTGGGTGTCTATGAATGGTCCGAGGTCGAGGAGTTCTGCAAGCGGTTCTTCGATGGCGAGGATGGCGCGAAGCTGAGCCCGCTGATTGATGTCGCCGCTGAGCGTTTCGACGCCGGCTTGGAGTTGGAAGACCCCGAGAAGATCGACTTCAAGATCAAGGCCAAGCAGTTCGTGAAGATCTATGGCCAGATGGCTGCGATTATGCCCTTCGAGGTTCTGGCATGGGAGAAGCTGTTCTGGTTCCTTAAGTTCCTGGTACCGAAGCTGAACATCCAGGACCCGAACCAAGATGCCTTGGATGATCTGCTAGAGGCCGTTGATCTTTCCTCATATGGGCTCGAGCGTACCAAGCTGAACCATGCCATCGGCCTTGATGCTTCGGAAGCAGAGCTGGACCCGCAGAACCCCAATCCTCGTGGCTACCGCGAAGGAGAGGTTCAGGAAGATCCGTTGGAGGAGATCATCCGCAGCTTCAATGAGCGTTGGTTTCAAGGCTGGGGCGCTACACCGGAAGAGCAGCGGATCAAGTTCCTGAACATCGTCGAAAGTGTGCAGGCCCATCCGGATTTCGAGGAAAAGTTCGATGGAAACACTGACCCCTACAGCCGCGATTTGGCATTTGAAAAAATCATGAAGGAAATCATGTTGAAGCGTCGGAAAGAGGAACTGGAGTTGTACAAACTTCATAGCCAAGACGAGGCGTTCAGATCTTCACTCTACCGAAGCGTCAAGGAAGCGCTCGCGAAGAGCGCCGGCTAGCTGGCGGTAACTTGTGCGCTCGGGGCACTTGTTCAGCACGAGTGTCGATGGGCTTGACCGGCCATTGATCTGGATGAAGCCTGTGAGAGCGTTCGACTGCCATCGAATGGCAAGGGCACCTGCAAGAAAGGGAAGCGTATGATCGGTCCGTTGATCTGCATAGCTGGTATAGTTATCAGCATCGCAGGGTCCGTCCATTTCAGGCTGATTTACCAAGAATCTGTGCAGCGAGCCCATGTCGATCCTGAAAGGTTCAAGCGCTTTGTAGAGAGCGCGCCGCTGCACCGGCTGTAGGAGCTGAAGGCGAAGCGACCGGTGTGTGAGTGCTGTGGTGCGCCGCTCCGGCTGTAAGGCGTAAAATTCTTGGCGGAATAGTTCATAGGCAAATTATTCGGAAAAACTTTTTCCAATAACTTGACGCATAATGCGTTGACTGGCATAACGCTCCCAACGACACTTCACGAGGACAGCTTTTATGGCGACGAAAGGGGAAATGGTGCGGGCGCTTGCCCAGCGGTTCGACCTGAACCCCAACAAGGTCGACGCGATGACGCGTGCCATGGCGCGGGCCGGACTGCGAACGCCTGGCGGCCGTGGCCGGGCGGCGGCGGACATGACGGGGGAGGATATCTTTCATCTCACCCTGGCCCTTGTCATGGGGCTGGAGACCAAGGATGCGCCTGAGGCCGTGCGGGAACTCTCGCAGCTTCGGCTTGTGCGCGGGAACCTGTTTCTTGACGGCCATATCCAATGGGAAGCCAACTGCGATGCGGGAGGGGAGAGCAAGTTGCTTGATGCCCTGAACCGGTTGCCTGTCGCTGGCCTGCAGCTGCATCGCACCTTTGGCGCATTCTGCGGCCACTGGCTCGAGGAGGGGTTCGAGGATGCCGACGAAGGGTTCAACTCTACCCCGGTCTCTGTTGAGGTCAGTTCAAACGGGCCGCATGCCGTGTTCTCGCACCGGTCCGACAAGGGCAGTCTGAAGCTCTGGTTTGGGGATGCTGCCAGGGAGCTGAGAACACCGGAGTGGGAGCGGCGGACGATCCTGTCTGACAAGCTCTTCCGGCGGCTGTCGCAGCTCGCCCGAAGCGGTGCGTCCTGACCGAATCCCGGCGCCTTCCTGGCCCGGAAAGCCGAATGATTTGCCGAATTCGATTCGCGAAATCGGAGTGATTTCATGATGTGCGCCGCCGAATTGGCGTGCGTTCTCAACTATCCACAGAGTTATCCCGATGAAAATGGCCATTCAAAAATTTTCTGAAGCTCACAGCGCCCGCGTTTCGGGCAGTGCTGAAGAACTTCCGGTCATCTTTTCGCAAAATCTGCTGGATGACCTGAAAATCGGAGGCGAGCGCCTTTCCGATCTTGAGGCCGGAATTTGCGAAAATTCGGCCGCCGAAACCCCGCTCTCCCGACGGGCTGGACAGGTGGGTCCTGTGTCTCTTATGGGCAATTCCCGAATATGCGGCTGATCTCCTGACCCGGTTCTGATCTTTCAGTTCCACTCAGGTTACAGGCGCTCATCGGAAGAAACTGTCCAAAGAGGCTCAAACACCCAAAACCAGATATAGGCGCTTGGCGCCCGAATGAACCGTGCGAAAGCCCGATCCCTGTGTTGCACCTGCCGATTAGCATGATGCTGTCGCCAGGACAAGGACGGCTCTCCGCGCATTTCCAAGATCGTCATAGCCCGAGACTGTCAATTTCTCGGGGCGGGAGAAATCATGTCTTATCCCTTTCTGCCGGGCGGCATTCGCTTGCCCGTGGTGAGCGCTGGTAACCGCAGCACTCAAGTCGCATCGAAGTCCCATTTCACGGGACATATCACTTTTGGCGAAGGCCACGGGCGCGGCGTCGGTCTGGAAAGCAACCTTGAGAAGAAGGTCGCGCTCATCCTCCGCTATGCGCCGACCACGGTCGATCTCGTCGAGCAGCAGGCCTTTGACTGGTATGACGCCGATGGCGAGTACTACACCCACTATGTCGACCTGGTCTGCCGGCTGCGGGACGGCCGTCGTATCGGCTACGCGGTGCGTCCGATCCATCGTGTCAGCGCCGTATATGAGGACGAGCTGGCCAGGATCAAGCACCAGTCGCTCTCTCAGGGTGTGTTCGATGACTTTCGCCTCTTCACCGAGCGTGATGTGTGCCCCGTCGCCCTTCACAACGCCACGCATCTTCACTCGGTACGCATCGCGGAGCCTGACGCAGATCAGGCAGCTGCCGAGGTGATCGATATGATGCGCGGCGTCGAGACGATCGGGGCCCTGCGCGACAGGATCGGGATGGAGGGAACCGGCTTGCGGGCCGTGGTTCGCCACATCGGATCGGGGCACCTCCAACTCCTGCGCCAGGAGAAGATCAGCGAAACCTCCCAGGTCATCAGGGTGATGGCGCTGCACTAACCGCAGCTCTGTCTCAGTCCCTCTACCAATCATCCCCCTTCAACCGCTGCGGCGGCCCGACTGCACATCGGCAGTGGGTTCTCTCCGCGCGCTCAAATTCCAGAACGACCGGACGACATCAAAGGAAAGAAAATGGAACTCAACTTCAATATCGACAACGTACGCTACGCCTTCGGGAAGCTCGACCGGGTGCATATCAGCGGGATGGCCTGCAGGGTCATTTACCACTCCGAGGAGGGGTACGTCTTCGGTGCCGATGACAGTGAGGCGCTCGCGCATAGCTATTCGCACGAGCAGCTGAGCCGTTTGGGTGCGCAAGGCCGCATCCGGGTCGAGCTGGGCTACTACGATCCCGCTTCGGCCCGTAAGCGCCTGGTCCAATCCGCTAGCTTCATCGACGACCTGCCGTTCAAGACCCGGGTGCGCCTTTCCAAGAAGGACGCTTACTGCGAGGCGATCCTCGAGCTGCGCCGCGATGGCCTTATCAAGATGACGGATGAGAGCCTCGACGCCAACATGGCGCTGATCAAGGGTAAGGCATTGGCATACGCGGGAAAGCATACCCGTGTTGGCGATAGAAAGCTCGATATTTCGGGCAATTTCGACGAAGCGCCCTCGCCTCGTACCTTGCGCCGTTGGCTGGAGGCAAAAGAAGAGCTGGGGCTGGTCGGGTTGGCCGATGCCATGCATCGTCGCGGCAATCGTACCCGGGTGATGGGCCCTGAAGAAATCCGCCTGCTCATGACCGAGGTGCGCAAGTATCTGTCGCCCGAGAAGCCGACGATCAAGATGATCCATGAGGGTGTTCAGCTGGCCTTTGCCAAGCGGAATGCCGAACGCACGAACAACTGTCAGGGCATTCTGACGACACCTAGCCGTGAGACGGTCCGCCGCGCCGTGCGCGAACTCGATCCCTTCCAAGTGACCTTGGCCCGGGAAGGCGAGGCCGCAGCGCGGAAGAAGTACCGCCCGGTGCTCAGCGGCCTGGATCTTACGCGCCCGCTTCAGCGGGTGGAAATCGACGAATGGCAAGTCGACCTGATCGCACTCATGAATGACTCCGGCATGTTCGGTCTCCTGACCGACGCTGAGAGGGCCGCCATGGGCCTCAACAAGGATAAGGCGCGCTGGTGGATCACCGCAGCGATCTGCTGCACCACGCGCTGCATTCTCTCGATGGTGCTGAGCCGGCAACCCGGGGGTGAGGCCGCGAACCAGGCGGTGCAGATGATCATGACGAACAAGGGCAAGTGGGCGGACGCCGTCGGCGCGCTCACCGCCTGGGACATGCATGGTCGGCCCGAATTGATCGTCACCGACGGTGGTCTCGCGTTCAAGTCCGAACGCTTTCGGTTCGCATGTGCTGATCTGGCGATCGCTACGGAAATCGCCATCAACGGCGTTCCGGAAGTGCGCGGGACCATCGAACGTGTGTTCAAGACCTTCGTCCTGGACCTGATGCCGCGCCTGTCTGGCCGTACCTTCTCCAACATTCTGGAAAAAGGCGACTCTGACCCCACCAAACGCGCGGCGCTGACCGTAGATGATCTGACCTTTGCGCTGGTTCGCTGGGTCGTCGACATCTACCACAACACGCCTCACCGTGGGCTGGACGGAGAGACGCCCATCGTCTGCTGGCGTCGTCTGAGCACGCAATGGGGTGTGATGCCGCCGCCGGACATGCACACTGCGCGCACCGTCTTCGGTCAGCACAAGACTGCTACGCTGGACAAGACCGGGATCACCATCCTCAAGGTCCGCTATCACTCCGAGAAACTGGCGACGTGGCTCCGTCGTGAGGACAGCTGCACCGTCAATGTCCGCTGGCATCCCAAGGATATCGGAGCCGTTTCGGTTCAGCTGGGAGATCGGTGGCATGAGGTGCCGTCTGTTGACGCCAGCCTCGAAGGGGTCTCCGCACAAACCTGGCTGACGGCAACCCGCACGGTTCGTGCCGGCAACCCGAAGTCGAACCGGCTGGATCTGCCGGCGGTCCGTCAGGCCATCAAGGCGATCGAAGAGCGCAACGAGGCAGCCATGGCTGCGGCGAGCCTGAACCTGGAGGACTGGTCTGGCGACGCCATCGAACGTGCGGAAAGGAAAGTGCTCGCGGGTGTGGAATTCCACGAGCGCGCCTCCAGCCCGCAGAACGACAACGAGCTGGGCCGTGCCATTCGCGATCACGTCGAACCCGCCGATGCCGCGCCTCCGGCGCAGCGCAACGCGGCGAAAGGTGCCGGCAGCGCGCCCAAGACCCAGACGACCCTGAACATCGAAGAGGACTGATCATGTCGCATCACGCTCAAACCGCACGTGCGCTCGAACATCTTCGGAGCCTCCACGTTGGCTCCGATATGGATACCGAGCTGACGGGCCAACTCGCGCGCCTCCTGAAGCGGGACGACGAGGGGGAACTCTCCCCCGAGCCGATCCGCTTCACCCGGACCAATGAAACGCGCGGTATCATGGTCGTGGGCGGCGCCGGCAGCGGCAAGTCCCACCTCGTTCATCGCGCCCTGATGAAGTTTCCTGTCCTGGCAGAGGGGGAGTACGGCCGCCCGAGGTTCCTGGAATGCTCCGTACCGAGCCCGGCAACCCTCAAGAGCATGGTGCTGGAGATGCTCGAGAAGAGTGGCTACGGAACTGTGTCGCCGACCCGGCAGGTCTGGTCGCTTGTCCAGATCCTTCGCGAGCGCATGCGCGTGACGGGTACTGTTGTCCTGTGGATCGACGAGGCCCACGACCTGTTTTGCGCGGACAGAAACCTCATTCTGCGCGCGTTGAAATCCCTGATGCAGGGGGATGATGCCGTGATCGTTGTCCTCTCCGGCACCGAGGAGCTTGCGCAGGTTATCCGGACGGACCCACAGGTTCAGCGGCGCTTCTCGACGGTCGCTTTTGCGGCGTTGGTTCCCGAATTGCACGGTGACCTGTTCCAGCAGATCGTGGGCGACTACTGCCAACGAGCAGGCCTCGGTGCGCCGGTCGAGGCCGACCTTGTCGGGCGGGTCTTCCATGGGGCGCGCTATCGGTTCGGCAGGGCGATCGAACTGATCGTGCGCGCGATCGAGGTGGCCCTCTACGCGGAGGCCAGCGATCTGACGATCGATCACTTCGCCCGTGCCTGGGCCATGCATGAAGGGTGTCCTGCCGATCAGAACGTGTTCTATGCCGAGCAGTATCGGCTTCTGCGCCTCGATCAGGCCTTCGAGGTGGCACCGCGTGTCTCGACGCGGCGGAGGGGCTGACTCATGGCGATGCTTTTCCCCCGCTTGCCGTTCCATCCGGATGAAACTCCGCTCTCCTGGGCCGCGCGTAGCGCGGCCTTTCACTCGGGTGGGCGCCTTGTGCCGTTTTTGAACGACCTTGGCATCGACCTCTGGTCCTTGAAGCGTGGCGAAGAGTGTGCGCTTGCGCGGCTGTGTTCGATCTCCGGGCAGGAGCGCGCACCAGTCGCGCATAACGCTGTGACAGCGCTCGGTGATCGGCAATATGCCCTCCGCGGTGAGTGCTTCGCTGCGGAGTTCCTGACTGGGCCCGTCACCCGCCTCTGCCCCTCCTGCCTGGCCGAGGATGCCGCGGATGCTGCGCGTCCCGCCACCAAGTGGCGGCACCGTTTGATCTGGTCACTGTCCGTGGTCAGGGTGTGTCCCGTGCATCAGATCCCGTTGCTCAGCCACCGCGGCGGGAAATGGGACGACGGTGCGCATGAACTTCAGGCGTTGCCTTGGGAGAAAGATGCGCTGGCGGTCGGACCTAACGCCTCGCTGCAGCCTTCGCCGCTGCAGGACTATGTCGTCGCGAGGCTGGCGGGCGCTTCCGGCCCCGCATGGCTTGATGGCCAGGGGATCGAGCAGGGCGTCCGTGCCACCGAAATGCTGGGCGCGGTCATCGCGTTCGGAGCTGGGCAGAAGGCCTCCAACATGACCGAGAGCATGTGGGATGAAGCCGGCCGCGCGGGGTGGCCGGTGATGAGCGAGGGGGAGGCGGCGATCCGTACCACCTTTATGGATCTGTTGAAGCGTTCCCAGACCAATCCCGGTTCCATGCATCCCAAGACAGCTTATGGCATGCTCTACGCTTGGATGTCCGCATCGCGGCTGACCAAGGATCCCGGGCCCATCCGCCCCCTTCTGCGCCAGCACATCCTCGACACGGTGCCCCTGACAAAAGGGCAGATCCTCTTGGGAAGCCCTGTTGAGGCCCCCCGTGTCAGCAGTGTGGCGAAGATCGCGGCCGCAGAACTCGTACATCCGATGACGCTCCGGAACCTCCTTGCCGACCAGGGGATCATTTCCGCCTCTGACCGAGAGGCCCCGTGCGGTCATATCTTTCTGCGCTACGACGAAGCGCGCGCGTCCATTCGAATAATGAAGCATGCTGTGCCAGTCAGTCGCCTGCCGGAGTTGCTGGGGGCGTCCCGGCCCATGGTCGCTGCCCTTCTTGAAATCGGTGCGCTGACGCGACTGACGGAGGTTGAAGCGGCTTCCAGTAAAGTGAGCAAGGCAGTCGATGGGCTGGAGATGGCGGCCTTCCTGGAGCAGATGCATGTGCGCCTTCCCGAAGTCGCGGAGAAGCCGACGACCATGGTGACGCTCGCCAAGGCTGCAGAGAAGGGGAGGGTGAAGATGTCCGTCATTCTATCGATGTTGCTGCAGGGGCGCTTGCTACGTGCATGCCGTTTGGCCGGTGCCGCTGGCCTGGCGGCCGTTCTCGTGGATCCTCAGGAGATCAAGTCGAAGCTTGCGCTTCCCCGTCCCGGGATGAGCGGGGAGTTGGCGCTCATCATTCTCGGGTTCGATCCCTCCCGAGGCCGTCGCGTGTTCTGCCATCCCGAAGCGGCACCGCTGATCGCATCCGAGCCTTACGGCGAGGACGTCTGGGTTTCGCCCGCGGCGCTTGAGAACTTCCGGCAGAAATACGTGACCAAGAAGAGGCTGCCTCTGGTCATGGGGGCGAGACCGCTCGCCATCGAGAAGTTGCTTCGTGAACGCGGGGTCAAGCCGATCTGGGACCCAAGGGAGTTCGGTGCTGCCATCTATGAGAAGGCAGACCTGCCCAAGGTTTGATCCTGACGCCGACGACTTTGAATTGGATGCCGCCGAAAGGCGGCATTTTTCTTGGAAAATCGATGGATATTAATCCTGTGCCAAAAGGACAAACTGGCCGCCGCCGGTGCGAAGGGGATTTCTTACAGTGATTTATTTCAATGACTTACGGGTATATAGAGTGACCCCAATGGCGTTTTTTAGGTGGGTCCCACAAGTTGTTGTTGTGGCGTGCCACGCTACATGACCTAAACGTCTCAAAAGGTCATTTCGGCTGAGACGATGGAGAAACGGCCTCGGGGATTACCCGAGGCCGTTTGCATGTTTGGCTGTGGCGATGTTTGGTGGAACAATTCAAAATCAGCGCGAATATTTGGTGAGCTGATCTTCGCCATGCACCTCGTGCTGGTCTGAACGATGGCAGGCGTAGCGTGTGGGAGTATCCGAAACTCTGTGTATGAGGCTTAGCCCATGCAGGTTTGCCGGATCATTTATTGAACCGTTCAGGGTATAGGATAGCGAACTGATTGCGGGCAGCAACCCAATATCTGACGGCTCTGCCTGTCTTCTCGAAGCTGCGGATCGCCAGATAGATCAGCTTGGTTGCGGCGTCATCGGTTGGGAAGCTGCCGCGCGTTTTGGTGGTTTTTCGGATAACGCGGTTCAGGCTTTCAATGGCGTTTGTCGTGTAGATAATTTTGCGCACCGATGGCGGAAAGGTTTGAAGGGCCGCATGTCTTCGCCTGCCGTAAAAGGGCCACGTCTGTTTAGCCCTAAATCGATAAACATCGAAAGCTGACGGCCCAAACCTGCCTTTCGTATGTCAGCCTGGCGCTGCATCGCAGCTTCGCCAAACCAGACGTTCGTTCATCGTCCAGCATGAGCGACAAAAGTTGGCGCAGCCCCAGCGTTCAACCTGAGCATAACAAGTTTGCTTGCTGAAACATGTTGCTCTAGGATGAAGCTCAACACCAAATCCGGCACCTGAAAATCGGTGTATTCCATTCAAGTTGACAAAATGACCACCTCAAAGCAGATCCTCGCGCTTTTGCGTAGCCACATAGACGATGACAACGAACAATTCTTGTCCGTTGCACTTCAGGTTGCCGCAAGCGAAGCGAGAAAGGGGCATAACAAGTTAGCGACGGAGCTTAGGGACGTTGTTGAAAAGGCGCGTACACAGAAGAATAAAAAGTTGGCGCGCCCGGTGCCTCTTGCCCAGCCACGAGGCGATCTCGGCGAACTAGTGTCAGTGAGCTATTCTGACACGAGGCTTTCCGCCATGGTCCTCACAGACACACTTGCGGAACGACTAAAACGGATAACCATCGAGCACCGTCAACGGCACCGTCTTGCTGAACATGGGCTCACACCACGCCGCAAAATTCTCTTGATCGGTCCTCCGGGAGCCGGAAAGACAATGACTGCTTCGGCACTTGCTGGGGAGCTGAAGCTACCGTTATTCACAGTGGTTTTTGAGAGCCTTATAACTCGCTTTATGGGTGAAACTGCGTCGAAGCTGCGACTTCTATTCGAAGCAATGCGGCAAACCGATGGTGTTTATTTTTTTGACGAATTTGACGCAATCGGATCGCGACGATCCGATACCAACGATGTGGGTGAAATTCGGCGTGTTCTAAATTCATTTTTGCAATTGCTGGAGAATGATGACAGCGATGGCCTAATTATTGCAGCAACAAATCACCCGGAACTCTTAGACCCTGCACTGTTCAGGCGATTTGATGACGTTATCGAATATGCTATGCCGACGCCCGACATTGCTAAGGGGATCCTAAAGCGCCGCCTTGCAACATTCGAAACGAAAGGTATCGACTGGGATAAGGCAGTCGAAGCTAGTGGAAGCCTCAGTCAGGCCGACCTCAGCCGGATCGCTGATGAAGCTGCAAAGCGCTCGGTTTTAGATGACCGATTTTCAATCACCTTGGCAGACATTCAAGCTGCAGTTTTAGATCGCCAGCATTCCCCGAGAACATAAAGGGCAGCATTAGTGGCCGACACCCGACCCGACCCAAAGGGACATTTTTATCTTCCAAATCAGGGCAATACCGAACGTTTCACGTCACCTAGCGCTGGCGGGGGCGGTGGTAAGACACCCGATCGCAACCGAGCAAATCACGCAATGGATTTGCAGGCATCATTTAATGCCGCGCTCGCGGCTGCCGAGATGCAACGGACAGCGCGTGAACCAGGCATTTCTGCAGGCACACCTGGGTTTTATCTTGAGATTGACGTGAACGCCTCTAATCCAGCCATCGTCGAAAAACTTGAAGCACGGCAAGGTAGATCGCAGATTGAACTCCTCACTGTGCGCCCTTCCGAGGCTGATCCGGCAAAGATCACAGCGACATTGTTTGTTCCGGACGCAAAGATCGATCACTATTCTAAACGGATTGATGATTTTTCCGATCCTGAAAAGGATAACTACACTTACGAAAAAGACGATCAGGGCGCATTCAAGCTTGATGCAAACGGCGACCGCATCCAGAAATCACGCCGCCCGAAAAACAATGCGCTTATTGCATCAGTTGAAGCTGCGCGGCTAGGACAAGTGCGGTCTATTTTTACAGACGCCCCCGCAACCTACCCAGATCCGGACACAGAAGTGTGGTGGGAAGTTTGGTTGCGCAATGAACGTCAGGCTGTGTTTACCCACGCTGCAGAAGCCGTCGGTATGACGTGCCGCGAAAGTTTCATCAGATTTGCTGAGCGTGATGTTTTGCTTGCACGAGGAACTGCGCGGCAACTAGCACGCATCTTAGTTAACACAGACGCCATTGCTGAATTGCGCCTTGCCAAAGACACACCCTCCCCGTTTGTGCTGATGGAAGGTTCTGAACAGCATGAATGGGCTGACGATTTTCTCGCGCGGATCACGCCTCCCGATGATGATGCGCCTGCCGTCTGTATCCTCGATAGTGGCACTACCCATCGCCATCCCTTGATCCGCCCCGCCCTGAACGCCGAGGACCAACAGCACTGGCAGTTTGACCCGTCTGTCGAAGATGTCAGTGCAAATGGATGGGGTGGACACGGAACTCAGATGAGTGGAATAGCGCTCTATGGTGATCTGACGGATCAGATATACGGCCAAGGCGAAGTCGAGCTGACCCATCGACTTGAATCAGTCAAAATCTTGCCCGACTTTGGTGTAAATGATCCTGAGCTATATGGTCACATCACGGCGTCAGCAGTCAGTTTACCTGAGATGCGAGCGCCGCTTCGAGATCGTGCGTTTTGTTTGGCAGTCACAAGCTCAGACACATATCTGACTGGGCGACCTTCGTCTTGGTCTGCGTGCTTGGATGAACTGGCCTACGGAGAAGGTGAAACCCAACGCTTCATTGCGGTGTCGGCGGGCAATATCCACAATGCCTACCCTGCCAATGAGTACATGGACCAAAATGATAGTGCGGCCATAGAAAACCCCGCTCAGGCTTGGAATGTCCTGACTGTTGGTGCGTCCACGGAAAAGCTCAACATCACCGAG
The DNA here is from genome assembly GCF_001705665.1 of Thioclava sp. SK-1. Lineage (GTDB taxonomy): Bacteria > Pseudomonadota > Alphaproteobacteria > Rhodobacterales > Rhodobacteraceae > Thioclava. The sequence continues at coordinate 22,849 of NZ_MDHA01000056.1, read as the reverse complement.
CCAGCGCTTGCTGGTTGGCAAGCTGTTCCTGCCGCCGGGGATCTATCCCCGGCAAGTCGCACCTCCCTCACCTGGTCCCATGATTGGCCCCTAAAGCCAGACGTCGTTTTCGAGGGCGGCAATCACGCAGTTGAACCAGCAACTGGTCACACAATGAAGGTGGATGACCTCGGGCTTTTGACGACTTTCAGACGTCCGGAAGAAGCGGCATTCACAACATCATTCGACACAAGTGCTGCAACCGCCAATGCATCCCGTATGGCGGCCCAGATTATGGCAGCAAAACCTGGCCTTTGGCCTGAAACAGTTCGTGCATTAGTCGTGCAATCCGCCGATTGGACCCCGCGCATGCGTGGGCATGCTCCAGAGAAGCCGTCAAAGGCAGAAATGCGCATCCTCACACGGCGCTACGGCTTTGGGGTGCCTAGCTTGGCACGTGCTTTGTCCAGCGTGGACAACGACGTTTCCCTTGTGATCCAGCGTGAAATCACACCTTTCGTGAAAGAAGCTGGCGGCGTCAAAACCAACGAAATGGTTTTTCATCAGTTGCCTTGGCCAGTTGCGAAACTCACTGAACTGGAAAACACGCCCGTCGAATTGCGAGTGACACTGAGCTATTTCATCGAACCCAACCCAGGGGAGCGGGGTTGGAATAAGCGCCATAGCTATCCCGGCCACGGATTGAGATTTGCCTTTAAGCGACCCGAAGAAAGCAATGAACGGTTCAGAAAGCGGATCAATGCTGCGGCCCGTGAGGAAGATGATGCCATTGGTGGCGGAGGCGGTGATGGTTGGCTACTTGGCCAACGTCTACGCGACCGAGGTTCGCTGCACAGTGACATTTGGCAGGGGTATGCCTCTGACTTGGCCAGTCTTAACGGCTTAGCAATCCATCCGGTTGGTGGCTGGTGGCGAGAAAAGCCCGCTTTGTCTCGCTTTGAACGACGCGTCCGATATGCTTTGGTACTCACCTTGCGGACCGATGTTGAAACCGATCTATATACTGAGATTTCAAACCAGATCGCAGTTCCCGTTGAGATTCAAAGCTGAAGAATGTTGATAGAATTTTTCAAAGCACTTTCCTTTTTCCGGCCAATTTCCGAAGGCATTCTCAATGTCCGTTTCTTAGGATTCGTGATCATTTGCTGCACCCGCAGCGAATGACCACTCTCCGCCCTTCGCGCCAAAGCTTAGCGCGAGTATGCATCGGGCCCAAGCAGAAGATAGGACTGCGAGCGACGGGTGCTGCTTGCGGCGGGACCATTGTCTGGGCATCGCGTTTTCAGGTAACTTCGTTCCCGTGCTTCATATCGTGTCAGTGTTTGTTCACTGGCGATTTTGAAGTCTCGGGAGCCAAGCCACCGTTTACGCTCCCTGAGAAGTTGCAACCCGCCTCTGTGAGCACCGTTCTAGGTGATCATCGGGTAGTCGAAGGGCAAAGGCTTTGTTCGCCGTCCCGTAGTTCTGTCATGTCAACGATGTTAGCCCAAGGTTGCAGGACCAGCGCTTCATCATCGTGGTTGCCGATAATCAGGTGCTTGCGCCCAGGAAAGCTGTGAAATCAGTTCTTGAAATGGACCGTATCCTCGACGCGTCCAAATGCGAAATCTTCGAGAAGCAACAGATCGTCGTCACGTTGCACCCATGGCTGAATGTTTGCGATCAGAGCCGCTTTCGTTAGGACACGATTTAGACGTTGGCATGAGGCGGCGTAAATGGAGAACATCCCTTTGATCGCATCAAGGTGTCTTGAGGCCTTCGGAAACATTGGTTTCGAGCTCAATGACCACTGTAGAATCGCCATCTGACATTCGAAGGGAAAGGTATGTTAAGTGTCAGATCTATTTGTCAATTTCCTTCTAATTAGAGCCCTCCGGGTGGATTATTTTCTTGCATGGCGGTCTCGGGGATTCGTAGAATTAGCCTGCCGCGGGATCCATTCCCAATGCAATTCGAAACGTTCGTTCCCGTGAAAGGCCGTGAAATATGGATGCCGATAAAATGCGTCAGCAGATTGTGAAACTGCATCTCGGGATGTCCGGGACGACGATCACGGAGCTTGCTGAGAGTATCGGGTACAGCCGACCTGCGGTGTCGAACGTATTGGCCGGTAGGAAGAGATCGCCGAGGATCGAAGCGGCAATCGCCGAGCGCACTGGCTTTCGCCCAGATGATCTTTGGTCTGCCGCCGGTGTGAGAAAAAAGGAGGATCAGAAGTGATGATCTAGAAAAAAGAAAAGCCCCGAGAGCGGACTCTCAAGGGCCTTCACGTCGTTTGGTAGCCGACATCCTGAAGGTCTCTCGATTCCCCTCGAAAGTCAAGTCTGACGGCCGGGTCACCTGACCCGATCGGTCGCGCTCGGCCGTCTTCCATCAATCGACAAGAGGACCGTGAGCGGTTCACCGTGGTCAGCATGGCACACGGGTGATCTCGCACACCGTAAAAAAACATGAAAACAGATATCTTCGTGGCCCCTCGGGCCAGCCGTTCCACACGCAACCTTTCGGAGCGCTCTAGGGCGCGAACCTATGTAGAGACGGGCGCTTTCCGGCCATATGGCGGCGCAAGCCAGAAAGTGAAATTTGACAGCCTTGGTGAGTTCGACGCTTTCGTCACGACCTCTGCCATCTATTCCGTAGCCGACATGGTGGAGCAACCTTCATCCATCGAGTACGTCGATGCAGAAGGTCGCTCGCGGCATAAGGTGATCGACCAGGTTTACATCTTTGCTGATGGAACCAAGGTCGGCGCTGAGGTGAAGCCTGCGGCACGCGCCAAGGCCCAAAATCTTGAAGAGCAACTGAGCTTTGTAGCGGCGGCTATGCCGCCAGAGTTCGCCGAGACCTTGGTTCTGATCACCGAGGAGAATTACGACCAGTGGGAAGCCCTGAATGCGCGCCGCCTCTTGGCCTACAGGCGTGAAGACGATCCGGAAGCCGCGTCTATCATTGCAGGCTTGGCGGCCGAGCTTGAGCTGCCGGTTAAAATCCGCGATCTGATCGCGCGGGCTGCCATCGGGGGGAGGGCATGGCCTGAGGTCTTCAAGGCGATCTATGCTGGCGTACTGAGGCCGCTTGAGGACGGCATCATCGACCTCGAGATGCTGGTCGAAGGAGGCTCGAAATGAACGAGATCATTCGTCTGGAGCCATACTCGCAAATCCGCCATGGCGGCATAGCCAGCTTGGTCGTTGACCAAGGGCCTTTGGGGGTTACCGTCACGCGCGAAGTTGACGGAAATGTTGCTTTTGATGAGCTGACCTACGATGAGATCAACGATGGCCTGAGGACGGGTCATATCGTTGTACAGGACGGCTACCACAGCGAGGAGGCGGCGCGACAGCGAACCAAGTTCGGAGAGCAGGTCGTCTCCCAGTTGCCGCGCAAGCAACGCGGGAAGGTATTCTTCCGACAGACATGGTGCGATTTCTTTCTGGATGCCGAGGCGCGCGAAGAAATCGGACGGGATTGGAGGGACGTCGACGCTTGGATTCTCAAGGTCGCCCCGCAGATAGAGAAGCATATCCCTCAACCCGAAGGGCCTGCCCAGAAACGCAAGTACTGCGGCAAGAAACGCTCGCGAAACGAAATCGACCCGCCAAGCTCGTCGGCCCTATTGCGATGGGTGCGAAAGTACCAGGATGCAGGGCGTTCCGTTCTTGCGCTTATCGATAAGAGGCACTTGGCCGGTCGTACAAAGGTGAAATTCGGCCCAGAGAGTGCGGCACTGCTGCGGAAGTGCGCAGATCGTTATGCCAGCTTCAAACGCCCCTCCAAGAAAAGTGTCATTCGGCAGGCAAAGCGGGCGTTTCGGCTGGCCAATGCCTTTCGGGTAGACCGCGGCCTACCGGCTTTGGAAGTGCCGTCCGATAGTACCATCTACAGGGAGATCAACCGTCTCGAGCCCTATTACGTCATGTGCCAGCGCCAGGGGCTGGAGGCGGCCAACAGGCATTTTGCAATCATCGGAGAGGGCCTCAACGTCCTGCGTCCCGGAGAGCGGCTGGAGGTTGATGAGTGGAAGGTCGATCTGATCACCTTTTTCGCGGAAGCCGGCGTGTTCGGGCATCTGACCGAAGAACAGATCAAGGCGTTGCCGAAGGGGCGACGCTGGATCTACGTGGTGATCGATGTCCGAACGCGGCTGATCCTCTCGGTGAAGGTATGTGCTGCCCCCAACACTGAAGACGCGATTGCCGCGTTGGACCTTGCCACGCGCGACAAGTCTGAGTTGGCAAAGCTCTTCGGGTGCAAACTGCCCTTTTGGCCGGGGACTGGGTTCGAGACCGTTGCCTCTGACCAAGGCGTTGCCTTTGCGAACTTCGACTTCCGAGCTGCTGTGACTGACCTGCGTGGTACGGTCATGTTTCCTCCCGCGGGCGCGCCCAAGTTGCGTGGGCATGTCGAACGGTGTTTCCGGACCTTCGGTGTGGACCTGATGCAGTGCCTGAGTGCGCGCACATATTCGAACATCGTCGAAAAGGGCGACTTCAAACCTGAAGACTATGCGGCGCTTGCGGACGACGAGCTGACACGGATCTTGGTGCGCTTCGTTGTCGACGTGTACAACAACAAGCCACATGGAGGCCTTGGTGGACAGACGCCGCTGAATTGTTGGCGGGAGCTGTGCTCGACGGTCGGAAAACCTCGGCAACCGGGCCGGTTCGAGCGCCTGGGTGCGTTCGGCCGGAAGTATACCCGGACCATTTCCGGGCGCGGTGTTCGATTTGCAGGTATCTTCTATACCTGCCAGACGGTGGAGGACTACTTCCTCTCCAACCCTGATCTCGAAGTCGAAATTCGGGTAGATCATGAAGACCTGGGGCTGATTGAGGTGCACCTTGATGGTGTATGGGTCGTGGCGCGCACCCGCGCAAAGGGGTTCGACGGCCTGTCTCTGGATCTTTGGACAGAAGCCTGCACCAACCTGCGGCGGCGTTTCGAGGCAGAGGCGGAGCTGACACAAGATGTCATCGATCAGGCTCTGGCCGATTTTTCGGAAGAGGACCGCGCAGCCTCGCAACGGCTCGGTATTTCCGCTCTCGCGCCGACACGGGCCGACGTCGAGCGTAATCGGCAGCAGCTTTGGCTTGGTCTGGATGTCGTTGCCGGGCACTGTCCTGCGGTTTCTAGAAAGAAGCGTGGGCTGCTGTCCGGCGTGATCCCCAAGGCCGAGAACGCGCTTCCGGCCCCCCTGACCGTTCTTCCATCGGAAGAGGACGTGGTCAGCACGCCTTCCTCACAACGGCCGCGGTGGCGCATGGAGGAGGGTGAATGACCCGCATCTCGCGCGAGGAGGTCAGCCACATCGTGGCTGACCTTGAAAGCCGCTTCATCGCTCATGACGCCTATCGTGACCTCCAAGATCAGATTGATGACATCTTTTATCGCCGTAAGGCGCACATGGCCGCCGGGCGGATGCCCGCGGAACGCGGCATCGTTGTTATCGGAAACGCCGGGGCCGGCAAGACGGTCAGCACCAAGCATGCTTTGGAGCAGCATCCCCAAATTTCGTATGGGTCGCCCCTGCGAGAAGCACTGACCGTTCGGCTTGAGACCGGTGCAACGATCAAAGGGGTCGGCGTCGATACTCTCGATGCGTTTGGATACGAGAGTAAGAGCGAGCGAAACGCGCATTCCATCTGGCAGCAGGTGATGCGCCAAGCCCGGGCGCATAAGACCTTGTTCTTTCACTTCGATGAGGCCCAGCACATCCTGAGATCCAAGTCGAAGCATGATCTGGACCAGGTCATGCTCGTGTGGAAATCTTGTCTGGAATACGCCACCTGGCCTGTCAGCCTGATCTTGAGTGGGACCTGCGAGCTCCTGGACCTGATCAATCGGGATGATCAGCTAAAGCGACGGTTTGAGCCCGTGCATTTCGCCCCGATGACATACGCCGCGCATGGGCATGAGGTTGGCAGTGTGCTGGAAGCCTATCTCTCGACAGCGAAGCTAGGACGAGGGCAGTCTTTTCAGGCTGCGTCCTCTGTTCAGCGTTTGCTGCATGCTTCCCGGTACGAGTTCGGGCTGACGACGCGTCTGATCATCGAGGCCATCAAGATCGCGTTGCTTGAGGGGAGTGCTTCGGTGGAACAAGCGCACTTTGCGACCGCCTATCGTAAGCAGAAAGGCTGTGTGGACGCATTGAACCCCTTCATCGTGGAGAGCTTCCGCGCCATCAACACCGGGCAGCTGTTGGGCGGCGCGGACCTCGAGGCGCCGCCAGTCAAGGCGAGGGGCGCGGCATGATCCGTCGCTTGCCGATCCTGGTAGCGTTGGTGCCGGGGGAAACCCCGGCGTCTTTCGCATCACGGCTGGCCTGGGCCAACGGCCTTTCTTTCGCATCGGAGTTTTGTGCTGATCAGGGTTTTGCGCTGCAGGCTCTTGCTGATGGCGAGGAGCGCGCGCTGTCCATCCTTGCTCAGCTTGGTGGTGTCGTTCGCGCCGAGCTCTTGCGAGGGCTCGTGGCCAAGACCTCGGCCGGTCAGTACCTGGTCGCCGGGCAACTTGTTGAGAAGCGGTGGATCACACGTAGACGGCTGAGGTTTTGCCCGAAGTGCGTGGCCGAAGACATTACGACGTCATCGGTGGATGGTGCCGCTCAAAAGTGCGTTTGGCACATCCCTTCGATCCGGGCCTGCCCGCAGCATGGATGCAGGCTCCACGAGGACGAGAGCTATTCGCATAGCCGGGGCCCACACGACTTTGCGGGCCGCATTCGCGACCTGGGGCTTGAGCCTGAGGAACTGGAACAACTGGTCGTTCCTCAGGCGCCGACCGGTCTGGAAAGTTATCTGGCTCGCAGAATGTCAGGTGAACGCCAAGACCGCTGGCTAGATGATCTGGGCTTCGGTGCCGTAGCACTCGGTGCCGAGATCCTGGGCATCGTGGACCTCTTCGGGGTTGGGGCGAAGCCGAAGTTCTTGTCGGAAGGCGACAAGAGCCAGGCAGGTGCGCGGGGCTTTGAAATCTTGTCGCGGGGTGAGCGCGGGCTGCGAGATTTGCTTGAGGCCATCCATTGTGACGCTGGATCGCCGGTCTCCCTGTCCCGCAGGCACTATGGCTGTCTGTTCAACTGGCTGGAGCAGTCACACGCGGATCAATATGAACCCTTGAGAGCCATCGTGCGGGATTTCATGGCGGAGACGTACCCCATTGGTGCAGGGGACATGCTCTTCGGCAAGCCGTGTGCCGGTCGGCGCGTCTACAGTGTCGAAGCTCTGCGTCGTGATCTGGGACTGGGATATCGTCAAACGTTGGAGCTGTTGCAGGCCAACGGCTTCCTGACTTCTGGTGGCGATGTCGGCAAGGGCGCGCTTCTCGATGCGCGGGCGCTGAAGCCAATCGTCGAGCGCTTCTCCGGGGTCATTTGCCAAGTTGCTGCGCAAAGAAGGGTCAATGCTCCCAGGGCTCAGTTCGATGCACTCGTTGCGGGCGGTATCCTGTCACCGATTGCCGGATCGCCCGTTGGGCGTCCCTATTACGACGAAGGCCAGCTTGATGCATTCCTCGCCAGCATCAAACCTCGCGTCGAATTGGGCGAAGGTGATGGCGGTGCGGAGCGCCTGGTCGGGATTCAGACGACCTGCCGGAAAGCCGTCGCAGGCGCGGCTGACGTTGTTCGCTTGATCCAGAAGGGGGCGCTGAAAACTGTCGCCAAGTCATCTGAGGAAAGTGGCTACTTGTCTGTGCGGCTGGACCCACAAGAGGTTGCCGAGGCGTTGCGTCTGCTCAAGCCAGAAGGCTACCTTCGGTCCACGCTAGCACGTTATCTGGGGATCAATGAAGCTGCCGTCCGGTATTTGGTGGAGGCGGGCCACCTGACGCAAGTTCGGGCACGGCACCCGCACTCACGGAAGTCGATCAAGGTTGTGACCTACGAATCCGTCGATTGTTTCCTGGACCGATATGTCCCCTGCAAACATCTGGCCGAATTCGTAGGGGAAGGAACGCGGAGTATCGGAAACCAGCTCGAAGCAACCGGGTTGAAGCCCATTCCGTTGTCGCCAGCGAGTAGAGGGCGTATATTCCTGCGAGCTAACGTATCTTGCGGTCGACAGGAGCGAGACAAGCGCTTGCGATATTTGCACCACGACGAGATCGCTTGGCCTGACCTTTGATGCCAAGTTTGCTCAATTGAGCAACCAGTGTACAGCCCGTCTACGTCATCCGTGCAAGACGCTAGGCATCGACACGAAGGGCGAATTCTGTTGAAAAACTCTTGTTGATTTGAAGAGCTTTGACTGATTCAATTCCCCTATAAAAGCGGGGGATCTGACGATGATGGGACCAAAGCAGGAGGCACAGGCGGCGCTGTTTTATGAGTTCTCGTTGGAAGATCCTGTTCCACAAGAGCACCTTTTGCGTTCGATAGACCGGTTCGTCGATCTGAGCGACATCCGCCAGTACCTCTCTGAGTTTTACAGCCACACTGGTCGCCCATCGATTGATCCTGAGCTGCTGATCCGGATGCTTTTGGTGGGCTATTGCTTCGGTATCAGGTCAGAGCGCCGGTTGTGCGAAGAAGTACATTTGAACCTCGCCTATCGTTGGTTTTGTCGCCTTGACCTGTCTGATCCAATTCCCAACCATTCCACCTTCTTAAAGAACCGGCACGGGCGCTTCCGTGAGAGCGCTTTGCTGCGCCACTTGTTCGAAAAGACTGTCGCACGCTGCATCGCTGACGGTTTGGTGAGTGGGCAACGCCTTGCGGCAGATGCCAGTTTGATCGAGGCAGATGCGAATAAACAGAACTCCACACCAAAGAAAGATTGGGATCATAGCGCGATTGATCCAAACGATGCGCCGCGCGCTGTGAAGGAATATCTCGACGTCTTGGATGATGCGGCATTCGGCGCAGCATCAGAGGTAGAACCCAAGTTCACATCCCATTCTGATCCCGCTAGTCAGTGGACCGCAGCTCGGAAAGGCCCTGCATTCTTCAGTTATTCGACCAACTATCTGATCGACACCGACCACAGCGTGATCGTGGATGTCGAAGGCACCAGGTCAATCCGGCAGGCCGAAGTTGGTTCGGTCTGCAACATGTTGGATCGGATCAAGGATCTCCACGATCTTGATCCAGAACGCCTCATCGCAGACGCTGCATATGGGTCAGGCCCAATGCTGGGGTGGCTGGTGGGCCGCAACATCAAACCCCACATTCCCGTGCTGGACAAAGCTGGACGAACAGACGGCACATGGTCCCGCACTGACTTTGAATGGGACGCTGAGAACAACCAGTACATCTGCCCTGAGGGTGAACCTCTCAAGCAATTCCGTCGCAATTATTCTGATCCGAACCGCAAACCCACAGGCAAGGGCGTCGCCAAATATCAGGCTTTGAAACACACCTGTCAGGCTTGTCCATCCAAAATGAAATGCTGCCCCAAAGCAGATGCGCGCAAGATCACCGGTGAAGAACACGAAGATGCCCGCCAGGTTGCCCGTGATATTGCCAAGACCAAGCAATACGCCATCTCGATGCGGCTCCGGAAGAAAGTGGAAATGCTCTTCGCCCACCTCAAACGCATCCTCGGGCTGGGACGATTGCGATTACGCGGCCCATTCGGCGCAAATGACGAATTTTTACTCGCCGCAACAGCCCAAAACCTCCGCAAATTAGCCAAGATCTTTCCTGCACCGCAGCAAATGCGAACGGCCTGATAGGAAAGGTGCTTGCGCCTACTTTTGGACGCTACTTTCTGCGCCAGCAACACGTCGTTTTTCCACAGAATGGGCGGTGAGCCGACTTTCGCTGCGCGTGCCTTAGGCGAGCAGCGCGACATCAAAAGTCGACGTTGTTTTAACGAAATTTACTGTTGCGCGAGTGCAGGGCCAGCCGGCTCTGATGATGTGACCGCCATTCGGGGATGACAGTGAACCATTGATCGAGGAGGATTTTGCCGTGCTGATCTTCGTCGCTGTCGGTCTTGCGCCAAGAGACGAGGGCAAACACCTCGGCATAGAACTCCTCTCCGGCCACCCCCGGCGAGAAGCCTCTCTGCATTTTGCCGATGTGATGCAGCCCATTCTCGGTCGGCGCAAAGACATGCCAAGGGTTTCGATCCCGCTGGTTCTGGGCTTTCCTGATCAGAATGCGATCACCGGGCGTCAGCCGGGAGATAACGGCCTTGGTCTCTTGCCTCTCCCTCTCGTTGGAGTAGCACCCCGGCCCATCCCAGGCCGGGAAAGACAGAAAGACATCCCGGACAGAGCAGGGGATCAGTAGTGCCTTGGCTCGAGCTTCCAGTGAAGGTCGGTGCGGCTCAAGGTCGAGCGGCGAGAGATGCTCCGACCTCTCTCCCGAGATCAACCGCCTTGTCGGCGCCATGAAGCCCCCTGTTGTCAGGCTCAGGCTGTATCGGGCCCGGGTGGCGGCGACATAGAAAAGGCGTCGATCTGCGCCAGTGATCGACAGGCCGTGAAACCAGTCGCAATCGCAAACGACGACATTGTCGAACTCGAGGCCCTTGGAGCTGTGTGCGGTGAGCACCATCACGCCGTTCTGGTCGGGCCGCCAGCCATGCGCCCATTCTACGAACTCCTCGAGCGCCAGCCGCGGCGAGATCTCCACCACCTGTTCCTCGGTGGCTTCACTTCTCTCGGAGCTCCCCTCGGGGCCTTCTTCGGCCGCATCCATTTGGTCACGCAGGTAGTCCCTCAGCCATTGTGCCACGGCACGCGCCCAGAGGCTTCTGTAATGTTCTTCCAGCCACCCGGCGACCCGCTCGATGTTCTCCGGCAGCAGCACCCGGCCGACGCGCTCCTTCTTCTCCAGCCACTCCCTGACCCGGACAGCTTCCTTCACGCGCGCCATGGGTACGAGCCCCTGGAGATCGCGCGACACCTCGATTCCGGCACCCACGAGCGCGCGCTCGACCACTGGGATATGCGCGCGCCGGCGTACCAGCACGGCAGTGGATGCCCAGCGCCATTTCTCCTTGCCTACCGCTGCGCGCAGGCGGAGCAGCTCGGCCGTCGCGAGGGCCGCGTGGCTTTCAATGGTTCGATCGGCATTCTCAAGGATCGTTACCCGTCCAAGGTCGGGATCGCGCGGTCGGTGATAGCGGCCTTGCAGTGTATGATGGACCCGATCTGGATCGATTTCGATTTCCCGGGTCTTCAGGCGATCGGAGCAATGGGAGATGATCTCAGCGGCACAGCGCAAGATGGCTCCGCTCGAGCGGTAGTTCCATGTCAGCTCGGGCATCTTCTTGGGCGTGTTGAACAGCCGATCGAAGGCGCGGATATGCTGCCCGCTGGCGCCCCCGAAGTCATATATGTTCTGGTCATCGTCTCCAACTGCAATGAAGCGGACATCGACGAGATCGGCCGCACTGCGCGCTTCACTCGCGGCCTTCTTCTGGCTCTGCTGCGAGATCTCCTTGATCAACGCGAAGGACTCCTCTGTCACGTCCTGGAACTCATCGACGAAGACCCAGCGGAAGCGCCGCAGGATAAGGTCCGAGAGATTGCCGCCGTCATCGCGTTGCTGAGTCAGCCGTGCGCTGGCACGCGACAGGATGCGGTCGAAGGCGCTGGCCTTGCGACCGCTGTCGGCCTCAGTGTCGGTGAGCCCGACTTCCTCGCCCACCGCCTCATCCGAGAGCTCAGCGAAGGACTGGCCGAGCACCTGCAAGGCAAAGGAGTGATAGGTGTAGACCGAGACGACCGCGCCGCGTCGGCCAAGTGCAGACTTCGCACGCAGGCGTGAGCGGATTTCTTCCGCGGCACGCCGGTTGTAGCACAAAGCCAGGATCTGATCGGGCGGCACGCGCTCGACGCCGACGAGCCAGACAATGCGCTCCACCAGCACCCGTGTCTTGCCGGCGCCCGGGCCGGCCAGGACCAGCAGATCTTTCAGGCTTGTGTCGTCATGAACGATTTTAGATTGCTTTGCGTCGAGCCTGCTGCGCAGTTCGATCTGCCGCTGGACCGGGGCAGGGCGGTTTTCACGGACCACCTTCAGCTCTTCGCCCTCGAAGAAGGTCGCGAGGCTCTCCTTCGACGGTGTCGCGAAATAGGATTTTAGAAGCTCGGCCGCCTCATCCGGCGCGTCGAGCACCCGCCGGGCGTATCCGTCCATGAGGTGCAGCTGGCGGATTTCTTCCTCCTGAAAGGCCTCCACCCCGGTGCGGAACATCTCCTGAGTGTAGGAGCGGACGGTCAGATTGGTATCGCGCGGCGCGATCTCGACGCAGACGGCCTCACTCTTGCTGTAGAGCCCGGCCGAGATGTCGAGCGCCTTGATCCGTGTCAGAAGGCGCAGATGACGCCGCACGAGACGCTCTGCTGCACCCGCCGCGAGCCTGGAGCCGTCCGGAGCGCGCCAGGTCCCTTCGACATCCATGTCGAAACTTGCCACCTCTTCAGCGAGATGATCCGTTTCGATACGCAGGTGGCGCTCGTCGTCCGCGAGCTTTTCGAGCACATCGAACACGCGTGATGTCTGCGCACGGTGTTGTTCGAGCCGAGCCCGGAGGTAGTCCGGCTCGAGCTCGGGCGCGTAGATCGTGAGCTGTCTCGTCAGGTTGGCCGGCGCCACCTTGACGCTGATGAGTTTGAGTCGGCGTAGCTCCTCGAAGAGCTGAAGAGCCTCCTTGGCGGTGAGGCGCACGCCTTCTTCAAGCTCGCTCTGGACCTTCTGAAGAAACGCTGCGAGCGTGATTTGGAATGGCCGCGGCGCGGTCTTGTCGGGGTGCTCGCCTTCCTCGACCGCCTGGGTGTCGTCGAAGCTGTCCTCTTCCGCTGCAGCCCGGGCCTCGAACAGGGTAATGATGAGTTCGACCACTGCGTCGCTCTTCTCCGCCCAGGTCGAGATGAGGCGCGGCGCAATCCGCGCACCGCCGAGCTTGATGTCGACGGTCTTGTCGAAGTGCAAAAGATTACGCCGATCCCGGAGCGCGCCCACGGCTTTGCGCACGACCTTCAATCGCCCGGTTTTTCGCAGACCACAGATATCTGCGAGCTCCTCAAGGTCGTCGGGCAGCTGGGGTTCTTCCCCCCTGGCCGCTTGGGCGGAGAAATATTGGACGATTCGGGTCTGGATACGGGTGAGACCCTTGGGATCGCGTTGAAGCGCGTCCAGAACCTGCCTTTTGACACGGAGATGGGAAAATCCGGATTGCAGCCCCACCTTGCGAATGAGGCCATGGGCCTCGAGTTCATCGAAGATGCGGTCGACCCTTGATTTCTGGAGCTCCCCGGCGCGCTCGTAGGTCGAGTCCTTCAGAAACCCCAGCACATCTTCAGCGACCACTTGGTAGGGCAGTGAGATCGGAGGGAAGCGGTTGGTCTTGCGCTGCACGCGGCGCTGGATGTCGAGCACATAGGCCAGGACAGCATCGATGTCTTCCTTGTGGAGATGCCCTTGGGCGCAAAGTCCAAGGCGGCGGTCATGCTCATCCGGGTCGTGCAGGAGAATGCAGGTGGCCGGCTTTTTGTCGCGCCCGGCGCGCCCTGCTTCCTGGGCATAGGATTCGAGAGAGGCAGAGGGTCCGGTGTGGAGCACCAAGCGCACCCGCGGGCAGTCGACACCCATGCCAAAGGCGATGGTGGAGACAATGACTTGTAAGCGTCCCTCGGCGAAGTCGCGTTCGACTCGCGCCTTGTCCTCCCGGCTGCGGTCGGCGTGGTAGAAGTCCACGCTGTGGCCGAGGGCGTCAAGACTGGACGCGATTTGCTGAGTGTCCTTTCGGCTGTAGGCATAGATGATTGCTTGGCCACCTTCGGGCAACAACGCCGGATCGCGAAGCATGTCGCTTAGCTGCTCGTGCCTTTCGCCATCACGGGGCAGCACACTGTAGATGAGGCTGGGACGTTCGGCCCCACCGTCGATCACTGATAGTGATCGGCCCATGCCGGTCTTGAAGGCTTTCTGTATGTCTTTCTGAGTCTCGGGCCGGGCGGTGGCGGTCACGCACAGTATGGCGGCTTTGTCGCTGCCACGGGCGCCGCACTCGGCGATCCATTTTGGCGCGCGCCGATAGTCGCCGCGAAAGCCATTGCCCCAAGCTGGAATGCAGTGCGCCTCGTCGAAGACCCACATGCCGATCCGCCGGCTCTTGAGCACTGAGCGTGTCGATTTAGAGCCGAGGCTTTCCGGTGCGAGGTATAGGAGGGCGATTCGGCCCTCGCGGATGTCTGAGAGGATCTCATCGCGGGTTACGACATCGAGATCGCTGTGCAGCCGCGCAACGCCGGGCAAACCTTCCTCTTCTGCCTTGGCGGCCTGATCCTCCATCAGCGCCTTGAGAGGCGAGACCACCACGGTGAGATCGCCGGTGCGCTCGTGATGCTCGAGGGCGGGCACCTGGAAGCAGCGCGACTTACCGGTGCCGGTCGGGAGAATGCCCAGGGCGGAGCGCCGAGTCAGGGCTGCGTCCATCACGCGCTGCTGATAGGCAATACCCTTCCCGTCGAAGGGCGGCTGGAAGCGCGGGGTCTCGCCCTCGGCCGGCGGAAACCACCGGTTCATGCTATGGAGCGATGTATCATGGTCCCGGCAGCGGCGGCAGCCGGACTGGCTGCATCGCCGCTTGCCCAGCTCATCCAGGGCCTCCTGGAAGCCGAGCTCCCCCTTTAGGAGCCACTCGGCCGGTGCCAGCCGCTGGTCGCGATGCCGAACCCAGCTCAGGGCCCAAGCCAGCGGCCAGCCGTTCTTTGCTTCGAAAGCATGGAAAAGCTGGCCGTGCAGCCCGCGCATGCAGACCTGGCCCTGAAACAACCGGACGATCGTGTCGATGATCAGCTTGGCCCCCGTCAGATTATAACCTGAAGGATTAGAGGCTCGCCCCAAGACGGCATCGAAGAAGGTCGCGTAGCCATTGTGGCTTGCGCCGATCCCGCACAGCCACCGCAGGACCTTAATCCATTCGTGATCCATCGTTTCGAAAGCCAAAACCTCGGAGCGAAGGAGGGCGATGGTCTCCAAGGTGTCCTGAACGGGATCTGCCAAGCCTGTCTGGGCAAGGTAAGGCTTCTTCAGAGCATGGGACTTGATGGCGGGAAAGGCGAGAGGGCTGAGCCAGAGC
This sequence comes from Thioclava sp. SK-1, assembly GCF_001705665.1. Classification (GTDB taxonomy): domain Bacteria; phylum Pseudomonadota; class Alphaproteobacteria; order Rhodobacterales; family Rhodobacteraceae; genus Thioclava. The sequence continues at coordinate 7,811 of NZ_MDHA01000056.1, read as the reverse complement.
GTATCGACGAGCTGAAGATCATCGAATGACCTCCCTGTTAGCGCTTCGAGCTCAGGGAGATCGTGGATCGCTGCATTATGGCCGATCGCGAAGCGATGATTACGCAGTTCGGCCTCGATTTTCGTGGCCGACATTCCGCACTTGTTAGCGGCCTCCTCCGGCTCAGTGTTGGCAGGAAATGCGGCGGCGTCACGAAGGCGCGCCAGCCCCTTGGCGTCATCGATGATTTCGAGATCGAAGCCAACTGAGGCTGAAAGTAGGTCATCTAAATTTGCAATTGGCGTCGCCGAAGCGGTGGCACCACTGTGCTCCCTAACTACTTGAAACCCGCCGGAGAAAAAACGCTTGAACAAATGATACCTCTGGGCGGGAGGAGATACAAACTTCAAGCCGAATTCAATCGAAAAAATTGGTTGCGACCAAGTATGGGTGAAGGGCCGGTATGGGGAAGCCGCGCTGCGGCAATGGTAATCTTGAGTAATGATTGCTATGTGCCGCTTGGCTCAAGCTAAGCTTGGCGAATAGATGACGAATACCCTTTGATCTGAAACTTTTTTCCCGCGGTTCAGAAGTGCGTTCAAGTAACGGCGGCGCTTGTGACCTTCGACCAAGAAGTACTCAGTTTTGATGTGGTGTCCGATGCAGTCTATGAAGCCTTCTGGGGTTTTCAACACTATTGGCGGATAGTCCCAATGACCTGAGTCCAGTGCTTGTGCAGTCATGAGCTTCTCGCCAGTTCGGTGGCCGCTGAACACCTTGAAATCATGTTTTGGGTTCAGCGGCTCGTTGCCTCTCACGGTCCCAACTTTTGTGATGAAGTGATCAGGAGGCCAAGTCTCTTCACGATATTCCAAGTCGTCTATTGGGATAAATGAAGCTACGGAATCACGCCAATGGCGATATATCCATTGCTCGGCGAGGGCTTCCGGCAATTGCTTCAGATTCTCACCATTTCGTTTCCACCAGCTTCTGAAGTCCTCAACAGAATGGTCGCCATATCCCCTTGGCTCCAAGCAATCCGGCCAGACGAGGTCTTCCCCAATTTTTCGTAGATCAATCATGATCTGCTCTCACTCCCCATTGCGTCCCGCGTCGAGTCATCGTGTATGGCGTGTCATAAATCAATGTCCGCTTTGTTGAAGCTGTGATGCCGCATGAACCGGCGTGTTGAATGACTGCTCAGGGCCGATCGTGTCGGTTGATGGCTGCCGCTGAATTGACGATGATCGAGCCTTGCGTGACACCACTTTAAGCGTGCACAAGTTAACTTAGGACACATAGGGGCGGCGCGGTTGGGGAAGAGCTAGGTCTGCCACAAAGGTCATTCTTTATGAAATTTTGTTTCAAACGGATGCGCCAATGGGAACGAGCCGCATTGAAAAGAAACGATTTTTGAGATGTTGATAGGTAATGTTAGATGGCGCGCCACAGTTGTTAGACATAGAAATAAATGACCTTTTCCACTGAAATTTGACCTTTCGACATGATAAGAATGGCCACCAGCAACCTAGGTTTCTGGTGGTCTTTATATTTTTCAATGACTTAGGGTGAAATTGACCAATGGGCCGCTTTGCCCCGCGTCGCAAGCTTTCGGTGCGACGCTGACAGGTCAATCATTGCTGCCATCGCAATCAATGACGACGTTGCTGTCGGTACGTTTTCTGGAGACGGAAGCCGCCAAGTTTCGTTGCTTCTCCACCTCGGGCTTCACGAAGGAACTGCGGGTGGCATCCATTTGCTGACCATGTGAAACGTGAACTGCGTGTGATCGGCTAATGGCTCGTACGAGTGCTGGCAGGTCGTCGCATAGCGGGTTTACCCCGTTGGCAGGGTAATTACCCTCGGTCGAGGTAAAGTGGGGTAAATCCGTTCTCTTGCCGATCTGTTGCCTCTCTCGGCAACCGGCCGTCGATTGCACGACGCGCTCATTGAGGTCATCCCCACGGCGCCGATCGTCTTCGCCGGAGATGCCCAAATTCAGATCGGCAGAGGCCGCAAAGGTCGCGTCATTCAGCCCCCTCGGGCGGCTCCGAGGTCCTTTTCGTACCCTTTTTGCACCCTTTTTCGAGAATTTTCGAATGCCCTTTCGAGTTCGCTTTCATGCCACCACGCAGACGGGTCGTTGACGAGCACTTTGCCGAAGAGCGGCCTCACCTCGTGGCACTTCCGGCCCGACCCTACGAGGCGGTCCTGATCGTGGAGCGCCGTATCAGCCAGGAGGGCATGGTCGCTGCTCGCGGCAACCAATACAGCGTTCCGGATACGACCCGGTGCCAGTTCGTCAAAGTCCAGAACCACGCGACCGAGGTGCGAATCTTCGAGGATGGGGCGCTGATCGCGTGCCATCCGGTTCTGGAGGACAGTAACCAGCAGCGTGTCGGTCCCAGCCATCGCAAGCCGGTGCCTGTCGCGCGCCAGGCCGTGGTCAAACAACCATCCCCTGCGGATACCGCGGTGCTGGGCCGGTCTCTGGCCTGTCTCACGAGGCTGTCGGTCAGCGCCTGGCCAGCCAGCCGGAGGGCCGTCCATGATCCCGGTCACGGAACGCATTCGCCAAAGCCTTGTCAGCCTGCACATGGCCCGCGCCCTCGAAACGCTGGACCAAGTCCTCAGCCAACTGGAAAATGGCTAGATGACCTCCATCGAGGCGATCGACGCCCTACACTGGCGGAAGAATTTACCCTGCGCGAAGGGCGCCGCGTCGGTGTCGAACTGCGCACGGCCCGGCTCACGCCGATCAAGACGCTCGAGAGCTTCGACTTCTCCTACCAGCCATCCCTGGACCGGCATCGCATCATGGCGCTCGCCCAGCTGGAGTTCATCAACCGCGCCTAGGTGCTGCTTTTCCTCGGCCCGCCGGGCACGGGCAGCAGTTGCAACCGGCTGATGCTGGTGCCTGTCCAAGCCCGAATTCGACGCTGAGGGTAGCCATCAATCGGAAATACACCCTAGGGGTGCCGCATCGGTCTTGCCCCCGATCATCTGAGGCTGCGCCGTCGGTTTCGTGCTGAGGCGTTTCGGGTTCATCCCCTCTGGCGGGCTTCAGACGATCCATCGGCGCGCTTTCAATGAATTGGCGCAGCCGCTCTGGATCTGGCTCCGCGCTTCTTACAGATCGCAGATAGGCCAAGACAGAAAAGCCGAGCGCACATACTGTAATCATGATCCCTATGACGAGAACACCCATGTTTTCTTCCATGTCGTCCATCCCGTTACGTTGATGAATTCAGCTCACATCCCGAGCGGCGGGTCACCGCTTGGGCGTGAGGACTTCGGGACCGCACGTTCAGTGCAGGCTTGGGAGTATCATGCGGCGGTATCCGGCGTTTGAGCCTGAGACAGCAGCTGTGAAAGGCGCTCCCCAGTCAGGACGCCCGTTTCCAGAACGGCGCGTGCCATCTCCGCCATCTTGAACAATTGTGGCTGCAAGCGGCACCGCGCTTCCTTATCTGCCGCCGCGATCAGCGCGGATACTTCCGGCAGGTTACCTTGGATGACTTCGCGAATAAGAACTTCCGAATTGCTCGGCCCCAGCCAAAGCGGACCATTCTGGCCCAGACCATAAGCGCCGATCTCATTCGCGGCGGACCTGAGCACCTTCGCCAGATCGGAATCGCTCGCACCTCCTGCACCGCTCGATGGTTCTCCCAATACGAGGATCTCAGCCATTCGCCCGGCCAGAAGAACGGTGCGATCGCGATGCAGCGTAGCAGAGGTGTGTACCATGCCTTGACCCGCGGTCCGGCATTCGCCGCCATCTTCAGACAGCCGCAGATACTCGACGGTCAGCTCCGGGTAGGAATGTCCAACAAGCGCGTCACCGCATTCGTGAATTGCCATGCGCAGCAGGACATCGGGCGGCATGTTGTGCAATCGCCCGGCGAGCGCCTCCAGAATGTCCGTGGTGATCAACTTGCGTCGATTGCGCCGTGCCGTCGCGCGTCCCTTCCGGATCGCCGCGGCGCAGTCAGCACCCGTCCGCCCCATGGCCTGCACGGCACAGGCTTCGACATCAATGTCGTCATCGACCGACCGCAGATGCTGCCCGACAATCACGGCAAGGTCCTTTTGACAGGGCAGCGGGATGGTCGCGATCGTGTCAAAACGCCCTGACCTGCGGAGCGCCGGGGGAATCTTGTCGAATTCGTTCGCGGCGCCGACGACAATGACGCCCTCCCGCCCGCGGATGCCGTCCAACTGCTCGAGCAGGCCCTTTGTGGCCTTCAAATCATAACTTGAGTGCCTGCCATCGGACTGATGAAACGCGTCCAGTTCGTCCAAAAACAGGACCGTGGGCCTTGCGCTCTTCGCCTCTTCGAACGTCCGCTTCATGGACTTCATGAAATCCCCGAGGTGCCCTCCGGCCTGCCACTCAGAATACGAACTCGCGACAAAAGAGACGCCGACAGTCCGGCTCATTGCCCGCCCGAGTTCCGTTTTGCCCGTACCCGGAGGCCCGATCAGAAGCAGGCCGCGGGGCACGTCAGACCACTCCAATTCCCCCGACTGATATGCCGAGAGGGCATCCAGCAAATCCTGTGCTGCGACCTTTGCCTCGCCGTAGCCAGCCAGGTCGTCCAGATCGGCAACAGACGGGGGGATATCGGGCAGCAGGTCTTCATCGTCTTCTTCGTCATCGTCCGGGTACCGGGTCTGCGGCAGGTCCATCAGGAACTGGATTGCGCTCTGCCGATCCTCTGCGCGGCAGGCGCAAACCAGATCGAATGGTCTCACATGAGTGAAGTCACACCCTGCCAGAACGGGATGCTCTGCCTCCGCTTCACCGCCGAATTCGAAACCGAGGGCCAAGCTGATAATCTCGTGGTCTACCGGACCGAGGGTAAGGGGCTTCCGCGGGCAAAGCGGTAGCTGGCTCTCGTGCTTCTGTGACATGTCGGTGAGGTAGACGATCGGCTCTCCGGTCGAGAGCATAAGCGAGAATTCGTAGATCATGAGGTCCTGCCTGCATTGGCCCTCCAGCATCCGAAGATGGACGCGTTTCTTGGGGCCACAGTCCTTCGGCAGGTCGCAATCAAGGTACCGGTCGGCCGGTGCGGCGATCCTGATCGCTTTGGTTAGATCACCCGACTGCAGATGAGACCGCACGACCGTGATCGCCTTGTGCCCGAAGATATCGAACTCGGCGTTCAGGGAGGCTCTCATGAACATCATCAGCGCGATGAACTGCCCGAGGTCGAAATCGGGGTCCTTGAACACCGCAAAATCGGAATGAAGAGACCCAGTACGGCCACTGGCGGCGGCCAGTTTCGTCTTCGGCTTCTCCGGCGCCACCTCGATGAGATGATAGAGAATCTTGGCAAAGACCGCGCTGGTCCAGCTCGGATGGTGCTGCGTGTCAGGCATGGTGATGTCCTCTGGGCAAAGGGCGACCGGTCACGGAAATCCGTGTTTCAGAATGTTCGCCCTGATGTTGGTTGGTGCAGCGCTTATCCATGACCGCCGCAGCAAGAACATAGCAAGAACATTGAATTCAGAGAAGCCCAATCTCAAAGGGATCTTCACTCAACCAATTGCTATCATTGAAAATTTTTAGCCTCAACTTACTCGCACGGTTCAAGAGCCTGATTTCAGGAGGCTCGGATCTGACAAACCCTACAACTTGCAAGTCGTTTCCGGGACGCAAGCGCGGACGCTCCTGTTTTTCGCAAGGGCCCGAACGTCATTTCCGGCACTTGCGAAAAACAGCAGTCATCTTCGGAAGAGCCCCCGCAACGGGCACACACCCGCGTGCGCCGTCTCCAGTCGGACGCAGACGACCACCAAATCCCGAATCATACTGCGCCGGAGATGGACTGATGTGACGTGATGCTCCTGTCTCACCAAGTTCGAACCGCATGCCCGCTGTCCCGGTGCTGAAACCGCTACTTGGGCGCAGGGAACTGCGAGCTCAGAAACCCACCGACTTCACTGAGGGGGACGTCGTGGATCACCTCGCCAATCCGGATCGATACGGTTTCCCGATCGACTTCCCGGGCACCGATCACCGCAATGACGGGGATCATCTGTTCGCGCACCCGCACGATCCTTCGTGACAGCGTTTCACGCTGTGCGAAAAGCAACGATCGGAGGCCGGAGGATTTCAGAGCCGCCGTGGCATGGGATGCAAAGTCCGCATGCAGAGCCGAAACAGGCAGGACAGCCACTTGCACCGGAGCCATCCAGTACGGCAGTCGACCTTGGTGTTGCTCCAACACCATGGCGATCACTTGGGCGATGGAATTGACAACGGTGAAATGAAGTATGGCCGGCGTGGAACGTCCACCATCCTTGGCCACATACCGTGTTCCGTTCAGGCTGGCAGTTATGACGTCCAACTGCAGCGTCCCAACGTCTTTCAGGCGACCTTTACGATCAGGGAGCAAGAACTGCAGGCCAGGTCCCGTCGGCAGCGTGCGATCCGATTGCCTGATGCCCTTCACCCCCGCGGCCATTGCAGCTCCGACGAACGCCGCCTCAGCCTCTTCCAACTCAATTCCGACGGTCACAACGTCGATAAAGCCTGGGCGCAGAACCAGCTCCAGGTCCGGCAACCCCATCCCCGCATAGGCATCACGCACCATGGCGATAATTGCCGTCGTTTCGTCCCTGATCTGCTCAGACAAACACAGGACATGGGCATCCAGCGCGACAGACGCGGCAAAGGGCGAATGGTCGCCCAAGGCGCCAGCATTCCCTCCATCGCACTCAACGAACTCGGAATACCGGACCGGCAGATCGCGCCAGGATTTCAGTCCTGCATCGAAAAGCCGAAGGTGACCGCCGCACGACCGGCGCTGACCGCTGCCATGACTCAGATCGGCCCTGAGCACTTCCGCCTCTGGCAAACCGTCACCATCGGTCCCGAAGACCACACCGATGATTTTGTCCACTCCAGCGACGGAGGTTCGAACCTCACTGAAGCCAGACGTTTGAAGCAGCCTGAGGAAGTGGCCCTCAAGAACGCGGTGCAGCGTCCAGCCGCGCGGTTGCCATATTACGGAACCAGAACCGCCTGCTTCGGAAATGTAGAGCCCGAGCTGGCGGGCGAGCCTCCAGTGGTTCAAACGCGACACCTTATTCGATCAACTTTGGCCCAGAATAAGAGGAACGGGCACCATCGCAATCCCTCAACCAAACCGGTGGTCATGCACGTGAGGGCGGATTCCGGACCTTCGCTGCGGCGACAAGCCGATCGCCCAACAAAGGTGGAAGCCGACATTCTGAGCGGAGCAAGATCAAGGCTTGTCCTGCATCGCCGCTTGACGGAATAGAGCCCGTAGCAGAAGCGCCACCTTTAGGTTGCACGCGCACGCAGCGAAATGTTTGCTTCGGCTCAGCAAACATTCATGCCGCATTGCAGCCGTGGATCCTGTCGCTCATCCGCATTACAGGAAATTTCTCAGAAGCATTGGCTGCGTTGCGGAGCTTTCTGACGTTCGCTGCACATGCAGCGTTGTTTGCGGGCGGTGGCGCCGAGCGTGTCAGGTGCGGGATGGACGGCTGAGGCGCATAGGGGCAGTCATCAAGCGGCAGCAGCGTGTGGCGTCGAAACGCGACAATAGCCGCCTACTCAGCCTTCGGGAGGACCGCAGAACGTGGCGTCTTTAGGCCCGTCTTGAGATCATCAACCGTCTGCCGTCTACGCCACTTCGCAACTGTCTTTGGGTTGATCCCCAGCTCCCGGCACAGCATCGCGAGCGAAGCTTGCGATCGCTGTATTGCTGCTCTTACGGCGTGCGCGGTCGTGGCGCTTCCGTGACAAACTTGTCCCATAAGGCATCTTTACATTTCTGCAAAAGGATCAAACCATT
>NZ_MDHA01000055.1 GCF_001705665.1 Thioclava sp. SK-1 | reverse complement strand
AGACACGTGTCAGGTCGGTCGCTGTTTGGGTCAAACCAAACCGAGAAGCCATGCGGCACCAACCCAGCGAATGGTCGATCAGTGTTTGAGTCAAACCATCCGAGAACTGGTATCAATCGTATGACTATCGGTGTTCATAATCTCGGGCTTGCCGTATGTTGCGATGGCCTCTTTCAAGGCCTCAACACATAAGCTGGCGTCCAGCGTATTCGAGAGCCGCCACGCCAGCACCTTGCGCGTGGCCCAGTCCATGATTACCATCATATACAAGAAGCCACGCCGCACTGGAGTATAGGTGATGTCACTGCACCAAACGTGGTTCGGGCGCGTTATCGGCAGCTTTCTCAGCAGGTATGGATAAATGCGATGCTGTGGGTGCTTCTTGCTGGTGCTTGGACCCTTATAGATGGCTTGCAGCCCCATGATGTGAAACGCCCCGAGTTTGTCGGAGACCATCAACTTAAGTAAGGATGATGGTTATGACAAAAAGCAAAATGGCAAATCGCTACTCGCCAGAAGTTCGCGCGCGGGCGGTCCGGATGGTGTTTGAACATCAAGGTTCATATGAAACGCAAGCGGGCGCGATAGCGGCCATTGCACCCAAGATCGGCTGTATTCCCCAGACACTGAGCGGATGGGTCAAGCAGGCCGAGAAGGACAGCGGCATGCGGGATGGCGTGACGACCGAGGAACGTGATCGCATCAAGACGCTGGAACGAGAGAACCGTGAACTGCTCAAGGCAAATGAGATATTGCGCAAGGCATCAGCTTATTTTGCGCAGGCGGAACTCGACCGCCCACTCAAGCGATGATCGGTTTCATCGACGATCAAAGGGCTGTTTACGGTGTCGAGT
>NZ_MDHA01000054.1 GCF_001705665.1 Thioclava sp. SK-1 | reverse complement strand
CGTCACGCCATCCTGCATGCCGCTGTCCTTCTCGGCCTGCTTGACCCATCCGCTCAGTGTCTGGGGAATACAGCCGATCTTGGGTGCAATGGCCGCTATCGCGCCCGCTTGCGTTTCATATGAACCTTGATGTTCAAACACCATCCGGACCGCCCGCACGCGAACTTCTGGCGAGTAGCGATTTGCCATTTTGCTTTTTGTCATAACCATCATCCTTACTTAAGTTGATGGTCTCCGACAAACTCGGGGCGATTCAGTATAGCCGAGCATGGCGTCGCCGTCCCCTCTCCCGCCGTTAGTGCGGCGGCATGGTGTTTCTCGCCCACATCCGTGAACAGCATCGTTTGAGCCGTGGCAGTTATGGCAGGCCGCGACACCCACGGCATTCTGCGCCAGGATGGAAATCACCGGTGGCTTTGGAAAGAAGCGCAGCGTGATGTCAGTGGTTGACAGGAATTCAACTGGGGCAGGGCCAGATCACCACGATCAAGATATTCTCTGAGGCCAATGCCCGAAACCTGCATCTGCCCGAGGGCTGGTGCACCGTCATCACGCCTGACTTTGCCGGCATGATTGGGGCTGACAAATTCATAAAAATAGTGCTGAACGAGTATCGGCTGGCCAATATCAAGAAGAACGTTTCAAGGATCGCATAGCGGGCTTTTGGGGCCTGCTTCATGCATGCTTATGCCTTGCGGCGAAGCAGGATATTCGCTGTTCGCTGAAATGTATAAGATCGTTTTTAAATGCGCAGACACTGAATTATCTGGGCGTGCAGACTTATGGTTCATTGGCATTGTGCCCGCTACCAGAGCCTAGTCAAATGTGCCCGTGACCCGCCCCAGCAGCATGAACGCACGCGCGGAACGTGTTTCGGCCAGCTCTGCAATCTCTTGATCCGAGGCGTTCTTCTCAAAATCTGTGAAGGTTTTGTCGAATTGCCGCAAGAAGTGATGCACCGCGTCACGGAAGACCGTGTCATTGCGCATCCGGGCCGCGGTAAGGGCCAGCGACGCGCGGTCCCGCACCCCGCCCAAAGACGCTATTTCGCGGCCCCGTTCGCCCTTGGCAAAGCGGCGCCACAGTTCTGAACGGGCACGATCGGACTTTAGGTCATCCATATAGATGCCGTCTTGCGAAAGCAGGTTCAACGCATCTTGGGCCGCGCGGATCAGCTTGGCCATTGCCCGGTCATCAAGTGCATGGCGCAGGGCGCGAAACCCTTCGCGGTCATCCGCATTATCAGGGAAGTTCAACGCCCGGATGAAATCGGTGACAGACACTGGCAAGGCGAAATCTTCGGCCGGTGTGCCAAGGGCCAGCGCGGGTTGTTCCTCGTCGGCAGGGGCCGGCTCTGGCGTGACAAGGGCCGCTTTGTGGTCGGCAGAGGCCTGAATGGTGTGGTGATCGCGGCGCGAGGTAAAGGTTGCAATCGCTGTTTCGGCCTGACGGGTGGCCAATGCGATCTCATCCAGCTTACGCTTCATGGCACCGTCATCTCGGGCACGCTGTTGATCAATCCATGCGGCGCGCATCGCCTCAATCGAGGATTTCAGCGATTGCGCTTCGGCACGCATTTCCCGCGCAGTGCGGGCGGTGATCGCCGCAACCCAGATCATCGCAACCGGCAGGAAGATCCCCACCAGAACCATCACCATCGTCATCAGGTCCATGCCGGTTTGTTCCGCAGGGGCAAATTGCCAAAACCCGACCACAGCCACCAACCATATCACTGTCAGCGCCAAAGCGCCGATTTCGGTGGGGGTGATGTTGAGCTTGGACGCGGGTTGCCCCGGCGCGCTGCGCAATGGTGCTGCGCCCAGCTCTTTTGTGTGATCGGTTTCAGCCATGATATGCGTCAAATATACTGAATGTCGACGATTTCGTAACTGCGGGTGCCGCCGGGGCTGCGCACCTCAACCGAGTCGCCTTTTTCTTTGCCGATCAACGCACGCGAAAGTGGGGATTTCATATTCAATCGACCCTGTTCCAGATCGGCCTCAGATTCGCCAACGATCTGATAGGTTTTTTCCTCATCCGTATCTTCATCTGCGATGGTGACCGTGGCGCCGAATTTAACCGACCCTTTCAGGGTTTTGGGATCGATGACCTGTGCAAGGCCCATTGTGCCTTCCAGTTCCTTGATCCGGCCTTCAACAAAGCTCTGCTTTTCGCGGGCGGCATGATATTCAGCGTTTTCAGACAGATCACCATGTTCTCGTGCCTCCGCAATCGCGCGGATCACGGCAGGGCGCTCAACAGATTTGAGCGTCTTAAGTTCTGCGTCAAGACGGGCAAAACCCGCTTTTGTCATCGGTAGCTTTTCCATAAAAGCCCTCGTTTAAATTTTGCTTCTTCAGGGGCGGTGTTGCCAAGGTAAAGTCGCGCTCGGGTCGCAAAGTCAAGAGCGGCGTCAAATTTTCGGCTTATATACGGTTTAGTGATGCCTAAACCGAAGTGTGCGGGAAATCCTCGGCGCTGTCATGGCCTTTGCGCTTTGCGATATGGGATCAGGCTGCCTGATCGTCACTGTTAAGTGCGGCCAATTTGGACTGCATGAGGGTCAAATCTCTGTAGCAGGTGACGGCGCGTCTGACTGAATTTATAATCGGTAATTCATGTGTATGCGGTCATCATATCTGCCCGCCTAAGGGGATATCATGGCTCTCCGCTCGGTGGAAATTGGGTTCTGCGGCAAATTCAGGCAGAAGGACATGTTCGGGGGTGGTTCTGCGCAAGAATATTGCGCGAAGACCTTGCGTTGCGATTGCCTCACTTGGTTCGGTAAGTTACTGAGTCTCTTAGACCACGCCAGTAGCAAGCCGGGATGAACAAAATGACCGAGATCGAACGGGAGTCGATGGAATACGATGTTGTGATCGTTGGCGCAGGGCCTGCAGGCCTGTCAGCAGCGATCCGACTAAAGCAGATCGACCCTGATCTTGAGGTCGTCGTTTTGGAAAAAGGTTCGGAGGTGGGGGCGCATATCCTGTCTGGTGCTGTTCTGGACCCTGTTGGGCTGAACGCGCTGATCCCGGATTGGAAAGCCAAAGGCGCGCCGCTGAACACACCGGTGACCAAGGATAATTTCTATGCTTTGGGGCCGGCCGGGGGCATTCGTATCCCAAATTGGCCGATGCCAAAGCTGATGTCGAATCACGGCAATTATATCGTGTCGATGGGCAATGTGTGCCGTTGGCTGGCGGAACAGGCCGAAGAGCTGGGCGTTGAAGTGTTCCCAGGCATGGCGGCATCAGAAATCGTTTGGGATGGCGACCGTGTTGCCGGAGTCATCGCGGGTGAATTTGGCAAAAACCCTGACGGGACGCAGGGCGATGCCTATGAGCCGGGGATGGAGCTGCGCGGTAAATATGTCTTCTTGGGTGAAGGCGTGCGCGGATCCTTGTCCAAGACCGTGATGGAGAAGTTCAATCTGTCAGACGGGCATTGTCCGCAGAAATTTGGCCTTGGCATGAAGGAAATCTGGGAAATTGATCCAGAAAAACATGCTGAAGGCACCGTAACCCATACGATGGGCTGGCCATTGGGCAGTAACGCGGGCGGCGGGTCATTTATCTATCACCTTGAAAATAATCAAATCTATATTGGTTTCGTGGTGCATTTGAATTACGAAAACCCGCATGTCTTTCCCTATATGGAATTTCAGCGTTTCAAACATCATCCAATGGTCGCCGAGTTGCTGAAGGGTGGCAAGCGCGTGGCCTATGGCGCGCGTGCGATTTCCGAAGGTGGCCTGCAATCCTTGCCGAAAATGACATTCCCCGGTGGTGTGTTGATGGGATGTTCGGCGGGCATGGTGAATGTGCCGCGCATTAAGGGCAATCATAACGCGATGCTTTCGGGCATTGCCGCAGCCGAAGCCGCAGCCGAGGCGATCAAAGCCGGGCGCGAAGGTGACGAGCTGACCCGCTATGAGTCAGAGGTGCGCGATGGCGCGATCGGGAAAGACCTGTCCCTTGTGCGCAATGTAAAACCGCTTTGGGCAAAATGGGGGCTTGTTGCCTCTTTGGCGCTAGGTGGGTTGGATATGTGGACCAACACGTTGCTGGGAAAATCGTTCTTTGGCACATTGCGGCACGGAAAGTCGGATGCAAAGGCGACCGGTCTGGCAAAGGATTATCCAAAAATTGAATATCCCAAACCGGATGGAAAACTGTCCTTTGACCGGCTGACCAATGTTAGTTTTTCTTTCACCAATCATGAGGAATCGCAGCCCTGTCATTTGCAGCTGCGTGACCCGTCTGTTCCGATTTCGGTGAATCTGCCGCAATATGACGAGCCCGCGCAGCGCTATTGCCCGGCGGGCGTCTATGAGGTTGTGGAAAAAGACGGCAAACCAGAGTTTGTCATTAATTTCCAAAACTGTGTCCATTGTAAAACCTGCGATATCAAAGACCCCAGTCAGAATATCAACTGGACCACGCCGCAGGGGGGCGATGGGCCGAACTATCCCAATATGTGATGAGATCGGGGGCCATGTGCCCCCGTTTTTCTGTGCGGTGATACCGCTGGTCCCGTATAATTTGTCACTTCGGCGTGTGCCGGGTGCAGATTCTTGCCTTGGGGAAGGTGCGCGGATTGCCTTGGGCTTTGGCCGCAGATAGGCTCCTGCTCAAGCTTTGAGAGGATGACTATATGCCCCATTTCCGGATGCCGCTATCGAAACTGATTGCGGTCTGTGCATGGAGCGCAGCTTTGGCGACCGGCACGCAGGCCCTATCCGACCCGGCCGGGGCGTATCTGGCCGCGCGGGTCGCAGCCCAATCCAGTGATTATGAAACGGCGTCAAAGTATTTTGATCAACTGATGGCTGGCGGGATGCAAGATGCCGCCACATTGGAAACCGCTCTGATCAACCATGTGATTTTGCAAGATTTCGATCGCACGACTGCTTTGGTCGATCAGCTGGTGGCTGCTGCAGGTGATGATGGCAGCCAGATCGCCGCTTTGGTGCAACTTGCTACGGTGGCGAAGCAGGGTGATTTTGCCGCCGGATTGACCTTGGTTGAAGATGGCGCAAATGCCGGTCCGCTTGTGCTGGGCCTGTATAAAGCATGGGCCTTGGTCGGTGAAGGTCGTATGGCTGAGGCGCTGGAGGCGTTCGACGCGATGGCGAAGCAGCCCGCGCTTGCAGGGTTTGCCAGCTATCATAAAGCCCTGGCTTTGGCGCAGGTTGGTGATTTTGAAGGCGCCGAGGAGATCTTGGCCGGGCCGGCGGCGGATGTGATCCATCGGTCGCGTCGTGGTGTTTTGGCCCATGTGCAGGTTTTGTCACAGCTGGAACGAAATGATGAGGCGCTGCAAGTGATGGCGGCGGTGTTCGGCGATACGCTGGACCCGCATCTGTTGCAGGTGCGCGAACAGCTGACCGATGGGGAAGCGTTGCCGTTCACGGTTGCGCGCAATGCGACGGATGGCATTGCCGAGCTGTATTTCACCGTCGCCACCGCGCTTGCAGGCGAAGTGCCCGATGCATTCCCGTTGGTTCATACCCGCTTGGCGCATTGGTTACGGCCTGATCATGAAGACGCGATTTTGCTTTCTGCGTCTTTGCTGGAAGAACAAAAGCAGTTTGATCTGGCGATTGCCACCTATCAGGAAATTCTGCCGGAAAGCCCGCTGTTCCAGGCGGCTGAAATGGGCCGTGCCGAAGCGATGGTGCGCGCCGACCGTACGGATGCCGCGATTGAGGTGTTGCAATCTTTGGCCCGTGCAGAAGAAGACAGTCCCGGGGTTTGGACCTCTTTGGGTGATGTGCTACGCCGCGAAGAGCGGTATGACGAGGCAACAAAAGCCTATGACTCGGCCATTGAAGCGATCCCTGACCCGCAGGCCGCTGACTGGTTCGTGTTCTATGCCCGTGCAATATCCGAAGAACGCGCGGATCATTGGGACGCAGCAGAGGCCGATTTCCGTCGTGCCTTGGACCTGAACCCCGGTCAACCATCCGTGCTGAATTACCTTGGCTATTCTTATGTCGAGAAAAAGCAAAACCTGGACGAGGCCCTGGGCATGATCGAACAGGCGGTCGCGGCGCGGCCTGACAGTGGCTATATCGTCGACAGTCTGGGATGGGCTTATTTTGAGCTGGGTCGGTATCAGGAATCGGTTGAGCAAATGGAACGCGCGGTCGAGCTGGAGGCCGTTGATCCGCTGGTGAATGACCACTTGGGCGATGTATATTGGGCCGTGGGGCGCAAGCGAGAGGCTGAATTTCAGTGGAAACGCGCGCTAAGTTTTGCGGCGGCCGTTGATAACAAAACGGATATGGACATCGAACGCGTGCGGCGAAAATTAGAGGTCGGTCTGGATGTCGTGCGCGAAGAAGAGGGCGCACCGCCCCTGAGCGCGGTCAAACGCGAGGTGATGGACGAGGCTGCACAGTGACTTTGCGGGTTTACGCCCCTGCAAAAGTCAACCTGACGCTACATGTGACGGGCCAGCGCGACGATGGGTATCACCTGTTGGATTCGTTGGTCAGTTTTGCGCAGGTCAGCGATCACTTGCAGGTCTCTGATGCAGATCACTTGTCGCTGTGTGTTACGGGGCCAGAGGCGCGCGGCGTGCCTGCGGATGACAACAATCTGGTGATGAAAGCAGCCCGCGCTATTGGGCAGGTCTATGGGATTGAGCCCAAGTTGGCATTGCAGTTGCATAAAAACCTTCCGTCAGCTTCGGGGATTGGCGGTGGCTCTGCCGATGCGGCGGCTTGTGTGCGTGCTGTATTGGCTCATTGGGATGTGCCGCTGGATCTGGCGGATGCGCGGTTGCGCGACGCTGTGCAGGGCTTGGGCGCGGATGTGTGGATGTGTTTGGCCTCTGTTCCCTGCCGGGTGCGCGGGATCGGCAACACGCTTAGTCCGGTGGCACTGCCAGATGTGGCCTGCCTGCTGGTCAATCCAAGGGTAGAGGTGCCGACCCCACCGGTTTTCAAGGCGCTTCCCACAAAAACCAACGCGCCAATGCCACAGATGCTGCCGGAAGATCCCTCGTTAGAGGCGTTCATCGCGTTTTTGGCCGCACAGCGTAATGATTTGCAAAGTCCGGCTATCGCCCTTGCACCAGTGATCGCCAGCGTTGTGAAAACGCTTCAAGAGGTGCCGGGATGTCAATTGGCCCGGATGTCAGGATCTGGTGCAACCTGTTTTGGGCTGTTTCCCACGATAGGGATGGCCCATGCCGCACAGGCGCAGATTGCCGCACAGCAGACCGGTTGGTGGTGTGCGGCAGGTCTGCTGGGGTCACAATCGGGGCAGGGCGCCCCCCACCGTATCTGATGCGAAGCAAAAGGCCCGGCGTGTTTGCCGGGCCTTTTGCTTTGAGGGGATCATGATCACCGCACGCGGGCGACAACATAATCCGCCAATTCATCCAGCATATGTCGCAAAGGCACATCGGGTAGGGCAGTCAATGCATTGCGGGCAACGTCTGCCCAATGCAGGGCCTCGATGCGCGTCGCCTCTAATGTGCCATGCCGGGTCATCAGCGCCATAGCCTGGTCCAGGTCCCCGTCCTCTTGCTGCCCCTTCTCAATCGTGCGGGTCCAGAAGCCACGCTCTTCGGCATTGGCCAGGGCTACGGCTTTGATGACGGGCAATGTCAGTTTGCGCTCGCGGAAATCATCGCCGGTGTTCTTGCCGATCGTGTCGGTCGCGCCGCTGTAATCGAGCAGATCATCGACCATTTGGAAGGCAATCCCCAAAGCATCGCCATATTCGAACAATGCCTGTGTCTGCGCGGCAGGGGCAGCGGCCAAAACACCACCAACCTGTGTCGCAGCGGAGAATAGCGCAGCGGTTTTCCCACGGATCACCTGCAGATAGATTTCCTCCGTGGTGGCTAGATCCTGTGCGGCGGTCAGCTGCAAAACCTCGCCTTCGGCAATCACCGCAGAGGCGTTGGACAAGATCGCCAGAACCTCCATATTGTCCGCTTCGGTCATCAGCTGGAAAGACCGCGCAAACAGGTAATCGCCGACCAAAACACTGGATTTATTGTCCCATAGCAGATTCGCCGTGGGCCGGCCGCGGCGCTGCGCGCTTTCGTCCACCACATCATCATGCAGCAAGGTGGCCGTATGGATAAATTCAACCGTTGCGGCCAGATGCACATGGTAGGGGCCGTCATAGCCACAGATCCGCGCCGCCGCGAGCGTCAGCATCGGGCGCAGACGTTTGCCGCCAGCTTCAACCAGATGTGCGGTGACCTCTGGGATACGGGGCGCGTGCTTCGACGCCATCCGTGTGCGAATCAGCTGATTGACAGCCTCCATATCGGAGGACAGGGCCTGTGCGAGGCGGTCATGCGGCTTTACCGTCTTATCATCGAGGCTCATCATATTTCCTTCTCGACCTCCGCCATCTCGACAGCGCGTCAAGCACTGCTTAAATGATAGATTATGAAAGAGCTTATACGAACAAACGACCCTGTGCGGATGGCCATTGCAAGCGCCCTTCTCGATGGCGAGGGTATAACCAGCTTTCAGCTGGACGTCCATATGAGCGTGCTCGATGGGAGCATTGGTATTTTGCCGCGTCGTTTGATGGTCGTGGACCGTGATTTGTTCCGCGCAAAGGCGATTCTACGCGATAATGATCTGTTGGAGGGATGATGTTTGCGCCCGATGAATTGACGTATGATCGTTTTTTGGACGGGCGAGTGATGATACGTCAGCCGCAGATTGGCTATCGTGCGGCAATGGATCCGGTGCTGTTGGCTGCGGCCTGCCCGGCACGGCCAAAAGAATCAGTGCTTGAACTGGGGTGCGGTGTTGGTGTGGCCAGCCTGTGTTTGGGGTGGCGTGTGCCTGATTTGACCCTGACAGGATTGGAATTACAGGCACCCTATGCGGCGTTGGCGCGACAAAATGCACAAGAAAATGCAATTTCCCTGCGGGTGATTGAAGGGGATCTGGCACAAATGCCTGCCCAATTGCGCGAAGAAAATTTCGATCATGTTATCGCAAACCCTCCGTATTTTCCGCCCTATGCGGGCACTGCAGCAAAAGACCCAGGGCGCGAAACTGCCCTGCGCGAGGCCACGCCGCTGGCCATTTGGGTGCAGCAAGGCCTTAAACGCCTAAGGCCGGGGGGATGGATATCAATCA
This sequence comes from Thioclava sp. SK-1, assembly GCF_001705665.1. GTDB lineage: Bacteria > Pseudomonadota > Alphaproteobacteria > Rhodobacterales > Rhodobacteraceae > Thioclava. The sequence goes on along the minus strand of NZ_MDHA01000054.1, from coordinate 62,341 downwards.
TTCAGCAGGCAGATCGCCTGCCTGATATCTTGACCCCTTTGGCACGGGGTGCGGGAAATATTCAAGTTTTGCCAATCAGTTCACGCGATGGTCGCGACGCCGGGCGGGTCATCGTACGTGGCCGCAAAGGCTCTGCCGCACCGTTTCGTTTGGTTGCGCCACTGGTTTTGCATGCAGGTGCCCAGCATTTGCGCGATGGCGAAGATTTGAGTTTTGTTGCGCAATCATTGCTGCGCAGCGGCGAAAAATTGCAGGTTCCGCTTTAATACTTTTGCAATATTTCGCCGATCAACTTGGAACCGGCACGACCAATGCGACAAACTCGTGACAAACGAAGAAAATCGTGCTGGAATATACTTGCATCAACAGAGAGGAGACTGCCCATGTCGCTAGGTTCACACATCAATGAACTTCGCAGAAAGCATCAGGCATTGTCGCTTGAGGTAGAACAAGCGGCGCGACGTCCTGCGTTTGACGACCTCCACCTATCCCGCATGAAAAAGCAAAAACTTCAGATCAAACAGGAAATTTCTCGCTTAGAGCGGACCTGACCCGCACATCCATCTTCCCCGGGCGCGGGGCGGATGATGTTCAGTGGCATAGGTTGATCCTCTGGCCAGGACCGAAATTGCCGCTTTGATCAAAATCAACGACAGCCGGGTGCTCTGGCTTTGGCTGTCGTTCCCCATCCAAAAATCACTAAGATTTGGAAAACTGCCAAAAAGGCCCGCATATTGCGGGCCTTTGACGATTTTGAACATATTATAACAGAGGCTTAGACAAGATATTGGCCGCCATTCGCGGTCAATGTTGAACCGGTGATGAAACCAGCCTCGTCAGAGGCCAAGAAAACGACGCAGCGTGCGATATCTTCTGGTTCGCCCAATCGTCCCACCGGAATGGTGCCGATGATCGCATCACGGACCTTCTCCGGCACGGCCATGACCATTTCCGTAGCGATATAACCCGGGCAGATCACATTCGCGGTAATGTTCTTGCGTGCGCCTTCTTGTGCCAGCGCTTTAGTGAACCCGATGTCACCCGCCTTTGCAGCGGAATAGTTCGCCTGTCCGAATTGCCCCTTCTGGCCGTTGATCGACGAGATGCTGATGATCCGGCCAAAGCTACGCTCTCGCATGCCGTTCCACAGCGGGTGGGTCATGTTGAACAGGCCCGACAGGTTGGTGTCCATAACCTCCGCCCATTGTTCGCGCGTCATCTTGTGGAACGGTGCATCACGGGTGATGCCGGCGTTGTTCACAAGGATATCGACGGGACCAAGATCGGCCTCGACTTTGGCGATGCCTTCGACGCAGGCATCATAATCGGCAACGGACCATTTATAGGTGTGGATCCCGGTTTCATCCGTAAAGGCTTTGGCGGCTTCATCATTTCCCGCATAGGTCGCGGCAACGGTATAGCCGGCGGCTTTCAATGCTTTGGAAATGGCTGCGCCGATTCCGCGCGAACCTCCGGTGACGAGTGCAACTCTGGACATTTTTCCTCCTCAGGCGTCTGGTAGTCTTTAGCTTCTTATCTTTGACCTTTGCGCAACAAAATTGCGCAAAGGTATCATTTTATGCAGGTAAAATTACAAACCTTCAAGGCACATTGCGACGCCCATGCCACCACCGATGCACAAAGTGGCAAGACCTTTCTTCGCGTTGGAGCGTTTCATCTCAAACAGCAAGGTATTCAGGACGCGGCAGCCAGAGGCACCAATCGGGTGGCCGATGGCAATCGCACCGCCATTCACGTTTACTTTTGACGTGTCCCACCCCATTTCCTTGTTTACCGCGCAAGCCTGCGCAGCGAAGGCTTCGTTGGCCTCGATCAGGTCAAGGTCATCAGCGGACCAACCTGCCTTCTCCAGCGCTTTGCGCGATGACGGAATGGGGCCACAGCCCATAATGGACGGGTCTAGGCCAGCAGTTGCATAAGAGGCGATACGGGCCAGCGGTGTCAGCCCACGCTTTTGTGCCTCGTCTTCCGTCATCATCAACACAGCCGCCGCACCGTCATTCAGACCCGAGGCATTCGCCGCGGTGACAGAGCCGTCTTTGGCGAAGGCAGGACGCAGTTTTTGCATGCTTTCAATTGTCGCGCCGTGACGGATATATTCATCCTTATCGACGATGATGTCACCTTTGCGGGTCTTTACCGTGAAGGGTGTGATCTCATCTTCAAATTTACCGGCCTTCTGGGCAGCTTCGGCTTTGTTCTGCGATGCCAGCGCGAATTCATCTTGTTGTTCGCGGGTGATTTCAAACTGGGCCGCGACGTTTTCTGCGGTTTGACCCATGTGATAGCCATTAAAGGCGTCCCACAGCCCGTCTTTGATCATCGAATCAATCATCTTCATATCGCCCATTTTCGTCCCGGCGCGAAGATGCGCGACATGGGTCGACAGCGACATATTTTCCTGACCACCGGCGATCACGACTTTTGCATCGCCCAACATGATATGCTGTGCGCCCAGGGCGACGGCGCGCAGGCCCGAACCGCAGACCTGATTGATCCCCCATGCGGCGCTTTCGATCGGCAGGCCTGCGTTGATATGTGCTTGGCGTGCGGGGTTTTGTCCCTGACCGGCTGTCAGCACCTGGCCAAGAATGGTCTCACAAACGTCAGCTTTATCGATGCCAGCCCTTTGCACAACGGCTTCCAGCACGGTCGCCCCAAGATCATGCGCCGGGCTTGTGGCAAATGCGCCATTGAAACTGCCAACCGCAGTCCGAGCCGCCGAAACGATAACAATATTTGTCATAAAACCTCTCCTCATGGTCACGGGCCATTGGCCACCATCGGCACGCAGCATGCCGGTTAACAGCAAGAGGTCAAGAATATTTAATAAATATATTTGGCGGATTTTGTAATTTTGTTTCGCAACCGCAGCATTTCCCGCAAATGGTGATATGCGGAGGGCGTCTGCGTGTTTTTAAAGCGTCTGACAGTGACGTCTTTTGGTGAAGCGTTGCGCTAAATGCGCCCGGCTGCAAGATATTTTTTCTGATACTGTCGCCAAGATCCTCTGTAGGGGCCGCGCTGCATGCGGAAGATTTTGCGACAAAACACCGCGCGTGCGGGGCTGGCTATGATGCCATTTGCGGCCCCCTACGCGGCCTGAAGGATGTACAGGGCCGATGTGGTGGATCACACCGTATCGAGGTAGATCTCGGATTGTTCTTGTTCGGTCAGCTCGCCCATATAGTGTATTTCTTGGCGCTTGGTCATCAAGAAATTGGTGATAAGCTCGGGATCGAAAATACGCTGAATATGCCCGCAGCGTTCAAAGGCATCGCAGGCATCGGCCCATGTCTCTGGCAGCTGTTTCAAGCCCAGATCATAGGCATTGCCCTTGAACGGCGCAGGTGGGTCGCGACCGTCTTCGATGCCGTTTAATGCAGCGCCCAAAATCGCGGCAATCATCAGATAGGGGTTCACATCGCCGCCCGCCACGCGGTGTTCGATGCGGCGTGCAACCGGTGCGCTGTCAGGAATGCGCAATGCGGCGGTGCGATTTTCATAGGCCCAGCCAATCCCCGTCGGCGCATGGGCATTGGGCACCAAACGGTCATAGCTGTTCTCATGTGGTGCGAAGAGCAGGGCTGAGCCGGGCAGAGCCTCTAGCAATCCGTTGACTGCGTGACGCATCGTGTCAGAGCCCGCACGCGTGCCATCGTCAAATACATTGCGCCCATCGGCGTCCAATACGGAGAAATGCGTGTGCATCCCGTTTCCCGGCCAGGCATCATAGGGTTTGGCCATAAAGCTGGCTGCGAAACCGTAGCTGCGTGCCAGACCCTTAACCAACATTTTGAAGAACCATGCATCATCCGCCGCTTTCAGCGGATCGGGCTGGTGCATCATATTCAGTTCAAACTGGCCCGGACCCGCCTCTGAAATCGCGGTATCGGCGGGTATATCCATCATCTCGCAGGCTTCATAAAGCGAGGTAAAGAACTGGTCGAACGCATCGAGGGCGCGCAAAGATAAAACCTCACCGCCCGAACGGCGTTTGCCAGAACGCGGTGATGGTGGGACGCGCAATGTCTTACCGCTGTCATCGATCAGATAAAATTCCAGCTCGGTCGCGACCACGGGGGTCAGACCTCGTGCCTTATAGCGGTTGACCACCGCCGCAAGTGCCTGACGCGGATCACCCATATAAGGGCGGCCATCCATGTGGAACATCCAGATCGGCAAAATCGCGGTGGGCGCTGTCAGCCACGGCATGGGCATAAAGCCGCGATCCGTGGGCATCAGCAAAGCGTCGGCATCGCCGGATTCAAACACCAGCGGGCTGTCTTCGACATCTTCGCCCCAGATATCAAGATTCATCACCGAATACGGAAACCGCGTGCCGTCTGTGAAGACTTTGCTTGCAGTTTTGACGGGCAGGCGTTTGCCACGCGCGATCCCGTTCAGATCGGCAGCGGCCACACGAATGGTGCGCACTTCCGGATGTTCTAGGAAAAAGTCCATGATCTACCTGACTGTCTTATCTGACAAGTTGCGGCCGGATCTTCAACTTTCGGGGGGCACCCGGAAGGTGACGATTTAGCCTGCGGTTGATCGCACCAAACAGCGTGATTACGCATAAAGTCAAGAGGATGAAATAGAACGCGGCAATTGGATAGGCGACAAAAGGATTAAATGTCTTATCTGCAAGATAAGACGCGTAATACAATGCATCCCCCTGTTGGCGAAAGGCCGGAAACCCAGAGAAGAACACAAGCGCGGTGGAGTGGAATAGGAAAATCGCTTCATTGGTATAGGACGGCCACGCCAGCCGCAGCATTGTAGGCCATGTGATTTTGCGAAACTTCTTCCAGCCGTCAAACCCATAGGCATCGGCGGCCTCAAGATCGCCTTTGGGCACAGAACGTAGCGCACCATAGAATATCTCGGCGGAATAGGCGGAGGTGTTTAGAAACAGCACCAAAAGTGCACCAGCCCATGCGCGCGTCAGCCAAGATGTCTCAAGCGTCAGGCCCCAGAATTCTAATCCCTGCCGTGGCAACATTGTCAGCAATTCATAGGTTAGGAAGAATTGCACAAACAGTGGGGATCCGCGGAACAAAAAGATGAACCATTCCGATGGTTTACGCAGGAACGGGTTTTGCGCGGCTTTGCCAAGCGCCAATACGGTCGCAAAGATAAAGCCAAATGCCAGGGCTAAAGTGCCGAAATACACGTTCCAGATCATGCCAGAGCCGATCAGCGTGAAATCATGGCAAAGCGTGAAATCGGTGCGCGGCAAGGCGCGTTCGCCAATGCCGATGGACCGCAGGCCATAGTCTTGAACAATCTGCCAGCAGCTATCGGTCATGCGTCAGCCCCTTTGCGCAAGGTTTCACCGGCCAATGTCGCCTGACCGCGCGACAAACGTGTGGTGATACGGGCTAACACGATTTCAGAGATTTTGGTCATGCCCAGATAAAATACCAACAGGGCAAGGAAATACCACAGCCGCCAATCGGGATGCGGGTAATCGAAGATCTGTGATTTGGTCGATCCCAGCTCCCGCGCCCAGTAGACGATATCCTCCACACCCAGCAAGAACAGCAGTGGTGTCGCCTTCAGCAAGATCATCCAAAGGTTCGACAGGCCGGGAATCGCATAGGTCCACATCTGCGGTATCAACACGCGGCGGGTGACCTGACGCTGGCTCATGCCATATGCGGCTGCGGTCTCTAGCTGCGCATGCGGAACAGCCTTCATCGCGCCATATAGGACATTGGCGGCAAAGGCGCCAAACACGATGGCAAAGGCCACGACGGCCAGTGTAAACCCATATATCTCATGATAAATTTGCGGCGAGCTGGACAGCGGCAGCTTGGCCGCATCGCACACCAGAAAGCTGTTGCCCTGGCGCACCGGCTCTGTCCAGCCGGGGCAGAACATGCGGTGCCGGATATATTCTAGGCCTTGGTCCATCGCGATTGGAACGAATAGGAAAAAGACAATATCTGGCACGCCGCGCACCATCGCAGTGTAGGCTTTGCCAAACCAACGCAGCGGTGCCAAGCTGGACCGCGCTGACAGCGCCCCACCAAAGCCAAAGGCCAGCGCCACTGGTGCCGTAACCAGCATCAGCAGTAGAACCGTCCCAAAGCTGGCATAAAACAGCATATGCTTGCCCGTGGTGAGGTAGCATATCAGCCATGACAGGCCTTCAAGCGCTTTCGGATCGGCACAGCTTGCGAACATATCATCCAATCGGCAGGGCGCGCACGCCCCGCCTGTCCATTAGATCAGCTTAAATCGAGACCAGATTAAAAGACGGCTGCGTCGTCACCGAAATATTTCTTGATCAGATCATTCAATGTGCCGTCTTTTTTCATCGACAAAATAGCTGCGTTCATCTTTTCCTTTAGCTCGGTATCGGACTTGCGTAGGCCCATGCCAACACCATCACCAAGCTGGATGTCTTCGCCCGCCCAGACATAGTTGCCAGTTTCTTCGACAAAGGGTTTCAGCGCGTCGGCATCGGCAAAGACCGCATCCGCTTCGCCGTTTTGCACTGCCGCGACCGTGTCATCTAGCGTGGCGAATTCCAGCAAGGTGGCCTCGGTGCTGGCGATATATTCTGCCTGCAATGTGTTGACCTGCGCTGCGATCACGCCGGTGGTCGTGTCCGCATCTGCTTCCAGCGCCATGTATTTTGACGAGGCAGGTGGGATATAGTTTTGCGTAAAATCAATAGTTTCCGCGCGTTCTGCGGTGATGTTCATGCCTGCAATGATGGTGTCGTAATTGCCCGAAAGCAGGTTCGGAATGATCGAGTCCCAATCATTGGTGACCCATTCACAGGTCAATTCGGCGCGGGCGCACAGCTCATCACCCAGCTCACGCTCAAAACCAGCAACTTCGCCATTGTCATCAATGAAGTTATAGGGAGGGTAGGCACCCTCTGTCCCCATGCGGACAACATCTTGGGCAAACGCCGCTGTTGCGGTCATTGCGATGGCGGCACTGGCCAAAAGCAGGTTCTTCATGTTTCTCTCCACTGTAGACTTATTGTTGGTATTATGCCGGCGTGGTGGCCGACAAAAACTGTCGCAAACGTTCGGATTTCGGTGCGCCGAAAATCTGCTCTGGGGGGCCTTGTTCCAAAAGCTTACCTTGGTGCAAGAACACGACGTGATCGGAAACGTCGCGCGCAAGGCGCATGTCATGGGTGACAAGGATCATCGTGCGGTGCTCTTTGGCCAGATCCTTGATGACCTTGACCACCTCTTGCTGCAATTCTGGATCAAGCGCGGAGGTGGGTTCATCCAGCAGCAGTGCCTCCGGCTGCATGCATAGGGCGCGGGCGATCGCCGCACGCTGCTGTTGCCCGCCTGAAAGCTGGGCAGGCCAGGCATCGCATTTGTCGCCAATGCCAACCTTTGTTAAATAGTCGCGTGCCAAAGGCTCAACCTCTTTTGAATTGCGGCCTAAGACAGTGACAGGCGCCTCCATGACATTTTGTAAGATAGTCATGTGGGACCACAGGTTGAACTGTTGGAACACCATTGACAGGTTGGTGCGAAAACGCGTGACTTGCGCGCGGTTGGCGGGTCGACGGGCCAGCCCTGTTCCGGTCCAATCCACGGTCTCGCCTTTAAACAAGATGTCACCGGACTGGCTGTCCTCCAGCAGATTGCAGCATCGCAGAAGCGTTGATTTGCCTGACCCAGAGGAGCCGATCAAGGACACCACATGTCCACGCGGCGCGGTGATCGAGACCCCTTTTAGAACCTCCAGCGTGCCATAGCTTTTATGCAGGTTCCGGATCTCAATCACGGGGTCAAGGCTGCCTTGGGGGGCCGATGGGTGTATGTTTAATGGGGTCACGCGAATTGTATCTCTGGGCTTTTCGTCCGTTTGGTCAATTGGAGTGAAACGTCATGGAAATGCAATCATGGAATCCAGAGTTACGTTGGGGCATCGCCAAAAACGCAGGCACATGTTCAATTTATTGGCTGGAACCCGGCGTCACATTTCACGCTTTGCAACGCGCTGGCGAGCCAAGGCCGAATCAACATCGTTTACGCCAAGAAGTTTGGCAGCCATGCGGATAAGCGCATCTTCATCCGCATCACGCTGGCCGTCAGCCAGTGCCACTTCCCACAGGGCTTCGATCACTTTGATCCTATCGTCATAGGGGATCTTTTCTTTGAGTGCACGGGTGAAGCGAACCGTATCCGGCGCATCGCTTTCAACGATTTCGGCCTCATGGCGCAGGGCACTTGCCTGTGCCGGAGCCAGACCTTGCCGCGCAGCCAACACACGGTCAATGCGCGTCTTTTCGACCTCGGAGTAGGTTTCATCTGTCCGCGCGAGGCGCACCAACAATGCCGCCAATGCGAGCTCTGCGTCGGTGGGATCGAGAGGGTTAGGATCGGGTGCCGTGAGCGCGGCGAACAAAGAACGTATCATCGCTTAAATTTTAGGGCGCTGGGATGCTGTGGCAAGTGACATTTGCATGTGTTGCGATAGTTGGGGCGCTGCCCCCTTGGCCTGTGGCCAATTCCCCCGGGATATTTCAGGCAAGATGAAAGGATTAACTGCGCGCTGCTTTTTCGGCGATCCCTGATGTGCCTTCGCGGCGTTCAAGCTCTACCTCAACATCGGCAAGAGTGACATCGCGTGCCGCAAGCATAACCAGAAGATGGTACAATACGTCTGCGGCTTCGCTTGTCAGGCGTTCTTGATCCCCTTTAACGGCTTCGATGATCGCTTCAACAGCCTCTTCGCCGAATTTCTCGGCACATTTTTCGGGACCTTGTGAGAATAACTTTGCGGTCCATGAGCTATTTGGATCCGCTGATTTTCGAGATTGGACTGTTGCGTTTAGTCGTGCCAAAGCTGTCATATGAGCCTCATTGGTATACCTTCGGCCGCCATATGGGCCTTTGCCTGTGCTATGGTGAAATCACCGAAATGGAAAATTGATGCGGCAAGTACAGCACTTGCACCGCCTTTCGTCACGCCGTCAACAAGGTGATCTAATGTTCCGACACCGCCGGATGCGATAACAGGCACGTCAACCGCGTCAGAAATTGCGCGCGTCAGTGGGAGGTTGAAGCCTGCGCGCGTTCCATCCCGGTCCATAGAGGTCAGAAGAATCTCCCCAGCACCTTTTGCTACAACTGTGCGTGCAAACTCAACAGCATCAATTCCAGTCGCCTTGCGCCCCCCATGGGTGAAAATTTCCCATCGATCAGGTGCGACAGACTTTGCATCAATTGCACAGACAATGCACTGGCTACCGAAGCGGTCGGCGGCACTTGCGATTACGTCAGGATCATTCACGGCCGCAGAATTGAAAGAGACTTTATCTGCACCAGCCAAAAGAAGGTTCCGAACATCTTCATGGCTGCGAACGCCACCGCCGACCGTCAGCGGCATGAAACATTGCTCGGCCGTGCGTGTGACCAGGTCAAACATCGTGCCACGGTTTTCATGGGTCGCATGAATGTCCAAAAAGCACAATTCATCTGCGCCCGCCGCATCATAAGCCTTTGCGGCCTCGACCGGGTCGCCTGCATCTATCAAATCTGTAAAATTTACACCTTTAACGACGCGACCATCAGCAACATCTAAGCACGGAATAATCCGAGTTTTCAGCATGGACAGGCTCCTTTGTGCCTATGTATGTCCCGAAAATGAGTTAGACAAACGAACCCAGTTTCAGCTTGCCATAAATATCCCGGGTGAATTTCCAGGTCGCTCAGTATGAGCGGCCTGGAAAGAGGGCAGGGCCCTGTCACTTTTTTAATGCGCTCAAGGCCGCCGACAAATCCAGCACACCATCATAAATTGCTCTGCCTGAAATTGCGCCGGCTATCACACCAGTGTCGCGCAGTGCGATCAGATCCGGTAAGGAAGACACGCCACCTGACGCAATGACGGGGATTGTCACCGCCTGCCCCAAGGCCGCAGTCGCGTCGATGTTTGGCCCACCCATCGCGCCATCACGCATAATATCAGTGTATATAATCGCAGCGACGCCAGCATCTTCAAATGTTCTCGCCAAATCGGTGACCATAATGTCGGTTTCTGTGGCCCAGCCCTTCGTCGCAACCTTGCCGTTGCGCGCATCAAGACCTACGGCGACTTTTCCTGGAAATGCCTTTGCGGCTTGGCGCACCAGATCGGGATTTTCGACCGCAACCGTCCCAAGGATCACACGTGCCAAGCCACCTTCGAGCCAACGTTCAATCGTTGCCATATCGCGGATGCCACCACCCAACTGCGCGGGAACATTTATATGTGCCAAGATCGCTTCAACCGCTGCGGCATTTACGGGTTTGCCTGCAAAGGCGCCGTTTAAATCGACCAGATGTACCCATTCACAGCCCGCGGCCTCAAACGCGGCAGCCTGCGCTGCCGGGTCATCGCCAAACACGGTTGCCTTCTCCATGTCGCCATGTAGCAAACGTACACATTGGCCGTCTTTCAGGTCGATCGCAGGGTACAAGATCATCGTCACGCTCCGTTCATGTCGTGCTCGTCTTATGACGCTTGCGCCGCTCCGGGGCAAGGGACGCAGCGTTGCTCTTGCGTAGAATCACGCCGCGCGGATTGATGGCTGCATCAGGGAGGATGTCATGAAATATGTTTTTATTGCTGGCCTGTTTGCGGCGCTCGCTTCGGGCGCATATGCGGACCCGATAGAGGGGCTGTGGCAAACAGAACCCGATGATGGCGCTTTTGCCTACGTGGATATTGCGCCATGCGGGCAGTATTTTTGCGGCACGATCACCCGCACGTTCAAAGCGGGAGCGGAATACGCATCCAAAAACATCGGGAAGCAAATCGTGCAGGACATGGCGGCACAAGGCGGTGGGAAATATCGTGGCAAGGTTTTTCGCCCTTCAAACGGTAAAACCTACACGGGAAAAATAACTGTCCAAGGTAAAGCCATGGCAATGTCTGGCTGCGTGGCGGGCGGATTGATTTGCGCGAAGCAAAATTGGGTCAAAATCCAATAGGTAAGCTGGGCCGCCTGCGCGAAAGCAACGTCGATCCGGGGATGCAAGAGCGCCTGCAAGGGTTCAATGCCCGCGCAGGCGCTGCCTTACTGTGGCTACGGCGCCCAAGTCAGGAAATTCTGGATCAAGCGTAAACCGGTTGCTTGTGACTTCTCGGGATGGAACTGTGTACCGATTACGTTGTCACGTCCGACAATTGCGGTGACGGGCCCGGCATAATCGACATGTGCGATCAGATCCGCAGGGTTGGCGACCTTAAAATGATAGCTATGCACGAAATAGGCATGATCGCCGGTCGCAATCCCGCTCAGCACAGGGTGCGGTTGATCCACTACCAGATCGTTCCACCCCATATGTGGGACTTTCAGCGTCGCATCCGCTGGTTCAATTCGAACCACCTCACCGGGAACCCAGCCAAAGCCTGCGGTCTCGGTAAATTCTAGGCCTCGCGTTGCCAGCATCTGCATTCCAATGCAGATCCCCATGAATGGCGTGCCTGATTTTACCTTTTGACTGATCGCATCGAATAAGCCGGTAAAATCATCCAAAGCGGCACGACACGAAGGGTAGGCCCCGTCGCCTGGCAGGACGATCCGATCCGCCTTGGCCACCAAATCAGGGTCAGAGGTCACGGTAATCGTGCCCAAATCGCCTTCTTGCGCCATTCGCTCGAAGGCTTTTTGCGCGGAATGCAGGTTGCCGCTGTCATAATCCACCAAAACGGTCAGTGACATATCAGCTCCTTACAGCTTGCCCTTGGTCGAGGGCAAAGCCTTCGCCATACGTGGATCAATTTCAACGGCCATGCGCAGCGCGCGCGCGACCGATTTGAACGTGGTTTCTGCAATGTGGTGGCTGTTGAACCCATGCACCGCATCAATATGCAGCGTTATGCCGCCATGTGTGGACAGGGCTTGAAAGAATTCGCGCACCAGCTCGGTATCGAATGTGCCGATTTTGTCGCTGGGGAATGCGATATTCCAGACAAGGAAGGGCCGGGCGGACAGATCCAAGGCGGTTTTTACCTGCGTATCATCCATTGCCAGCGCAAAATGGCCATAGCGGTTGATCCCACGTTTGTCGCCAAGGGCGGTCACAAGCGCCTGACCAATCGCAATGCCGGTATCTTCGACGGTATGATGATCGTCGATGTGGTAATCGCCCTTGGCCCGGATTGTCATATCAATCAGGGAATGCCGGGACAGCTGGTCCAGCATATGGTCGAAAAAACCGACCCCAGTTTGATTGTCATAGATCCCGGTGCCGTCCAGATTGATCGTCACATCAATTTGGGTTTCTGCCGTCTTGCGGGTGATCGTTGCCTTGCGCATGGCCGCTCCATTTGGTTCAGCCGCGTTATATGCGCCCCTTGCGGGCTTTCCAAGCAAGGAGTTGCCCTTGGCCAGTCGCTCAACGACGGCCAAGGGCAGGATCGGATGCCTTATTCCGCAGCAGATTGCTTTGCGGCGGCGGGGGTGACATCGGTTGGTGCTTTTGGGGCGGGGGCACCCAAGGGCCGTGCCGGATGCCAATCGACGCCATAGGTGTCTTTGATATAGCCTTCGAAATAGTCGCCCATTGCATCAAACGTGGTTGAGAGTTTCTCGAATTCGGCCCGGCCCAAGACCAGAACCTTGCCATCCTCCAGCGCCACGACCGACCCATAGCGGGTGGTTTCGCCCATGATCATCCGCTCACCAAAATGTCCACCGGGGCCGACCTCACGGCAGGTGACTTCGCCGGTATTGTCGTCTTGATAGGTGACTTCAAAGCGCCCGCTGACAACGGTGTAAAACCCATCTGAGCGATTGCCCTTTTCAAACACCCGGTCTCCCTTTGCAAAATGCACATAACGCGCCCCGTCTTTGCCCGAGACATCCAGCTGCACAACAGAGCGCGGGCGGATGCCATCCAGAAACCAGCTAAGGAAGACGCGTAGCTTCGTGTCAAAGCCGGGCATGAACGACAGGTAATAGATGCGCCACAACAGCCAAGCCGGATAGCCCGAAAGCTTGACCCCGAACACCTCGGCAACACCGCGATGCGCGCCCAGCGATGCCAGCGAGCCACGGCTTTTATATTGGAAGACCGACAGCGGCTTGCCTTGCACCGCCGCTTGAATGTTTTTCGCCAGATGCCGCGCCTCTCGCACGGCAAACTGTGCCGTAGGCGGGGCGAAGTCGCCACGCTCTGTCGCAGCCTCTTTCAGAGGGATCATAGCGCAATCGCCCAGTGACCAAACGTTGTCCCGCCCTTGGGCGCGCAAAGTGCGATCTACCGCCACCCGACCGTGGTTCAGCGCCAGGTTCATTTCAAGCACAATGGGGGAGGGCGCGTTGCCAATCGTGGCCACGATTGTCCGGGTGGGGATCTCTTCTCCGGTGCTTGTTACGAGGCGCCGTCCGGTGGCGGAGGCCACGCCAGTGTTCAGCATAACTTCAACGCCGCGGGCTTCGAGCTGTTTGACCGCATAGGCCGCCAGGCTTTCAGGCAGTTCGTTCAATGCGCGCGGTGCAAATTCGACCGCGACAACACGGATTTCGGACGGGTCAATATTGGGGTAGTATTTCAGCGATCTGTCGATCAACTCTTTCATTTCACCCACGGTTTCAATGCCCGAAAACCCTGCGCCGACAACCACGAAGGTCAGGGCTTCGCGTTTGACTTCGGGCAGGAAGGTCACATCGGCATGTTCCAGACGTTCAATGATATGGGCACGCAGGCGCCGGGCATCATCAAGGGTTTTCATCTGCAATGCATGGTCTGACAAGCCGGGAACGCGGCTTAGATCAATGCGCGAGCCCATCGCGACAACCAGATGATCATATTCGATTTCGGTGGGGCGACGCTGCACACCTTGGAATACGGTCACGACCTGACGGTCAAAATCTACCGAATGGATCGTCGCCTTGCGCAGGCGCACACCTTTCAGCAATTCGCGCAGAGAGGTTACGGCATTCATCTCCGCAATCGCACCGGCGGCAACTTCGGGAAGCAAAGGCTGAAAGACGAAGTAATTCTCTTCGCTGATCAATTGGATATCGGCTGTCTCACCGAAGCGCTTGCGCAGTTCTCTTGCGGCATATAGCCCGCCAAACCCGCCGCCCAACACCAAAAGCTTTTGTCCCATGCCGAAGTACCTTTCACATACTGCCCGATACCTCCCTATGAAACCGATATAGCGCGGTTTCAAAGATGTCACCCTGTCTTAAGGCAATAAAATGTGATTTTTCAGCATGTTGACGGCATGCCGTTGTATGCAGTTTTTCGAAGGCTCTTTCGTTCGTGCAAGATTTGTGCGGCTTGCGGGCATGAGCGCTGGCAGGCGAGGCAATCGCAGGTCTGTGGGGGGGGAAACACAAAAGCCTTCCCCGAAGGGAAGGCTTTTGAATGGAGCGGGCGAGGCGATTCGAACGCCCGACCCTAACCTTGGCAAGGTTATGCTCTACCCCTGAGCTACGCCCGCACCGAAGCGTTATATTTGTCATGGAGCGGGCGAGGCGATTCGAACGCCCGACCCTAACCTTGGCAAGGTTATGCTCTACCCCTGAGCTACGCCCGCTTGCATGACAGTCTCCTTCCGGAGATGGGTATGACTGAACTGGAGCGGGCGAGGCGATTCGAACGCCCGACCCTAACCTTGGCAAGGTTATGCTCTACCCCTGAGCTACGCCCGCACCGGTTCAGTGAGGGGCGATTTAAGGGAGACGCGGCAAAGCTGCAAGCGAAAATTGCGTCTAATGGGTGGTTTTTTACGGTCGTGGCCAGATCGCGGGCTTGGGGCAGGTCCGGCGGGACCCGAAATGAGCGTGGCACGGTGGGAACGTTGGGGTGCGTGGGGGTGTATGAGGTTTAATCTCACGCAACCGTGAGCGGGTTTGGAGGAACGAAGGCGGGACGGGGCGGGTTGTAAGAATGAAATGCGCAACACGCGCCAAAGAAAAGGAACGCCACAATGAATAACGATATTCTTAAGGGTAAATGGAAAGAACTTTCTGGGTCGGTAAAAGCCAAATGGGGTGATTTGACCGATGATGAGATTACTCAAGCCGAAGGCGATCGTGAAAAGCTGGAAGGTTTGATCCAGCAGAAATACGGCAAGTCGAAAGAAGAAGCAAAAAAAGAAGTCGATAGCTTTCTCGACAGCCAATAAACACCTGCGGATAACAGCGCGCTTATACAGAAGGGCACCATTTGGTGCCCTCTTGCGTGTTCAGCTGACGCTTCACTCGCCCGATGGGCGCGCCTTTGCGGGGGGTGACCCCCTTAAGGCGCGGTCGGTGCCCTCTTGCGTGGGCACCTTCGAGCACGGGAGGGGGGCCGGATCACTCCAGCTCAATCAGCAGATCTTTGGCATCAATCTGAGCACCGGGCATGACATGCACCGCCTTAACAGTGGCCGCGCGGTCGGCGGCGATGCCAGTTTCCATCTTCATCGCCTCAATTGTCAGCAAAAGATCGCCGGGCGTAAGTTTTTGCCCAGCGGTCACGGCCACCGAGGCGACGACACCAGGCATTGGCGCGCCAATGTGATCGGGATTCCCTGGGTCCGCCTTTGGTGCGGCTGCGGTGCTTGTCTTCACGGCACGGTTAGGCACCCGAACAGCACGCGGCTGACCGTTAAGTTCAAAGAACACTTTCACATCGCCTTTTTCATCCGTTTCCGACTGTGTCAGGTAGCGGATCTCCAGCGTTTTACCCGGGTCAATCTCTGCCGATATTTCATCGGCTGGCTCCATCCCGTAGAAGAACACCGGCGTGGGCAGCGTGCGCACCGGGCCGTAGGTTTCGTGGCGGCGGGCATAATCGGTGAATACTTTGGGATACATCAGATACCCCGCGAGATCCTCATTATCAATTTCAGCCCCGTCCAGTTCGGCTGAAAGTTTGGCGCGCGCTTCTTCCAGATCGACCGCAGGAAGATGAAGCCCCGGCCGATCCGTGGAGGCCAGCTCGTCTTTGAGCACTTTGCGCGAAATGGTTTCGGGCCAGCCACCGGGGGGTTGGCCCAAATTGCCGCGTAGCATGTCGATGACCGAGTCGGGGAAAGACATGTCTTTACCCTCGTCCAGCACGTCGTCTTTGCTGAGCCCCTGTGCAACCATCATCAAGGCCATGTCGCCGACCACTTTCGACGAGGGCGTGACCTTCACGATATCGCCGAAGATCTGGTTGGCATCGGCATAGGCTTGCGCGACCTCGTGCCAGCGTTCTTCAAGCCCTAAAGAACGGGCCTGGGCCTTGAGGTTGGTGAATTGCCCGCCGGGCATTTCATGCAGATAGACCTCGGAGGCGGGGGCCTCCAGCCCGCTTTCAAATGCCGCATATTGGTGGCGCACGGCTTCCCAATAGATCGACATGCGGCGAATGGTTTCGATATCCAGGCCGGTGTCGCGTTCGGTGTGGCGCAATGCCTCAACGATGGACCCCATGCAGGGCTGCGATGTGCCTCCTGAAAACGCATCCATCGCCGCGTCGACAGCATCAACGCCCGCCTCTGCTGCAGCTAGGATCGTGGCGCCAGAAATACCCGAGGTATCATGGGTGTGGAAATGGATTGGCAGGCCTACTTCGGATTTCAGCGCCGTAATCAATAGTTTGGCTTGTGCGGGCTTCAACAGTCCCGCCATATCTTTCAAACCCAAGACATGCGCACCGGCGGCTTCAAGTTGCTTGGCCATGCCGATGTAATAGGCCAGATCGTATTTTGACCGTACCGGGTCAAGCAAATCGCCCGTGTAGCAAATCGTGCCCTCGCAGATTTTGCCAGATGCGATTACCGCATCCATCGCGACGCGCATATTTTCCACCCAGTTGAGGCTGTCGAACACGCGGAACACATCGACGCCACTTTCCGCCGCCTGTGTCACAAAGAATTGCACTACATTGTCGGGGTAATTTGTATATCCGACGCCGTTGGAGGCCCGCAAAAGCATCTGCGTCATTACATTGGGCATGGCGGCGCGAATGTCGCGCAGGCGTTGCCAAGGGCATTCTTGCAAAAAGCGATAGGCCACGTCGAATGTTGCGCCGCCCCAGCATTCGACCGAGAACAGATCGCCCATATTCGCCGCATAATTCGGCGCGGCCTTGATCATATCAATTGACCGCATCCGGGTTGCCAGCAGGGATTGATGGCCGTCGCGCATGGTCGTGTCTGTTAGCAACAGTTTTTTCTGGCCCAGCATCCAATCGGCAACAGCCTTGGGGCCTTCGGTGTCCAGAAGGTTGCGCGTGCCGGGCCGGATCGGAGTGCCCAAAGGCACAAGTGGCAGGCGTGGCGGTTTTGCTTCGGCCGATGGTTTGGTGCGACCTGTCGTTTCAGGATGACCGTTTACGGTGATATCCGCGATATAATTCAATATCTTGGTGCCCCGATCGCGGCGTGTCTTGAAATCGAACAGGGCGGGTGTCGTATCGATGAACTTCGTGGAATAGGTCATATCCAGGAAAGTCGGATGTTTCAGCAGATTGATGGCGAAGTCGATATTGGTTGATACGCCGCGCACCCGGAATTCCCGCAGCGCCCGGTCCATGCGGGTGATTGTCGCCGCAG
The DNA here is from genome assembly GCF_001705665.1 of Thioclava sp. SK-1. Lineage (GTDB taxonomy): Bacteria > Pseudomonadota > Alphaproteobacteria > Rhodobacterales > Rhodobacteraceae > Thioclava. Next base: position 44,800 of record NZ_MDHA01000054.1, on the reverse strand, counting down.
CGGTCGGCGCCCAGGCAGTCACTTTCACCAGCAAACTGTCGTAATATCGTGTAATGACACCGCCAGCATAGGCGGTGCCGCCATCCAAACGGATGCCCATCCCCGTGGCCGTGCGATAGGCAGTGATGCGGCCGTAATCAGGGATGAAATTATTCTGCGGATCTTCTGTCGTGACCCGGCATTGCATCGCGTGGCCTGACAAAGTGACATCAGCTTGTGAGGGAGTGCCCGTGGCCTCGGCGAGGCTCATACCTTCGGCAATCTTGATCTGTGACTGCACGATGTCGATGCCGGTGACCTCTTCGGTGACAGTATGTTCGACCTGAACGCGCGGATTTACCTCAATGAAATAAAATTTATCTTCGTCCATATCCATCAGAAATTCGACAGTTCCAGCGTTTTGATACCCGACCGCCTGACCGATTTTCAGCGCCAGATTACAGACCTCAGCCCGCTGTGTATCTGTCAGATAGGGGGCAGGGGCGCGTTCGACGACCTTTTGGTTGCGCCGCTGAACTGTGCAGTCGCGTTCGAACAGATGATACAGGGCACCATGCGTGTCGCCCAGCAACTGCACCTCGACATGGCGGGCGCGAATGATCATCTTTTCCAGATAGCCTTCGCCATTGCCAAAGGCGGCCTCGGCTTCGCGCCGGCCTTCGCGGACCTTCTCGATCAGTTCCTCTGGGCCATTGATCGGACGCATGCCACGCCCGCCGCCACCCCAAGATGCCTTGAGCATCAGCGGATAGCCGATCTCTTCGGCCTCACGCTTGATGGCGTCAAAATCGTCGTCCAACACGTTGGTGGCCGGAATAACGGGGACATCCGCCTTAATGGCGACCTGCCGGGCAGAGGCTTTATCGCCCAAGGCGCGCATTGTTTCTGCCTTTGGCCCGATGAATGTGATGCCGTTGCTTGCGCAGGCTTCTACAAAGTCCGGGTTTTCCGATAGCAGGCCATAGCCGGGGTGAATCGCATCCGCGCCCGATTCTTTGGCAACCCGGATAATTTCATCAATCGACAGATAGGCACCAACTGGGGACAGGCCCTGCCCAATCAAATAGGCCTCATCTGCTTTGAATCGGTGCAAGCCTAGTTTGTCTTCCTCAGCATAGACTGCGACCGTCTTTTTGCCCAATTCATTGGCAGCACGCATTACCCGAATGGCAATTTCACCACGGTTAGCAACAAGGATTTTATTGAACATGCCGGCACCCTCCCAAAGCAGTTTACCTAAGGAAGACTAGCGTTGCTGCACTGCAGCGCAAGGCTGTAATGCATATTTTTGTAAAAATTGCTCATATTTTGTTACCAATTTTTGGGTTTTGAATGTGCAGTGACAGGAAGCGTCGATATTTGGAGGCGTTTTTGCTGGCTTACTCAGCATCACGCGATGTTGCTCATGCTTGACTGTTGCGCCGGGCTGGGCAACTTGGGCGCATGTTAGATCTTCGCCCAGTGGGCTATATCATCGGATTGCTGACAACCGCGCTGGGCGTGGCGATGCTTTTGCCTGCTGCCATCGACTATTTGGCAGGGGACGATCATTGGTTGGCCTTTACCGAAAGCGCGATTATCTGCGCCACAATCGGGGCGTTGATGGCGCTGGCGGCACGCGACAGTGTCAGAAGCACCCTTAGCCTGCGCCAAAGTTTTGTGCTGACGTCCTTTGTTTGGCTGGCGCTGCCTGCCTTTGGTTCGTTGCCATTCATGATCGGGGAGCCACATCTGTCATTCACGGATGCGTATTTTGAGGCGATGTCGGGCATGACCACGACTGGCACAACGGTGATCCCCAAGCTGGATGACCTGCCGCTGTCGGTCAATATGTGGCGCGCAATTTTACAATGGCTTGGCGGGTTGGGGATTATCATCGTCGCAATGCTGTTTTTGCCGGTGATGAAAGTCGGCGGGATGCAGTTTTTCCGCTCGGAAGGGTTCGATACGCTGGGCAAAATTCTGCCACGCGCGCGCGAAATTTCGCGCGGTTTGATTCGCATTTATGTGAGTCTGACGGTCACGTGCTTGTTGGCCTTTATGCTGGCGGGGATGACGCTTTACGAAAGCTTCCTGCACGCGTTGACGACGATGTCGACCGGCGGGTTTTCCAGTGAAGATGCCAGTTTTGGCGCTTATCCTGGCGCGCCCGAATATATCGCTTCGGTGTTCATGGTTTTGGCCGCGATGCCCTTCATCCGGTTTGTGCAGGTAATGCAGGGCCACATCATGCCGCTGTGGCGTGATCCGCAGGTGCGCGCTTTTCTACGTTGGCACTGCTATGCTATTGGCGCGATTGTGCTGTATCGCTTGATCCGCCACGAGGACGCGTGGGAGCCAACGATCCGCGAGACGATATTTAACGTCGTTTCGACCTTTACTGGCACCGGCTATTCTTCGGTTGATATCACCGCTTGGGGGCATATGTCCTTTGCTATCATCATCATCGTAGGGCTGATCGGGGGGTGCACCGCCTCCACCGGATGTTCAGTGAAAGTGTTCCGCTATTTGATCTTGATTGAATCGGTCAAGGCTCAGGTGCGCAGGCTTTATAGCCCGCATCGCGTAACCCATATCCGCTATGACGGGCGGCGAGTGGAAGAAGAGGTCGTGAACTCTGTCATGGCGTTCTTTTCCTTCTTTATCCTCAGTTTCGGATTGCTGATCGTGGCGCTGTCGCTGACGGGGTTGGAAACCAAAACGGCGCTGACGGCGGCCTGGACGGCGATTGCCAATGTCGGTCCCTGCTGGGGGCCCGAGGTAACGGCGAACGGGTCGATCTCTCGCTTTCCCGATTCTGCGAAATGGCTCATGAGCCTTGGCATGTTTCTTGGTCGGTTAGAGCTGTTGTCGGTGTTTGTCCTGTTGTTGCCGCGGTTCTGGCGGCAGTGATCGTCCTCACATGGTCGGCTGGTGCGATCAAGGCAATCAACCCAACCTTTGGCCATGGTTGTGTGGAATGGGTGGTGCAGCCGGAAGGTGTGGGCCGTCGGGGTGGCGCGCATTCAGCGATTGAGCCTTGTATAATTTGGCCTATGGGCCTATAGGGACGCCAGTCAAGCTGTGTCCGCGCTTTTGCCGGGCCTGCTTGGCGTATCCAATTACAAGACCGGTGGAGCCAACCATCTGGCCTGAATAGAACGCTGTAAAGGAAACTCTGAACGCATGTGCGCTAAAGCAACCATGGAAGAATTCGAAGCGCTCTTGAACGAGAGCCTCGAAATTGACACCCCGAACGAGGGGTCTGTCGTCAAAGGCAAGGTCATTGCGATTGAAGCGGGCCAAGCCATCATCGATGTCGGCTACAAAATGGAAGGCCGCGTCGAACTTAAAGAATTCGCGAATCCCGGCGAAGCCCCTTCGATCGAAGTTGGCGACGAAGTCGAAGTGTTCCTCGACCGTGTCGAGAACGCACGCGGCGAAGCCGTCATCTCGCGCGATAAAGCGCGTCGTGAAGAAGCTTGGGATCGTCTGGAAGCCGCTTATGCGAAAGAAGAGCGCGTCGAAGGCGCAATCTTTGGTCGTGTAAAAGGTGGTTTCACCGTGGATCTGGGCGGCGCAGTTGCGTTCTTGCCAGGTTCGCAGGTTGACGTGCGCCCTGTGCGTGACGCGGGCCCGTTGATGGGTCTGAAGCAGCCCTTCCAAATCCTGAAAATGGATCGCCGCCGTGGCAACATCGTTGTGTCGCGTCGCGCAATCTTGGAAGAAAGCCGCGCAGAACAGCGCGCCGAAGTCATCGCCAACCTGTCCGAAGGTCAGGTCGTCGAGGGCGTGGTCAAGAACATCACCGAATACGGTGCGTTCGTTGATCTGGGCGGCGTTGACGGCTTGCTGCACGTCACCGACATGGCATGGCGCCGTGTGAACCACCCGTCGGAGATCCTTGCGATCGGCGAGACCGTTAAGGTCCAGGTCGTGAAGATCAACAAAGACACCCACCGCATTTCGCTCGGCATGAAGCAACTTCAGGCCGATCCGTGGGATAGCGTTGAGTCGAAATTCCCGCTGGCGTCGGTCCATAAAGGCCGCGTTACCAACATCACCGATTACGGCGCATTTGTTGAGCTGGAAGCCGGTGTTGAAGGTCTGGTTCACGTGTCCGAAATGTCCTGGACTAAGAAAAACGTCCACCCTGGCAAAATCGTTTCGACGAGCCAGGAAGTTGACGTTATGGTTCTGGAAATCGACACCCAGAAGCGCCGTGTTTCGCTTGGCCTCAAGCAGACCATGCGTAACCCATGGGAAGTCTTTGCTGAGACCCACCCGGTCGGCACCCAGATCGAAGGCGAAGTCAAGAACATCACCGAATTCGGTCTGTTTGTTGGCCTCGACAACGACATCGACGGCATGGTCCACCTGTCGGATCTGTCGTGGGAGCAGCGCGGCGAAGACGCGATCCAGAACTACCGCAAAGGTGATATGGTCATCGCGGCAGTCACCGAAGTCGACATCGAGAAAGAGCGTATCTCGCTCTCGATCAAGGCTCTGGACGCAGACACCTTCTCTGATGCCGTTGACGGCGTTAAGCGTGGCTCGGTCATCACCGTGACCGTCACTGCGATCGAAGAAGGCGGGATCGAAGCGGAATACAACGGCATGAAGTCGTTCATCCGCCGTTCGGATCTGGCCCGTGATCGTGCTGACCAGCGCCCAGAGCGATTCCAGGTTGGTGATCACGTCGACGTTCGCGTAACCAATGTGGACAGCAAAACCCGCCGCTTGGGCGTCTCGATCAAAGCACGTGAAATTGCTGAAGAGAAAGAAGCCGTGGAGCAGTATGGTTCGTCGGACTCGGGTGCAAGCCTGGGCGACATCCTGAGCGCTGCGCTTAAAGGCGACAACTAAGTTAGCCTTATCCGCTATTTGCCCCGTCCGGTTCGTCCGGGCGGGGCTTTTTCGTGCTCAATACACAGGTTTTGATTCGAGCCGGCGATGGTGTTTATAGGGGATTGCACATTTGTCAGGCGTTTTTGCCTGCCTTTACGGCAAGTCTTAGGGACAATTTCCGCCAAGGCAGGGCGAAGCTAATGATTTTTCATAGCTTTATTGTTTGTCCTTGGAAAAAATACTCCTATAGTCAGAACTGTTCTCAGGCCAGTAAGGCCCAACACCTCCAGCGCGGGAGCATTCCAATGATCCGATCTGAGTTGATCGCGAAGGTCGCGGAAGAAAATCCGCATCTATTTCAACGTGACGTTGAAAAGATCGTAAATACGATTTTTGAAGAAATCATCGAGGCCATGGCGCGCGGTGATCGGGTCGAGTTGCGGGGTTTCGGTGCGTTTTCAGTTAAGAAACGCGATGCACGCACAGGGCGGAACCCGCGCACCGGCGATTCCGTCGATGTGGATGAAAAACACGTCCCATTCTTCAAAACCGGGAAGCTGCTGCGCGACCGGTTGAACGGGATTGAGGAAGGCGAATAAATGATCCGTATCCTACGCCTTGCGTTTCTGGCGGCCTTGGCGGTCGTTTTGATTGTGATCGCTTTGGCCAACCGTCAATTGGTGACGTTGAATTTGCTGCCACAGGAGGCCTCGGATTTTCTGGGTCTGAATTTCAGCATTCAATTGCCGCTGTTTCTTGTAATCTTTGCTGGCGTTTTACTCGGCTTGTTGATTGGTTTCGTATGGGAATGGCTGCGTGAATATCGCATTCGCAGCACAGCCGTCAAAGCAACGCGCAAGGCCAATCATCTTGAAAAAGAGGTGGTCAAGCTGCGCGAGAAACACCAAGGCCCACAAGATGATGTACTTGCACTTGTTGATGGATCCTCACGGTAAGCGATTGAACCGTTGAAGACTCGTGTTAAAATTTGTGGGTTAACGCAGGTTGACCAACTGCAGGCCGCAGCCACGCTTGGCGCGGCCTATGTTGGTTTGGTGTTCTTTCCCAAATCGCCCCGACATGTGGACATTGCCCAAGCCAGAGAACTGGCTTTAGCCGTTCCGATGGGGGTCGCGAAAGTGGCGCTGACAGTCGATGCCGATGATGCGACATTGGACGCGGTCACGGCGCAGGTTCCGTTGGATATGCTGCAGTTACACGGGCATGAGACGCCCCAGCGCGTGGCGCAGGTGCGCGCGCGCTACGGTCTGCCCGTGATGAAAGCCATCGGTGTAGCCGACACTGATGATCTGTTGATTTTGCCTGAATATGAAGCCGTCGCGGACCAGATCCTTGTGGATGCCAAACCGCCGAAAGACGCCGCATTACCAGGCGGGAATGGTCTAAGCTTTGACTGGCGTCTGGTGGCTGGGCGCGATTGGGCCAGGCCCTGGATGCTTGCCGGTGGATTGACCCCAGAAAATGTTGCCCAGGCCGTGGCGCTGACAGGCACGCGGCAGGTGGATGTGTCATCTGGGGTGGAATCGTCGCCCGGCCATAAAGATGTTGATAAGATGGCGGCGCTGATCGCCGCCGCTGGTGGAGGCCGCTAAGGCCCCCACCGATACCCGGTTAGCCAAGCTCCGACGCGAGGACCATGTCAATCATTGCCTGTGTGCCGCGCGCATCCTCAAGTTGCCACGGATAGGGTGCCCCGCTCGTGATATGATTGGTGAAGGCTTGGACTTGCAGCACATATTGGTTCACCCCTGCATAACGCAATACTTGCGCCGGCTCTTCGGGGCGTTCCAGCGTGATTTCTGCCTGATCGAAGACATTGGCATTATAGGGGCATGTCATTCGGATAAGCCCGTCAGAGCCCTGGAATATCGCCATCTGCCGTGGTGGCAACCGTGTCGATGTCATGGCGCCATAGCTGAATTCGGCCTTACCCTTCATCGTGCCCATAACTTGGGTTTTGGTTTCCACACCGTTGTCACGCTCTATCCGTGCGACCAGTGACACTGGCTCGGCACGGGCGGCATAGCGCACGGAGCCATAAGCATAAACACCGATGTCAGGGATGGATCCGCCGCCGGTATCCGCGCGGTTGCGGATATTTTTCGGGTCAGGGTTGTTAAAGCTGAAGGCGACATCGGCATGGCGCAATGCGCCAATGCGACCATCATCAATCCATGCACGCACCTGCTGCCATTGTGGATGATGTACGATCATATAGGCCTCGGTTGCGAATTTTCCCGATGCATCGCGCGCGGCGATCAGATCATCGATATCGCTGGCCTGCATTGCGATCGGCTTCTCGCATAACACATGTTTACCTGCCTGCAGCGCCTTCTTGGTCCATTCCACGTGCAACGTGTTGGGCAGTGGAATATAGACAGCGTCGATCTGCGGATCGGCCAGAAGGGCTTCATAACTGGTATGAAGGGCGATGTCCGGCGCAAAGGCACGGAACCCATCTGCCTTATCAGCGGAGCTGGTCGCTAACGCCGCCAAGCGGGAGCCTTCCGCGCTGTGAATGGCGCGGCCCATATGTTGGCGCGCAAAATTCGCCGCACCCAAAATTCCCCAATTCACAACTGTCATAGATATCTCCCCTTAATATAGGGGGCAGATTAGGGACTGGGATCGATGATGCAAGGGCCGGGCGCGCAGGTTGTCCCACGCGCCACCCGGTCAGGCCGGCACATCTAGGCCGCGATCTTCGGCCAGTTCACGCATGCGCTTTTGCAGTTTTTCAAATGCCCGCACTTCAATCTGACGGATGCGTTCACGCGACACGTCATATTGGCTGGACAGATCTTCCAATGTCACCGGCTCATCACGCAAACGACGCTGCATCAGAATATCTTTTTCCCGCTCATTCAAAACATCCATCGACGCCATCAACATTTCGCGCCGCGCCTGCAGCTCATCTTCTTCAGCATAGGCTTCGGCTTGGTTGGCATCTTCATCTTCCAACCAATCCTGCCACTGCGCGGTGCCCTCATCCGCGGCGCCAACCTGCGCATTCAAGGACGCATCCGCCCCGGACATGCGGCGGTTCATCGAGATTACTTCGGCCTCGGTCACGTTCAGGTCATGTGCGATACGCTGCACATTTTCCGGGCGCATATCGCCGTCTTCATAGGCACCAATGCGGGATTTTGCTTTGCGCAAATTGAAGAACAATTTCTTTTGCGCCGAAGTGGTGCCCAGCTTCACCAGTGACCACGAGCGCAGAATATATTCCTGAATCGCCGCCCGGATCCACCACATTGCATAGGTCGCCAACCGGAAGCCCTTCTCTGGATCAAAGCGTTTGACCGCCTGCATCAGGCCCACATTCGCCTCTGAAATCACTTCGGCTTGTGGCAAGCCATAGCCACGGTAGCCCATCGCAATCTTTGCCGCCAAGCGTAGGTGCGATGTCACCATCCGGTGCGCGGCTTTGCTGTCTTGGTGGTCCACCCACGCCTTGGCCAGCATATATTCTTCTTCTGGCTCCAGCAGCGGATATTTGCGGATATCTTGCAGATAGCGATTAAGCCCCTGTTCCGGGGATGGGGCGGGTAGATTGGTATAATTGGGCATGGGGCGACCTTTCTCCCGAGCGACGGCTTTCATAGATGGGCGCAAGACCCTATCATTTCAAGCCCTTGCATGTTGCGGTTGCGCAGGCCCTGTGTGTCAAACGCGCCATGCTACCGATTGTTTCATCTATGACCAATATCAGGCTGTTCTGAAGCCAAGATGAAGCCGTCCTTGCCCACGGGCAAGGAAAACCGGTGGCTCATGTCGCAAATGTGAACTTATCAGTTCAGTTTTCGGCGGTGCCGTCGCGCAACGCCTGGATCAGCATAGCCATGTCCTCAGGAATGGGGGAGGTGAAGCTTAATTCCTGTGCGGTGACAGGATGGACAAAGCCCAATGTCGCCGCGTGAAGCGCCTGCCGCGGAAAGGCTGCGGCGGCTTGTGCAGCCTCTGGGCTGACCTGTTTGGGCGATAGTTTGCGCCGACCACCATAGGTCGGGTCTCCGATCAGCCCATGGCCGACATGGGACAAATGCACGCGGATCTGATGAGTGCGCCCGGTTTCCAGCCAACAATCTATCAAAGCTGCCGCACCAAAATCCTCGACCACATGTGCGCGTGTCACCGCATGGCGCCCGCCGTGGAACAAAACCGCTTGGCGTTGACGGTCCGTTTTGTGGCGCGCCAGATGAGAAGTAATCTTCAGCACGTTTCCGGCCTCAAAATTCACCCCTTTGGTGCCACGCAGGCGCGGGTCTGCCGCAGAGGGCACACCATAGCACACAGCGAGATAATGCCGATGGACCGTGTGTTTTTCAAACTGCGCTGCCAGCCCATGATGCGCGCGATCGGACTTCGCAGCCACCAGAAGGCCAGAGGTTTCCTTATCAATGCGGTGCACGATGCCGGGCCGGGCCTCGCCGCCGACCCCCGACAAAGTGCCGCCGAAATGATGCAAAAGCGCGTTCACCAAGGTGCCATCGGGCGTGCCCGGCGCGGGATGGACCACCATGCCCGGTGGTTTGTTGATCACAATCAGGTCTTCGTCTTCCCATATAATATCCAAGGGAATATCTTGCGCTTGGGTTGTGACGGATTTTGCGGGTTCCAATGCGATTTCATAGATTTCGCCGGGGGCGACCTTTGCTTTTTGATCTGTGACCGCCACGCCATTGCGGTGCACCGCGCCTTCGGCAATCAACTTGCTGAGCCGCGAACGCGACAGCGCGGCCTCCTCTGGCACATGGGCCGCCAAGGCTTTATCAAGACGGTCGGCAGGGGATTCCCCGATTTCAACCCGAAGGATACGCTCTTCCATGTCCGATCCGATTCCTGAGCTTGCAGCCACGCCAGAGGCACCGTTGCCCGAGCTGCGCTTTCTAAAATGGCTGGTGACGGGTCTTGCTGCCACCATGATGTTGGGCGTTCTAGCGATCGTGGCGATCCTTGTCATCCGTTTCAGCGGGAAAACTGATGCGGGTGCGCTGCCATCGTCGATTATATTGCCATCGGGTGCGCAGGCCTTGGCGGTGACCTTTGCAGGTGATCGCATTATTGTTCTGACACAGGATGACCAGGTGCTGGTGTATCACGCCGATGGGCGTTTGGTCGGCACGACAGCGCTACAGGCCACACCATGAACACATTCCCACGGCTGGGGGTCCTGGCCGTCTGCGTGTACGGTGATCACGTAGTTATGGTCAAACGGCGCAATCCACCCGATCAGGGGTTGTGGGGATTTCCGGGCGGTAAGGTCGAGTGGGGCGAGACGGTCGAACAAGGCGCCGTTCGGGAACTGCACGAGGAAACCGGTATCATAGCGACGGCGCGCGCGATCATTGACCATGGGGATGCGATCACCCGTGACGGCAATGGTGACGTGATTTTCCATTACCATTTGATTGCTGTGCTATGTGACGCGCATGATCCACAACCGATCAGTGGGGACGATGCTGAAGACGCCGCATTGGTGCATGTGGACACGGTTTTATCAAACCGGCTTGCCATGAGCGCAGGGGTTGATGCCCTTTTGACCAAGGCTATCGCACAGACCGGCGGCCTTGGGGGGCGCAGGACCGCCACCCACAGGCCCAAAGACGTGGCGCCTTAGCCCTGCTTCGCCTCCATCGCGTCCAGCCGGGCTTTCAGCGCATCATTTTCTTCACGGGCTTTTTGGGCCATCGCGCGCACGGCGTCGAATTCCTCGCGGGTAACGAAATCACGATCCGCCAGCCAGCGGTCCATCCATGATTTCATCGCCGTTTCTGCTTCGGTCCGGGCGCCTTGCGCCACGCCCATCGCATTGGTCATCATCTTGGACATTTCGTCGAAAAATTTGTTGGGCGCTTCCATGATCGGGCTCCGCTATGGTCTATTTGCTGTTCTCCTCTATATGAGGGCGCAGTCGCGCGGTGACAAGCCCGTGAGGCGGTTGACTCTGGTCTGTGTCAAAGGCTTTGTGCCGATAAGAACGGCCTCCGGCCTGTAACCGCCCCCGATAGGACGCTTTTAAATGGCCATCGTTTTTCCTGATATCGACCCGAATGCTTTTGTGATCCCTGTGCTTGACCTGCCTATCCGGTGGTATGCGCTGGCTTATATTGCGGGTCTTGTGGCCGGATGGCAGATCCTTGTGGCGCTGATGAAACGTCCCCGGATTTGGGGTGGCACCGCGCCTTTGCGGCCCGAGCAGATCGAAGATCTGATGACGGCTGTCATTGTGGGGGTGATTTTGGGCGGGCGTCTGGGTTTTGTACTGTTTTATCAGCCGGCCTATTATCTCGCCAATCCGGTGGATGTGGTGAAGGTCTGGCAGGGCGGCATGTCATTCCACGGTGGTTTTGTGGGCGTTGTGCTGGCGGGGCTGTGGTTTGCACGCCGCCATGGTGCGCCTGCCGTGCAAATTGCGGATGCCTTTGCCCTGGTGGCGCCGATCGGGCTGTTTCTTGGTCGGGTGGCAAATTTCATCAAGCCAGAGCTGTGGGGACGCCCGACTGACCTGCCTTGGGGGGTGGTTTTCCCCGGTCAGGCGGCGCAGACCTGTCTTGGCATTGCCGGTCAAATTGATGGCAATTGCGCGCGCCATCCATCACAGCTGTATGAGGCCGGTCTGGAAGGGCTGCTGTTGGGCGCGATCTTGTGGATCATGCTGGCATGTGGTGCGTTGCGGCGTCCGGGGATGATCCTTGGTGTATTTTTGCTGGGCTATGGCGCGGCGCGCGCCTTCGTGGAACTGTTCCGCCAAGCCGACCCGCAATTCATCACCGCGAGCAATCCGATGGGCTATGTTATTCATTTTGGTGGAGATTATGGCCTGTCGATGGGGCAGGTCCTGTCGCTGCCGATGATTGCGGTGGGGGTGATCATGTTGATTTTGGCGCTGCGCCGTGGCGCACGCACGGAGGCGACATGACCGAACTGGGCCAAGTGATTGCGCGCACGGTTGCGACGGACGGGCCGATGCGGCTGGACCAGTATATGGCGCAATGTCTGCTGCATCCCGATTACGGCTATTATGCCACGCGAGATCCTTTTGGCGCAGGCGGAGATTTCACCACCGCCCCGGAAATCAGCCAGATGTATGGAGAGATGCTGGGCCTGTGCCTGGCACAGGTCTGGATGGATCAGGGCCAACCCGCCGCCTTTGTTCTGGCAGAGCCCGGCCCAGGCCGTGGCACGTTGATGAGCGACATGCTGCGCGTCATGCGCTCTGTTAGCGGTATGACGCAGGCCGCACAGGTCCATCTGATCGAGGCCTCCGCGCATCTGCGGAAGGTTCAGCGCCAGACATTGGGCGATCAGCCGATCACATGGCACGACAGTATCGACAGCCTTCCCGCAGACCTTCCGTTGTTCATGGTCGCAAATGAGTTCTTCGATGCCTTGCCGATCCGCCAGTTTCAACGTGTCGAGGGCGGATGGGCAGAGCGTCAGATCGGGCTGGCAGATGGGGAACTGGTACTGGGGCTTGCGCCCGCGGGTGCGGTGTCTGCGTTACAGGATCGGTTGGCAGATACCGCGCCTGGGGACGTGGTGGAACTGTGTCCTGCTGCGCCGCAGATTGTAACGCAGATCGCGCGCCGGATTGCCGCGCAAGGTGGTGGCGCAATCATTGTGGATTATGGCGATTGGCGCAGTCTGGGCGATACGTTTCAGGCCTTGCGTGATCATCAACCGGTCGATCCGCTGGCCGAACCGGGGCTGGCCGACCTGACGGCACATGTGGATTTTGAGCAACTGGCAGCCGCCGCCCGCGACGCCGGGGCTGACGTTAGCGCGATGACCCCGCAGGGCCTGCTGCTAGAGCGTCTGGGGATCACAGCACGGGCGCAGGCCCTGGCGGCCCGGATGCAAGGCACGGCCTTGGAAAACCATATTGCGGCGCATCGGCGCTTGACCCATCCCAAGGAAATGGGTCAGTTGTTCAAGACAGTCGCGATTGTTCCGGCAGGCAATGCGATGCCCCCGGGGTTTAATAGATCCGAAGGATAAGCGATGGCTACGACCTTGGAAATACTGACATCACCGGCATTACGGCAGGTGCGCCACGGGTTTTTTACCCGAAAGGGCGGCGCATCCTCTGGTGTGTTTGCAGGGCTCAACTGTGGCCGTGCCTCCTCTGATCTGGCGGAGGCCGTCACGGTGAACCGGCGGCGTGTCGCACAGGCGATGGATGTGCCAGATGAGGCCCTGATCGGTGTCAATCAGACACATTCTGCGAAGGTCGTGGCGATCACTGAACCGTTTGAAACTCTGCCTGAAGCGGATGGGATCGTGACCAATGTTCCAGGTTTGGCGCTGTCCATTCTAACGGCGGATTGCCAGCCAGTCGTGCTGTGCGATGCGAAGGCCGGAGTCATCGGGGCAGCACATGCGGGTTGGCGCGGCGCGCTGTCGGGTGTGTTGGAAAATACGGTGGCGCAGATGGTCGCGTTGGGCGCAGATCGTGCACAGATCATCGCCGTGATTGGCCCATGCATTTCCCAGCGTGCCTATGAGGTTGGCGAGGAGTTCATGGATGAGTTTCTGATGGAAGATCCCGAATTTTCGCGGTTCTTTTCAGGTGGACCCAATGGCCGGCCAATGTTCAACTTGCCTGGGTTTGGCCTGCATTTACTGCGCGAAGCAGGTGTGAAGCAGGCGGAGTGGACGGGGCATTGCACCTATCACGACGCAGAGCGATTCTTCTCATTTCGGCGCACGACACATGCCAAAGAAGCTGATTACGGGCGGCTTATTTCGGTAATCCGTTTGTAAGGCACGTTGCCACAATTGGCGCGGGGCGAAATCTGTTTGCACGGATGTTTTCTCTGAAAAACAAAGGTATTTCAGCTGTTTTAGAAACAATCAGCATGCCTTATTTCATGACAAACGCCCCATCTTTTGGCCGATGCTGGCCCTAAACCTGCCGCAGTGAGGGGGGATATTAGGCTCAAGCCAATCGCACGTGCGAAGCGCATCATTTCCCAGTGTCAGGAGATACCAATGACTGCCAAATCCAAATCGAAAAGCCGCTGGATGACGTCTGTTTTGAACGCCTCGAAGGGGGCGATGCCTGCCCAAGTGATGACCGCCTTGCCTTGGGCACGTGGCCCGCGCCGTGCAGAAACCATTGCCCGGCGCAGCGCCTATGCCGCGTCATCAGCACAGGATCACCAAGCGGCCCTGCACGCAGGCTAAGCCATTGGTGATTCGGGAGAAATGCGTCAAGAATATGGTCGCACCTTCGATGTCCGAAACAAAGCAGGGGCCGCAGACAGGATTGCGGCCCATCGCTGACAAAGTGGATGCGATAATTTGACGCCGCGCGATGAGTGCGCCATCCTAGGCCTGTCTTTCTGCATTTGGTGGGGGCCAGCGCAGATGTGACCAGACCAAAAGGCTGCTCGCATGTCTACTTATAGCCGCGGTGTGACCGCGGACCCAAACGGGAGGCGCAGGGAGACTGCTCTGGCCGTCTCCTCACATGGTATTTCACGTTCCGGTGCGAAATCCATGCCTCTGACGCGTCGCTATGAAACGCTTTGGCTTAATGCGGCGGGGCAGGTTGAAAGCTCTACAAGGTTGGCACCGGCGACCCCGCTATTTGAAGAGGCGTTTTCAGGCCTTGCGCGCGGCGCATTGGTGCAAACTGACAGTGGGCCGGTCGCGGTTGAGGACCTTTTGCCCGGAATGCATGTTGAGACCGCCGAAGGGCCGATGCAAAAGATTGCATGGATTGGCACGATGGTTTTGTTTCCGGGCGGTGAGGGCGCGGAAACCCTTGTTCTGACGCGGTTGACCGCGGATGCAATGGGTTTGGGAAAGCCGGCGCAGGATTTGCTGTTGGGGCCGCGGGCACGGGTATGTCTGTCCGGGGAACGTCTGGAGCGGCGCACAAAATTGACCAGCGCCTATGTGCCCGCGCGGGCCTTCATTGACGGTGTGAATGTAATCGAAGTGCGACCCGCTGCCCCGGTCCACATGTTCCATATCGCGCTAGAAGGGCAAGGATCGCTGAAAATCGGCGGGCTGGAAGTGGAAAGCTATCACCCCGGTGAGGGCATTGAGCAAATGGTCGAGCCGCGCATGCTATCGCTGTTCGCGGGCCTATTTCCGCATTTGACGGATTTGCGTGGATTTGGCCAACAAGCCCATCCGAGGTTGACCCGGTTTGAGGTGGATCAGCTGCTTGGGTGACATCACCCGATTGGAATGAGTGACCGCATAGAAAAGCCGCGGCGAGGCGCGGCTTTGGGGTTCATGAGCGAAATGGAAGAGGGCTTACGCCTCTTCCATCGCTTCCAGCTCATCAATGAAGCCGGCGATCATAGAGAGGCCTTTGTTCCAAAATGCCGGGTCAGAGGCATCCAGACCGAAGGGGGCCAGAAGCTCTGTGTGATGTTTGGAACCGCCCGCCTTAAGCATATCAAAATATTTCTCTTGGAAGCCGTCAGGATTGGCCTCGTAGGTGGCGTAAAGCGCATTCACGAGCCCGTCACCAAAGGCATAGGCGTAGACATAGAAAGGCGTATGGACGAAATGCGGGATATAGGCCCAGAAGGTTTCATACCCATCCATGAATTCAAAGGCGGGGCCAAGGGATTCGCCTTGGACCGACATCCAGATTTCATTGATTTGATCTGGTGTCAGCTCCCCTTCGCGGCGTGCGGCATGTAGCTTGCATTCAAAATCATAGAAGGCAATCTGGCGCACGACGGTATTGATCATGTCTTCGACCTTGCCAGCCAGAAGCACTTTACGCTCTGTCGGGGTTTGCGCCTTTTCCAGCATTTTACGGAAGGTCAGCATTTCGCCAAAGACGGAGGCGGTTTCGGCTAATGTCAGCGGGGTATCTGCCAGAAGTTCGCCTTGGGTGGCGGCCAGGGTTTGATGCACCCCATGTCCCAGCTCATGCGCCAATGTCATCACGTCGCGCGGTTTGCCAAGATAGTTCAGCATAACATAGGGATGGACGGTCGTAACGGTGGGGTGGGCGAAGGCGCCGGGGGCTTTGCCCGGTTTTGCGGCGGCATCAATCCAGCCTTTGTCAAAGAACGGCGCGGCAAGATCGGCCATACGGGGATCGAAGGCGCCATAGGCCTCCATGACCGTTTCGCGGGCTTCGTCCCAATCAATGGTGCGGGGGCTTTCTGTGGGCAGCGGGGCATTGCGGTCCCAGATCTGCATGGTGTCCATGCCCAGCCATTTTGCCTTCAGCTTATAATAGCGGTGGCTAAGATCGGGGTATGCGGCGACGACGGCATCACGCAGCGCTTGCACCACCTCTGGTTCGACATGGTTGGACAGATGCCGCCCGGCCTGTGCCGATGGCATTTTACGCCAGCGGTCTTCGATCTCTTTCTCTTTGGCCAATGTGTTATGCACCCGAGAGAAGAGTTTAATATTCTGCCCCAAAACACGGGCCACTTCACGCGCGGCAGCTTCGCGTTTGGTGCGGTCATGGTCGGACAGCAAGGTGGTCGCCGCTTCGAGGCTGAGCGTTTCGCCGTGAACCTCAAATTCCAATGCAGCGGTGGTTTCGTCGAACAATCGGTTCCACGCAGCCGATCCCACGGTTGATTGATCGTGTAAGAAACGCTCCAGCTCATCGGACAACTGATGCGGTTTCATTGCGCGCATGCGGTCGAACACCGGCTTGTAGCGTTGTAGAGCGTCAGACGCGAAAAGCGTGGCATAGGTGTCGTCGCTGATCCGGTTGAATTCCAGGCTGAAGAACACCAGCGGTGTTGTATAGGTCGTGATCCGGTCCTGGGCGTCGGCCATCAGCTTGGCGCGTTCCGGGTCGACAGTGTTTTGATAATAGCGCAGTCCGGCAAATGACATCACGCGCCCCGCGCGGTTTTCAATCGCCTCATAGCGGTGAATGCAGCGCAGCATCGCGGCGGCATCCAAATCGGCCAGCTTGCCGGCATAATCACAGGCGAAAGCGGCGCATTCGGCCTCAAGCCAGTTCATATCTTCGGTGAGCTGAGGCGCGTCATGGGCCGGGTATAGATCCGTCAGATCCCATTCCGGCAGGGCACCGAACGCTCCGCTATTGTTATTGCTATCGAAAACGGGGCGTTTTGTGTGACTGGTCATACGATCCTCTTTTACGCTTGTGATGTGAAGATAGGGATGGTGAGGACCAAGGGAAAGGGGGGCATATATGTCTTATGACACTTCGGGCCGCGCAACTTCCCTTTATATGCAGTCAGTGATGCAAAATGGATGATTTGTGATAGCAAATTGTGTAGGCCAGTGTGGCCATTAACCCTGATGTGATGAGATGAGATATTTCCCATGACGCGCTGCGCGAACCCGTTGGTTTCTCCACTACGTGCATTAAATTTGCGCACACGCCCGGTTTTTTGGCAAATATTTCGCATGTTGTAAGGGGCTTTTGGCTCCGTCCCTTTCCCTTGGCAATGGGCGCTCTTACAGTTTTTAAGAGGCCAGAAGAATCGAGATGCGTATGACCGACTATTTCAATGAGATGTTTCAGGCCGGACAGGTGCGCGCGCCGTATCAAGGGCTTGAAGGGTGGACCAAGTCGATGCCGGCGGAATTGCGGCAGATGAAACAGGCCGAAGCAGAGGCGCTGTTTCGACGAATTGGGATCACATTCGCGGTTTATGGCGAAGGCGGTGATCCGGACCGCTTGATCCCCTTTGACATGTTCCCGCGTGTGTTCACGCAAGGCGAGTGGTCGAAGTTGGATCGCGGTATCAAACAGCGTGCGAAAGCGCTGAATTGCTTTTTGCAAGATGTTTATGGCCGTGCGGAAATCGTTCAGGCTGGAAAAATCCCGGCACGATTGGTGTATCAAAACGAAGCCTTTGAAAGGTCTGTGGTGGGCTTTACGCCGCCGCGCGGCATTTATAGCCATATCGTGGGTATCGACTTGGTGCGGACCGGCCCGGACGAATTCTTCGTATTGGAAGACAATTGTCGCACGCCATCGGGTGTAAGCTATATGCTGGAAAACCGCGAGATCATGATGCGGATGTTCCCAAAGCTGTTCCGTGAAAACCGGATTGCGCCAGTGGATGGCTATGGTGACGCGCTGCGCCGGACCTTGGCCAGTGTGGCGCCCGCAAAATGTGACAGGGAGCCGACAATTGCGATTTTGACACCGGGGCATTTCAACTCTGCCTATTACGAACATAGCTTCCTTGCCGATACGATGGGGGTCGAGCTGGTCGAGGGGCAAGATCTATTTGTAGAAAATGGCTTTGTCTGGATGCGCACCACAGAAGGCCCGCAAAAGGTTGATGTGATCTATCGCCGGATTGATGATGCCTTCTTGGATCCATTGTGTTTCCGGCCAGATTCGATGCTGGGCATTCCGGGACTGATGGATGTTTACCGCTCTGGCGGGGTGTCGATCTGTTCCGCCCCCGGTGCGGGCGTAGCGGATGACAAGGCGGTTTATACATTCGTGCCCGAGATGATCCGGTTTTATCTGGGCGAAGAGCCAATTTTGAACAATGTGCCGACATGGCAATGCAGTAAGCCAGATGACCTGAAATATGTGCTGGAGCACCTGTCAGAGCTGGTAGTCAAAGAGGTCCACGGCTCGGGCGGGTATGGTATGTTGGTCGGTCCGAAGTCGACCAAGGATCAAATTGAACTGTTCCGCCATAAGATCGAAGAAGAGCCCGAAAACTATATCGCGCAGCCGACGCTTGCACTGTCGACCACGCCGACATTTGTCGAAGAAGGTGTCGCGCCGCGTCATGTTGATTTGCGGCCCTATTGCCTTGTCGGGGAGCAGATCGAACTGGTGCCGGGCGGATTGACCCGTGTTGCGCTGACGGATGGATCCTTGGTGGTCAATTCGTCCCAGGGGGGTGGTGTGAAAGACACTTGGGTTCTGGCGGAATGATGGCGCAGACAATAAAAATGGGACGCTTGTGTCTAACGGGGCATAAGCAGGCGATAGATGTGACAGACGCGATCATTGCGGGACATGAGGGGGCGGTATGCTAAGCCGGACAGCAGAGAATCTGTTTTGGATCGCGCGCTATGTCGAACGGGCCGAAACCATGGCACGTTTGTTGGAGGTGGGCGCGCGTATCGCCCTGATGCCGAACACAGAACATGGCTACCGCACGGAATGGGAAAGCCTGTTGCAGGCCTCTGGCACGGCCAAGGGGTTCGAGGACAAATATGGCGACCCGGTGCAGCGCAATATCGAAAGCTATCTGTTTTTTGATCGTGACAACCCATCATCGGTGTTTTCATGTATTGAACGGGCGCGCGAAAATGCACGTATTGTGCGAACAGCTATTTCTGGTCAGGTCTGGGATGCGTTGAATTCTGCATTTCAGGAAATGCGCCAGTTGGAACGACGACCGCGCTCTGAGCTGGAGCTGACAAACCTCACCGAATGGGTCACGCGCCACGCGACGATGGTGCGCGGCGCGATTGACGCAACATTGCTGCGCAACGACGGGTTTCACTTTTTGAATTTGGGCTTTGCGCTGGAACGTGCCGATAATACGGCGCGGCTTTTGGATGTGAAATATTATGTGCTGCTGCCCTCGGTCGATCTGATCGGCTCTGGTTTGGACAATTACCAGTGGCAGGTTCTGTTACGGGCGATGTCGGCGCATCGTGCGTTCCACTTCGCCTATGGGGGTGGTTTGACGGCGCGCAAGATTTCCCATTTTCTGATACTGAACCGGCAATCACCGCGGTCGCTGATCACCGTGGCAGAAGAGGCGCAGTATCATCTGGATTGTCTTGCCAGAGACTATCGCAAGTCCGGACTGGCGCAGATGCGTGCGCGTGCGCTGATGGGCGAGCTGTCAGAATTGACGGTAGAAGAGGTGTTTGACGAGGGTCTGCATGAATTCCTGACCCGCTTTATCCATGAAGTCGGAGAGCTGACGGGCATGGTACAAGACACATATCTAAGCGGGGAAGCGAAATGATTTTATCGGTTCAGCATGTGACGACCTATCAATATGACGAACCGATGCGCTCTGCCTGTCAGTCGCTGCGGCTGACGCCGTCGCGTTATCAGGGACAGCGTGTCATCAGCTGGACGCTTGATGTGGTTGGCGGCACCAAAGGGGGGTCGTTCCGCGATGGGGCGGGCGACCGCATCGAAGGTTGGTCCATGCGCGGTCCGGTGGATAAGGTCGTTATCCGGGCGTTCGGTCAGGTGGAAACCACCGACTGCGCCGGAGTGCTGCGCAATCACCGCGAGCTTGTGCACCCTTTCGCCTATCTGCGCGAGACATCGGCAACATGGCAAGATGAGGCGATTGAACGGCTGGCGGCAGAGGCTTGTGATGACAGCGGCACCGCTTTGGCACGGGCGCATAAATTGTCAGCCGCCGTGTCTGAGGCGATTGAATATACCCCCGGTGCGACCGAT
This sequence comes from Thioclava sp. SK-1, assembly GCF_001705665.1. Classification (GTDB taxonomy): domain Bacteria; phylum Pseudomonadota; class Alphaproteobacteria; order Rhodobacterales; family Rhodobacteraceae; genus Thioclava. Next base: position 24,570 of record NZ_MDHA01000054.1, on the reverse strand, counting down.
GCACAGACCACTGCGGCGGATGCCTTGGCGCTGGGCCGTGGCGTGTGCCAAGATCATGCGCATGCACTAATCGCGGCGTCCAGGGTGCGCAATATCCCGGCGCGGTATGTCACCGGATATTTACATTCGACCGCCGATGGCGAGGGCCATGAGGCATCGCATGCCTGGGCTGAAGTTTGGGTGGATGATTTGGGATGGGTTGGGTTTGATCCGGCGAATGAATGCTGCCCGGATGAGCGGTATATTCGTATCGGGTCGGGTCTGGATGCCCATGACGCGGCGCCAATCCGCGGGGTTTCCCAAGGGGAAGGCGATGAATCGATGAATGTCGTTGTTGCTCTTGAGAGTGTCCAGCAATAAGACTGCACCCGTAGTCTCTTTCAAGGATGATGAGTGATGACCTACTGTGTGGGGCTTCTGCTGAATGACGGGATGGTTTTGTTGTCAGACACGCGCACCAATGCGGGTCTTGATAATATCTCCACCTATAAGAAAATGTTCACCTTCGAAGAAGCAGGCGAACGCGTTATCACCATCATGACCGCTGGATCGTTGTCTGTCACTCAGACGACGATCGCGCAGCTGCATGAGGCGATGGATGATCCAGAGGCGAATGCCGAAACATCGATCATGCAGGCGCCGACGATGCTGAAAGTCGCGGAAATCATTGGTCGCACCTTATGTAACGTGCGCCAAGACATTGATATGAAGATGCAAGCGGCCAAAGTGTCTACCTCGGCGTCGATGATTGTCGCCGGGCAGCGCAAGGGTGGCGGTATGCGCATGTTCTTGATCTACCCAGAGGGCAATTTCATCGAAGCCACGGCCGACACGCCGTTCTTGCAAATTGGCGAGCATAAATATGGCAAGCCGATTTTGGACCGTGTTGTGAGGCCCGAGACAACCTTGGTTGACGCCCGCAAGGCGGTTTTGCTGTCGATGGATTCGACCCTGCGCTCAAACCTCTCGGTCGGGATGCCGCTGGATATGGCGATCATTCGTGACGGCTCACTGACGATTGAAGAATCGCGGATTGAGGCGAACGACCCCGAATTTACCAAAATGTCGGAGGCATGGTCGAATGCCCTGCGCGAAGGTTTCACGAAAATTGAGATCTAAGCACGATATTTCAGCGATTGTGGAATGCAAAAAGCCGGGATAAATCCCGGCTTTTGTCTTAAGTTGATAGGATCTGTCCAAAGTTAAAGCTCTGGCTGGCAGACCGTATCAAACACCGCCGTGCAGCCATCGTAAAACGCATCGCGCAGCACCGTGTTATCCATCATCACTTCATGTTCGGCCAGCTTGGGATGGGCATAGATCGCGCCGGGCCAATGGGCCATGCGATCATCTACGCGGGGGATGTCGATGATCCGCTCATCCGTGCCAACGGCGCAATAGCATGGCAGGTTGGGCGAGGGCATTTTGGCCAATCTATCACATTCCAAAATGGCTTCGGCGACCCAGTGGAAGCTTGGGCCGGCAAGTGCAAGGCCGGGTTCTTGGCGAAGGTGGTCTTGCATCCATTCCCACATTTCCCGATCTTTGGTCAGCCGGTTCCCTGTAAAGGGCACGCGCATGACATAGGGAGTGTGCGTCATGCCGGGCGGATAAAACAACACCGGCCCGCATTTTTGCAACACCAATGCGATCAGAGACCGGACCGGACGAAGGATCGGTGGCACCTCTACACCAAACATTGGGCCTGAGAAGGCGCAGGCTGAAAACAGCGACTGCGTTACCAGATGGCGCAGCGCGATTGCGGCACCCATCGAGTGACCAAGAACGACCCAAGGTTTGGGCAGGTTCAGCGCCTGTGCCTGCGCAATCACGGCATCTAGATCCAGCTGATAATCCAGAAAATTGACGACATGCCCTTTTACCGGGTCGGGGATCAAGCGATCCGCAAGACCTTGGCCGCGCCAATCTACCGCAAGCATCGCATAGCCACGCTGCGCGAATGCGCGGGCCGAGGGGCCGTATTTTTCAACATATTCCGTGCGCCCGGGCAATAAGAATACCGTGCCCTTGGCCTGATCTGGGGCCGGCCAGATACCCATCCGTAGGCGAATGCCATCCTTGGCACGTAGCCAAAACGCTTGCCCCCCCGCAGGCCCCATTGCCAGATCAGCGAAAAACGGGGCTGGTGGCGCATCTGGCCAATCGGAAGATGTCTGGGTGGTCAAGACAGCGCCGATCCCAGTTGCATCGCCAACCCCATGGAGCCATCGACCTTCAGCTTGCCTGTCATAAAGGCTGAAGTCGGGCTGACATCCCCGTCCAACATGCCTTCAAATGTTTCGCGCGAGGCAATAAGCGTTACGTCCGCCTCTGCATCGTCATCGGCGGCGCGCACGCCGTCAGGGTCAACGACAATCGCGCCTTCGTCTTCGATCAGAAATTTTGCGGTCTGGGCAAAACCGTCCGGCAAGCGCTTGCGCAGGGCCTCTACGGCTGCTGTGATAACGTCGCTCATTCATCCTCCAGAAATGTGATCTGTTTTATCAGATAGACCCTCTCGCATTCGGGTCGATTTGCGTTACAGTTTCATCATGGCAATGAACCGAATAACAGACAATTTTTCCGTTGCGTTACTGCTGAGCGCGATTTTGGTTAACCTGGTTTTTGGCGGGGCGGTTGCCGCACGCGCCGAGACGGCAGGGTTGGACCGCTATTTTGAAGAGCTTGCCGACCCAGACTATGACGGATGGAGCCGGGCGGAATCGGATATTCGCCGGGCCTGGTCACGCTCTGGCTCTGCGGCGATGGATTTGCTGCTGCAACGTGGGCAAGATGCGCTGGATGCAGGAGATATTCCGGCAGCCATTGAACATTTGACCGCCCTGACCGATCACGCGCCCGATTTTGCGGAGGGTTGGAATGCGCGCGCATCAGCCTATTTCATGGCGGGGATGTATGGTCCGTCGATGGTGGATGTGGCACATGTGCTTCAGTTGGAACCCCGGCATTGGGGCGCGTTGGCGGGCTTGGGCATGATTTTTGAAGAAATGGGCGATGAGCCGCGCGCGCGTGAGGCATATGAACGCTCTTTTGCCTTGAACCCACATCAGCAGGATGTGAAAGACGCGTTGGGCAGGTTGCAAAGGGCGCTCGCAGGGACGGCCCTTTAGGGGACGGCGAGCCAGGAGAGACATGTCTGGGCGGATCACAGCGGTTCTAGGGCCGACGAATACTGGAAAAACGCATTACGCGATTGAGCGAATGCTGGCGCATCGAACGGGCGTTATCGGGTTGCCGCTGCGGTTGCTTGCGCGAGAGGTCTATGACCGGATCGTCAAGCTGCGCGGCCCGTCCTATGTGGCGCTGGTGACGGGCGAAGAACGCATCGTGCCAGACCGGACGCAATATTGGGTTTGCACCACCGAGGCAATGCCAGAGGGGATCGGCGCGGATTTCGTCGCGCTTGATGAAATTCAGCTGTGCGGCGATCCAGAGCGCGGCCATGTCTTCACCGATCGGTTGCTGAATGTGCGCGGCCTGCATGAGACGCTTTTTCTAGGCTCTTCCACAATGAAATCCGCGATCAATGCGCTGGTGGACAGGGTGCAATTCACCCGACGTGAGCGGTTCTCGGAGCTTAAATATATCGGATCGAAAAAGACCAGCCGGATGCCGCCACGCTCTGCCATCGTTGGATTTTCGGTCGATAATGTGTATGCAATTGCAGAGCTGTTGAAGCGGCAAAAGGGTGGCTGTGCGGTGGTGATGGGCGCCCTCAGCCCGCGCACACGAAATGCGCAGGTTGAGATGTATCAAAACGGTGAGGTCGATTATCTGGTGGCCACCGATGCAATCGGCATGGGGCTGAATTTGGACATCGAACATGTCGCTTTTTCTGCGACATCGAAATTCGACGGGCGTCGGATGCGGCCACTGTTCGCGCATGAGTTGGCACAAATCGCCGGGCGCGCCGGGCGATACACAACAAATGGGACATTCGGTGTCACTGGTGAAGCAAGCCCATTGGATGACGGGTTGGTTGAGGCGATTGAAAACCATCGCTTTGCGCCGTTGAAGAAGCTGCAGTGGCGTAATTCCAGATTGGAATTTGGCACGGTGGATCGGTTGATCCAGACATTGGAAATGCCGCCGCAAGATTCCAATTTGACCAAGGGCCGTGAGGCAGATGACCTGCGCGCCCTGCGGACGCTTTCGCAACTGCCAGAGATCATTGACCGGCTGAACAGCCCGAAAGATGTGCGGCTTTTGTGGGATGTGTGTCGTATCCCCGATTTCCGCTCGATTTCCGAGATGGAACATGCGACGCTTTTGGCGCGGATTTTCGGCTTCTTGCAAAGTGGCAAAGGCGTCTCTGGTGATTGGTTGGCCCAACAGATACATCGGATCGATCGGGTTCAGGGGGACATCGATACACTTAGCCGCCGATTGGCATTTATCCGCACATGGACCTATGTGGCTCAGCGCAAAGGCTGGGTTGATGACGAAAAGCATTGGCGCGGGGAAACCCGCGCGGTAGAAGACCGCTTGTCAGATGCGCTTCACGGCGCGCTGACCCAACGATTTGTGGACCGGCGCACGTCTGTGTTGCTGCGCCGGCTCAAGCAGAAGGAGACCCTCGTGGCCGAGGTGAACGATAAGGGCGAAGTGACGGTAGAAGGCGAATTTGCCGGCCGTTTGGATGGATTCCGCTTTCAGCAGGATGGCACTTCCAGCCCGGACGAGGCAAAGATGCTGGCCCGTGCTGGCTACGAGGCGTTGAAGCCGGAGTTTAGTCTCCGCGCCGACCGTTTCTATAATGCCCCCGATACCGAGATGGATTTCACCGAGCAAGGTGGTCTGATGTGGGGCAATACGGCTGTCGGAAAGCTGGTCAAAGGCGATGATCCGCTGAAACCCGGCGTGGATGCATTCGTGGATGAAGAAGCGGGCGCGGATGTGGCCGAAAAGGTTACGCGCCGCTTGCAGCATTTCATTGACCGCAAGGTGAATGCACAATTTGAGCCGCTGCTGGCAATGAGCCGTGATGAGACCGTGGGCGGGCTGGCGCGGGGGTTTGCCTTCCGTCTGGTCGAAAATATGGGGATCATTCCGCGTGAAACCGTCGCCGCCGAGGTCAAAGAGCTTGATCAAGAAGCGCGTGGTCAGCTGCGCAAACATGGTGTGCGATTTGGTCAATATACGATTTTTCAATCGCAGCTTCTGAAACCCGCGCCGACCCGTTTGCGTCTGGTTTTGGCGTCGCTGTGGGATGGTTTGTCGGAATTCCCAGAAAGCCCACCCCCGGGATTGGTAACGATCCCTAATGTGGACGGTGTTGAACGTGATGCCTATATTCGTTCGGGCTATCGCCCTGCGGGCACGCGCGCGATTCGTATCGACATGCTGGAACGTTTGGCCGATCTGCTGCGCAGCCATGACAGTCGTGCAGGTTTTGAAGCCAATCCGGACATGTTGTCGATCACCGGTATGACGCTCGACCAATTCTCGGATCTGATGGAAGGTCTGGGATATAAGGCCGAGAAAGGCGAACGCGAAAAGGTCAAAGCTGCGCCCGAAGCGCCTGCCGCGCCAGAGACAGATGCCGCAGCACCAGAGACTGCGCAAAATCCGATCACCGAAGAAGAAAGCCCGGTGGCAGAGGCGCAAGCCCAAGCCGAGGCAGAAGCGCCTGAGGTCGAAACTTTCTATACATTCACGTGGGCCCCACGCCCACGCGGTGGCAACCGTGGTCCGCGCCGTGAGGGTGCAGGCAATGATCGTCGTGAAGGTGGCAATGATCGCGAACGCTCCGGTGGGGGTGGTAAGCCCAACTTTAAGGGCAATAAGGGCGGTCCGAAAGGTAAGGGCGGTCCGAAGGGCAAAGGCGGGGCAAAAGGTGGCCAACGCTTTGAGGCGCGTCCACCACGCAAAGACAAGCCAATTGATCCCGACAACCCCTTCGCAATTCTGGCTCAGCTGAAAGACAAAAAGTAAGCCGGAATGGCAGCAGACGACCGTATCCGTATCGATAAATGGCTGTGGCAGGCGCGGTTCTATAAGACCCGTGTCCTGTCCAGTCAGATGGTGCAGGGCGGAAAGCTGCGTGTGAATGGACAAAAAATGCTCAAGCCCGGCCGTGCGGTCGGGCCGGGCGATGCTTTGACGTTCAAGGTGCACGATCAGATTCGGACATTGCGGATCGTCGAATGTGGCACCCGGCGCGGCCCGGCCACCGAAGCGCAAACCCTATATGAATGGATCGACGGAATTGGATCCGAAACATCTGTTCCATAAGACGGTGCCGCGCTGGATCAAACATATTGGGCCGCGACCAGATTGTCGCATCGCGATCTTTGTGAACGTGAGCATCTTGAATGATCCGGCCTAGGTCGTTACCTATCGCCAAAATCCTTGAAATAGCGGATTCACGCCCATGACCTATGTCGTCACCGACAATTGCATCGCTTGCAAATACACTGACTGTGTCGAAGTCTGCCCCGTTGATTGTTTCTACGAGGGTGAGAACACCCTTGTGATCCATCCTGACGAATGCATCGATTGCGGTGTTTGCGAGCCTGAATGCCCCGCAGATGCAATCCGCCCGGATACGGAGCCGGGGATGGATGAATGGGTTGAGTTTAACCGGAAATATTCCGAAGCTTGGCCTGTGATCACCCAGAAGAAAGATCCAATGCCAGGTGCAGAAGATCGCGACGGTGAAACTGGCAAGCTAGAGAAATATTTCTCGGAAAAGCCAGGCGAGGGCGACGAATAATTCCGCATCGCGCGGATATTCTAACCGGTGGGCCGATTCGGCCAATATGAAGCGTCCCCACGATCTGTTGATCACCGACGATTAGGGTTAACCTATTGAAGTGTAACACTTCGCTAGTCTTGCCGCGCTGTGCGGCTTTGATTCGGGCGAATTCTGTGTTATATTCCCTTCATAACGGATCTTAGTCCCAATTTTTGCAGGCGATACTTGCAAGATCTCTGTCGTAAGAAATGGCATCCTATCGGCGCTTTTGGCGCCGTGGGTGCCTTTTGCACTGAACCGGGGTGGGGCGTTAGATTGGCTGCAAGGAAACGACTGAATGACCAAAAAGAAAAGTGACTTCCGCCCTAATGATTTCGTTGTTTATCCCGCACATGGTGTTGGCAAAATCGTTTCGATTGAAGAACAAGAAATCGCCGGGTTGAGCCTGGAACTCTTCGTTATCTCCTTTGAAAAAGACAAGATGACCCTGCGCGTTCCGACGCATAAGGCGACCGAATCGGGCCTACGTGGTTTGTCATCGCCCGACATGGTGTCACGCGCACTGGATACGCTGAAGGGCAAGGCCAAGGTCAAGCGGGCCATGTGGTCACGTCGTGCACAGGAATATGAACAGAAAATCAACTCGGGTGATTTGCTGTCCATCGCTGAAGTCGTGCGCGATTTGCACCGCGCTGATGATCAGCGGGAGCAATCCTATTCCGAACGCCAGTTGTATGAAGCGGCGCTGGAACGGCTGACCCGTGAAGTGGCTGCGGTTGCGGGCACGGATGAAGATGGCGCCTCCAAGCAAATCGGTGCTGTTTTGGTCGGGCGTGCTGCCGCGTAATCGCGATTAGTTCCCTCTTCAATAAACGTCTAAAAACCCGCGTTAAGCGGGTTTTTTATTGTGCTTATGCTGGGCTTAGCCCTTGTCGACCACCGCCGAGACATCGGCTGTGGAATTGGGGTCTTCTGGCTGATCGGTCTCTGCGTCGCTTTTACGTGCGAAACGCTCAGTGATTGCGGCTTCCAGCCCGGCGTTCAGCTCTCGGGTGCGTTTGATATAGGCCGGGTTTTGATCAACCGGAACACCGGGTTTCCAGACCTGTGCCAAATCGCGCACCATCTTCCGATCCAGCTTGAAGAAGATCTTCTCCAATTCTGCCGCCTCGTATTCCGATAGGCCTGCGTTTTCCAACACATAGCGTCCGGCGCGCAGGCTGCTGTCGAACATTTCCCGTACGATGTCATTCGCACCGGCGCGATACAGCTCATAGACATGTACGCGGTCGCGCGCCCGGGCGATGATGTGCAGGTCAGGGCGTTGGCTGCGGGCATAGGCGACCAGTTTGGTGGCCATTCCCGGGTCATCTAAGGACACGACCAAGACCTGTGCTTTGCCAATCCCCGCGGCGGCCAGAAGGTCAGGCCGCGTCGGATCACCGAAATACCCTTTGTAGCCAAAGGTCCGCATCACCTGGATTGTTTTCAGGTCATTGTCGATGACAGTGGTACGAAAGCCAGACATCGTCACAAGACGGTTCACCACCTGTCCAAACCGCCCAACGCCGGCGATAATGATTGGCTGCTGTTCATCAATATGGTCTTCTTCGGCGGGATCTTCCTTTGCTTGGCGCTGTGCTAGCCAACCGTGCAAAATGAACAACAGCGGGGTCAGCAGCATGGAAAGAGCGATGACCAACAAAATTTTCTCGGCCAAGGCAGCCGGGAAAATCCGCTGACTGATTGCAAAGGACACCAGCACAAAACCGAATTCGCCGGCCTGTGCCAATCCCAGGGTGAACAGCCATTTATGCGAGCCGCGAATTTTAAACAGCTTTGCCAGACCAAATAAAATCGCAGATTTCAGTGCAACCATACCCAGCACAAGGCCGGTGATGGTGAATGGTGCTGCCAAGAAGACGCCAAAGTTGATCCCGGCCCCGACGGTGATAAAGAACAGGCCCATCAGCAGGCCTTTGAACGGCTCCAGGCTGGCTTCCAGCTCATGACGGAATTCGCTATCAGCCAAAACCACCCCTGCCAGAAATGTCCCTAATGCGGGGGACAGGCCGACCATATTCATCAAGGATGCGATCCCAACAACGATCAACAGCGCGGCTGCGGTGTTGACCTCGCGCAGTTTTGCGCCGTTGATGAACCGAAACAGCGGGCGCACCAGATAGTGCCCGGCCAAGACGACAAAGACCACGGCACCCAGCGTCATGACGGTCACACCCCAAGCGGGGAGGTGGTCGATAAACTCTGTCATCGGGTTATGCGCCCCGGCTTCCGCCTTGGCCAAAGCGCGCGCACCCGGCAGTGCCAGCAGCGGAATGATGGCCAACATCGGGATTACCGCGATATCCTGTGTCAACAGCACGGCGAATGTGGACCGCCCACCAGCGGTCTGCATCAGGCGCTTTTCATTCAGTGTTTGAAGTACAATCGCCGTAGAGCTGAGTGAAAAGATCATCCCAAGCGCCAAGGCAATTTGGATCGGCTGACCAAAGATAAGTGCAAGCGCTGTCACCGCAGAGAGTGTCAGCAGCACCTGTAATCCTCCCAGCCCCAACAGCTTATCGCGCATTGCCCATAATGCGCGTGGTTCCAGCTCTAGCCCGATCAGGAATAGCATCATCACCACGCCAAACTCTGCGAAATGCTGGATGCTGCTCATCTCAGACCCGGACCAGCCCAGAAGCGGGCCAATCAGAACACCCGCAACCAAATAGCCCAAGACAGAGCCCAAACCGGCACGGCTTGCCAATGGAACCGCCACCACAAGGGCAAAGAGATACAAGGTCGCCTGAAGTAGAAATGATTCCATTGGTTGTTTTTTGACTTTTTGTTGGGGCGGCCTGTTTTAGGGCGACCGACATGACACCCTGCACCGCGCGCGGATCTGCTTGGCTGCAGTGTTGATCTTAGAAGTGTTGCGCCATCTCCGACAAGACACGAAACCGCGCCCTGTCTCAGTCTTTCAACAGCGCCAATGTGTGATCGCGCGATCCTTTGCGATACGTCAGCGATGATGCGCCAATCGCCACCACTTGGCCGCCATCGAACCGGTCGCCGATCGCCACTTTTACGAACCGTCCTGTGGGCATGCGGATCAAGGCGCGGCGACTTTTTGATGCGCCATACACCCCGATCAGGTTCACCTTCCCCAGTTTCAGCGCATTATCCTCGGTGGCGCTGCGCGACACAGAGGCAGAGCTGGGCAGGCTGGGCGCATTGCGTGAAGTCGTGCGTGGAACAGCAGCGGCGGCGGAGGCAGTGCGTGCTTTCGCAGCCTCTTCCGCGGCGCGTTTTGCAACGGCCTGTGCTGCAGCGCGCTCTTGGGCTGCGGCGCTTGCGGCCAAAGCTTCGCGCACCGCTGCGTCAAAATTGCGCGGCCGGTTCATCGGGCGGCGCGATACGGTCACGGCCAGGTCCGACGCGCTTGAGAACGGGTCGGCGGCTTCTGCGGCCGCCTGCGCGGCCTCGGCTGCGGCCTGCGCGATCTCTGCGGCCTGGGCCTCTGCGCGTTCTTGGGCGCGGTCTATAATGACAGGCGGGCGTGCACGCGGACCGATCGCTGCAAGGCGCAGCTGCTCTGGCGAGGTCACCTCGGCAGGTGCTGCATCGTCTCGCGGCGGCTCTGGTTCAGCACGGGCATCTGTTGCGATCAGGTTCGATGCCGCCGCCAAGATGGTTTCTGGGCGCTGTTTCGGGCGGTAGCCTGCCAAGGCGTTGTCCTGGTGCAGCGGATTGGGTGCTGCGGGTTCTAATGCTGCGCCGTCTTCCTCTGCTTCTGGTTGCGCAGTGGAGGCTGGTGCTGTGACTTGTCCCGGCGCGGCAGAGTCGGCTTGCGCGGCGTTGGTGATCGCAGCTGGCCGCGCTTTGGGGCGTAAACCGGCCAATGCCGGATCGGCATAGGGTATCGTTGGATCTGTAAGCGCGGCTTTGGCGGTCACCTCTGGCGGGCGGGCGCGGGGTAATACATCGGGCTGCCCGGCGAACAGCATGTAATTCCCAGGCATCAAAACGCCTTGTTCGGTCGCAACCACCTGGCCATCGGCATCCAAGCGCGCCAATTGATCATAGGGCGGCGCAGGCGCTGGGATAGTGGGTTGGGCATCTTGTGCGATGGCATCGGCCAATGGTAGCGCGGCAGCCGACGCTGGTGTTTGCTCTGCTGCAACGGGTGCAAGCGCTGCGGTGTCTGGCTGAGACGGCGCAGCGGGCACGGCAGTCTGCGTTTGCGCCGCCTGCGACCCGGTCAGGGCTGCGGGTTGCGCCGGTTTTGGTAAGGGTTTGACAGCGGCTGTGGGCGCCGGTGCTGGTGTTGGGGCAGGCGGTGTTGTGTTTGCCGGTGTCGGTTCCGACACGGGCACCTGCGCAACAGGTTGTGATGTCTGATCCGTCCCGGTGCTCGCGACAACCTGCTCTGGCGTGTCATTTGAAAATAAGACAGCGGTTAGGCCAAGCGCAACAACCAGCGCGCCGATCAAGGTAACGCCCATATAGCGCGGCTTGCCGCCCACAGATGTGACAGGCGCAGCGGTGGTGTTCGTCTTACCTTTAGATAAGGTTTGTGCGGTTGCTGGTTTTGCGCCTGCGCCAATCGCGGTGACTTTGATCGCCGCTGGCGTGGTGGTTGATTTTTCTGCCGGTTTTGCTGTGTTTTTGGGTGTGAAGCTTGGCGGGACACGCTGCGAGATGGCGGCGGGCTTGGCTGGTTTCTTGGCGTTGATCTGGCGGGCTAGGGCACGGCTGGCCGTTGAGCTTAGCGAGATGGCGCGCTGCAGCCCTTTTTCGGCGGTTTTGCGCGCGCGGTCCATTGCAGCGCCGTGCGCTGGCGCGTCGATGCTGGGTGCTGTGACGCCGGCCTGACCGGAGGCGATACGCTCTGCCTTTGGCGACATCGGCGTCTTGCTGTCTTTCGCGGCCTCTGGCGCTTTGGCAGAGCCAAGCTTGGCCCCATTGCCTTTGACCTTTACCGTTAATGCGGGGCCTTTACGCGGGGCAGAGGGTGGCGCGGTTGTAGCCGCCGCCGCTAGGGGCGCTGTCATGGCGTTTTGATGCGGCTCGGCGATACCGGCGGATACGGGCTCTGGTGATTGCGCGAATAAATCTTGCTGGGCCGCCGTGGTCAGGGCGTCAATATCGTCATTGGACAAGCGGGAGGCGGGCTGGGACAGTTCCGGTAGGTCTTCGGGATAAATCTCATCCGAAAGATCCAGCGGTTCCTCGTCGTCGGACGTGCTGAGATCGACATCGAAGTCATCTGCCTGGGTCCAGTCAAGTGGGGCATCTGCCTCTGGCTGACCTTCGTGCTGTGCTGAGAGTTTGGGGCTGGCGGTTTCGATCGAAGCAGCCGTGCCTTCGGACGTCTGCGCGGCGGGCGTAACCTGTGGCGTGTCGTGCCATGTGGTCGCGGCCATGTCGTCAATCACGTCTTCGTCGGAATCGCCCAGAACTTCCCAATCCGGGCGGGTCGAAAAAGGCTCTTCCCGGGGGGTGATTTCGGTGAAATCCGATACGGGCTCTTGCGAATCATCGGCAGTGATGACCGTTGCCTCAGCCTCAGCCTCAGCCTCAGCCTCAGCCTCAGCCTCAGCCTCAGCCTCAGCCTCAGCCTCAGCCTCAGCCTCAGCCTCAGCCTCAGCCTCAGCCTCAGCCTCAGCCTCAGCCTCAGCCTCAGCCTCAGCCTCAGCCTCAGCCTCAGCCTCAGCCTCAGCCTCAGCATAGGCTGCCTCGAAGGATGGGCTGTCTGCAGTTGGTTCTGGATCGGGCGTTACGGCCTGCTCCGATGTGGCGGTAACCAGCGGATCTGCGACCACGTCAGCTTCTTCAGGGTCTTCGGCGGGTGCAGGGGCGGATAGTGGCGATACGGCGGCCGAGGTGTCTTCGACGGCCGGGGTATCATCAATCACCACTTTGTCAGCTGGTGCGCCTTGTGCGACGGGCAGCTCAGGCTCAGGCTCAGGCTCAGGCTCAGGCTCAGGCTCAGGCGCTGTTGGCGCGGTGGCTTTTTCGCGGAAGATGTCCTCTGGCTCAGCCTCGTCCAAAACTGAGGGGGCGGAAATGGGTGCAGCGCCGGCCGCGTCTTGTGCGATTTCGGTCGCAGCATCGGTGATCACGATTGCAATGACGTCGCGGTCCAGGCGCTCGCCTGCGGGCAAATATTGACTGGCATAGGTAGACAGACCGAACCAGGGCTCACCTGCAAATTGCCCGGGGGCCGGGATCGCCACGAATGAGACCGGACGGAATCCATAGCTTTCTGCGAAATCTTCCGCCTCGGTCAGGGTGTCGCGCGCAATCACCGCAACCTGCACCAGGTCGCCTTTGCCAGACCAGTCATAGACAAGATCATCGACATTATACGGCGTCATCCCATCCAGCGCAGCCTCGATCTGGCTGCGGCGCTCCGCATCAGAGGGGCCGGGCGCATCCACATCGGTATACAGGATCTGCGACGGCGGGATGACCAGCTTTGTCACAAAGTCACCGCCGGCACGGGCCTGCAATTCCCGACGCAGCACCGCAAGCTCGGCGTCCATATCCGGTGCGCCCAGCATCACAGCCGAAGAGGATGTCCACCCGTCATCCACGCGTTCCAAAACGCTGATGTCGTGATTGGAGAGGTTTAAGGCAAAACGAGGTTTCATGACAAAGGCTCTGGCGCAGCGTGTCGGGGCCTATAAGGGCCGGTCAAATTTTATCCTTGGTAACGCAGAATGGGCCTCAAGAAAACCCGAGAACCACGAGATATAGCGTTTTATCATTGATCTCGGCACTGTTTTGCCCATCTGAAGGCGCACAGCCTGGGATCGTATCTTGCCGCAAGGGCAATTTGGGCTGTTCCGGCGCAGATTTGCGCTGCGCCGGGGCTGCTCAGCGCATCCACAACCCTTCGCGTTTGATGGTGTTGCGGATGACTTTCTCGCGTTTGGGCATGTCGTCGCGGTCGAAAAGGGCGCGAATGCGGGCACCTTTGCCTTGAATCACCAGCTTTTTGATCGGCTCATATTGTTTGAGAACCTTTTTTACCTTGTTGGGCTGAGCGATGTTTTCGATCATCTGGACAGCCGCATCGGGCTCTTTGGCATATAGCAGGGGCAGGGCGCGATAGTGGCAGCTGACAGTGCCATCCAACCCATCGAGGTCAGGCCCGGGACGGCCGCCGCCATAAGACGCAATGACCAAGGGCAGGGCGATCTGATCCAGCCAAGGGTCAAGGCTTTGGCATGCCAGCTCATCAGGGGTTTCATCGCGAATGGAGCGCGCAAATTCCAAAAACCGCGAGCCGAATTCTTGTGCATTGGCACCAAAGAACCACCCGGCGTTGAAATACATATAACGCTCCCAATATTCATCGGGCTTGCTTCGATCCAGGGTAGATTCAAATTCCAATCCGAAACGATCATAGAGGCATTTCCAGATCTCGGTATAGCCGGGGCCATATAGTGGGGGCTCTGGCCACGTGCCTTCGCGCCGCATCGAGGCGGAGGGGTGATCAAAGTTCAGATCCACGTCACTGAGCGGACCGGTGAACACCGTATCTGTGTCGAAAAAGATAAACGGCTCTGGCGGCAATGCCGTCAAAGCTTCGATTTTATTGCCATATGGGTAGTCATGACCAAAGACTTGATTTTCAAAGGGGAGGATTTCAGCCCCGTCTTGGATCAGTAGGGCGCGCACCGGGTCCGAGATGCGGGTCGTCGCGCCGTTCCAACGTGGGCCGCCGGGCTCTGCGACGATCAGGCGGCCAGAAAAATCAGGGTTCATCTGCCGAAATGAGCGGACAAACAGGAGTGATTCGTATTCCAATCGTCCCGCTTGTGCCACGCAGACGACATTAAACAGTTGCCGTAACGGAAATTTAGGCGACATTGTAATATCCAATCGTAAGCTCAGGCACAGTATAGTCGGAAAACGATTTAGCAAAACCCGTTGTGGAGGGGAATTTTATGATACCTGTTTGGTTCTTGGCAGCTGCGGGGTTGCTGCTGCAAGCCACACAGAGTGTCGCGTCAGATTTCACCTCTGTGGAGGAAGTGCGACCTATTTTGGCGGCGACCCACGGATCATGGGTGTCGATTCATGAAGCCGATGGTCAGGATTTGGTCTATTTCACCCAGATCCTAAGTTGGCGCTGCCCGATCGCCGTGTTGAGATATGGCTTGAACGGGGCTGATCCAATGACCGAATTTCCGATGGAACCATGCCATTTCGATTATTCAACACCCTCCGTGCAATTCGGAGATGATATTTTTATCCGCCAGCCCGGTGGCAGTGTCCAGTCGATACATATTGTCATTGAATATCATGATGGGTCGCAAGATGAGGCTGTTTTGCAGCGGGGCGCGATCCTGTCGAAATAAAAAATTCCCAGCATCAAAATATAGAATACTTTATCTTTTGATGGGGTTTTTACAGCGCCTACAACTACCCAAAGTGGGGTAGTGGTGGGTGACCCTGGAATCGAACCAGGCGTGGGTCTCCCCGGCGGAGTTACAGTCCGCTGCCGCACCTTGCAGCACGTCACCCGACGCTGTGTGGCGGGGGAATACCCAAGCCAACCGTGGGCGTCAACAGGAAATTTCGGTTTTTTGACGACAATGATCGTCAGGCTTGCCAAATCCTGCGCGGACGCGCAGGAAGGGGCGGGCCGATAGAACGGACCGGCAAGGGGAATATGATGAAAAAGCCGACTTGGGTAATTGATAAAGAACGGGCGAAACGCGCGGCGGCGGCGGAAACCGTCTGGCTGTTTGGCCTGCATGCGGTGCGTGATGCGTTGTCAAACCCAGACCGGACCCGGCTGCGTCTTGTGGTGACGAAGAACGCGGCGGATAAGCTGGCCGAAGCTATTGCTGTGTCTGGGCTGGAGCCAGAGGTGGTGGATCCGCGTAAATTTGATAAATATGTGCCATTGCCCGCTGAAAGCGTGCATCAAGGCGCCGCGCTTGAGGTGAAAGCGCTGGATTGGGGCACGATTGACGCGTTGTGTGATCCCAAACATGACAACCCTGTCGTCGTCTTGCTGGACCGTGTGACAGACCCCCATAATGTGGGAGCGATTTTGCGTTCGGCAGAGGTTTTCGGTGCGCGGGCAGTGATTGCGCCGCATCGCCATTCTGCGCCTGAAACGGGGGCTTTGGCGAAAACCGCCTCTGGCGCATTGGAGCGCCAACCCTATCTGCGTGTGCGCAACCTGGGCGATGCCATGGAAGAGCTGCGTAAGATGAATTATCAGCTGATCGGTCTGGCCGGCGAGTCTGATGTGGAATTGGCGCAGGGGCTTGCGTCAGCTGCAACATTGCCTGTGGCACTTGTTTTGGGCGCTGAGGGGCCGGGACTGCGTGAACGGACCCGGGAGCTGTGTGATACGGTGGTGAAAATCCCGTTCACGGGCGAGTTCGGCTCGCTTAATGTATCGAACGCTGCGGCTGTGTCGTTATATGCTGCCAGCAAGCGTTGATCTTCACATGAGCGCGAGATCGGGGCCTTGGTCTTTAACTTTGGAAAAAGCTTCCTAAGTTTAAGATCAAGAGACGCAGAGTTGGAACCTCTGTGTTTTCGTTCACTGTCCCTCGTTCCACACTTCTGCGCCCGGCCATTTGGTCTGGGCGCATTTTTCTGTGTTGGTGGATGATCTTGTGATGGATGATGAACGCGACAGGCTGAAGGAGGCGAATATGCGTGATGATGACCTGCGTGCAATATTTGAACGTGTGAAAACGGTTGCGGTTGTGGGGTATTCGGCCAATCCTGAACGCCCATCGCATCAGGTGGCGGAATTTTTGCATAGCAAAGGGTATCGGGTGATCCCGATCAATCCAGGGCTGGCTGGACAATATGCATTGGGTGAAGAAATCTTTCCGGGTTTGGCGGCCATTCCAGCCGATATTACTATAGATATGGTGGATGTGTTTCGCCAATCGGATGCGGTGCCGGATTTAGTGGAGGATGTGCTGAAAATTATGCCAAAGCTGGATGTGCTTTGGCTGCAGTTGGGTGTGTCGCATCCTATTGCACAGCGCCGCGCTGCCGAGGCTGGCAATACAGTTGTGGCCAGTCGTTGCCCAAAAATAGAGTATCCACGGGTGATATAACCGGGTGGAGGGGCGCTGCCCCTCTGGCGCCTGATGGCACCATTCACCCTGGGATATTTCAAGCAAGATGAAGCTGTTCGCCCTTGATGGTTTGAACTGCTTCCAGGATGGCTTGTGAAATGAAATCCAGGTCGGGCTGCGTCAACCGTGCGGGGAGGCGGGTGTCACAAGCGCGCATCAGCATCGCCCGGGTCCGTGGTAGATCGGGTTGTTTGGGAAGAAATTGCCAGTTCCAGAAGGCGCGCGCATTGTCTTGAGAGAGGCCGAAAACACAGATATTGACCCCGTTGGCCTTACATTCTGCCTGCAGTTTCTGCACTTGGCTGTCCGTCCATTCCCCTTTGAGGTTGAATTGTAAGGAATCGGGTGCGCGCAGTTCTGCGGGCAAGGGGGCTGGCACAGTAATATAGTCGCTACTGTTAAGTTGGTTTGCGACATAATCGTGATTGCGTCGACCGTTTTCGACGCGCCGATCCAGCTGTGACAATTGCGGGCGGATGACGGCGGCGGATAGGTTTTGCATGCGGCAATTGTAGAGCGGCAATTTATTTTGCCACTCCAGCACGCTGCCTTCCAGTCCGGGATGTTTTCTCCAATTATGTTCATAAGCGCCGGACATAATGATGGTGCGCGCGGCAAGATCGGCGTCATTGGTGATCAAGATGCCACCTTCGCCAGCATTGAGCATTTTATAGCTTTGGAAACTGAAACAGCCGATCGTGCCCAATGTACCAATTTTTTTGCCGTTCCATAGCGTGCCCAAGCTATGTGCGGCATCCTCTACAACGGGAATGTTTCTTTCATGCGCGACGGCAAGAATAGCGTCCATATCGGAGGTATGGCCGCGCATATGGCTGATAAGAATCGCGCCAGTTTGATCGTCGATTTTGTGATGAAGGTCTTCGATATCAATGCGGTAGTCGTCTTTGACCTCTACCAGGACCGGTGTGCAATCTGCGTGAAGTATGGCGGAGGGAACGGCGGCAAAGGTGAAGGCGGGCACGAGCACATTTGCGCCGCGCGGTAGGTTCAGCGCCTTGAGCGACAAGAACAACGCTTGCGAGCAGCTTGACACAGCCACGGCGAAACGCTGCCCCATGAGTGCTGCGAACTCTGCCTCAAGAAGGGAGACGGGCGCGTTTTCAGAGGTGTAGCGAAACAGGTCGCCGGTTGCGAGTAGACGGTCAATTTCCGCCTTCGCTGCGACAGGGATCGGTTCTGCATCATAACAATTCGGGGCGATCTGCGTATCACGGGGCATCTGGTGATCCCTATCGGTTTTCTGAATGTTATTTTCAGAAAAACTGTAGCTGCCGACAGGGGCACTGGCCAAGTGAAAGTTTTGTGTCCGTCAGATCCCAATCTTATCGCGCAGCGAAAACCATGACATGCCCGCAACCAACAGCGGCCAGCGCAGCGAGGTGCCGCCTGGGAAGGCGGGCATGGGGAGGGCTGACATCACGTCAAACCCATCGTCTGTTGCGCAGATGGATTGCGCCATCAGCTTGCCCGCCAATGTGGCCATGGCGACACCGTGGCCGGAAAAACCGGAGGCAGAAAGGGCATTGGGTGCGGGGCGCGCAAAACATGGCATGCGGTTAACGGTGATTGCCAAAGTGCCGCCCCATGCGTGGGTGAGTTTTACATCCGCAAGCTGCGGATAGATTTGCAACATCGGCTTTCGGACCTTGGCGCGGATATCGTTGGGAAAGCGGTAGCTGACATTTTCACCGCCGCCAAAAATTAACCGCTTATCGTCTGACAAACGCCAGTAGTTGACCACAAATTTTGTATCATGGGCGGCAATCATCTGCGTAAGCACCGTATCGGCGCGATCCCCCAAAGGCTCGGTCGCTACGATGAAATTATTGATCGGCATGACGCGGGCTGCGATTTGTTGGTTTAAATTCCCTAAATACCCATTTGCAGCGAAAATCACATGATCTGCGGTAATCTCGCCCGAGGCGGTCTTGATCGTACTGCGTGCGCCGGCCTGTGCGCCGTGAGAAATATCGGTAGCATAGCTGTTTTCGTGCAAAATAGCGCCGGCCTGTTCGGCCAGACGCGCCAAGCCCAGACACAGGTTTAGCGGATGAACATGCCCTGCACCGTGGTCTATATCCCCGCCGATATAAGCGTCTGACGGGATCAGCGCCTGCAAACCGTTTCGATCCAGCGCCGTGACTTGATCATAGCCGTAATCACGTTCGAGGCGTTCGGCCATCGCATGAGCATGCGCGACCTCGGCGGGTTTGCGCGCGGCATGGGCGATGCCGCGCCACGTTGGGACGCCGGCCTGCTTGGCCAGATCAAAGGTTAAGGATTTCGCCTCTTGGGCCATGTCCCACAGCCTGCGTGCGGTGTCTTTGCCCGTCATGGCCTCCAGCTCGTCTACCTCCAGCCGTTGGCCAGACCCGATCTGGCCGCCATTGCGACCCGAAGCACCAAAACCGATGCGATGGGCCTCTAGCACGCGCACACGGCGGCCTGCCCGTGCCAAATGAAGCGCGGCAGACAGGCCGGTATATCCGCCCCCGATGATGCAAACATCAGCGTGACATGTGCCTGATAGGGCAGGGCGGTCGGGCGCTGGGTCACGCGTGTCGGCATAGACGCTGTGGGGATAGTCCCCAGGCGTGTCATTGGCAAAAAGCAGATTTAGCGACATGGCTTAGACATTCAGCAGCAGATGCTCCCGCTCCCACGGGCTGATAACCTGTAAGAACTCTTTGTATTCGTTTCGCTTTACAGCCTCATAGACGGTGCAGAATTCCTCGCCCAGCACATCACGAATGGGATCATTCCCGGCCAGAACATCCAGCGCGTCGCCAAGGTTCGCAGGCAGCTCGTCCGTGCCGGTATAGGCGTCGCCCAAATATTCGGGCCGTGGGCCTTGTTGCTCTTTCAGGCCCAGATAGGCGCAGGCCAATGTGGCGGCCAAACCCAAATAGGGGTTGGTATCCATTCCCGCCAGGCGATTTTCAATTCGCCGTGCTTCGGGGCCAGAGATTGGCACACGCAGCCCCGTTGTGCGGTTGTCACGCCCCCACTCAAGGTTAATTGGCGCGGCAAAATCCGGGATGTAGCGCCGATAGCTGTTCACGTAGGGAGCCAGTAAAGCAATGACCGAGGGTAAATGCCGCTGCAATCCGCCAATGCAATGCAAGAACATATCCGTTTCATTGCCCTGCGCGTCCGAGAAAATATTATTCCCCTGCGCATCGACCACAGATTGGTGGATATGCATCGCGGAGCCCGGCTCGCCCTCAATCGGTTTTGCCATAAAGGTGGCAAAGCAATCATGGCGCAAAGCCGCCTCGCGAATCATGCGTTTGAAGAAGAAGATCTGATCCGCGAGGTTGATTGGATCACCATGGGCCAAATTGATCTCAATTTGTCCGGCGCCGCCCTCTTGCAAGATCCCGTCAATTTCAAAGCCCTGAAGTTCTGCATAGTCATAAATATCGTCGATCACTTTGCCATATTCATCAATGGCTGACATCGAATAGGCCTGTTTCGCTGCGGCACGCCGGCCAGACCGTCCCATTGGTGGAATAATCGGCTGGTTTGGATCGGTATTTCGCGCGACCAGAAAGAACTCCATTTCGGGGGCGACGATTGGGGTCCAACCTTCGGCCTTATAGAGATCCACGACGCGTTTAAGAACATTTCGCGGCGCCAAAGACACCGGATTTCCGGCCTGATCTTGTACATCATGGATCACTTGCAGCGTCCAATCCGCCGTCCAGGGCGCGGCGGTGGCGGTCGAATAATCGGGCACCAAAATCATGTCAGGTTCCGTGAACGCCCCCATCGGGTTGTCCGTCCATTCCCCCGTGATGGTTTGCAAGAAGATCGAATTTGGTAGGTAGAAATGCTTCTGATGCGCGAATTTTGATGCCGGCATGGCCTTGCCACGCGCAACCCCCGCCAGATCCGCCACAATGCATTCCACCTCATCCAAACGACGGCCTTCAACATAGGCTTGTGCGGCTTCTGGGCATTGAGTGATCCAGTCAGTCATAAAGTCGGCTCTCCTGCGGTCGGCGTTTGTTTGAATGTGCGGGCGATACGGTCGGCCAAGGTCTGGCTTCCCTTAGGGCGGGACAGGCCCAGCTTGGCTGCCTCCAACACGGGTTGGGGCACAATGCCAGGGCCGCGTTTTTCGACCATGTCAGCAATAAATGCATCATTGAATTCCGGATGCGGCTGGATGGTAAATACTTTATCGCCCATGACCATGGCGGCATTGGCGCAAAACGCATTATGGCCGATGGCTTTAAAGCCGTCCGGCAGGCGCGTTACCTGATCCTGATGCCACGCGTTCAGTGTCACTTGTGCGCCGTCGATGATATAGTCTTGCGCACCGACTGCCCAGCCGCCGGACCATTTTTCGACATGCCCACCCATCGCCTGCGCGATGATTTGATGGCCGAAACATACGCCGACCAGCGGGCGATCAGCCGCGATAATCTGACGGATAAAGGTTTCAAGCGGCGGAATGAATGCGTGGTCTTCATAGGCCCCGTGTTTTGATCCGGTGATCAACCAGCCGTCGCAGTCGGTCGAGCTATTGGGGAAATCCATCGCCTCATCCAGATCATAGACGCGATAGGTGAAATCATTCCCTGCCAAAAGGGTCTGGAACATGTCGTGATATTGGCCATAGGCGGGACGTAGCGCGTCGGCCATAGGGCCTGCCTTGAGGATTCCGATAAGCATCTGAAGGGGATCCGTTTATGTTGCAGGCTAACCGTATCTGCGCATCCGCGCCGCGACAAGGGGGCTGATACGGTTACGGCTGCCAGCGCGCCAAAGCACGCTTCAGGTATGATCGGGCGCATATCGATGTTTGAAATATGGAAAGATCTACATGCATGCCCTGTTGGACATCAAAGGCTGTCGTTGTGCGACATAATTGCCGGCAGATCACCTGTGCCGCGCGGCAGGGATAATCAGCGTGGGATACGGGCGATTGCAGAGGGTTTGAACAGCCATCCGAATGCCATTTGTGATGGCTTACGTTCTGCTAAGGGTGAACAATTGGCCGCGGGGCCGGGTTGGAACCCTGCGACATGTGAAGCCCCTCATCCGCCAAGCCACGGACCTGACCGATAGAAGCGCTTAATGTCGTGACCTTAGGCACGTAGCGCCCCACTGGGGGCCGTTTTCCATGGCGGCATGATGGTCGGCGCCCCAAAGTAATATCCCTGCATGCAATCGACGCCCATTTCTGTCAAAAACGCGGCATCATCGCCATTTTCTACGAACTCCGCGACGGTGAACATCTCAAAATGTCGTGCAACTGACAGCAAGGCCTGTGCTAGCACCTGATTGTCAGGGTTGTCTGCAATACCACGGATGAATTGGCCGTCAATTTTGAGAATGTCGAAGTAGAACTCTCTTAAGTACCGGAAAGACGTGTATCCGGCGCCGAAATCGTCTAGCGCGAAGGCAACACCGCGTGCTTGTAAATCCTGCATGAAAACGCAGACCAGTTCTGGCATTTGCATTGCTGATGTTTCGGTGATTTCCAAAATCAGCCGTTCTGCCGCTGTCTCATCCACGGCCAGACCCTTGTTTAGGGTTTTCATCCAGTCGGGATAGCCGATTGAACGCGCGGACATGTTGATTGCTAGCCGCAGATCGGGATCTTGCGATAGGGCCAAAAGCCCCATCTCAATTGACAGGCAGTCCAGCTTTCGACCCAGCTCGGTGGTTTCCACAGTTTCCACAAAATCTTTCGCGGGGATCACGCGGCCTGTGTCGTCTAACACACGAATAAGGCCTTCATAAAATGCAACCCGGTCTGGCCGCGACGTTTGCACGACTGGCTGGAAGGCCAAAACCACATCGTGCCGCTCAACAGCCCGTCGCACCATTGCAATCGTCTCACGGTCGCGTTGCGCCACCGCAAAACTTAATGGGCTCGTTAATTCGGCGTCGATAGAAGGGATGGATGTCGAATCGCGCTGCGACATGGGGTTCTCCGTTGTTCTTGAACCGAGATTTACTTAAGAAGGCTAAGATCCGGTAAAGGCAGAAGAATTGATTTTGCCATGGTTAATTTTTTGTAACTTTTTCGAGTGCCGTTTGCAGCTTTTGGCCGGAACAGTCTTGGCATCCTCCCTTTCGCCTCGGCAGATGATTTTGAATGTCCTAGCGCCAAGTCTAAAAACGAATTCCTATTTGAAATGAGTGTGCTAGCCCAGTTATATGGCCGTTGTGCGCCTGCGTGGTCGTGTGCCGTAGATGTCTTTGCGAATTACCACCCTTGGACTTACACTGCTGACCAAGATCCAAGCCTTGCATCCAAGAGGTGCTTTGCAAGATACGGCGGTCACCAAGCCTTCGGCACGAGGGCCGCTAAGAATCGAGAGCCACAATGTCCCAAACCGACCGTCTGAAAACTGATTGTTCGCAATGTGCGGCCCTGTGCTGTGTCATGCTGGCCTTCGATAAAGGAGAAGATTTCGCATTTGATAAAAACCCATGCGAGCCGTGTAGAAACCTCTCCGGGCACAGTTGCGCAATTCACGATAGCTTGACGCCCAAAGGGTTTCCCGGTTGCGTCGCCTATGATTGCCTGGGCGCAGGCAACCGCGTGACCACGGAGGTCTTCATGGGGCAATCCTGGCGGACGGACCCAAAGCTGATGCGGCCAATGATGGAAGCGTTTTCGGCCATGCGCGAGGTGCATAAGCGCATCGACGTTTTGCGCGCCGCAGAAACTTTCGAACTGAAGACCCAAGATAATCAGACGCGTTTGGATTTTTTAACTCAGCTAGAGCGCCATCGCTGGACGGCATCGGAGCTGAACGAATTTGAAGTTGGGTTGGCGCTGGAAATTGATATTTTCTTTCATACAATTGGGAAATATTTGGCGATCTCGCGCTTCGTCGAACAGTAGACCGACCAAGGTTGTCCTTCGATACAACTGAAGTGTGCCCAGTTATTTGGACAGTTTTTCGGCTCAGCTAAGATGTAATCTGGCTGGTTTCATGCGGCCTTTTGCGTCTGTTCTGTTGTGAAGAATGCGTCGTTGGGTGATCGTTTGTCGAGAGCGGTGTGAGGCCTCTCAATGTTGTAGAAGCTGATCCAATCTTTAATCACGCGTTTGGCTTGGAACCCGTCGTGCAATTCATGCAAGTACACGGCCTCCTGTTTGAGGGACCGCCACAGCCGTTCAATGAAGATATTGTCGAGATAACGGCCACGCCCATCCATCGATATTTTGACTTCAGCCTTAGTCAAAGTGGTGATCCAGGCCGCACCAGTGAACTGCTATCCTTGGACGCCCTTCTAAGAGTCAAGCGGCGATTTGTGTCTGATTGATCTCTGTGTAGCGGCGCATGATGATGCCGAAGACTTCGCGTGCGATGTAACGTTTGAGGCTGCGAATGGCTTCCAGCTTTGAGTTTCCGGCAGCGATCCGTTTGGCAATGTAGGCTTGAGTGCGTGGGTCCAGTCGCAAACGTCCGATGGCGATAATGTGGATCGCACTGTTGGCTGCGCGATCACCGCCTCTGTTCAACCTGTGCCGGACAGTTTTGCCAGAAGACGCTGGCACGGGACTGACGCCGCAAAGGGCGGCAAAGCTGGCTTCGGATTTCAACCGCTCTGGATTGTCGCCAGCCGTCAGCAATAATTGCGCCGCGCTGTTCAGGCCGATCGCGGTCTGTTCGAGCAGCTCAGGAGCAAGGTCCTTGACGATGGCTTCAATCATGTCATCCAGATCGGCGA
>NZ_MDHA01000053.1 GCF_001705665.1 Thioclava sp. SK-1 | reverse complement strand
GCGTCCTCAGCTGCTGTTGGATCGGTCGAGTAATCCCGCATCCACTTGCCCATGGTCGAAAAACCAACCCCAAGGTCCGACGCAACCTGTCGCCGTGTCAGGCCGCTGTGCGCCGCGATCCGAACCGCTTCGCGCTTGAAATCTTCACTATGCTTGGGTGCCATATCCAGTCTCCTTCAAAGCGAGCATTGCTCACAGAAAACCGGAACGGAAGTGATGCAAGTCCAATCTTCTCTGGACCAGCCTCGCCTGTTCGCGCATCGTGTCCAAGACAAGACCTATATGGAATCCGATGCCTTTTTCCCTGCCTCTCCGGCCACTCCCGGCCCCGCGCGAAACGGTCCTATCCTTCCTTTCGCGTTTCGCCACGATGAACGCTGCAACGATGAGCGACTTTTCCAACGATCTCGGCTATCAGATCCGCCGCTTTCTGGATCTGGAGACCGCTGCCCTTGATTGCCTGGCCGAAGCGGCAGGACTGGACCCTGCAATACGTGATGAACTTGCGTCTTGGACTGGCGTGCCTGTCGGTGACGTCAGGATGACCTTCAGAGGTGAAGTCTTTGTATCGCGCGCCCTGCGCAATCCGGTCATGCGAGGTTGCCCGTTGTGCCTGCAAGAAGATGCCCTGGCGACACCCGGCCATCCGGAACGATCAATGGCGATGCGGGGCGACTGGCTGTTGCGGTCGGTCAATCTCTGCTGCCGCCACCACCACCCTATCGTGCCGCTTTGGGACGTTGGCAGGCCTTCCGAAAGGCTCGACAGCGCCGCCCGGCTGCGCGATCTTGCCCCCGGGATCATGGCCGGGGCGTTCGATCGACCCCGCTCCGCACCGACAGATTACGATCTCTGGCTGGATAACCGCCTCGAGACCGGCGAGGACCCGACCTGGCTGTCCGGGCACGGTGTATATGCGGTCACAACGATCTCCGAGCTCTTCGGGATGGCCCTGCTGCAACAGCGCTCCACCGAAGCAAGCTGTGGCGACAGACAAGTGGCAGAGGCTCAGGAAGCCGGTTTCGCTGTCCTCTCCCAAGGAGAGGCGACCTTCCGTCAGGCTCTGCGGGATCTTGCCCGAAGCCGCGGCGGCACGCAGATCGCCCCGCGGCAGACCTTCGGAAAGCTGTATGTCGCGCTTGATGACTACCTGACAGATGCAGCCTTCGATCCATTCCGCACGATGCTGCGGGATTGCATTCTCGAGACCTGGCCGATTGCCACCGGCGAGCGCGTCCTGGGCGAGGTGCTGCCGGCGCGGCGCCTCCATAGCCCCAGAACGGCGGCGAATGAGATCGGCGTCTCGACAAAACTGGTCGAGCAGATCCTGACCGATGCCGGAGCGTTGCCGGCCACAGATCCACGCCCGCCTGCACTGCGTACCTTCGACGCGGCCGAATATGCGTGGCTTCTGGCCGAGATCCCAACACTGGTTGGGCGGGGCGACATGCTTGCAGCCATGGGCGCGACCGAGGCACAGCTTCGCACCTTACGGGAAGAGGAAATCATTCGCCCACTGACCAGGCATCCTCGAGTCAAGGCGCCCTGGCGGCTTGCCGACGGGCTGGCACTGGTTGCGGAACTGCACACCCTGATGCAACTCGATCCGGCCGATGGCTCTGGCTGGGAGGGGCTCCAGTTCGCGAAACGGCGCACCGGCCTTCCGGTCGGCGCGATGCTGGATGCCATCAGGGAGGGGCGCATGAGGGTTGCGCGCGATCCCGGGCAATCGGGTTATCGGTCGTTCATGGTTCTGAAAGCCGAGGTCGACAGCATGACTGGGGCGCGCCCTCATGTCCGCCGTCGCGACGAAACGGCGGCGGCCGGGCAACCAGCCTCGATCTTTGCGACCCGCATCGGCATGAGGCGCAGGGGCTGGTATCCGGCGCTGCATCAGGCCGGTCATGCACCAGCATTCTGGAACCGGCACCCTGTGACGCGGCGCGCAGTACTTTATGTCTCTGAGGACGATAAGACTGAATTCCACCGCCGATTCCTGACCCCTGCGACCATGCAGGATGAATTCGGCCTCCATCGCCAGACCTGCACCGCCAAGCTGCGCGCCGCCGGCGTCAGACCGTTCTCGCCTGATGGAGTGGACTTCGGTCCCCTATATCTACGCCAAGAGGCCGAACCGGTGCTGCAAAGGGCGGTAGGTCTTGGCCAGAGCTGATCCCGCACGTCCCATTTGACCGCAGTATTCTGGCAAAGGCAGCCAGATCGACGGCAGAATGCGGTGATCATTCAAAACCCGTCTTTTGTCGAAAAGACGGCTTTTGGATGTCGAACAACAGTTAGGTTGATTATGGCTCCGGCGGTAGGGATCGGAGCTATTTTCGCTGATACCCCTTAAGCCGTTGATTTTGCTCTGTGCCCGCCGAGGTTTTCACGCCGGAGAGGTGGATTTGTGTGCCGCGTGTGCGCCGGAGGTGTTCCGTGTGTGCGCGGCTGTCATCATGATAATCACGGCTCCGGCCGTCGTCCAGAACAATGCGTCAATGCTGGTCGGCCAACAGTAAGGTCTGGACCGGAAAGCGATCAGATGCACAGTTGCTGTTTTGGAATAGCCTCTACGGTAAGCGAAAAAGCGGACATTCAGCTCAGGACCGAGGAGTGCAAGCCTTCAAGCCAGTTAGAAGGGAGATCTGCCTCCATGGCTCAGTGCATCAAAACCAGGGTGTTGAGACACGATCGCAGCGGGCATGAGCAAGAAAAATGACTGTTACAACAGCTACAACGGCCGCAACGCTGGCCATTGCGGTTCCTCCCCTTGGTCTCCGCAGTTTTCCACACTTTCTGCGCCTCGAAGGGGCGAATTCCAAAACCCACCAGCATACCTGCGCGATATCGAGTAAGAAAGGTATCGCTCATGACTATCGAAATCGAAGCCGTCTTCGAGGCCGCCCAAGCACTTCAGGACGACGGCACCGAGGCATCAACCCGTAACGTTCAGGCAAAGTTGGGCTCCAAGGCGCACTCCTACATTCCGGCTTTCACGGGCCTGTGGAACCGTCGGAATGCACACCTTGCCGAGGTATCCGAGCTGCCGGACGCTTTTCTGGAGGAAGCGCAGTTGCTTGCCTTGGGCCTTTGGAAAATGGCCAACGACCGTGCGGACATTCGTGAAGAGCTTCATTTGCGTGAAATCGAGCGCTTGCGTAGTCAGGAGGCGGAGCGCGAACGCATGTGGAGCAAGGAGAGGGAGGAAATGGAGGAGCGGATCAATGAGGCGTATTCGGATATTCGTTGCCTGACCGATGAGGTTTGCGAATTGAAAGAGCAGCTGCACGCAGCTCGAGAGCAGGTTGACGAAGCAGAAAAAGCGAAAGACGACGCAGAAGAGCGGAGGGACAAGGCTGAAGCTCGGTTCACAACTTACAGCGGGATCGTCCAATCCGGAAATGAACTGGACAAAGCACAGCTGGAAGGCGCTCTTGCACGTGCTGCACAGCTTGAATTCGAGATCGAGGGGATGAGGGACCGAGTAAGGGACGCCAACGCAAGGCGTGCGGAGGATGCCGCGCGGTTCGATAGCCTGCTTCAGGAGTTCATGTGGCAGCTGGGCAAAGCGCCGTCCAGAAAGCCGCGGGCGACCAAAGCGCCCACGGAGGAAACTTGATGTAAGTTGTCATCTCGTCGTTGTGGGCTGAGTAGGCACCTGGGTGCCCACCAGCGCCATTTCGATGTGCTCGGAAGACTTCGTCTTGTGAAAGCCATCGTTCGTTCGGTCGAGGACAGTGATGCCGGACAGCAGTTCTTTCAGTCGATGACTGCCCAGCTCTCGCTCTTCTTGAAGTGCTTTCGCAAAGGCGAGCAGCTGCGCTTCGTTCGCGGCGATTGCCTTGGCCGCCAAGTTACCACCGACCTGCATCATGCGCAGGAGGGCATCATGAAGAGTCGGTGGCCAAGTTTCCGGTCGATCCATCGAATACCCAAGATGCAAGGCGTTGTCGGTCGTCAAGCCGGAACGCGTTTTGATGTCGAGAGCAAATTTCGTGGCTTGGCGTAGATCGGCTTCGGCCCCAGAGGAAATATCCGCGAACACATGGCGCTCGGCGGCGCGGCCGCCGAGAAATACAGCCAATATTGCATCAACATCCGGACGGCGTAGCAGGCTAGGAAAATTGCCCTCCACGAAGGATGATGTTGGCGAGAGCAAGACACGCTCTGGGTGTGGCAGACTTAAGCATGCACGCGCGATGGCGTGCCCGGCCTCGTGGACTGCGATACGCCAAGTGTTGTCGGAAAATGAAGCAGGGATCAGTTTCCCTGTGACCGTTAAAAGGTCTTCGACTTGGATGGGCCGGCGGGCTCGGCGCGCAATGGAAAGGGCTTTGGCGGCAGAGGTGCTGATGTCCGCACCGGACAGGCCCGTCAGTGCATTCAATGCACGAGAGAGATCCAGATGGATTGCGCCCGAACCGAGGCGTTTTCGCAAAATCGTGCCGGCTCCTTCTATGTCGGGTGGTCCAACCATGATGTGATGGTCGAACCGGCCCGCTCGGATGATCGCAGGGTCGACGTCATCAGGGTGGTTTGTAGCAGCTGCGACAACTACTCCAGGTGCGTCATTCAGTTGAGACAGCACTTGTAGAAGGCCGTTCACAGCAAGCCTCATGTAGGTATCATTGCGCCCGCTGTACGCGCCGCGGTCGACATAACTATCCAATTCGTCGAAAAAAATCAGGCTGGGCGCATGGGCAATAGCTTCGGCGCATCGTTTCTGCAGAGCTTTGAGGAAATCCGAAAGGCTTCCGTTCGCCTGACAGTCTGAAAAACTGCATGAAACGTAATGGAGGCGCCCGGAGCCTGCGAGTGCTCTTGCAAGGCTCGTCTTGCCATTGCCGGGAGGTCCGAAGAGCAAGGTCGAAACTGATACGTCTGGCCAGGCCACAACACCTGCACGGAAATCAGCAATATCTGTCAGGACCGCGTCCATATGGTTCTGCAGTGATTTCGACAGATACAGATCATCAAGCGAGGGACCATCTGGCGGCTGCGTGCCGCGTTCCAGTGCTTTGATAACTGTCTCGACGGTGCGGCCGGGTTCAATCTGTTCCAGTGCGCCGAGGATAATGCAGTATGGAAGACTGGCGATTTTCGGATCATGCTGCCGAAGCATCGCTGCAAGGCGTCTGGAGGGCGCTTTCCACGTCACACGCATGACTTCCGCAATGATATCTCCCGTGATGGGCGAAAGAGATAGACTGCAGCGAGGTAAATACCTTGCTGAGTCGGGTAGATCATCTTGGTCGGAGATGATTGCGATCACAGACTTTCCGCCTGCAATTGCACTGTTTAAGTCGCGTTCCAAATAGGCTCTGGCCCTGTCTGTTCCCTCCCGAACAAAAATCACGGATGTGTTGGTGATGAGGTCCAGACCGCAGAGATCGCTCATGCCTGCCAGAATCAACTCGGCAAAGTCAGCCAGTGTCGAACGATCGAATTCGCTTGATGCTTTGATGGCTGTGATAGTCATCGGTGCGGCAGTTGCCCGTGTGCCCGGAATGTCCTCGAACGTGAATGCGAGACGAGCAGCGTAGAGAAGCTGTAGATTGGTTGGCGATCTGACAATGCTCGTACCGTCGCTGACTTCCGGTTGTGTCAGGTGCCGCAGAAGTGAACGGGCATAATCGGTTGAGGGATGTGAGGTGTCGTGATGCATGGGAAATTCCTAGATCAATGGGCTTTTAGATCTTGAAAATGGTTGGTGGTCAGTTCTCGGAATGCGGTTGGGACAGTTCTGCCAGCAACGCCTGGATGCGTGGCAGCGCCTCGATGCGATAAACCTCCGACACAACGCCGATCCAGTTCAGTTCCGATGGGGGTACGACGCAATGCGGTAGTTCTGCTCGCAGCACGCCGTGCAGTCGTTTCTCTGTGCGCAGGGCTGCGCTTCCGGACTCCATGGAGATTTCTTGCAGAATTCGTGCCTGAATGTCGGCAGTGATGCCCAACTGGTACCGCAGTCTCGACGTGGGGTTTCTGCTCATTCCCAGTTTGACGAAGCTACCTTGCGATCCAGGCAGGTCAAATTGACAGAGATAGAGAAAACTCGGTTCAGCCGCCCAGCTTCCACCGCATCCATTGCAAGTAAACCGCTGGGTCCGAAGGTTCCCAATCGCAATGTCTTGTTCGTGACCGCACTGGTGGCGGAGCTTCCGATACTCGGGGTTGCCCTGTCCGGAGAGCCCCACAAGTTCCCAGCCCTGGTCGTGGGCGAGGGCAGCGACCGACCCCTCGAAACACTCCGAGCATCGTACGTCCACCTCTCCCAGAACAACCCTTTGGATAAAACCGCGTTGGCGGTCCAGCAGGTGTCCGCAAGGCGCGCGGTAAATTCCGCGATGGCTGTCCGTGGGATGACGTTCGACAAACTCAAGACCTGCCGCCGCGGCCTCTCGCGCCATGTCCGCCAGCCAGCACGCGGTACATTCGGGCTTAGCGGTACGCAGAACGTGAGTGTGGACATACATTAAGTTCGCGCACGCGCTGCAGCGCAGGTAGACATTTCCACGGTTGTGAGGATCCCGTCCGAAATATGTGTAGCCGCGTTCTCGCGCGAGTTGACGCCATGATTTCTGAGGAGTGCGTCGATCAATTTCGATATCAAGGACATGCGCCGGAGCGCGGCGGGAGCGACGCGAAAAATAGACTTTAGGCATATTGGATTTCCCGAAAGATGAGCTGCGCGCGCCGGTGACGGCGCACACAGGGTCTGGTCTCAATGCGGCACCTTGCTGAGCGGAGTGAAAATCCAGTGCCGCGTGAGGGGTGACTTCAATAGATTAGGGTGCGACGCTGATATCGTCCGGGTCGTAGCGGTGCAGGCCGTCCATGGCGTCAAGGCGATCTGCGGTCGCCCGCAATACTTGGAGCCCGTCTTTCATGATGATCGACATTTCAGGCCGGACACAGATTGTCGCGATCCGCTTTCGGGCTTGGCCGATCCGGCTGTGGTATTCGGAGCCATTCTCAGATGCCAAGATGTCGCGGATAGCAAAGGCCATGCTGACCAGGGGGTAGTCATCATCAACTCCACCTACGGCAGCAATCGTCGCGGACATGCTATCGGTCACATCGTCCCACGCGATCTCTGACGCGCGCAGGTAGCCTGACATGGAGGGGTCGAGAACGCCCCCAGGTTGACCAACGCTTGCAAATTCGAGCTCGCGTTCCGCCGAGACGGCATCGTCGATGCGCTGCAAGAGGTGAATGTATGTACGTCGAAGGACGTGCATTTCGTAGTGATGAACGGATTTCGCCCGTCGCTGGGGCGTGGTATGGACAGCATTAGCCATTGTGAACCTCTCGTCAGGTTTGCTCTGGTGAGGGATGGTCAGGAGTTGCCGCTCTTGATCATCCCGTGATATCAATATACACTTCTATCATGATATTGCAAGTCGTGATGGGAGAAATATTGCATGGCTGAAAAGAAGAAAACCGAATCCGAGGCGGTCTTGGTACGCATGCCTTTGGAGCTGATTGCTCGGCTGGATGACGCTCGCCGGGAAGAGCGCGATCTGCCTACAAGGCCTGAGATGGTCCGCAGAATTGTTTCCGCCTGGCTCGATCAACAAGATGGCTGATCGACAGGAAGCAGGGTCTTTCGGATCCTGCGGATAGTTGATTGGCCGATTCCTCCGAGAAGAAAATCTGCGAAAAAGGAAATGTCATTCCTTCACATCTTTAGCGTGAAGCCGGACTTCTTGTTTGGTACTTTCGTTGGTCATTCTGGGGGTATGCACTGCAGAAAATGCGGAATTTCTCAATAATTATGGAAGGTTGCGCCTGATAAGGCGCTGCCTCGTGAGCAGTTTCTCCACAGCCAGTATGTGACCCCAGCCTATGTGACGGGGCTTTTCCGGCGATGCTGTCTCTACGCCCTGCGATTAAGCGGGC
Organism: Thioclava sp. SK-1; assembly: GCF_001705665.1. GTDB lineage: Bacteria > Pseudomonadota > Alphaproteobacteria > Rhodobacterales > Rhodobacteraceae > Thioclava. Next base: position 190,916 of record NZ_MDHA01000053.1, on the reverse strand, counting down.
AGCGAAACAGCGAGGCCCCTCAGGCGGGTCCATAAGTCCGGAGAAACGAATGGGGCATAGACAAAACCGGGATGCACCGACACGGCCACGCCGCATCCATGCAACGGACGAAGAATGGTCCGAAATCAAAATTAGGGCTCAGGATGTTGGCCTTTCCATCGCTGCTTTCGTTGTGTCTCGCGCCCTTGGATCAGCCGATCCTGCCACGACCCGAGAGGAGTTCCTGAAAGCGCAGGCGTTGACATCGGCAAATGCGCTCCTTGTGGAAATCGCGGATGACATCGCTTCCGCGGGCAATGATGTGAACGCCGTCGCTATCTTGGCGCAACTCGTGAACATCGCAAAAAGCCTCGATGACGGCGCGCTCTGTGACGGGGCAACGCCTTCAACGGAGGGCCTGTCATGATCCTCGTCTGGGCGAAACATCAATCTGGCTCTGCTGCGCCAGCGATCGATTACCTGTTGGATCGTCAGGTAACGAAGTCGGTGGGGCACACGCGGACAACGGTCCATAGAAGTCCGGCACCGGAAGTTCTGCACGGTTCGCCGGAAGCCGTTGGGGCCTATATCGATGGTCTGCCGTTTGTTGCGCGATATCGCAGTGCGACCCTCAGCATGGCAGAGGAGGACGTTCCGGTTCGGCTGTTCAATGCCGGCGATCCGTTGTGGCGCCGCAAGGTCGATGCGGCAATTTCGCTTTTTCTCCAGGTCAGCTTTTCCGGTATCCCTGCGCGGTCACGCCCACCGGTCCTTGTTGCCACGCATACGCATCTCGGCCGCCTCGAGGTCAACATACTCATGCCTCGCGGCGTCGGAGCTCCGGGCGAAACCCTGCGCAGCTGGAACCCGCACCCCCCGCTGATGTCGAGCCGGCGCGACTGGGATGCGTTCGTAGATGTCGTCAACGATGTTCTGGGCTGGACCGATCCACGCTGTCCCATTCGGCGTAGTTGGATCAGCGGGCCGAGCTGGATGCAGAAGGAGATCGCCGAGCACTTGCGCCTCGTCCAGGCAGGAGAGGATGTACGTCTCGATCTGGATGATCCGAGGTATCGCGCATTCGCTCTCTGCCGATCCGCAGTCCGACGTCACGGCAGTGATCGTGCGGCGGTGATCGAACATGTCAATATGGGGCTGGCAGTTCTTGGGTGGGGGGTGACCAGCGAAAGCCGCGATGGGGTGACATGCGGACCGCTCGGCAGGCCGGGGACGAGAGTGACTTTCCGTGGCGCGGCTCTCGGGGACGGTATCGAAGAGGCGATTGATCCACATCACGCGATGATCGCCCGCCAGGAGGAGGTTGCCGAAGCGCTACCGAGGCTGCGCAAGGCAATGGCGAGGCGGGCGACAGCCAATAGCGCCCTCGGAGGCTGGAAGGGATCTACGCCACCGGATCCGCTTGATGTCCTATCAGGCTTGGCGCCACCAAGGACATTGGCCGAGCGCCTGAAAATGGTAATCGCCCGCATCGCAACGCTTGTCCGGCTGAACGTCCGCGCGTTGCTTATGACAGAAACAATCATGCAATTTCCCGTCGCATCTTTCCGTGCGACCGCCGAGCATCTGGAGGCTTTCCTTGACCAAATCAGACGACAACAAAGAGCTTTTGCCGAAAGTCGAACAACTCATCGATCTGTTGACCCGTGTCCTGTCCCGCGACGCGCACCCGCTCGCCGATCGCATGGACGAGTTCCTTCAGGAGCTGACGAGGATCGACCGGAGCATGTCCGAAGCCGCTACAACCCTGACGACCCTCGCGCCGCAGTTGGCTGGTATGGCGACACAAGCCGACGTAGCGGGCTCCGAGGACAGGATGACGAACATTCTGGAAGATATGGCCAAGCGCCAGTACCGAATCGAAGTCTTGATGGCGGAACTCTTCCAGCCGCTTGGTCAAGGGGACAGTGGCTGAGGGAAGTCGGTCGAATAGCTCTGGACGTCGTGGGCGCTTGCCGATTGGCGTGGTCGCATGAACATGGAAAGGACGAATCCATCATTGTCTCAACCATGCGCTTTGACTTGCGGATTACTGTTGTTGATCTCGTGGAAGCATCAATCCACCGGAGAGGCATCGAGACCCTGCTTCGAGATAGCCTCGAACAAGGACAGGCAACCGGCATGGATAAAACCGTTTCTCCTTTCTGACATTCGGTCTTCATCCGGGCTAAGGCTTCGGAAAAAATGGTTCTATTGTTTGAGAAAACCCGGTGCAGAGTCACATCCTCACCCGATCTGTCCGAGTACGGCTTTCCCGATTTGGTAGGCGAGGTAGGGAGGGACTGCGTTTCCGACCTGATGGTATTGCTTTGTACGAGGGCCACAGAAAAAATAGTTGTCGGGGAAGGTTTGCAAGCGCGCTGCTTCGCGGACTGTCAGGGAGCGGCATTGCTTCGGATCCGGGTGGATGAAGTAATGACCGTCCTTGGATATGTGACTCGTTACCGTGGTCGAGGGGCGATCTGATGCTTGCGTCCGGAACCGGTCAGCGAAGGCGCCAGATGCCCGGTTTCGGTGTGCGGGCTGCAGGAAGGCGGGAAACTGTTCGAGCTTGGGCGCACGACTGAAGGCCCGGGTCCAAGCTGCGGAGAACATGTATCGACCGAGGTCATCCGGGATGTGGCCGCGGGTTTCGTGGTGCAGGGTGACCTTCAGTTTCGGGTCATGGAACCAGCCGCGAAGAAGGTTAGGCATCCCGGTGGTTTCACCGCGCCAGCCGCTCTGCCGCAGCTGCGGGAGGTCGTTGGCCATGGCGATTGCCTGAGTCGTGGCGCGGACCTTGTCCGGGACCGCTTCGCTGGCGGCGATGCGTGCGGCCTGTTCGCGGACGGTGTCCTGCCATGCGTCGGCGTCGTCCTTGCGGCTGAGGCCGCTGCGCAGGGACCACAGGCCGCAGATCGCTTCGTCAACGGAGACGGGCGGTTGGGGGGCGCCCAATAGTGTCAGGCCTGCGGGAAGTTTGCCGGCGAGGTCCGTCCTTATGCCGAGGATGATGACCCGGTGGCGGGCCTGTGGGACGCCGTGATCTTCGGCGCGGATCAGGAAATCGCGGGCGTCGGCGCGGATGCCGTCTGCCGGAATCGGATTGGCGAGAGGGAGCAGACGATACCCGTCACCGGCGGCTTCGAGGTCATCGAGGACGCGATGGAAAATGCCACCGCCATCAACCTTGCTGGACAGCATGCCCTTCACGTTCTCCATGACGAAGGCGGCTGGACGCAGCCGTTCGAGGATCTTCACGTACTCACGGTAGAGGTAGTGCCTGGCGTCGTTTTCGAGGACGTAATCCGCCTTGCCCTTGTTTCGGGAGCGCCCGGCGAGGGAATAGGCCTGACAGGGCGGGCCGCCAATCAGGATGGTATCGCCATGGCTGCTTTCGCGCGCATGGTCCAGTTCGACGGCAAGTTCGTCGAATACTCCGTCTGCTCCCAGGATGCGCTGCCGGACTTCCTCTTCGGCGTGTTTCCATTGCGCCGGAAATAGCGACTGCCAATCCGGCATGCCGTTTCCGGCTTTCAGCGCGGCATAATACTCGTCCGGAAATTCTCCGAAGGATCGCAGGAATGCCCGTAGGCACAGGGTCTGAACCGCGTGGTCGTCCATTTCGACGGAAAGGTGAATCTTCATCCGGCTGTCGGAATTTCGCCCTGCGCGCGAGAAGCCCTCGCCAAGGCCACCGGGCCCGGCGAATAGATCAATGATGGCAAAGTTCTTCGGCATGAGCAGGTCCTTCCGGCGGCAACCTCTACCAAGTTTCGCGCCAGGTGCCATATGGAAAGTACTGTCGCGACAAATAGATTTAACGCATGGTTGATGTGGTGGACAAGCAGACCCGGTCCCGGATGATGATCGGGAATCAGGGGGACGAACACGAAGCCTGAGACGATGCTCCGGCGCGGGCTGCACGCCCGTGGATTTCGCTTTAGGGTCCATGACCAACGCCTTCCCGGCAGGCCCGACATAGTCCTGCGGAAATGGCGTGTGGTGATCGAGGTGCTTGGGTGCTTCTGGCACAGGCATCAAGGCTGTCCCAAGGCGACGACGCCGGCGACGCGGCCCGATTTCTGGCGAGACAAGTTCGATAGAAACGTTCGTCGTGACCATGCCAATGCCACGGCCCTCATGGAGGCCGGATGGCGCGTTCTGGTGGTGTGGGAATGCGCGTTGACACGAGGCGTGTCGGAAAGCGTGCTCGACGAGGTGACAGCATTTGTCATGGGCGGCGAGCATCATGAGATTCGGTACCGGGAGATCGGGGCTTTCTGAGCGGTGGGTGGGACATGCACTCGGTGTTCTCACGAAATTCGGACCGTGGACGACGAAATGGTAGATGTATCAAACGTAAATTATGGCGTGAAATCGCCTTAAGGTGGTTATCGATTCGCCTTTTTCCGGTGTAACATCGTCTAACGATCGGTTAACAATAGTTTGGATTGACAGGGTATTTCATGGATTTGGCGAGCGAGGGCATTATTCGGACTGGCGGCAGGGGCAATGTCTCGGCCGCGGTGAAGAATACTTCCTTTCCACTCCATGACGCTGCCCGTGAAGGTCGGCCCCGGGTTGTGCGCCTTCTGCTGGAACGTGGTCATAGCGCGACTGCGTTGGATACCGAGGGCTTGCGCGCGTCCGGCAGGGCGCGAGAGGCCGGACATCATGCGTTGGCTGATGAACTCGAGGATCGTGAGGCCGAGAACCTTTCGGCGTCTCCCGCGCATGCCGAGGTGGAGCGTCTGTCCATCAAGGAACTGATCGGTCTTGTTCAGGGCAAGGCTGAGACCGTCACACAACTGATCTCTGCCGGGCGCGTCCAAGCCCTTGACGGCAAGGGGGATACTGCGCTGCATATCTGCGCGGCGCAGGGGCGGCTTCAGTTTTGCGACCAGTTGATAAAAGCCGGTGCAGATCCTGCGGCAGTGAATTTCGAGCGGAAGAAGCCGCACGACCGGGCTGCAGAGAACGGGCACGCCATGGTGGCGGGGCTGTTGCGCAGCTTGCTGCCGGAGGCTGTTTCGGAAGCGGACGGGCCCCGGGAACGCAAGCCCGAACCCGTCAAGGTCAGGCCGGTTCCGCCCCGGCCGGTCGTGGATAACACCGAAGAGTCCTTTGATTTTGATGACCTCGATCTTGATTTCGAAGGTGCGGAAGAAGCCGAAGACTTCCATCGGGATATCGAGTGGAACGACTACACGGCTTCCTTCGATGCGGTTGAAGGGCGGGTCACGCGACTGGGTGACGATGATGGGGCCGAGTTCGACTTCGATGGTGTGAGCGAGGTTGGATTCCGCATCGACGCCGAGGACATTCTCGGCCCGCTGCCGCAAACGGCGGAGAATGCCGATGCTGCCACGTTCAGGTCGTTTCTTGACGTTCACAGGGGGCGAAGGTCGACCGTTGAGGCGACGGCGCCGAAGACACGGTATCATGCCATTTCCTACACCGCGCTGCTGGAATGGGTCGAGAATTCCGTCTTGGCGGAAGGCTGCACGGAAGAGGAGATCGACGCGCTGATCGGGGAGATCAGGGGCAGCTTCGACCCTGAAATCGTCAGGGCCAATCTGGTTCATGAGCTGACCAATCTCGGTCTTTTGACGATGGAGGAAGACGCTGATGGGGCCTTTGTCTCTGGCGAGTTTCCCGATCCAGAGGATATTGCCGATCTGCTGTCCTGCATCTGCAACGGGTCGAACATGCGCCCGGGCATGGAGTTCAAACCGCTCTCTGCGCGGGCGGAAGCGCGTCTGTTCCGGGAACTGGCAGCCTGCCAGCAGGATATCTGCCGGACGCTAGTCAGCGACGCCATGCTGGTGTCCGTGGTCGTCATGCTGGGTGAACGGGTGGAAACCGGTACCATCGATTCGAGTCTCCTGACCGACCTAGACATCCAGCATGGGCGCCAGACGCCCGATAGCGAAGTCCTGTCGGCAGCACTGTCCTACCTCGTTGGATACCAGACGCTGCTGGAGGAGGGGGATGTTACTTCCGAGGATCGCGAGGATGCGCTCGAGGCGGTTTCGGCGTTGAAGCTCTCCCGGACGGCGGTCGAGCTGATCGCGAAGGGCGTGGAGGCCAACCCAGATCTGGATGATCTGCGCCAGGATATCGAGGCTTCGCTTGCGGTTCGGGAGCGGTACAGGCGGGAAATCCTGCTGGAGCACCTGTCTCTCGTTCGGCGGCAGGCCAGCAGGCGTGAGGCCTACGTTCCCGACATTGAGGATATTGTGCATGATGGGGTCTTCGGACTAATGCGGTCCATCGATCGTTTCGAATATGATCGCGGGAATCGGTTCATGACCTACTGCCAGTTCGGGGTCCGGCAAGCCATCACTAGGGCGCAGGACGACACGGGCTCTTTGGTTCGCGTTCCCTCACATCGCGCCTTGGTCTTGCGCAAGGTAGACAAGCTCGAAGAGTACATCCCGGAAGGTTCGCCGGCGGAAGCTGTCATAGCGATTATTGCACAGGGTATGGAAATTCCGCCGGAAGTCATCCGTGAGATACGGCGCATTCCCAGAAGGCCCGTTCCTTTCGACGAGTCGGTCCCGGATTGTCTTGATGTGGAATCTCCGCAGTTCCGAGATTGCCTCGCCCTTCAACGCAGGGAAATAATCGAAGAGTTCCTTGCCGACATGCCGGAACGTGGCGCGGACATCGTGGTGCGCCGGTTCGGACTGCGCGACGAGGACGAGATGACCCTGGAGGAACTGGGGACGATCTACGGGGTAACAAGGGAGCGCATCCGTCAGGTCGAGGCGAAATGCCTTGGAAAAATGGGACACCCTGCAAATCTGCGGTTGCTCCGGAACCTTCTCTGAATGACGAATATGAAGACACGCAACGCACCGCCGCGGGCGGGGATGCTGATCGAGTCCCTGCGGGGGCTCGGATACACCACGGCCACGGCCATCGCCGACATCATCGACAACTCGATTTCCGCCGGGGCGCGGACGGTGGACGTTCATGTGGAATGGGCCGGGTCGAACAGCTGGATCAGGATCACCGACGATGGATGCGGCATGGATGATGCCGGGCTGGAGAAGGCCATGCAGCTGGGGGCCAGTGACCCCCGCCATGCCCGTCGGACGGACGACCTAGGCCGTTTCGGCATGGGGCTGAAGACCGCGAGCTTCTCGCAGGCGCGCGCCTTGACAGTTCGCTCGCGAAAGGCGGGCTGTGAATCGGCCTGCCTCCGGTGGGATCTTGATGTGCTGGAGGACATCTTAGGCGGCGACTGGCCGATGATCGAAGGGCCGCGTCCGGGGTCTGAGGAGCGGCTGAGCATCGAGGGTGCCGGGACAGTGGTACTTTGGGAGGATCTGGACCGGATCGTCACGCCGGGGTTCACCAGCGATGATCTGTTCGAGGTACTGGACACCGTGGAGCGTCATCTAGCCATGGTCTTCCATCGTCTCATCGGAACGGCGTCGGGTCAGATCGATCTGAAACTGAACGGCAAGCGCGTGAAGCCCTGGGATCCCTTCCTGATGGGAAACCTGTCGAAGCGGCTGGAAAGTCTTGAATATTCCTTGATCGGCGCGCCCGAGGTCCGGGTTCAGCTGAATGTCCTACCGCACAAGGACAAGTTTGAGAGTGCCGCAGACTTCGATGCCGCGGCCGGGCCGGATGGCTGGACCTCGCAACAAGGCTTTTACATCTACCGCAACCGGCGGCTGCTGGCCGTGTCCGGTTGGTTGCGGCTTGGCGAGCGGGGGCGGCAATGGCCCCGTGACGAGGCCCACCGACTGGCGCGCATCCGTCTGGATATCCCGAACACCATGGACAGCGAGTGGAACATCAACGTCCTGAAATCGACGGCCAGTCCGCCGGTCCGGCTGCGTCCGCAGTTGCTGCGGCTCGCAAAGGAAACCCGGGAGATGGCCCGGAGCGTCTACGCCTTTCGCGGGCGACTGATCTCTGACGGGGCGCATGGCAAGGAGGGGATGCCGGACATCTGGGAGGCGATCAAGCGTTCCTCCGGTGCGACGGCGTATCGGCTGTCTCGGCAACATGACCTCTATCGCTCCGTAATGGACCGCGCCGGTCCGCTGGCGAAGGACATCGAAGCGCTGCTGCGGTTGGTCGAAGGCACCGTGCCGGTTCAGCGTATCTGGCTGGATACGGCGGAGGATGACGAACCGCCGGAAAGCATCCTGGATGAGGAGGCTGACCCGGCGTTGGTCGAAATGATGGAGGCCATGTTCGATGCCCTGGTGCATTCGCGCGGCCTGAGCGAAGCAGAGGCAAGGGAGCGGCTCGCCCGCACCCGGCCATTCGACAAGAGACCGGATCTGATTGCAGGTCTGGGAGAGAAATAGAAAGGGCACCCGATCATGTCGGAGAGCAGGGATTTTGCGGACATCCTGAAGGCGAGTGGGCCATTCGTCCGCCGTCAGATCGAAAAGACCGGCGAACTGGTCACGGCGGACCTGATCGACAGCGTCCTGCGCAAGGTCGAGATGATTGACCCGGATCTGTTCGAGAGTGTCGACCGAGAGGCTGTTATCGACGAGATGATCCGGCGGTCAAGTCATGGTATCGGCAAGGATGCGTCGCTGGTGGCCACGGAGGGGCATGAACCTTGGCTAAATGCCGACCGAAAGCAGAGCTGGCGTTACTGGCGTCGGTATTCCGAATACATGGAGGAGAAGCTTCCTTGGAAGGCTCTGGACGCGCTGGACAAGTCCACCGACGAGATCCTTGGGAACCTTGAGGACCCGCTGCGTAATGGAAACTGGGATCGTCGTGGGCTGGTGGTGGGGCATGTGCAGTCGGGCAAAACGGGCAACTATACCGGGTTGATCTGCAAGGCCGCGGACGCCGGGTACAAGATCATCATCGTTCTGGCCGGTCTGCACAACAACCTCCGAGCTCAGACGCAAATCCGCCTCGACGAGGGCTTTCTCGGGTATGCGACACTGGTCAACGTCGATCATCTTCCACTGGTTGGTGTGGGGCTCATCGACAAGGACAAGAAGTCCCAGCCCAACTGTGCGACAAACCGATCCGACAAGGGCGACTTCGACACGGCGACATCCCGGAAGCTCAACGTGAAGCCGGAGGAGCGTCCGTGGCTCTTTGTCGTGAAGAAGCAGAAGCATGTCTTGGAACGGCTCGTGTACTGGCTGGAAAATCACGCTGCGGATACGGTCGATCCGGAGACCGGGCGCAAGATCGTCAGCGCGCTTCCTGCATTGGTCATCGATGACGAATCCGATCATGGGTCGGTCGATACGGGCGAAAAGCCGGTAACGGACGACGGCAAGCCCGACCTCGAGCACGACCCGACCACCTTGAATGGCCTCATCCGCCGAGTGTTGAACACTTTTTCGAGAAAATCCTATGTCGGCTACACGGCGACGCCGTTCGCAAACATTTTTATTCATGAGAAGAACGCCACGGCGGAGCATGGGCCGGACTTGTTCCCGTGCGCCTTCATCACAAGCCTTGGCGCGCCGACCAATTACATTGGGCCAGGCAGGGTATTTGGGTCGGCCTCGTCGGTGCCCGAAGACCTGCCGCTGGCGCGTACGCTGGACGATGCGGATTACCTGGAATGGATGCCGCCAACGCACAAGAACCACTGGCAACCCCGGATCGGTGGCGAGCGTATACTGCCAAAGGGGTTGCAAGAAGCTATACGCTCCTTCGTATTCGCGTGCGCGGTCCGCAAGGTCCGCGGGCAGGGCGACAAGCACAGCTCAATGCTTATCCATGTCTCGCGCTTCACCTCGGTGCAGGGCGAGATCGTGTCGCAGGTCGATGACTTTGTCCGCCACATGAAGCACCGCTACGTGCGCAATATCGATTTGGCCGAGCTTGATATGCGGATGCAGTCCGACTATGAGACCCGCTTCCATCCTGACATGGCCCGGGTGCGCGACGCGTTCCTGGATGTCCCTCAGGGGGAAGACGTTTCATGGGCGGAGGTGCGCGCCGTCCTGCCTTCCGTGCTCCAGGACATCGACGTTCGTGAGATCAACGGCTCCGCGAAGGATGCTCTCGATTATGCCGAAAACGAAAGGAAGGGGCTGAAGGTCATCGCGATCGGTGGCGACAAGCTGGCGCGCGGCCTGACGCTTGAGGGCCTGTGTACCAGCTATTTCCTGCGCACCACCAAGATGTACGACACGTTGATGCAGATGGGGCGCTGGTTCGGGTATCGGGACAAGTACCTAGATGTCTGCCGCCTTTATACGTCGCGCGAGATGATCACGTGGTTCGGCCACATCGCCGATGCCGCAGAAGAGCTTCGGCAGGAATTTGACAACATGGTTGCGGTAAAAGGAACGCCGAAGGATTTCGGATTGAGGGTGAAGTCGCACTCCATCCTGACCGTCACGTCGAAGGCAAAGATGCGTGCGGCGAAGCCCGTGCATCTGACCTATTCCGGCGACCTGCTGCAGACGGTCGCGTTACCGATTGACAATCGGCACGAACAAAACCTCGCCGCAGGTGAAACCCTGATCCATGCATTGGGTAAGCAACTTTCCTTGCAGGACCAGCACTATGTGCCGGAAGGGCAGAGCTGGAATGGTGCGCTGTGGCGCGATGCATCGCCCATGACGGTCATCGAATTCCTCAGGAGCTACCAGACGCATCCAAGTTCTTTGCGTGTCGTACCTCCCATGCTCGCCGACTTCATCTCGGGAATGAACCTCGACGGAGAGTTGTCACGTTGGACTGTCGCTCTCGTAGGTGCGGAAAAGGGTGACACCGAAACGATCGGCGGCGTGCCTGTCGGTATGCTTCAGCGAAAAGCAATCGGTGACCATGACGATCGTTATTCTATTAAGACCCTGATTTCCCCGCGCGACCAGGCCATTGACCTGACTTGGGCGCAATACGACGCAGCCGTCGCACGCAGCCGTGAGACCTGGCGCGGCGATGCGGATAGGAACGAGACCAAGGGGCCACCCGATGATCCGAAAGGTCCGGCGATCCGGCATGTCCTCGGCTTTGGGCATGAAGGGACCGGGTTGAAGCCTGATCGTACGAGAGGACTGTTGCTTTTGTATCTGCTGGACCCTGCGAAGTCAGGCTGTAGATTGATCGAAGGGCGCAAGCCGGCACTGGCCTGGTCAATGTCGTTCCCGGGCAGTGCTTCCAAGCGACGTGTCCGGGATGCTGATTACATGGCGAACTCGGTGATGTGGGGGATGGACAATGACCTGGACTGAGGAGGGGCTCGCCCGGACGTGGCGCGCGCTGAAGGATGTGGACGGCGAGGATTGGGCGCTTTCACCGCTGCACCGGAACGGCGCGGTGGTCTTCCACGCGGGACGCAGTTTCCCCGGGAGCCGTGAAGCCATTGTCGTCGACTTTCCGGCCGGCACGATCAAGCCTGCCGACCGGCTGCCCGGAGGTGGGGGCTTTGATGTCATGCGGCTACCGTCCGGCAATGGGTCGGTGGGGCGCGAGGCCGTCGCCCTTGTGCGGCTGATCGACGGATCCCACGAGTTGTTTGCCCTGATGGCGGTCAACATTCTGCGGCACCTCGAACATCTCGGCAGCGTGACGCCCCGGGCGGCGCTTGACGCATTTTTTGTGCGGGTGAGGGAGTGGCAGGAGTTCATGGCCAACCAGCGCCGCAAGCCACTTTCGACAGAGAAACAGGCCGGTTTGTTGGGAGAACTCATCATGCTGGAGGCGCTGATCGGGCACACGGGATCGGCTCTGGTGGCTTTGGACAGCTGGCAGGGACCGTTGAAGGCGGCGCAGGATTTCCATGTCGAAAGCGGTGCCTTTGAAGTGAAGAGCACGGCGAAGGCTCAGGGGTTCCTTGCCCGGATCAACTCCATTGACCAACTCGATTCCGACCGCTGGCCGATGTTCCTCTGCGCTATCCGCTTTGCCGAGGATGAGGCGGGTGAAACCCTGACGCAAACCGTGAACCGGTTGCGCGAGATCATGGATGGTTCCGGCGTGCGCAAGCAGTTCGATGCCCTGCTGCTGCTATCGCGGTATCTCGATGATCATGCCGACCGATACACCCGCAAGCTGCTGTCCGGGGACGTACATTGTTTCCGGGTGCAGGAGGGCTTCCCCTGCCTACGCCGCGCCACGCTACCGGGCCAGATCCGCAATGCGCAATACGACCTCGACATCGAGAGCCTCGATGAGACACCAAAATCCATGGACATGATGTTCGAGATGCTTGGAGAGACGGCTGATGAACCTGTCTGAATTTCACGCCGAGTTCCGCAACCATGTCCAAGGAGTTATGGCCGAACGGGCCTGCAACCCAGACGAGGCTTTCCCACAGGAAGAACTGATCTTCGCCGAACTCGCGATGGATGACGTGAGCGCGGCGGGGATATCGGAGGCACCGGAGGTCTGTCACTGGGAGGGGACGATCCGGAATGCCAAACTGCGGATTTCCGGCTACAGCATTTCCGGCGATGATACCCGGATCGACCTTTTCCTGACGCATTATCTCGGCACCGACCACCTGACGCAGCTCAGGGATTCAGATGTGGGTGGCGTGGCGAAAGCAGCTGTGACTTTCGCCGCAAATGCGGGTGCGGGGAAACTCTCCGGACGACTTGATCCGACGAGCCCTGTTCTCGAGCTTGTTGAGACGCTGGAGCGGCGGTGGCATGATCTCGACCAGCTGCGCGTCATTGTCCTGACGGACGGGCAGACCAAGTCGAAACATTTCTCTGCGCGTGAAGTGGAAGGCCGGCTGATCCAAGTTGAAGCTATGGACATGGAGCGTCTCTTTCGCCACACGACGGGAAAGCCACGGGACGAGATTGCCGTAAGTTTCGAGCAAGCAATCGGTCGCCCTTTGCCCTGTGTTCATGTGGCAGACCCGACCGCCGATTATGACTATGCCCTGACAGCGATCCCGGCGGAGGTACTGCGCGCGCTGTACGAACGCTTCAACACCACCTTGCTCGAGGCGAACGTGCGATCCTTTCTGGGTACGCGCAAGAAAGTGAATGCCGGTATTATGAAGACTCTCATTGAAGAACCCGGCCATTTTCTTGCCTACAACAATGGCTTGGTCATCGTCTGTGATGAGGCTGAGTTCACAAAGGCCAAGGATGGACAAGTCGGCATTTCTCTCATGAAAGGTATGCAGATTGTAAACGGGGGGCAGACCACGTCCTCGATCTACTTCTCAAGTCGCGACAACCGGGATCTTGACCTCTCGCGCGTGATGATCCCGGCCAAGGTCGTGATCCTTCGCGATGGCGAAGATCAGGGGCGTGAGACGTTGATCTCGCGAATTTCGCAGTATGCGAACAGTCAGACCGCGGTGAAGACGTCAGACCTTTCGGCGAACCGGGCCTTTCACGTCGAGTTCGAGAAACTTGCGAACGAGACTTGGTGTCCGGATGGAACAGGACGGTGGTTTTACGAACGTGCCGCCGGGGCATACGCGGTGGCCATGCTCCGGGACGGCCGCACCAAAGCGCAGAGGAAGCGTCTGCAGGAAGTCATCCCCACGCGACGTAAACTTACGAAAAACGATCTCGCCAAATATCATGAAAGCTGGCGCGGCCTTCCGAACCAAGTGGCGTTGGGTGGCGAGAAGAACTTTGTTGCTTTTATGGCTGCTCTGGACGAGGAGCCAGGGATCGTACCCGATACGCTCGACGTCACATGGTATAAGGAGATGATCGCCAAGGTCATCCTATTCAAGGCTATCGAAAAGCAGATCAAGACAAAGGATGCCAAGTCAATCTTCAAGCAGGGCTACGTAAATGTGGCGAGCTACACTGTTGCGATGCTGGGGCTACGATTGGGAGATCGGCTGGACCTGATGCAAGTATGGCAGCGCCAAGATACTTCGGGCCCTCTGTCACGTCTGATGTGGGAGTGGGCCTGCGTCGTGAATAGCGTCTTCAATCGCGTCGGCGCGGGCACTCAGTTCTCTGAATTGGCGAAGCGTGGGGCTACATGGGAGGCCGTGCAGGCCGCGCGGTACCCTGAATTTCCTGAGAGAGTACCGGAACTCCGCCAAATGCAGGAGGTATGATGCTTTCCCTAGGTAGCCTTTTAACAGTGTGTCGAAAATCTCGATCTTGAGTCTGGGCGCCTTGGGCAACTTGGGTGGATAGAAACACGAGATGCGGTTGCGTAGTTCACCTTAAAATCATGGTTTTGACTGGAATTGGATAGCTTGATTGGGGTTCCTACCTCCCCGCCACTTCCCAAGCTGACAAACTCGCCTCCAATCGGGGCAGCTTCTCGATTGCCTCGCGTTTGATCGCCATCGGCGTTTCTTCCCTGTATGTCGACGTATTTGTGTTCTGGACCTCGGAGCCTTCCACATGCCCGAGTAGGTCAAGCCGCGTAACTTCGTGGACTTCCTGCTTATGGATCAGGGTGTTGTTGACGAAATGGCGGAGGCTGTGGATGCACAGTTTGCGCGGGTTGCCGTTCAGCGCGATAGCCATTGACTTGTGCCAAGCGTCGTCGAACCGCTCACCGAACTTCTGTACGAGGAGCGCTGGATCCTCGGCCTTTGCCCGTACTGACCCCTTGCGCGGCTTGGGAACGACATCAGGGAATAACAGGGAGTGTCCCTTGGTGCGGATGTGTTCGGCATAATTTAGAAGGCCGAGGTCCAGCAACTGCGAGTGGATGGGAACGATGCGGGTAAGCTTTTCGTCGGGACCGGCGTCTTTTGGCTCCCCTTTGATGCCTCGGTACTGGTTCGACTGGATGATGAATGCGGGAATGCCATCGACTTCCTGGATATCCGACGCCAGCATCCCAGCGATTTCAGCACGGCGAGCGCCCGTGTACATAAGGATCAACGGGATCCACCAGGCGCCGTCACGTGTGACGACGGGCCCAGGAACATGACGACGGGCAGCGGAGGCCGCGCCGGTCCACAGGGAATGTGACAAAAGGCGGTTGGTTTCCGGGGGCGTGAAGCTTGCTCGTTTCTTGTGTCTGTTTCGCCCTGAGGTCTTCTTTGGCTTGATAGCCTTCAGGTCCAACTCCTTCAGTTCTGCCAAACCCTCGGCAACGGCGCGTTTGATCAGAAGTTCGATCGACTTTACGTGGCGGCGAAAAGTATCGGCGGCAAGACCCTTGTCCTTGGCATCGAGATGCTTTGCCCCCAGTAGGATGGCCTCCAGTTGCTGATGGGCATCCTTGTCCGAACGCAGGAATTTCTTCGGAAATTGCCTAAGGATATCACTCCAGTGGCTTAATTTTGCTTGAGTAATTTGTGACACATCTGTGATCCCGAGGATCAACATAAAGCGCCTGATGTCGGATTCGCGCTGCCCCGCAACCGCTGGCGTCATGGCTTCGGACCGCACGGCTCGCCAGAAGACATGGGCGATGTCTGGGGACCAAGTGTCGGAATCGGCGACCAGGGCGGCATCCTTACAAGCCGCGAAATGATCGGCGAGGGTTGCCATGGTCTTGCAGACGGATTTCGGGGCCGGACGTGCAATATCGGCTGCTTGCTGCGTTCGAAAGTCAGCTACGCGCGCTGAAGCCGAAGGGGTTGTCGGTTCTATTCCATGATGCTCGAGCGAAGCGGACCATGTTGGATCGGAGGCTTGCGGGGCCGGCGACGGTTCGACGCCTATGCGGTCGTCCATCACAACATCTCGTTCGGTGGGAGCCGGAACGCAGTACTGCAGTTCATCGCGACAAGCGGTGAAGCTTGTCGGCGTGGTTCCATCGCGCAAGGCTGCGAGGCGGGCGGCGATGTACGCTTCGCGCAGTTGCCCGGTATGCTCGGCGCTGGTGAGGTCCGAGGTCTTGATGTCCGGAAAGGTCAGCTGGATCCGGCGCGTTTCTTCCGGGGACTGGATGCGGCAGGCTTCCACGGAATAAAGGTGCATCGCGATGCCCAGGGTTTCCGGCGACCATTCAGGGTCGACCCGCTGCAGCGGGAGGCTGTCGCGGATGCCATCCTCCAGAAGGCTCTGCAGGATCATGGGCATCAGGGAGAGGCGCGTTTCATCGTCGGCACCGAACCTGCCGCTCATCCGGGCCATGCGCACTTGGCGCCGCAGGGTGAACAGGCTGGCTTCGAGGCAATGGCGGAAATACCGGGCCACGAGATCGTCGGGCAGCGGCGGCGCCATGAAAACGAAACTATCGAACATCTGGTCGGACTCCTGGGTCAGGTGTCTCACCCAGTTATGCGCAAGATTTTGATCTGTCGTCCCCAAGGGCAAAGAAATTGCAGGAATGGATGAAGAAAGTCCGGGGAGCCGCCGGCGAAAGTGAAAGCGGTTGCCCTTGCGGTGCAGATATCGACAAGTCGTCATGATGGTCCCGACGGTTGATCCGTCGTGAGACAACAGGAGACACAGAGTGTGAGCCGCTTGTGCCCCTCATGTGTGCGGCCTGTGTGCCAGGGTCGCACGTGAGGGAGAAAGTGAACGGAGCTGGTTTCCGTTTTCTTTCAGTATCAACTGGTTAGGTTGATTATGGCTCCGGCGGTAGGGATCGAACCTACGACCAATTGATTAACAGTCAACTGCTCTACCGCTGAGCTACGCCGGAACACGAGGCGCTGTATAGACGTGAGATTTTCGGCGTGCAAGGGGTCTTTCAAGGTTTTTTCAACAAAGCGAAAACTTGACTGAATAGGAGAGCTGTCCCTCAGGGGTTACGATGTGTTTTTGTTGAAAATCAATCAGGTGAGCGAAGGTGTTGCGCGCGGCGGCGGGCAATAAGGCCTTTGGGATGTCAGGGTAGATCCGCTGCGCCAAGGTAAGGGCACAGGCCGGACCATCACGCAGCGCCGTAAGAATTTGCGCACTGCGGGCGTGTCGATGTGCTCTTAGCTCGGCAATACGTGTATGAGGCTGTGTCACAGGTGCACCGTGGCCAGGGAAAAACTGCGCGGCGTTGACCGATTGCAACAGATCCAAACTGTCGAAATAACCTTGCAGGTCGCCGTCTGGCGGCGAGATCAATGTGCTGGTCCAGCCCATCACCACATCCCCCGTGAAAACAACCGGGCCAATCGCACTATGCCCAGGGTGCCACACAAAGCTAAGATGGTTGGCGAAATGGCCCGGTGTATGCAATGCCGTCACGGTCCAATCCGCG
Source organism: Thioclava sp. SK-1 (assembly GCF_001705665.1). GTDB lineage: Bacteria > Pseudomonadota > Alphaproteobacteria > Rhodobacterales > Rhodobacteraceae > Thioclava. The sequence goes on along the minus strand of NZ_MDHA01000053.1, from coordinate 173,882 downwards.
CCAATGATATCCTTGCCATGTCCGATGGAAATATCGGGCGCAAAGGCCAGATCCACGCCTTCGCCACCGCCCAGATTTGCTGTTTGCGCAAGGGTTTGCATATAGGGCGGGCGCCCGGCATCGGGCGGGCCATAGCCATAAACCGGCGCTTGGGTCAGCGCGGACAGGCGACGGGCGGCGGGGCTGTGATCTAGATGGGCATGGGTTACCAGGATATGGGTGATATGCGCGCCAGGTGCCACCGCGCGGATAATGTCCGCGATATGCGCGGGATCATCTGGGCCGGGGTCCACCACTGCCAACCGGTCATGGCCCAGAATATAGGTATTGGTGCCATCTTTTGTCATGGCCGAGGGGTTGGGGGCGCGCAGTCGGCGCAGGCCGGGCAGCAGTTCAACCAACATCTTACGCTTCCCCTTCCGTTCTGGTGGCGCTAAACTTCTGACATGAAATTCACCTGGCTTAAACATCTGATGCCGCGTGGCCTGTATGGACGGGCTGCATTGATCCTGTTGGTTCCGGTTGTTACGATACAGCTTGTCGTGTCGATCGTGTTCATTCAACGGCATTTTGAACGTGTGACATTGCAAATGACGTCGACAATGCAGCGCGAGATCGTGCTGATCGCGACGACTGTATCAGGCCAAGCTGATGCCGCGCGGGGCCTGATGGCGGCGCGCAAATTGGCGGATCCGTTGCAATTGGCATTAGAGCTGCCCCCCAAGGCAGACCTTTTGGCGCAAACTACAGATTTACGGCGGTTCTTTGATTTAACCGGGTTGGTGGTGATCGAAACGCTGCGCGCCAACGTGCCCGGGATCCGGGTGATCGACCTATCCGATGGATCATATGTGCGGCTGATCGTTGATACGGATAATGGACCACTGCAGATCGGGTTTCAGCGTATTCGTGTATCCGCCTCCAACCCGCATCAGCTGTTGGTGCTGATGGTGGCAGTGGGCCTGCTGATGACGGCGGTGGCCTATTTGTTCTTGCGCAATCAGCTGCGCCCCATTCGGCGCTTGGCTTTGGCGGCGGACGCCTTTGGTAAGGGCCGCTCCATCCCATATCGGGTGGCTGGCGCCAGTGAGGTTCGTTCTGCAGGCGCAGCCTTTCTGGACATGCGCAACCGAATTGATCGCCATATTGAACAGCGCACCATGATGTTATCGGCCATCAGCCATGACTTGCGTACACCGTTGACGCGGTTGCGACTGGGCCTGTCGATGTTACCTGTTGATCAAGATGGCCAAGACGATGTCGCGGAAATGGAGCGCGACGTGGATGAAATGGGGCGGTTGATTGACGCATTTCTGGATTTTGCCCACCGTGATGCAACGGCGGCCCCCGCCGAACGCACGGACCTGGCGGAGTTGGTGCGCGCGCAGGTGATACAGGGTGAACGCGTGGGGCAGGCGGTTCAACTGGGGCCATGCCCGGATGCGGGGCTTGTTGTCATACAGTTGCGCCCTGACGATATTCGTCGCGCTGTATCCAACCTGATCGGCAATGCGATCCGTTATGGCTCTCAGGCTGAGGTCTCGGTTTTTCCGGCCGGGCGCACGGTTCGGATCGTGGTGGAGGATGCCGGCCCAGGCATCGCCCCAGAGCGACGTGAAGAAGCAATGCGCCCCTTTACACGGCTGGACCCTGCCCGAAATCAAGATCGGGGGCAGGGCGTTGGGTTGGGTTTGTCGATTTGTGCTGATATCGCGCGCAGCCATGGTGGGCGGCTGCAATTGGGTCAAAGCCCCAGCCTTGGGGGGCTGAAAGCGGAACTTATTTTACCACGGTAAGAACGCGCCTGTCAGCGTAGCAAAGACACCACCGTCATAATCACCGCGACATCTAAAAGAAGTACGGGAGCAATCCACCATCCCGGCGGCAATTGTTGTAATGACTTAGAAACTGAGACCTGACGGGACCCACAAACAGGAATACGCAAGACAGACTGATACCCATCGTTCGATTGAGCGATACGCGAATTTTGATTCTGTTGCATGTCACTTCCTCCCAAGTGTGTGGTCTTTATAGCAGGCTTGTGACGTTTACGCGAAACAATATTGCGCAGTAAAGGAATATTTGCGCATTTTACGAAACGAAGTGACATTTTTGTAAATTATTTCCGGCAGCATCAGCTGGGAATTTTTCCTCTTTCCTCGGTTGTTGGTGATGTTTCCAGGGGGTTAGGCCATACGGCGCTTTAATATGTTCAAGGCTAGATGGTTGAAGCAGCGGCTTTGACCGCCTAAATATTGGTGCATAGGGAAGGGCGAAGCTGCCGAGATCGGGGCCAGCCCCTTTTGCCAAATAAGGAACGAGTATGACCGAAATGTCCCCCAAAACCCATCCGGTCTTGCCATTGCGCGATATCGTCGTATTCCCGCATATGATTGTGCCGCTGTTTGTAGGGCGCGAAAAATCGGTGCGGGCGCTAGAAGAGGTGATGTCAGAGGATCGGCAGATCCTGTTGGCCAGCCAAATTGATCCCTCGGTTGATGAACCCGAAGCAGAGGGCATTTTCCGCACTGGTGTGCTGGCGAATGTGCTGCAATTGCTGAAGCTGCCCGATGGCACTGTAAAGGTGCTCGTCGAGGGTAAGACCCGTGTGCGCATCAGCGAGTTTGTTGAAAATCTTGAATTCTTCGAAGCTCAGGCGATTGAGTTGGAAGAAACCGTCGGTGACGAAGACACGATCCGCGCCTTGTTGCGTTCGGTCGCGGATGAGTTCGAGCGCTACGCAAAGATCAAAAAGAATGTTCCCGAAGAGGCCATGACCGCCATCGCGGAAACGCGCGCGCCAGAAGAGCTGGCCGATTTGGTCTCCGGTCACTTGGGATTGGAAGTCGACCAAAAGCAAGAGCTGCTAGAGACGCTGGACGTGTCCGAACGTCTGGAAAAAGTCTACGGCCTCATGCAGGGCGAAGTTTCGGTTCTGCAGGTCGAGAAAAAGATTAAATCGCGTGTAAAAACGCAGATGGAAAAGACCCAGCGCGAATATTATTTGAATGAGCAGATGAAGGCCATTCAAAAGGAACTTGGCGATGGTGAGGATGGCTCGAATGAGCTGGCCGAGCTGGAGCAAAAGATCGCGGCCACAGACCTGTCAAAAGAGGCCAAGGAAAAGGCCGAAGCCGAGCTGAAAAAGCTCAAGAACATGTCGCCCATGTCCGCTGAAGCCAGCGTTGTGCGCAACTATCTTGACTGGATGCTGTCGATCCCGTGGGGCAAAAAATCCCGCGTGAAGAAAGATCTGGAACGTGCCGAGGCGATCTTGGACGCCGATCACTATGGCCTGGAAAAGGTCAAGGAGCGGATTGTCGAATATCTTGCGGTGCAAGCGCGCAGCCAGAAGCTGAAAGGCCCGATCATGTGCCTTGTTGGCCCGCCCGGTGTTGGTAAAACCTCGCTTGGTCGGTCTGTGGCTAAGGCGACAGGACGTGAATTCATCCGTATCTCACTTGGTGGTGTACGCGACGAATCCGAAATTCGCGGCCACCGCCGCACCTATATCGGATCCATGCCGGGTAAGATTATCCAGGCGTTGAAAAAAGCGAAAACAACCAACCCATTGATTTTGCTTGATGAAATCGACAAGATGGGACAAGATTTCCGTGGCGATCCGGCCTCGGCAATGTTGGAGGTCCTGGACCCAGAGCAAAACGGCACTTTTGTTGATCACTATCTTGAGGTCGAATATGACCTGTCGAACGTGATGTTTTTGACAACGGCCAACAGCTATAACATGCCCGGCCCGTTGCTGGATCGGATGGAGATCATCTCATTGTCGGGCTATACCGAGGATGAGAAAACCGAAATCGCGCGTCAGCATCTGATCACCAAACAGATGAAGGCGCATGGGTTGAAGAAATCCGAATTCGACATCACGGATGAGGCAATTTCGGACGTGCTGCGCTACTACACCCGCGAAGCCGGTGTTCGTAACCTTGAACGGGAATTGGCGAAACTGTCGCGTAAGGCCGTGACAGAGATCATCAAATCCAAAGGTCAGGTGAAGCATATCACGGTGGATTCCGCCAAGGTGAACGAATATCTGGGTGTGAAACGCCACCGTTATGGTCTGGCCGAGATGGAAGATCAGGTCGGTGTGGTCACGGGGCTTGCCTGGACCCAGGTTGGCGGGGATTTGCTGCATATCGAAGCATTGCGTTTGCCGGGCAAGGGCCGGATGAAAACCACCGGGAAACTGGGCGATGTGATGAAAGAATCCATCGACGCAGCTTCCAGCTATGTGCGGTCAGTCGCGCCAGAGATCGGAGTGAAGCCCCCTCGGTTTGAGAAGTGGGACATTCACGTTCACGTCCCCGATGGGGCGACCCCCAAGGACGGGCCTTCAGCCGGTCTTGCGATGGTCACATCCATCGTGTCGGTCCTGACCGGGATTCCGGTGCGCAAAGATATCGCAATGACGGGCGAAGTTTCGTTGCGCGGAAATGCGATGCCGATCGGTGGATTGAAAGAAAAGCTGCTTGCAGCGCTGCGTGGTGGCATCAAGACGGTGTTCATTCCTCAAGAGAATGAAAAGGACTTGTCCGAGATTCCGGACAATGTGAAACAAGGTCTTGAAATCGTTCCTGTCACCCATGTGACCGATGTTCTTAAACGCGCACTTGTGCGGCAGCCAGAGCCGATCGAATGGGATGAAGAGGCAGAAGAGGCTGCCGCCGCAGCCGCAGCGGCCAAAAAATCTGAAGGGCTTGGTGCAACCGCACATTAATGCCCTTGGGCCAATCAACGAAAAGGCGCGCCTTCGGGGGCGCCTTTTTTGCGTTTTTGACGGGGATGTGGTGATTTTTTGCACAACCGACGCGTGCTACGCGTAAATTACCTTCATATCCAATCGTGAACGGGTCATCAGCACGATATGGCAAAACGACGCTTTCACGCGATACGGTGTCGGCATAGTCTGGTGGTAACGTTTCCCTTTGTCATAAGGGGAAATATCTATGAACAAGGGATTATACATGACCACCTCTATACATGCCGACACAGCCACTGATTTAACCGACGCACCGGTGGATGAGGCGGCAATGGTCCCGCCTGACGCCAAGCTGATCACGCGCAAGAAAGACTTTCTGGACCGTGCGACGGCACGCTCTAGCCTGAAACGCTCAGAGATGAAGCAGGCGCTCGACGCGATACTGGAGGAGCTGGGCGAAGCGCTTTCAGCAGAGGAATCTCTGGCTTTGCCGCCTTTGGGCAAGCTTCGTGTGGGACGCCGGGAAGAAAAGCCTGATGGGGAGCTGCTGATCGTACGGATGCGCCGCAAGACACCCTCTGCCAATGCGCCCGACGCGGCGGCTGATACGCCCGCAGAAGACGAGTATGACGAGAACTAAACCCGTTTTTATGCCCAATTAGGGCCGATGATCACGTTCAGAATGGGCGGGGGCGCAGTTCGCTGCATATCCGCCCGTTTTGCAGGAATAATCTTTGATAAAATGTGTTTGCCCCCTTGAACGCCTTGAACAGCAAAGCTACAAGGCACGCCATGGAAGGGCGATTAGCTCAGTGGTAGAGCGCATCGTTCACATCGATGATGTCGGGGGTTCAAATCCCTCATCGCCCACCATAAACTTTTACATGAAATTCGCCTTCCAACAAATTGATATTACGTCATAATTTCAAATATAAACGTGATCAATTTCGCATACGCCTTGGCCAGACATAAATCAGCCCAAGCGCCAAAGGTGCAAACGCGATACTGTCATGGAACATCCCCTTATCGCGCCATGTCAGCGCCACTAACACCATCCACAGCAATGGCACGATCATAAATTTCCAAACGCGCGACCGACAAATTTGCAGCAAGACTCCGATGGTGAACATCATCGTCGGAACAGGTTGAATACCCAAAAACGCGATCCGCGGCCAATGGTAGCCTGCCCAGCTGCCCAAAAAAGGATACAGGCACAGCACCACAAGCATGATCGTCAATCCCGCTATGGAATACCAACTGCTTGAAAAACGCGGTTGCGGCGGCGGATCGCAGCCTACTGCGACCAGCAAAAACGCGGTGCCTTGTATGACCGACATCAATGTCAGAAAGGGGGCTAGCGCTAAGGCCCCATGTAACTGCGAAGTGAAAATCGCGGATACCATACACATCCCGGCCAAAATCCCGAAAATCAGCCGTGCGGTTTGAAAGCGATGCGCGATACAGGCGACAACAACAACCAGCCCCGCCACATTGGTCACCAGCGGCAGTGGCCAAGACATCAGGTTAAACGCCCCCATCGCATCAAGCAGAATTTTTTGATCGGGCTCCATTCGCACGTCTCATCGAAAGGTCAGCTAAAAAACACGGGGAAACTCATTACGGCCCGCAGAAAACATTACGGCCTCTCCTGGTGTTATTTAGTAAATCCTTTGATAAATCAAGGAATTTAGGAAGAGGTATTGTAAACGCACAGGCTTTGGCCGGGAATATCTTCGACAGGTTGCGCCAAACGATCCAGCTTGATCGGGTCACGGCTGGTATCAATGATCTGATGCCAGGCTACCCCCGATGGGATCTTATCGGCGGCGGCTGGTGCCTGTGCCGGGGCCATTGGGTCGGCCGGAGGCAGGGTAAATTGCCCATCGTCGGCGGCGTTCAAAACGATCAATAATTGTGTTGTGGGGTCTTTGCCATCGGGCGAGGGCGCGTCCTTAGAGAATGGCGCAATCCGCAAACCAATGCAGCCCAATGCCGCGTCAGACCATTCCTCTTCGGTCATGGGGTGGCCTGCAGGATGCCACCATTCGATCTGCGTACGTTGTGGCCCAGCGCCGTCACCTGGCGCACGCGAAAACCGCAGCGGCGCAAGCCAATCACGCCAGTCCCGGCGCAGCTGCGACAAGGCGGACACTGCGTCGATCAGGGTTGGGTCAGCCGTATCCCAATCAATCCAGCTGACCTCATTATCTTGACAATAGGCGTTGTTATTTCCGTTTTGTGTATTGCCCAGTTCATCACCGGCCAGCATCATCGGCACGCCTTGGCTGACAAATAAAGAGCCCAGCATCGCCTTGATACGGCGTGCGCGCGCGGCAGTGATCTGCCTATCCTGCGTGTTCCCCTCGGCCCCCATATTATCCGAGATATTATGATCATGACCGTCGCGACCATCTTCGCCATTGGCCATATTATGTTTGTCATTATAGCTGACCGTATCCATCAGCGTGAACCCATCATGCGCGGCCAGAAAATTGACCGAGCTGGTCGCAGGGCGCCGTGAATGGTCAAACTGCGTCGGAGAGCCCAAAAGTCGCTGACTCACCCGACCAATTTGCCCCGGATCGCGGCGCCAAAACGCGCGCAAATCATCGCGAAACTTGTCGTTCCATTCACGGAAGGGCCAGGGGAATCCCCCCACCTGATACCCACCATCGCCAACATCCCAGGGCTCTGCGATCAATTTCACAGCCGATAAAACCGGATCCTGACGCAGCGCGTTGAAAAAGGCGCCTTCGCGTTCAAAACCATCAGGTTCACGCCCCAAGGTGGATGCCAGATCAAAGCGAAACCCGTCGACATGCATCGCCTCGACCCAGTAACGAAGCGAATCCATCACCATGCGCAATACCATCGGATGCGCCATATTCAACGTGTTCCCTGTGCCGGTTGTATCATAGCCATAGCGTGGGTTTTCCGCACTCAGCAAATAATAAGACGCGTTGTCGATGCCTTTGAACGACAGGGTCGGGCCCATATGGTTCCCCTCGGCCGTGTGGTTATACACCACATCCAAGATCACCTCGATCCCGGCTTTGTGCAGCCGTTTGATCACCTGTTTCAGCTCTGCGATTTTTTCACCGCGAAGATAGGCACGATTGGGGGCGAAAAATCCTATAGAATTATATCCCCAGTAATTGGACAGGCCCTTTTCGGTCAGGTGGTTGTCATGAACCATCGCATGAATTGGCAGCAGCTCTATCGCCGTTACCCCGATTTTTAACAGGTGCTCAATCACGGCCTCAGATCCCAACCCCGCAAATGTGCCACGATCAGCTTGTGCAACCCCGGGGTGGCGTTGGGTCAGCCCTTTCACATGCGCCTCATAGATAAGGGTGGATGACCAACCCGTGTCCAAGGCACGATCTGCATCCCAATCAAAGGTCGGGTCCGTTACCACGGCTTTGGGCACAAAAGGGGCGGAATCGCGCGTATCCATCACCAGATCATCGCCGCCCATGGGATAGCCAAAGACCGCTTCGTTCCAATTCCAATACCCACGCATTTCCATCGCATAGGGATCAAGAAGCAATTTGGATGGGTTAAACCGGTGGCCCTGTTCGGGCGCCCAGGGGCCATGCACACGGTAGCCATAGGCCTGACCGGGGCGCAGCCCGGGCAAATAGCCATACCAAATACCGCCCTCCATCTGCGGCAAGGCCATGCGGGCCGTTTCATTCTGCCCGCTATCGTCAAACAAACACAGCTCTACCCGTGTGGCATGATCTGAGAAGAGCGCGAAATTCGTGCCCTCCCCATCATAGCGCGCGCCCAATTGGGTGGGGCGCGCGGCGGTCAGGTCAAACTGGCCATGGGTGACGGTATTTCTGGGCATGGGAAAACGCCTTATTGAGGGGAATACGGCAGTCAGATCAGTGGATTACAAAACAACCCGCAACGGCCAATGAGCACGGGTGGCTACCCCGACACAGGGAAAATCAGTTGTGGTTTGGTAGCGGCACTCAGGTCTTTGGTCATCGGTGCCTCGACCAGATCAAACGGATAGTGATGCCCTGCTGGCAAAAGGCTTGTGCCCGAGATGGGCTGAGGTGCAGACGCAAGGTTTGGGCTGAACCGCAGTTTAATGACATGATCATCCGCCCCACGCTGGCGGGTCAGAACCATGTGATCGGGCGCATCCTGATCCACAGTGATCGACACGTTTGCCATGTCAAAAAACGCCGCCCGGTCGGCACGCAATTGCAGCAGATGGGCGGTCAAAGCCGCCTTTGCACCATCATACCCCGAAAGGGCGGCACCCTGACGCAAACGCGCAAAATCAATCGTTTCGCGGTTGTCAGGATCCGTCAATTGATATGCGCCCAGCTCACACCCCTGATACAGATCTGGCACGCCCGGCATCAGATGTTTCAATGCAACCTGTAACAGGCCCAAGGACTGTGCCAGATCCGTGATCTTTTGCACCTGCGTCGGGACCTGTTTTTGCCACCGCGCAATCAGCGCACGCGCCCCATCAAATACAGCGGTTTCGGCGGTCAGATCAGGATGCATCCAATTGCTGATTTGTTTGCCTTCACGCAGCGCCTTTTCCATATGGGCCGCCAAACGGTCGGCCATGTCATCGCGGCGCGGATCAAACAGCCCCAAAGCCGACTGCACCACATACCAGCCAATATTGGCCTGAACCCCCGGCATTTGCACAAATTCCGCATCAAACAGCTGTGCAAACTCTGCTGGGCAATGCGCTATCGCCAATATACGCATACGTGCATCCTCCGCCCGTTTGGTGTCATGAGAAGAGGTCAATGTCAGCGCGCGTGGCCATTGCGCTTGTCGTGATTGCAGCCAGTTGTTAAATTGCGGCACATCAAGCGTAGCTGCATCAGGTTCTGCACCCACCTCATTGGCGGCCAGAAAGAGGTTGTAACGAAAGAATGCGGTATCCTCTTGGCTTTTGGCAATCAGCGCCCCGGTCACCTGTTCAAATCGCAGCACAAAGGCGCGGCCTGGATCGTCATTGGGGGCAGTCAGGATTGCACCCAACGCCCGCACCACACGGTCAGAACGCACAGCGGCAGCGGCCTGTTGCGTGACATGTTGCATCAGATCGTGATCTCCGGCGATTTCGGGATATTTACTCCCGATATACAACCGATACCGCGGAAAGTGCTGTAAAAGCGCAAGGATAGCTTCGCGCATCGCCTCCGGACCGACCTGATCACCCCATTGCGCGGCAAGGGCCTGATGCCCCAGCGCAATCAGTTGATGCAGCTCTGCCGCCAGTTCCTGCACGATGATTTCGGACTTTGCCTGCATGACGGCGGTATGGAAATCCCCAGTTTCCCCGGTTGCCGCCCGCCAAGCCAAATCAAGGCGCTGCAAGCCGGCCACGGGGGTTAAAATACGGGCGATCTGACGTCCGGCTTCATATCCGGTGGTGCCGTCCACCGGCCATTCTTGTGGTAAGGGTTCATCATCGGTCAGGATCTTTTCAACCCAGATCGGCACATGTTCCCCAACCCGTTCGCGCAGCTTAACGCAATAGGCAGTCGGATCTGCCAGACCGTCGATATGATCCACCCGTAGCCCATGCACCAGCCCTGCATCAATTAGATCAAACGTCAGCGCATGGGCATCGGCGAACACCTGATCATCTTCAACCCGTAGCCCGATCAGCCCGGTGATGTTGAAAAAGCGCCGGTGACTGATCGCGTCACGCTCTTGCTCCCAATATGACAGCTGCCAAATCTGGCGCTGCAATACCGCCAGGATCTGTGACGGGTCGGTCACGGGAGAGGTTGCCAATTGAGGCGCCTCGCACAGCGGCACATCAAAGCCGCCGCCATCCCATACGACACGTAAAACGGGGTGATGATCTGGTGCCATGGTCACAGAAAAATTGCCGCCATGCAGCATATCTTCAAATGGCATCGGCAAGAATGGCAGCACAAGCTTACGCGACCAATCAATATCAAAATGCCTGTAGTAGCGCGAGGCAGCGCCATTGCGTAGCACATCGTGCAACCAAGGCGTCTGCAAACCAAAGGCCATGTGATTGGGCACGATGTCGATAATCACCGATAGGCCAAGCCGTTGTGCATGTTGCGACAGCTGCGTGAACCCCGCGCGCCCACCCAAGCTGGGATCGATCTGCGCCGGGTCGGTCACATCATACCCATGGGTTGACCCGGTCTGCGCAGTGAAAATCGGGGATAGATACAGATGTGACACACCCAAGCCGGCAATATAATCAAGCTGCTGACAGGCGGCAGAAAAATCCATCCCATTCCGCAGTTGCAACCGATATGTTCCCGTCAATGGACGCAGGCCAGATAAGATCATTCGCAAGGCTCCAGATAAACGGCTAAGGCATAGAGATTGCGTTGAAAATCCCCAATCGAAAGGGCCGGCACACAGCGGCTGATTGGGTCAGGCAGGTAGGTTAGGGAATCCTGTGCCTCTTCACCATTGGTCAGCTGCGCCAATTTCATCGCAATGATCAACTGCTCGGACACGCCTGACCAACGCGCAATCACAGTCTGAGCATCTGGCCGCGTCACGCTGGCATTCGTCAGACCTGAGCGGATCAAGGGAAGGATGCGCGTGCGCCGCAGGGTCAGCGCGCGCCGTGTCAGCTCTTGCATTCGTCCTGCGCGTTCGGGCGATTGGCCGCGGAACGGATGGCACAGGGCCATCACATCTGCCGCATTTGGATCGGAGATCTGGTCGGGTGGAATGCCGATCAGGCCCAGCTCTCTTTTACGGCCCTCTCGGATGGCTTCAGCCAGATCGCCTGAAAAATCACAAAAGAATTGGAATGGCGCGGTGGAGCCGACCTCTTCGCCCATGAACAGCATCGGGATAAATGGCGCACATAAAAGCGCAGCATGGATCACCGGGATGGATTGGGCGGGGGCCAGACAGGTCAGCCGGTCACCCAGCGCACGATTGCCAATTTGGTCATGTGTCTGGTTGGAGTTCACGAAACAGCTGGGCGGCAGATGCCCGCTGGGCGCTCCGCGCGGTGTGGCGCCTGCAGGGCGCGGCTGTCCCTGATCAACATGTCCCTGCGCCCAGGATTTCGCCAGATCGCCAAGCGGATCAACTGCATAGGGCGCGTAATAGCCCTGATTTTCCCCGGTGAGCGCACAATGAATCGCATGGTGATAATCATCGTTCCATTCGGCATCAAACCCGGCTTCGCGCAGATCGGGCAGGTTGCGTTCATCTTCGGTGATCAGATGGATCGGCCGGCCCCAATCAATCGAGCGGCTCGTCTCACACAGGTCGATAAGGAAATGGTGCGGCGATGGATCGCAAATCTGATGCACCGCATCCAGGCGCAGCCCATCAAAGCCATAATCCGCGATCCAACCCAGCGCAGCCTGCATGAAAAACGCCCGAACCTGCGGGGCCGAAAAATCAATCGCTGCCCCCCACGGGGTTTGCCGATCGGGTTCAAAAAACTCCTGGCAATAGGAGGGCAGGTAATTCCCGTCAGGGCCAAAATGGTTCATCACCAGGTCCAAAATGACGGATATACCCAGGCGATGCGCCTGTGCGATCAGGGCGCGCAGCTCCTCCGGGGTGCCATAGGAAGGATGAGGGGCTGCGATTAACACCCCATCATAGCCCCATCCACGTGCCCCTGCGAATTGCGAAAGCGGCATAAGCTCTATCGCGGTGATGCCCAGATCCGCCAAACGGGGCAATTCACGCGCACAGGCAGCATAGGTTCCCTCCGCCGTGAAGCTGCCAATATGAAGTTCATAAATTACTGTTTCTTGCCATGACCTTCCGCCCCAATCTTGAACCATTTTTGCAGGTGGAAGGAGCTTTGATGGGCCATGAACATCGCCCATTTGCGCCCGTGCCGCCGGATCAGGGCGGCGCACGCCGTCGATCTCAAAACAATAGGGCATGCGGGGCTCTGCTGCGGTGACCAAGGTAAACCAACCATCGGCGCATGTCATCTCAAACACGGCATCTGCAAGCCACAGCCGAACCAATGCGGCATTGGGCGCCCAGATTGAAAACTGCACGATACCGGGGGTGTCGGGCAACCAACGCGCCCCCCAGTGCGGCGGGTTAGGCAGGTTCGGCACGGCAGGCGGACGCTGAGGCATAGCAATGTCTTTCGGGCGGACATCGTTAAAACGTCTAACTATTTTAACGGTTCCCGGTCATCAGACGCATATTTTTCTGCATGTGCAAGATAAACCAATTTTACCAGCACGGATAATCATTACAATCTGGCCAAAGTCCTGCGGTCTAACGCTGCTCAACGACGGTATCTGACCATAGCAAGCAGCCTTGCCTTCGCTGCCGTTGCATCGTTAATGTGTGACCAATTCACATGGGGGGATAGGATGACTGGGTTGACAGTGGCCTGTATTGGCGAAGCGATGATCGAATTGAACGTTGATCGCGCGGACCAACAGATTGGTTTTGCAGGCGATACATTCAACACGGCAGTATATTTGGCGCGTGCGCTAGGGCAGGCTGGAACGGTCGAATTCGTCACGGTGCTGGGGCAAGACGGGCTGTCGGATCGGATGATCAACTTTTTCAACACGCAATCCGTCGCAACCGCGCGCATCACACGTCATGACACACGACTGCCCGGAATTTACGCAATTTCGGTCGATGATATGGGGGAGCGGAGCTTTTCTTATTGGCGCGACCAATCGGCGGCGCGCATGTTGTTTGAGCATGGCTTTGATCAGCTTGATGGCTGTGACGTGCTATATTTCTCAGGCATCACATTGGCGATCTTGCCGCCGGCTGTGCGTCAGGCGTTTTTGGATTACGCGGCAAAATCTTCGGCCAAGGTGGTATTTGACAGCAATTACCGCCCGCGGCTTTGGGAAGATCAGGCGACCGCCCAAAAGGTGATGGAGGCCGCCTGGCGTATCACCGATATCGGTCTGCCATCCGTGGATGATGAAATGATGCTATTTGGCGACGCAACGGTGCAAGATGTGTTGGCGCGGTTGCGCGGCTGGGGACTGCGCGACGGTGCATTGAAACAAGGGGCCGGCGGGCCACTTCCTTTGGATCCAGATGTACCGCTGGGCCAATTTCAGGCTGTGGACAAGGTTGTGGACACAACCGCTGCAGGCGATAGTTTTAACGGCGGGTATCTGGGCGCAGCGCTGACCGGGCAGGGCACGCCAGCAGCGATGGCGGCAGGCCACGCGCAGGCCAGTAAAGTAATCTGTCATCCAGGTGCCATCATTCCAGCATAAGCTGAACGCATCGTCGCAGATTTGCTTGGGCCGAGCAGATCTTGCACGACAGAAGGGATGTCGGGGGGCGTAAGATCTAACGTTTTCCCCGACCTCCTTCGATCTTCAACCCATCCCCAATCCGCATTTTCTGCCGCAATCCGCGTGACAGCGTATCTACGACCCATGTCAGCAAGATCGATACGATCAGCAACATCACAACTCGATCAAGCCGCAGCTCTTGCACATTTTTTTGAATGTAAAACCCTAATGTGCCGAGGCCGAGCATCCCCATAATTGCGCTTTCACGTAAAATGATTTCCCATCGATACAGGCATAGGGCCCAGAAATTTCCGGCCAATCGCGGCATCAGCTCCCACCCCCATAGGGTCAGGCCGCGTGGCGCATCATGGCGCAGGCGAATATCGTGCGCGTGACGGCCCAAAAGATGCGCAACAATGGCGCCGTTATGCACTGCCAGCGCTAATATGGCGGGCAACATCGACGGGCCCAGCCACTGCAACAGAATAAATGCCAGCATATATTCCGGCGTGGACCGTATCATAACCAAAACACCATGGCCCAAAAGGGCGCCGATCCGGCCCGCAACGCGTGGTACGATCATCGGAAAGGCTAAGGCCGCAAACACTGTCGCCACCGCCAGTGCCACCTGTGACATGATGATCGTGCTCCACACACCCGGGGCGGCCTGTTCAATAAAGATTTTGCTTAGCCAACTGCTCCACTGGGCGTCGGTTCGCATGGGGGCGGGCACAATATCGTGTATAAACCGCCAGACCGCGCCGCCCCCCATTGGCGGCACCGTGATCTGTGCCAGTATCACCACGCTTGCGATCCAAAACAGTGGCACCAGCCGCCAACGCATCCAATATCGCATTGGCAAGATCAGTGCGAAAAACAAGGCCAGCACAACAACAGCCTGATCGTAATGGGCTTGTTTGAAGCTGCTTTCCAATTGAAATCCCAGCGTCGGAAGACCGATGAACCCCAATACAGCCGAGGACCGAATGCCGCATTCCAGACGATATAACAGATAGCTGCGGATCTGCGGAACGCATTGCGGCAATCGCATCCATATCAGCTGCGTCACAGGGCTAAGGCCCTGCGGCAGCGCGCGTATGGGGCTTGGGTCTGTTTCTTCAAGATATTCTGCAAAGACCTTGGCGAAGATCCCGGCATAGGGCAGGCCAATCGACAGAACACCTGTAAGGGGTGACAGACCTGTCAGGTTCAACAAAACAAGCGCCCAAAATAGTTCATGCACCGCACGCAAAGATACACACAGCGCGCGTATGATGGCCAACCGATAAAATGGCGCAAGAAACAGCCCGATCAGTGCGCCTAAACTGACGCCGGCAAAGGCAAACGCCAGCGTCAGCGCGGTTGCATAAAGCAGGCCGGGCAGGACGCTGAAATCAGGTGACATAATCCCAGAGGCCATCGCCTGCATCATGACCCATGGATCCGGGCGCGGCGCAGACAGATCAGCACATATCATGGCTGCAACGCTTATGCTTGCGAAGCCGATGAATGCCATTGAACGGCTGAGCTTCATTCGTAAAGGCGCATCAATTGCGCGGTATCGGTTTGGTCAACAGAACAATCCAGCACGATCTGCCCTTGTTTCAGCCCGATTATTCGTGTGGCGAAGGCCTACGCCTGCGATACATCATGTAAGGCCAGAATGCAGGTGTGAAACCGGGTTTGCAGCGCAGCCAGCAAATTACGTCCCTGGCTTGGATCCAAGGCGGAGACGGGTTCATCCGCCAACACAACATCGCCGCCCCGCATCAAGGCGCGCGCCAAGGCGACACGTTGCTTTTGTCCCCCGGAGAGGTCTTGAACCTTTTTCTTTGAAATACCGGTCAAGCCTACGGAATTTAAATAATTTTCGGCTCGTTCGCGTTCACGCCGCAAAGGCCACAATAGCACCCGAAGATTATGACATGTGCCGTGACGATCCAGCTGCCCCATCCAAGTATTGTGAAAGGCAGATAGCGGACCAACCAGTCCATGATCTTGGGCGACAACACTTATTGTATTGGGTGTAAAACATCCAATAAATGACTGTAAAAGTGTTGATTTTCCTGCTCCAGACCGCCCCAAAAACACAATACGTTCGCCCGGTGATATCGTCAGATTAATATTGGACAGGACATGCGTATCCCCCCAACCCAATTGCGTCTGACGCAATGTCACCGGTGCGCGCATCAATCGATCAGATCCAATTCGCGGGCTGTATCCGCAATCGGTTGATACAGCGCGTTATCGGCTTCGATAAAGGCCGAGCGTGGAAAGCTGTCCAACAACGCCGGGTCGGTCATTCCGATCAATGCAGCTTGAACCTTTTGCGTGAAACCCTCACCGAAACGCGCATCAACATCGCCGCGGATCGTCCAGTTGTAATCGGGATAGGGCGGCGTTTTCCAGATGACGACCGCCGTATCAACCTCTGGCGCGCCATCGGCCTTGGCCATATCATAAACGGTATAGTTCAACGCACCAACCTGATAGGCACCCGACGCGACGAGGCGCAGTGTTTGCCCGTGATCGCCCGAAAACCCAACATCCGAGAACAGCTCTCGTGGGGTTTGCCCTGTTTTTTCGTGAATCCAATATTCCGGCATCAAACGGCCAGAGGTTGAAGTCTGCGCCCCGAAGGTGAAACTGTAACCCGACAGATCCGGAAACTCAGTGGACAAGGTCAGGCCGGTGTCGCTATTGGCGATGAAATAGGTGATAAAATTTTCATCTTCGGCCCCTTGTGCGATGGCCTGCGAGCTAGGCACCAACATCCGCGCCTGAACACCGGACAGCCCGCCAAACCATGCCAACTGGATCTGATCGTTGCGAAAAGCGGTGACGGCGGCGGCATAATCCTTGACCGGGATATATTTGACATCCGTTTCAAGGACGTCCGACAGATACTGCGCCACATTGCCGAACCGTTCCACCAGCTTGGTTTCATCATCATCAGGGATGGCGCTGAAATATAATGTCTCGGCCCAGGTTGGTGTGGCCGTCAGAAGAAGCGCGGTTAAGATTGGGCGGAGCATGAAATGACCTTGCAAAGAGGGTGTCTGGCTTGACTTTAACCTGTATTAAATGCTGGTTCCAGATATGACGGCGGGCTTGGTTCCCTTTGCTGTGCGCTTGGCGTATTGCAAGGGGGCGCGTGCCACAGGAGGGATTTCATGCAAGCCTCAGTGCCCTTGGTCAAAGATATAGTGCTGATCGGGGGCGGTCATACCCATGTGCTGGTCGCGCAGATGTGGGGCATGTTGCCGGTGCACGGTGCGCGACTAACCTTGATCAATCCCGGCCCCTGCGCGGCCTATTCCGGGATGCTGCCCGGGCATGTTGCAGGGCATTACAGCCGTGAAACGCTGGATATTGATCTGGTGCGGCTGGCCCAATTTGCCAAAGCGCGGCTAATACTGGGCGCGATGGAGGGGCTGGATCCCGTCGCGCAGACGGTGACGGTTAATGGGCGTAAAATCGCCTATGATTTCGCGTCAATCGACATTGGCATCCATTCGCAAATGAATGAGCTAGAGGGATTTTCTGAATTTGGCGTTGCGGTGAAACCCCTTGATAGTTTCGCCGATCGCTGGGCATCATTTCGGGCAGATGTGGGTGCCGGCACCGCTCCGGTTGCCGTGATTGGCGCAGGTGTCGCGGGGGTAGAGCTTGCCTTGGCGATGGATCACGCTCTGCGCCACCAAGGGGCAACGCCAAAAATCACCGTGCTAGAACGCGGTCCAAAGATTGTCGCAGCAACACCTAATGCCCATGCAACGCTGTCACATGCGTTGCGTGCAGCCCGAATAGATATTGTGACCAATGCCAATGTCGTCAAGGTGCGGCCAGACGCCGTGCACCTGTCTAATGGGCAGCGCATTGAAAGCCGGTTCACACTGGGGGTTACAGGTGCACGTGCGCATCACATATTACGCGACTGCGCGCTGCCGCTGACTGATGATGGTTTTATCCGCACCCAGCCCAACCTGATGGTGGAGGGATTTTCGACCCTATTCGCCGTGGGGGATTGCGCGCATCTGTCACATGCCCCGCGCCCAAAGGCGGGCGTATTTGCTGTGCGCGCAGCGCCGATCTTGTTGGCCAATCTGCAGGCGTCACTGTCAGGCGGCAAACCGCGCCGTTTTGATCCGCAAGGAGATTACCTAAAGCTGATCACTTTGGGGGGCAAACGCGCGGTGGCGCAAAAATGGGGACACAGCATTGCAGGCCCAGGGCTATGGCGCTGGAAAGACCGTATTGACCGCAAGTTCATGCGCAAATTCACCCACCTACCGCAGATGCCTGTGGCGACGCCTAAGGGATTGATAGCCGATGGCGCGTTGAACGTCACGAAAGGCGGGGCGCAACCTTTATGCGGCGGGTGCGGGTCCAAAGTGGGGGCGGGGGCCTTGTCCGCGGCACTCGCCGGCTTGCCCATGATCAGGCGACCGGATGTGCTGGCTGGGGCGGGCGATGATGCGGCGGTATTGCGCATTGGTGGTCACACGCAGGTTCTGACCACTGATCACCTGCGCGCCTTTTGGGATGATCCTATGCTTATGACACGGATCACGGCCGTGCATGCGCTTGGCGATATCTGGGCAATGGGTGCCAAACCCCAATCGGTGCTGGTGCAAGTGATCTTACCAAGGATGAGCGCGCAGCTTCAGGAACGCACAATGACCGAGATCATGACCGAGGCCGCATGTGTTTTTGGCCGCCATGGCTGCGAGATTGTGGGGGGTCATACCACGATGGGGGCAGAGTTCACGCTTGGGTTCACGGTAACAGGTTTGGCGCAGGGGCGGGTGATCTCTCTTCGTGGCGCTCAGCCCGGCGATAGCTTGGTTTTGACCAAACCGATTGGGACGGGAACGATTATGGCGGCGCAGATGCAAGGCCGCGCCCAAGGCTGCGACGTGGCTGCGATGCTGGACATCATGGCACAGCCCCAAGCCGAGGCTGCCGAAATATTGAACCATGCCAACGCGATGACCGATGTAACCGGGTTTGGTCTGGCAGGGCACCTTATGGCGATGTGCCGATCCTCTGGGGTAGGTGCGGAACTGGCGCTGGCGAAAGTGCCGCTGTATTCAGGTGCGTTGGGATTGGCGCAAAGCGGCCTGCATTCAACAATTTATCCCGACAATATGCGCGCCCATCCGTTAGAGGACATGCCACATGATCAGTGCGACGCGGCGCGCGCGGCCCTGATGCATGATCCACAAACCGCCGGTGGCCTACTGGCAGCCATTGCCCCGCACAGCGCCAAGGACGTGGTGAGCGCATTGCGCATTGCAGGGTTTCACGCCGCTGTCATTGGCAAAATCACCAAGGGCCTGCCCGCAATCCATTGCGTTTAATGTGGGATATACCCGTCGGCCTGCTGGATCAAGTTCAGGGCGCAGCTGCGAAGGGTTGCATCCTCCAGATCGGGCAGGGCGATCGGCGCACCCTCCGATTTTGAAACACGCTCATAGCGCGGATCATAATGCACATTGATCAGCTCTTGTGTCAGCTGCGCAAAAGCACCTGCCCCCGCCAATGCACGCCAGGAATTCACCTGCTCATGCCCGTGATAGCGCACCAATTTCGACAAAAGCACATCGAGGCGCGCAGGGTCTGCGATCAGGTCGGCATAGTCATCAAGCAGATGGTCGACCCGTGCCGAAATCGGTGCGGTAATGAAAACACGCGATGCGACGATCATCTTCTGCCAAAGCGACGGCGGCACGATCAGCCGACCGATTTTTGAGCATTCGGCCTCAACAAACACAGGGCGTGCCGGATCAAGGCGCACAACGTCATGGGCCAACCTGCTTTCAAACATCTTTTGTTTCGGCTGGCGCGTATTGGTCGGGCCAAAGATGGACCCGCGATGCTCTGCCAAACCTTCAAGGTCCAACACCTGCGCACCGCATTCTTTCAGATGATACAATAGCCGGGTTTTCGCCGTGCCGGTATTCCCGTCGATTAAAACAACTTTGGGCAAAAATTCTGTTTTATACAAGAGATTTGCAACCATTTCACGGTAGCTTTTGTAGCCGCCTTCGACAGTCTCGGCGCGCCACCCGATCTGCTGTAAGATCACATTGAATGAGCCTGACCGCTGCCCGCCGCGCCAGCAATAAACCAAAGGCTTCCAGCTGCCGGGCTTATCGGCCAGGGTGGTTTGCAATGCGGTTGCAGCATTTTGAGCAACATATGCCGCACCGATTTTGCGCGCCTTGAAACGGTCTTCTTGCACATAGATCGTGCCAACTTCGGCGCGTTGGGCATTGTTCAGCGCCGGACAATTGATCGCACCGGGAATGTGATCCTCTGCAAATTCCGCCGGAGATCGCACGTCAATCAGCGTATCAAACGGCAGGTCAGCAAGCTGGTCAACAGAGGTCAGCGTGAAGGGCATTGGTTCCATTCCAGATCAGCGGCCCTGGGGCATCAAGGCCGTGCATCATCTAACCTGCCACGCCAAAGGGGTCCAGCCCTGCGCGATGCGATGACCCTATGCGCTGGCGCGGCCTGACTGTTGAAACGGTGCAATATGTGGTATCACATGGCTGGATTTCTGCGCCGTGGGCGTCACTGCGCATCGTAGATCAAGCATGTCGACACAACTTACAACTGTCTCACGCGCCTGCGCCCATCTCTGATTTGCCGGACCAATGAGTTGACGATCTAATGCGCACATGATCGCACCATGCACCGTAAACCACATCAAACGCGCCAATTGATGCACTGACCCGCGTATGGTCTGATTGGTACAATCCAAAGCCGCCAATTCATGCGAAATAGCGGCCAACAGGCTGGCATTGAGATCAATCTTTGGTTCAGGAATGTCATGCTCTGGCGCGAAAATAAGCCGATACAGAGCGGGCCGATCTTCGGCAAAATCCACCATCGCCAGCCCGGCCCGATGCAGTCGGGTTAACGGATTTTGTGCGCCGTCATCCATTTTCTCCAGGTACTGCGCGATCAAATCGGCATAGGCGCGAGCGCGCAATTGTTCCAGCAAATCATCGCGCCCATTGAAATACGCATAAAGGGCAGGGGCAGAGCATCCGATCCGTCGTGCAAGCTCCAGCAAGGACAAACGATCGGGCGAGGTACTAAGCATATCCATCGCGATTTCCATCGCACGCCCTTTGATATCAATAGCATTCTCTTTGCGCGGTCTGGCCATGCTGCTCTCCGAATAAATGTCTTTAACAAAAAAGTTTTAAAATTGGACAGGCAGACCTGTCTAAAAGTTAGGTTACTGTGGTTGTAAAAGCTGTGTCAATCAACCCCTGCGCATACTTATTCCATTCCAGCAAAAGGCGACTGGGACTGCGAACTTATGTGGCATAAATGTTGAAGCTTTCAGCGGATATGAGGCGACATCACCGGAAATAAAAAAGCCTGACACGCGAAATATGCGCATCAGGCCCACGCCGGCATCCCGGCAAGAGGGGAGGCATCACCGGAAGAATAGTCGGGTCAACCTATGTCTCTGTGTTCCTGGCCAAAGCCACCACTCACGGAACAGTTGTAGAAAACTTAATTTCAGTAGATTCTGCCAGTAGGGAATTCCTGACCTTTTAGACATGTTCTGCGATTCGAAATCTAAATACTGTTAATATTGTCGCGAAAATTTCAAAAAGTTGATGCATTACGTAATATTACGAGGCCTTCGCGGCCTGCGTACTTAGAAAGATTTGCTTCTGTAGTGACGCCTTCAAAACGGCTTGCGCGGTGGTTTCAACCTCCAAGGCCTCACGCGCCAGCCGCAGGTGTTTTTCCACCGTTGCGACGGTCAATCCCATCAACATCGCAACATCAGCGGTTGTTTTCCCATCAGCCACCCATTCAAGCGATTCCCGCTGGCGCGGTGTCAACGCCCGCCGTGATGTCGCATGGGGCATTTGAGAGATGCGCATATGAGCCAATGAATTTAAAATCATCAGCTCACGTCCATTGCGCTCCCATATATCGTCAACTTCTGCTTGTGAAATGCCGGCAGCAGCGCATAGACCAATGCCACCACGCGCACGGCTGGATGCATCAGGAAAAGAGATCGAGACACCGGCCAAAACTCCGTGTTGGCGATTGATTTCCCAAACACGTTTCGCACCGGGGCCCATTTTTCCTTCGGTTGCAAGCGTGCTGACCGTCCCCCAGGAACAAGCGCCTTCATGATCAAGCATCCATTTCACCATAGGCGCATCATGGTATAGCCCGTTAATGAATTGATCCAAATAGGCTTTGCTGTGGTTGGACAACAACATGATGTCATCAATGCTACCAATGCTGTGCACCGTGGAAAATCGGCTAAACCCGTACAACAAGCGATCAAACCCGAATTCCGCCATTTTGACGCAATGCAGGTCCCACACTTCTTCCACTGTAGGCGCGTTCACCAATTTCTCAAGATAACTAATCATAATACCTTATAGGCACCGTCCCGAATGGTTATCCGGACGCCTTGCCAACCCTAGATCACAGATAGTTTACTTCTTTTTTGTGCTATTAATCAAGTTAAGCACTACATGAAAAATCTTTGATTTTAGGATAGGCAGTAATAAATTTCGTTCAAAGTTTTGATTAATGTGAAATATGCATCACACCTTAATTAAGTATTTGAATTAATTTATTTATTTTTGGTTACTTTTGCTTATGTGCGGCGTAGCTGGTCAACAACGGCGCCATCGGTGCAAGGTCATATCCGACGGCCGCGCCCGCAGCGACAATGCTTTCAATCGGATCCGTGCCTGCGCGACTCATCGCCCACAGATGTGAACTGCGTGTGCCTGAGCGACAATAGGCGAAGATTGGCGTCTGCGCCTGGGCGACAACAGCTTCAAAAGCTTGCACAAGATCTTGCGTCATTTCACCAGGGTAAAACGGCAGGTAATGCACGGATAAACCCGCGGACTTGGCAGCATCCGCAACCGCATCGCATTGCTGATCAGGCAGGATTTCTTCGTCGGGACGATTGATGATGACAGTCCGAAACCCTTCAGACACCAATCTATCAATATCGCTCGGATCGATCTGCGGTGACACCGCGAATTGTGACGAAAGATACCGGATGTCCATCTTCTACTCCTACGTGCGCCGCGATGACACGACGGGCCGGGCAGGGGCCCGGTCTGGCAAATTTGGCCGACGCCCTGCGACAATCGGCCTCTTATTTGGCCCAAGCGAGGGGGGCGCTGCAAGCGTGGAATGTGACTTTCCGTGAAAACTTACATGGCTTTGACCATATGATCGATGATGCCGGGGAACATCCGCCAATCCGAAAAGGCCACATCGTGGGGCAGATCATGAACCGGTCTGTGGCAGTAGCCCTCGGTATACAGAACAAAGGGGCAGCCTGCGGCTTGCGCAGTTTGTGCATCCACCTCGGAATCGCCAATATAAATCAGCGAGCCACCGCCAAGATCCGTATGCGCCTTACGCAATATTGCAGGATCGGGTTTGCGGGTTTGTAAACTATCGCCACCGATCACCACATCAAATACATCCAATAACCCAACATGTTCCAGTGCAGCCATCGCCGGCACATAGGGTTTATTGGTGCAAATCGCCATGCGATAGCCCTGCATCACAAGCGCATCTAATGCGGTGCGCACATGCGGATATTGATGATTTCCGTCCAAATCAATCGCATAGCGTTCTACGAAACGGGAGTGCATCTTATCAAATAATACGCCATCAGTGGGTTGGCCTGCCGTTTTCAGCACACATGCCACAAGATGCCCGGTCCCACGCCCAATGAAACTGCGCGTCTGGGACAAGGTGATCATGGGATACCCCATTTCACCCAAAACGTAATTTGTCACCGAATGAATGGCAGGTGCGGAATCGATCAAGGTACCGTCCAGATCAAAAATCAATGCAGGTTTCATACGGTTTTCCATTTGATTGAACATCCCATCGACGCGATCTGATTGCGGGGGCCTTGCCCGGTCGTGGCCACCAAAACCATCGCTTCAAACAGCTCTCGCTTCGCGTTCGCTGGGCCGGGCGCACGTCCAGATGCGTCCAGACGCCCCCGATATTGCAACTGATCTTGCGCGTTAAAACCGAAAAAATCCGGTGTGCACGCCGCGTCATAAGCCTGTGCAACCGTTTGGCTTTCATCGTGAAGATAGGGAAAGTTGAACCCTTTATCCTGGGCCAAGATTTTCATATTTGCAAAACTATCGTCAGGATAGCGATCCGCATCATTTGCACAGATCGCGGCAACACCAATACCCGCATCCATCAACGCGTTCGCATCGCGCAAGATCCGGTCGAGCACCGACAAAACATAAGGGCAATGATTACAGATAAACATTATCAACGTCCCATTCGGACCGCGGATCGCGTCCAATGTCCACATCTGATCATCTGTTCCGGGCAGGGCGAAAGGCGGTGCCTTCCAGCCGAACTCACATACCGGAGGTGTCACTGCCATCGTTAGCCCCTGTCATGTCGTGATTCAAAGCAACCTCTGGTAGTTTTAGTGAAAAAACAAGAGGAAACCCAAGATAGCGAAATAGAATTGATCCACTGTGAACGGAAATAAACAAGCCCCTCCAATATGTTGAAGGGACTTGTTCAAATTCAGCATGGGCTTTTGCCCTTATTGTGCGTCTTGTGCGTCTTGTGCGGCCTTGCGGATCGCGGCGATATTCTGCCCATAGACGTCGGGTTGCGACACCGAGCCACCTTTGAACACGGCCGATCCGGCAACCAAGACATCCGCGCCAGCCGCCGCCATCAACGGGGCTGTTTCCGGCGTCATGCCACCATCAATCTCAATATGGATTTCACGATCACCAATCATTGCGCGCAGCTTGCGCACTTTGTCGATCTGGCTGGCAATGAATTTCTGCCCGCCAAAGCCTGGGTTTACAGTCATGACACAAATCAGATCCAACTGATCCATAAGATATTCGATTTGGTCAAGGCCCGTGCCGGGATTCAACGCCAAGCCGGCCTTGCAACCCGCGCCACGAATGGCCTGTAACGTACGGTGAATATGCGGGCCGGCCTCCAAATGCGCCGTGATCACATCCGCGCCTGCATCAGCATAGGCGTCAATATAGGCATCCACCGGAGAGATCATCAGATGCACATCCATCACCGTTTTAATATGCGGACGGATCGCTTTGCACAAAGGTGGACCAAATGTCAGGTTCGGAACGAAATGCCCATCCATCACATCAACATGCACCCAGTCGGCGCCTTGATCTTCGATCGCACGAATTTCTTGGCCAAAATTGGCGAAATCTGCCGAAAGGATGGACGGGGCGATTTTGATGCTGCGGTCAAAGGTCATATAGTAAGTCCTATGCGTGAGATGGCTGACCCCGTCATACGCAAAGCCAACGCAGCGGTCCACAGCACAGTGCCAAGCCATGCCAATTTTTGACAACCTATTTGCATTACATAATCATGGTTATTGGATATAATTTTAGGTGCTAAATTGGCGCCTAATTTTAAAAATAACAATTAAAATACAGTACATTACAGAGAGTTCTTACGGATCTTGTGAAGATGGCGTATCGCGGGGAATACGCCATGCCTTCGTTATTCAGCAACACGCAGCGCGGGGGTTGGACGTGTTTCTTTTGGAACCTTACGGCGCACGTCTTCAACCAAGGCCGTTCCCACCTCTGCCAAGATCGTTGCAACCTTAGCAAACCATTCACTGTCATCAGCGACGTCTTTGCGCCGAACCAGACGAATTTGGCGCGAAGGTTCCTCGTTAAAGCGCGCCAGCGCCATAGTCGGTGCCGCCAATGTTTCGGTCAGCGTCGCAAGCTCTGGCACCAAGGTCAGACCCATTCCTTCGCCAACCAGCCCACACAGGGTTGCCAATGAAGAAGCGCCAAGATCGACGGATTGCGTTGCGCGTGTCGTGCCGCATAGCGCAAGCGCCTGATCTGCAAGGCAATGCCCTTCGTCCAACAACAGTAAATCACCAGGGTCCAGCGCATCTGGCGCCAGACCATAATTGGCCGCAAGCGCCTGCTGCGTGCCCGCCAAAAGGAACCTGTCTTCAAATAACAACCGGGTTTCCATATCCGCCGCAGGTGTTGCAATAACAACCGCGTCCAGTTTGCCCGACATCAGCTCTTCCAGAAGCACCTCAGTGCGGGCTTCGCGCAGGCGCAAACCCGATTGCAATTCACGCAAACGTGGCAAGGCACGCGGCATTAAATATGGCGCAATGGTGGGAATGACACCCAAATTGATCTGTCCCTGACCCCGGCGCAGCTCTGCCTCAAGCGATTTTAGCTCGGCTTGGATACGGCGCGCATGTTCCAGCACCATCCGCCCTGCCCGCGTCAATCGAATATCGCGCGGGCGTCGTTCAATCAACGTCAGTCCAAGGCTTTGTTCTAGCTCACGTATTTGCATGGACAAAGCAGGCTGGGTCACATGAACCGCTTCGGCAGCACGCGAAAAATTACGGTGCTGTTCCAGCGACAGGAGGTAGGTCAATTGACGGAGTGTGATATTCATAAGACCAGCTTATCCCAATGGTAAATATTTACGATTTCCTTTTATTACGGATGTCCTAGATATTTCCGTCGAAAGCAATCCAGCAATCCATGCCAGATGGAGGAACACTATGGCTGATAAAACCACACTGACGACGAGCGCCGGCGCACCGGTGCCCAGCAACAATACATCCGAAACTGCGGGTGCCCGCGGTCCGGTCCTGCTGCAAGATTATCAGCTGCTAGAGAAATTGGCGCATCAAAACCGTGAACGGATTCCAGAACGTACGGTTCACGCCAAAGGCTGGGGTGCGCAGGGTAAATTTACCGTAACCCATGATATCAGCGAATATACCTGTGCTGATTTGTTCTCAAAAGTTGGCAATACATGCGAGATTTTGTCGCGCTGGTCCACCGTTGCGGGTGAACTGGGTGCCGCCGATGCGGAACGCGACGTGCGCGGTTTCTCCATTAAATTCTACACGGACCAAGGCAATTGGGATGTCGTCGGTAATAATACACCGATCTTCTTCGTCCGCGACGCATATAAATTCCCGGATTTCATCCATACTCAAAAACGCCACCCAAAGACCAATCTGCGTTCCCCTGAAGCGATGTTCGATTTCTGGGCGGCACAGCCCGAATGCGTTCATCAGGTGACGATTTTGATGTCAGATCGCGGCATTCCGGTGAACCCGATGCATATGCATGGCTACGGCAGCCATACATATTCAATGTGGAACGCAAAGGGCGAACGCGTCTGGGTGAAATTCCACTTCCGTTGCCAGCAAGACATTAAGAACTATACCAATGATCAGGCCGAAGAACTGATCGGCAAATCGCGCGAAACATACCAAGAAGATCTATATTCCGCGATCGAAAATGGTGACTTCCCGAAATGGGAGCTAAACATTCAGGTCATGCCCGAAGCCGATGCAGAAGGACTGGACTTTAATCCGTTCGATCTGACCAAAGTCTGGTCGCACAAGGATTACCCGCTGATCCCCGTTGGTATGCTAGAGTTCAACAAGAATCCTGAAAACTACTTTCAGATGATTGAAAACGCAGCATTTTCACCGTCAAACAAAGTTCCGGGTATCGGGTTCTCTCCGGATAAGATGTTGCAAGCACGGGTGTTTTCCTATGCGGATGCGCACCGCTACCGTTTGGGCACCCATTACGAGGCCCTGCCCGCCAACGCGCCAAAATGCCCAGTGCATCACTATCACAAAGATGGTGGCATGCGCTTCTTCCCACAAGAAACCGGTCATCCCGACGCCTATTACGAGCCCAACCAATATGGCGACAGTGCGAAGGCAGATCCATCGGTTGCTGAGCCTCCGCTGAAAATTAACGGCGACGCAGATCGCTATGTTCAAGAGAATGCGGACGCGGATTACGTTCAGCCGCGCGCGCTGTATACTCAAGTGTTTGGCGATGCCGAACGTGACCGCTTGCACCATAACATGGCCGCGGCGATGGGCCCATGCTCTTCCTCCGTGACGGAGCGTTGGCTCGCCGTATTACACCGTGTCCACCCTGATTATGCTGCAGGCGTGCGCGCGGCATTGGCTGAAGGATCCGACGTCAACGCGGTTCCGGTCACAGATGACACGCCGGTTCCAACGAAATAATCGCTTGATAAAAGTTGGGGTTGCGATCACGCCGGGAACCTGATCGCAGCTTTGGGTCGCCAAGGGTTAACCCCTTTGGCGACCTGTTTATATTCACCTTGGTTTCGGAAATATTTCAGCCGATCAACGGATGCTCGCCACCGTATTTTTCCTGATAGTGCCGATGCAACCGCTGCAAGGCGATGCGCAGCACAATCTTTCCCGAGCGCGCGGACCACCCCAGTCGTTTTTCGGCCGCCTCCAGGCCCTCTAGATAGCAACAGCAGCGTAGCGCCATATCGCCTAGCCCCGGCCCCAGATCCGCAAGCGCCGCAGCAACCCGTTCGCGCGCATGTTCTGACCCGCCACCAAGCGACGCATTTGGGTTATAGCCACTGCGATCACCCACGGTCAAAAAACGATCCCAATTCTGCGTGACACGCGGCCCCATCTGCGCCAGTTCAAAATCCTCGCGCAGCCGTTCGCCCGCGGTGACCATTGCCGGTGTTAGAAAGGGGTCGCCATTTTTGTCACGACGCCGCGACAACACACCAATTGGGCTTTCATACAGGTTGTTGCGCGGCCCATGTGGCTTTTGGGGTGATACCTTATCAAAAGCGCGATGCTGGTCGGCAAATCTCTTTTTTGTCCCTTCGGGCGTTTGCGCGGCAACCAATCGTTTCAGCGCTGCACGCCCCGCCATCGTGATTTCATAGCTGACAACGCGGCCCGTATGTTTGACCGAGATCCAATCCTGAACAGCAAAGGCCTGCGCCACATCGCGTTCCAAAACCGCAATTCGCACGGTGCCGCGCAAAATCACTGCCTTATCCATATCGGTGGCGACGATCATCAACGCCCCCGGTTCAATCAATCGGCGCAGAATACGGCGGGCTTCTTGCTGCAGTCGTGCCTCGGTAATCGTTATCTGCGCACCCTGCCCCAGCTCCCCTTGCCTGTGCATTGCCCCGGCGGAGTGTTTTGGCGCATTTGGTCGGCGCAGTTTTTCCAACATCTGATCCACTAAAGGATCATCGCGCTGTTCCTCGATCCGGCGTATCCGGCGTAATATGGTGGAGGGATGGCAGCCCTCATCTCGGGCCAGCGCGCGTAACGACACGCCCTCATCGATGTGACGAACATATAACCGTGCGTGACCGGGCAGCCAGGTCGGCAGTATCTCCTTCGTCAGAATTGTAGTCATGGATCTCTCCTGATGGCAGCGATCAAAATCGCATGAATGGCGTCCCCTTGGGATCAGCCGTGGGTTGCTTTGGTTACCCGAAAATTAACAAGAAACTGTGGATAGAATTTGGCCATCATCGCTAAACAAATGAAATCGCAACGTTCGCGCCTGTGGATAAAAGCGCAACACCCGCAAGAGTTGTGATACGGCCTGCATCGGGATGCCCTGAAGGCCCCATGCAAAATGCATTTTACGGACCTGTTCGCCCGCAAAATATTTGACAAAAATTTAGACTTCGATGCGACGAGTCAGCGCGATTTAAACAGCGACCCCAAAACGCCGCGCACCAAGGCTTGGCCGGTTTTCGTGCCCAATTGTCGGGCGAAACTTTTGCCAAAAGCCTGCATAACGCTGTCAGACCGACTGCTCCGGCTTTTGCTCGTTTTGACCTTTGATGCGGAAACCGTGTTGGGCTCAAACCTGCGCGCGCGGTTGAATTCGCGTAGCTTTAACGAACGCTCGGGCATTTCGGCTGCATCTTGTTCAACACGCGCAACCTCTGCTGCGGCCATATCAGCCCGTTTTTGCAAGATTTCTTGTGCGGATTCGCGATCAACACGCAGGTTGTATTTTGCACCCATCGCATTGTCTTGCATGATCTTCTGGCGCTCTGCCAAAGTGATCGGCCCCAACTGTGAACATGGTGGGCGGATCAATGTACGTTCAACCATTCCTGGCACGCCTTTGCGCTCAAGGAATGATGTTACCGCCTCCCCCGTGCCGACTTCTTTGATCGCATCTTCTGTCGCGAAACGGGGATTGGGCCGATAGTTTTCCGCCGCGCGTTTCAGATCGCGTTGATCACGCGCAGTAAAGGCCCGCAACGCATGCTGCACCCGGTTGCCCAACTGCCCCAGGATATCATCAGGCACATCCGCCGGGTTTTGCGTGATAAAGTAGATCCCCACACCTTTGGACCGGATCAACCTCGCCACCTGCTCCACTTTGTTCAACAATGCTTTGGGCGCGTCCTCAAACAGCAGATGGGCCTCATCAAAGAAAAATACGAATTTCGGCCTGTCGGGGTTGCCCACCTCTGGCAAGGTCTCGAACAATTCAGACATTAGCCACAACAAGAATGTTGCATATAGGCGCGGGCTGTTCATCAGCACATTGGCCGCCAGGATGTTGATTTGCCCCTGCCCATTCGCATCAACAGACATCATGTCGATCAGATCCAACGCCGGTTCCCCAAAGAAATCCGCCGCACCCTGATTTTCCAACACTAATAACGCGCGCTGAATGGCCCCGATAGAGCGCGCATCGACATTCCCATAGCGCAACGACAGTTCGTCGGCGCGCTCCCCTACATGTACCAGCATCGCACGTAGGTCACCAAGGTCCAACAGTGCCAAACCTTCACTATCAGCCAGATGGAACGCGATATTCAACACGCCTTCTTGCGCATCGGTCAGCTCTAGCAACCGCGCCAAAAGCAGCGGACCCATTTCAGAAATCGTGGTGCGTACCGGATGGCCTTGCTGCCCGAATACATCCCAAAATGTAACAGGAAAGGCGCGATAGCTTAGATCAAAACCAATGGTTTGTGACCTTTTGTTAAACGCATCATGCAACTTTCCTTCGGCACTGCCAGCTTTGGCCAAACCTGATAGATCGCCTTTGATATCGGCCATGAACACCGGCACGCCCGCCGCCGAGAATGCCTCGGCCATGATCTGCAATGTTACGGTTTTTCCTGTGCCGGTGGCGCCGGCGATCAACCCATGACGATTAGCGTATTCCAACAACATGTTTTGCGCGACATCATAGCCGTCATCACCGCCGCCGATAAAGATGCCGCTCTCGCTCAACACGCCTGTCATGTTCCTGCCCCTGTCTTGTTCAATTCCGGGTTAATTGCACCGACCTGAGCGAACAATAACTATTTAACCATTTGCTGCAATTGTAGATCATATTCAACCCGAGCGGGTAGCCCAGGTTGAAACTTCCTCCCTGTTGAACTTGCCGCATCCTTCGGGGTGCGGCATTTTTTCTGCCCTCATCACAGCCATGATCACTAGAATATGTCGCAAAGCGCGGGAACTTTTTGCCTGCTATCTCCTTAGTTTCCCATAAGATCGGGCAGCACAGCGTTTCACCTGCCCAACACGAACAGCGCGACAGCGAAGCGCGTGATATAAAGGAGGGCTACACGATGAAGTGGCAGCATATTGAACAAAATTGGTCAGCTTTCTACGAAGCGATTTTGGAACGCTGGGACGGCACCGATGCTGACGGCCTGGACGATGTTGATGGTGATCAAAAAGCCTTTATCGCCTATATTGCCAAAGTCACAGAGATCGAACCAATTGATGCGCGCGATGAAATCCGCGACTGGATGGCCGGCGAACTCCCCTCCGATGTCGTGATGGACCCATCGCATGACGATCATTCGCTCCAAAATAGCGCAAAATATGTGAACGAGGGCGAAGATGAATATGATGACGATGCGGCGTTTGGCGACGACAATGCAGCCGAAAACCCTGTTGGCCGCGAAGCCTCTTGATCGTAAAGGCTGCATTGCATACTCCGGTCGGACAGGGGAGAACCATCCATGTCCGACCATTTCAACCTGACCGCCCATGTTTTGGCACGCGCCGTAGATCTGGAAGATAAATCTGCGTTACAGATCCTGAAACCCTCCGGTGCGGAGCGGTGGCAATATGGTCGCCTATTGTCCGCCGTACGCGGTGCAGGCGCTGGTTTTCTTGCAGCGGGTTTGATGCCGGGCGACAGGGTGCTTTTGCGTCTTGGTAATACAACTGATTTTCCTATCGCATTTTTGGGCGCCATCGCCGTCGGGATAATTCCGGTTCCAACATCTGCGCAGTTGACCGGACCAGAAATCACCAAGATGGCGCAGCAGCTGGATATCACGGCCACGGTCGCCCAGGACGGAGTCGCCCTGCCCGACCAGCCCGGAATTCTGATTTCGACCGAAGAGTTGCGCGGGTTCGAGGCACTGCCGCCTTGCGATTATGCCTATGGCTCATCAGACCGGCTTGCCTATATCATCTTTACATCCGGGTCGGCCGGCTTGCCACGCGCCGTATGCCACGCACACCGCGCCATTTTGGCCCGGCACGCGATGTATGATGGCTGGTATGGATTGCGCGAAACAGACAGGCTTCTTCACGCCGGTGCGTTCAATTGGACCTATACTCTGGGCACGGGATTGTTGGACCCATGGACGATGGGTGCGACCGCACTAATCCCATCTGCCGCCGTTCGTCCAGATCAAATTCCACTCTTGCTTAAGCGCGTAGACGCCACGATTTTTGCAGCTGTTCCAGGTGTTTATCGGCAGATATTAAAAGCACACAGCAGCTTGGCCTTGCCTAAATTACGCCACGGGCTGTCAGCTGGAGAAAAATTGCCAACTGCACTGCGCAGCGCATGGCACGATGCCACCGGAACGCCGATACACGAGGCGTTTGGCATGTCCGAATGTTCGACATTCATTTCGGGTTCTCCCATACGGCCATCCCCAGAAGATACATTGGGTTTCATTCAGCCAGATCGCAAAGTCAGGATTGCACCGCAAGGATCTGACAACGATGGTGAAATTCAAATTCACCGCGACGAGCCGGGGCTATTTCTTGGATATTGGGGTGCAAAAGACGAGACCACTGCCCGCTTCGACGGTGATTGGTTTCGCACTGGGGATATGGCGCGCATGGATGCCGCTGGCGCTGTGCACTATCTTGGCCGCAATGATGATATGATGAATGCAGGCGGGTTCCGTGTGTCACCAATTGAGGTTGAGAACGCGCTCCAACACATTGACGACATTGGTGATATTGCTGCAATTGAAGTGCCGGTTAAACCCGGTGTAACCGTGATCGCCTTGGCCTACAGTGGTGGGGTTGACGAGACTGTTTTGATCGCCCATGCACAAGAAACCTTGGCACGTTATAAACAGCCGCGGATCTATCGCCAAATCTTGACCCTGCCGCGCAATGCAAACGGGAAGATAGACCGGCGAAAACTGCGTCAGGATTGGGCCGCAAGCCACTGATTGGAAACAGATATGACCACACTTGATATTTTTGCTGATCCCGTTTGCCCATGGTGTCTGATCGGTTGGGCGCGGTTGGAAAAAGCCTTGGCAAAACGGCCTGATCATCCCTTCCAATTGGCCTGGCAACCGTTTCAACTGAACCCGACACTGCCGCGCGAAGGAATGTCGCGTGCTGATTACCTGCAGGCCAAATTCGGCCAGGATGGCGCTGTAAAGATGATGACGCAAATTCTTGAAATCACACAAGAAGAAGGGATCGAATTCGATCCAATGTCCGCATTACATCAGCCCAACACATTGGACGCGCATCGGCTTGTCCACTGGGCAGGATTAGAGGAATGCGCGACCCCTGTGATGATGGCACTGCTGCGCGCTCATTGGGTAGAAGCGCGCGATATTGGCGATGGTAAGACCCTGACAGACATCGCCGCACAGGCAGGCATGTCGCGTGAAGCGGTGCAGCGCCTATTGGCAACCGATGCCGACCGCGATACCGTCTTGCAACGTGACGCCCACGCGCGTGAACGCGGCATCACCGCCGTTCCCACCTATGTAATCGGCAATCTTCACGCTGTATCTGGCGCCCAGCCCACTCAGCTGTGGCTAGATGTTATTGATGAGCTGTTGGCCGGCCCTCCTAAAGATACACTACATTAATGCCCACAGAACAATCGGACTGAGCGTCACTGCACATACCCTTGTGCTGGTGTTTTAAACCGTTCTGTCTGTTTTTTTCCTGGTATGACTGGCCAAATAAGCCAGCTTACTATTATCTGCTGCAAAATCCCTTTTAGACTCTTGGAAGCCTGATGTCTCAAACAGACCATATTGACCCGGTCCATACCGAGTCCCTCTCGCTAAGAGAGTTCACGATTATGCTGGCGTCGTTAATCGCGACGGTAGCATTTTCCATTGACGCAATGCTGCCCGCCCTTCCGGAAATCGCCCGCACAATGAGCCCCGGCGATGTAAATAAGGCACAGCTGGTCCTGACCTCATTCGTATTTGGCATGGGCGCCGGTACATTATTCGTCGGCCCGATTTCCGATGCGATTGGCCGTAAAATGACGATCTTGTATGGGGTTGGCATCTACATGATTGGCTCGTTCATCGCCGCCCATGCGCAATCGCTTGAAATGTTGTTGATTTCACGTTTCATTCAGGGCTTGGGGGCCGCCTCGCCACGGATCATCCCGATGGCGATGGTGCGTGACAAATATGCCGGTCGCGAAATGGCGAAGGTCACCTCTATTATCATGATGATCTTTATCATCGTTCCGGCAATGGCCCCATCCATCGGTGCTGTGATCATTGATATCGCCGGATGGCGCGGTGTGTTCTATGCGTTCATCTTGTTCGGTACGATCGGCGTGACATGGATGTTCTTACGGCAGCCAGAAACCTTAACGGCAGACAAGCGGCGCCCGCTGCAATTTGCGCGGCTGTGGAATGGCGTGAAAGAGGTACTGTCGGATCGTCAGGTGCTTTTGTATATTGTCATCATCACGCTTGGATTTGGGCAAATGTTTGCCGCGCTCAGCTCTGCGCAGCAGCTTTATGAAACCTATGGTGTCACCGATAATTTCCCGAAATGGTTTGCAGGTGGCGCACTTTTGGCCGGTGCTGCCTCCTTCTTGAACTCACGAATTGTGGTTCGGTATGGCATGCGCCGTATCGTCATCGCCTCTTACCTAATGCAGGTCATCGCCTCGATCCTGGTACTTGGGTTGATGTTTGCAGGCATGCCACAATCGGGGTGGGGGTTTGCTGTGTTCTTTTTATGGTTCGTGTCAATCTTCTCTATGGCCGGCCTGACCTTCGGCAATTTGAACGCACTTGCGATGCAGAAAATGGGCCATATGGCAGGGCTTGCAGCGTCGATCATCACGGCCATCTCAACCGTTGGGTCGGTGATGTTGGCCGCTCCCGTCGGTCTGGCATTCAATGGCACGGCCTTGCCATTGGCCTTTACCACACTGACCTGCTCTGCCGTTGCCTATGTGTTGATGCGCGGCACACTAAAAGAAGAATAAGATCGAAACAAAACGACGAAGGGCCGGTATGTTACCGGCCCTTTTTCATGTCTTTCTTCGCATCCAGCACCTTGGCTGCCAAATCCCGGGCGATGGCAAAAGCCCCTTTGACCTTGTCAGAATCCCTGGCCCAATCGCGGCGAATAATCAGCTTATTATCCTTCACCTTCGCCAGATCGCGTTCGGCAGTCAGATAATCAACCAACCCTGCTGGGTTGGGGAATTTATCATCATGGAATTGCACGGTTGCCCCTTTGGGACCCGCATCCAAACGCGAGATATGCGCACGTTTGCACATCGCTTTGATGCGAACAACAAGCAGCAATGAATTGATTTCTTTTGGCAATTGGCCAAAGCGATCGATCAGCTCTGCGGCAAAGCCTTCCAATTCCACCTTTGTGGTCAAGCTGGACAAACGCCGATACAACCCAAGCCGCAAGTCCAGATCCGGGACATAGCTTTCTGGAATGATGACTGGGACGCCCAGATTGATCTGCGGCGACCATTCACCATCCGAGACATCTTCACCCAGCTCCCCTGACTTCAGCTTGGCAATCGTTTCCTCAAGCATCGCTTGATACAGCTCATATCCGACCTCTTTAACATGGCCTGATTGCTCCTCACCCAGCAAGTTACCAGCGCCGCGTAAGTCCATATCATGGCTAGCCAAATTGAATCCAGCACCAAGGCTGTCCATACTGCCAAGCAACCGCAAGCGCTTGGTGGCCTGCGCGGTCAGCGGCGCGCGTGGCTTCGTCGTCAAATAGCAATATGCCCGCATCTTGGACCGCCCCACGCGCCCGCGGATCTGATACAGTTGGCTAAGCCCGAACATGTCGGCCCGGTGGATCACCATCGTATTCGCCGTGGGAATATCCAGACCAGATTCCACGATTGTTGTTGCCAAAAGCACATCGAACTTACCATCGTAAAACGCGTTCATCCGATCGTCCAACTCGCCCGCGGCCATCTGTCCATGAGCGGTCAAAAAACTGACCTCTGGCACGTGTTCGCGCAGGAAGCTCTCAATCTCGGGCAGGTCCGTGATGCGCGGAACAACGTAGAAACTTTGCCCCCCGCGATAATGTTCGCGCAGCAGCGCCTCTCGAATGGTCACTGCATCAAACTCTGACACATAGGTGCGGATTGCCAGACGGTCGACTGGCGGTGTACCAATTATCGAGAGATCCCGGACACCTGTAAGCGAAAGTTGAAGTGTTCTGGGAATGGGCGTAGCCGTCAATGTCAGCACATGGATGTCAGAGCGCATCTGCTTTAGCCGCTCTTTATGCTGCACCCCAAAATGTTGCTCTTCATCAATCACCAACAACCCCAGATTGGCAAAACGCACCGTCTTTGCCAGCACAGCATGGGTGCCAATCACGATATCAACCGTCCCGTCCGCCAAACCTTGCCGCGTGGCCGATGCCTCTTTCGCCGAGACAAATCGCGACAAGGGCCGCACATTGATTGCCGTGCCACGGAAACGGTCTTCAAAGGTCTTGTAATGTTGCCGCGCCAAAAGCGTCGTTGGCGCAATGACTGCAACCTGCACACCAGAAGCGGCCGCTACAAAGGCGGCGCGCATTGCAACCTCGGTCTTGCCAAAGCCCACATCGCCAACCACCAGGCGGTCCATCGGGGTGCCC
This sequence comes from Thioclava sp. SK-1, assembly GCF_001705665.1. Taxonomy (GTDB): domain Bacteria; phylum Pseudomonadota; class Alphaproteobacteria; order Rhodobacterales; family Rhodobacteraceae; genus Thioclava. The sequence goes on along the minus strand of NZ_MDHA01000053.1, from coordinate 136,876 downwards.
GACTTCAGATCGCCAATAGCATCGTCAATCGCCGCCATCTGGTCGTCGGTTTCCGAATACGGGAAACGCGCGGCAAAGCTCTCCCATTCATGATGCTCCACCTCCAATATCGGTGCTTTGCGCAAATATCGTTCTGCAGCGACGCGCATCAACTTATCCGCAATTTGGCGAATACGTTCTTTCAGCTTGGCCTTCTTCGCCTGCCATGCCCCACCGCCCAGCTTATCCAACAGCCCGTCTTCATGGCCATAGCGGCTAAGCAATTCGATATTGACCACCGGTAGGAATAACCGATCACCACCGGCATATTCCAACAACACGCAATCCAATGGTTTTCCTTGGGCTTCAAGGGTTTGCAGCCCTTTGTATCGCCCGACCCCATGGTCGACATGCACAACCAAATCCCCCGGGGACAGTGATTGCGCTTCGGTCAGGAAATTGTCGGCCTTCCGCTTTTTCTTCGGTTTCCGGATCAGCCGATCACCCAAAACATCTTGTTCTGAGATGACGGTGATCGCGGGATCATCGCCCTTTGCTAGCGCCTCGAACCCCTGATCCAACATCCAGATTGTTAGGTTCAACCCCGGCCCAATGTCGCGCGCGTCACCAATCAACCGTGCGCCCGTAAGGCCCTCATCTTCCATCAGGCCTTTAAGCCGTTCACGCGCCCCTTCCGACCAGGACGCAATCACCACAGGTCCAACCTTCAACCGGGCCTGAACATGATCTTTTAATGAACTGAAAAGGCTTACGTTTTCTTGTTGGCGCTCAGGCGCAAAACTACGTCCCAACCGCGCCTGCGCATCCAAAATTCCCGGACCGGGTGGTGCCGATAGCACCTGCAGATTGACAACACGCCGGGTGTTTAATGCCGCAGCCCATGCGGCTGTGTCCAAATACATCAACCTCGGCGCTGCCGGTTTATAAACGCTATCCACGCGATCGCGGCGGGACATTGCTTCGCGCCGGGTGTCATATTGGTCTGCGATCTGCACCCATCGCGCTTCGCGCTGCGGTTCGATCTGATCATCCAACATGACAGAAGATGTTGGCATATAATCAAAAATTGTCTCAAGATCGGTTTGGAAAAATCCCAGCCAATGCTCCATACCCGCATGTTTACGCCCGGCAGATACGGCCTCATACAGCGGGTCTTCGGCACCGCCTGCACCAAATTCAATGCGGTAATTTTGCCGAAATCGTGTGATCGACTCCTCATCCAAAATCACTTCGGACACGGGTGCCAGATCAATTATCTTTAGCGTTTCATTGGTACGCTGTGTTGCGGGATCAAATCGACGCGCCCCATCCAAAACATCCCCAAACAGATCCAAACGCACCGGACCGGATTCGCCGGGCGGATAGATGTCAATAATACCACCACGCACGGCATAATCGCCCGGCTCTCGCACCGTTGAAACAAGCGAAAATCCCATCCGCGCCAAGAAATTCCGCAGTTGGTCTTCATGTATCCGACCACCCACTTTGGCGGTGAAGGAACTCTTCGCAAGCAGCTGACGAGAAGGCACTTTCTGCATTGCTGCCGATAGGGTCGTCAGCAAAACAAAAGGCCCCGAAAGCCCGGCCTGTAAGGTGGCCAATGTCGCCATGCGTGCGGCGGAAATCTCTGGGTTGGGCGACACCCGGTCATAGGGCAAGCAATCCCATGACGGGAATTCCAGGACCACTGCAGCAGGGGCAAAAAACGCCAACGCCGCGCGCATCGCCTCCAACCTGCGCCCGTCACGCGCCACATGAATAACCGATTGGCCACGCGCCAATTCGCGGGCCAACAGTTTTGCGTCATAGCCCTCGGGGGCACCAGAAAGAAGGAAATGTTCCATAAGTTATGGAGGTAAAGACCGCACCGCCGGTGTCAAGCCTTGGCGTTGCGCAATCAGAAGCCAATCACAAATTGCGTCTTAAAGTTAAACAACATTCCCCAAAGTGCGGTCACCAACATAGCGAAAATGCCGATCGCCTGCACCTTTAGACGGTGCTTCGACAGGGCACGCGCCACTTGTTCGGGATCCGATGTTTCGATCACTGGCCAAATTCGGGCGGCTGCGCGCAGTGTCATTATCATAGTAAGCACAAGTGGAAAGGCTACCAGAAACACGGCCTGCGCCAGTTCATAGCCATAGCCGAATCCCAAAACCGCCAGCATGGTCAGTCCAAACGGCACGATCACCGCCAGAACCACCCCTGCATCCTGTCCTATCATCCGATAGCGATGCACATTCACCCGTGCCAAAAGCACTAGGTTTTCAGCGGCTTCGTCCTTATTTCGACGCGCGCGTAACACTGCATCATAGGGCACCCCAATCACCCAATGCGACACAGATGACCAGATCGCTGCAAGCGCCACCCAATACCACAGGCTGGAAAAGCTGCGCACGGAAATCGTGCTAAAGATCAGGTCGGTTACCGTCACACAGGGCCTCTTTGGCTGTTGTTGCCCGGAAAATCCGAGCTCAATTTTGCGCGACGATAGGCCCAAACAACAGCAGAGAAAACCATCTTTCCCACAAACAAAGCGTTTCTGACCTTTTCGGACCTATTGCCTTGGGGCTATAGGTCATGTCAGGTCAGAATAAGCCAAGTGGAGAGCCGCCATGACCCCGATCCTTCCGCCGTTTCCAACCACCCGCATGCGTCGCCTGCGCCGGACAAGCGCACTGCGTGATCTGGCCCAGGAATATCGGCTTAGCGTGAAGGATCTGATCTGGCCGATTTTTATCACTGACGTGCCGGGCGCAGATGTAGAGGTATCGTCCATGCCCGGGGTGTTTCGGCGCACTTTGGACGGCGCGATCGCCGCCGCGGAAGAGGCCGCAAGCCTTGGCATTCCGGCCCTTTGCCTGTTCCCCTTTACCGATCCTTCGGTAAAAACCGTGGCCTGCCAAGAAGCCTGGAACCCTGACAACATCACAAATCGCGTGATCCGCGCGATCAAGGAACGCGTGCCTGAAATCGCGATCATGACTGATATCGCCTTGGATCCCTATAATGCCAATGGGCACGATGGGTTGGTAAGAGATGGGATTATTCTCAACGACGAAACCGTTGAATGTCTTGTGAAAATGGCAATCGCACAGGCTGATGCCGGAGCCGATATTTTGGGTCCATCCGATATGATGGACGGACGTATCGGCGCGATGCGCACGGCGCTTGAGGCACAGGGGCACGGACAAGTGTCAATTCTGAGCTACTCTGCGAAATACGCTAGTGGGTTTTACAGCCCGTTTCGCGATGCCGTTGGCGCGTCTGGCGCACTTAAGGGTGATAAGAAAACCTATCAGATGGATCCTGGAAACTCCGAAGAAGCGTTGCGTCTGGTTGCGCGCGATCTGCATGAGGGGGCCGATATGGTCATGGTCAAACCCGGCATGCCCTATCTGGATATTTGCCGCCGTGTCAAAGATGCATTTGGCGTTCCTACTTATGCGTATCAGGTTTCAGGCGAATATGCGATGGCGATGGCGGCTGTACAAAATGGCTGGCTGGATCATGAAAAAGTTATGCTTGAAAGTCTAATGGCGTTTCGCCGTTCCGGGTGTGATGGGGTCTTGACCTACTTTGCCCCCGCTGCCGCACGGGCCTTGGCGGCAGGTTAAGATCGGCGTGTTTCTGCTTGTCTTTGTTGGACTTTCTGAATAGATTCATCAGCAGGTGACAAAGGGTTCCATCTGCCGTAAACTTACAGAAAATGGGTCAGAACCTAACTGGCCGTTGATCTGAGCAAGAGGCAGTAAACATGATTTCCCGACGGACTCTTTTGGCGATGGGTGGGGCCGGCCTTGGGCTGGCGGCCTGTGGAAACGGTGTTGGATCCAACGGCGGCGCACAGCTTGATGCCCGCGTGGATGCAACCGAAAACTATCTGGTTCGCACCTATCCCGGCACACAAGATTTGATCAACAAGGCCGTCGGCGTTCTATATATGCCCCTGATGACAGAGGCAGGTTTTGGAATCGGCGGGTCCTTCGGGCGCGGTGCACTTCGGATCAACAATGTTACAGTAGATTACTACGCGGCCACCTCTGCCTCCGTCGGTTTCCAGATTGGTGCGCAGCAATATGCCCATGCCTTGTTCTTTATGACACAAGAAGCCCTGTCGGATTTCCGTCACGCCGATGGCTGGCAAATGGGCGCGGATGCGCGCTATGCGTTGCCCGATCGTGGTGGCTCACTTGGGACCGATACGCTGACATCACGAGAACCGGTCATTGCATTGGTCTTCGGCCAGGCTGGATTGATCGCCGGTGCCACCTTGGCGGGCACGAAATACACGCGTATCATTCCGTGACATACCCTCGGCAAAGCGTAATTTATGCGCTTTGCCAACACCCTATAGAACGATCTTAATGTTGCGCCTTAGCCGCCCAAAATTACTTTGACGTAATTTTTTGTCTCAGCATAGGGTGGAACGCCACCATATTTTTGCACTGCACCCGGCCCGGCATTATAGGCGGCCAACGCATGACGCCAGTTCCCGAACTGATCATACATCATACGCAAATACCGCGCGCCACCTTCCAGGTTCTGACCCGGATCATTGGGATTAACACCCAGCTTCGCCGCTGTCGCAGGCATCAGCTGCGCCAAGCCTTGTGCCCCGGCATGGCTGACAGCCGACGGGTTCCAGCCGCTTTCTTGTTGCACCAACCGTAAGAACAGGTCCTGTGGGACGCCATGTTTGGTGGCTGCGGCCCGTGCAACGGGTAAATATTTGCCTTTGTAATTTCCACGATACCGCGGAATGGCGCCTGTGTTGTCAAATGTGGCCACATCAGATTTTGGCCGCAACCGGGTTGAATTGGAATATTGCGACGAAGCGCGGCTATCTAACAAGCGGGTCTGATTACGAAACAACTGACTGCGATTGGACGAAGACGCCCCCGACAGGGACAGGCCATCGCCAAAGGCCATCGTTGCCTGCCCGGATGTCAGCCCAAGTGCTGCGATCAAAATCGCTGTGCCTGTGATGTTTTGCATCCATTATCCTAAATATTCGTCCAACCGTCGGGACTATAGCCAGAGAAAAAATATCTGAAAACCCATTCAATTTTACCATTCGGGCGCTATCGGCGGGATATGCCACCATCCTGACCCGATAAAAAATTAACTATAATCGCCAAAGCCAAATAAATCCTTACCTGAAATGCGGTAAATCCGCCTGACCGTTGAGCTGAAGCGGCGCGCGCCCTATCCTCCACGCTGGTGCTGGTTTATAGAAGCCAAACCCCGGTCAGAATCAGACCTTGGGACAGGAATTATCGGAGGTCACATGGCAGGTAGTGTCAACAAAGTCATCATTGTGGGCAATTTGGGCCGTGATCCCGAAGTGCGCACTTTCGCGAACGGCGGCAAGGTGTGTAACCTGCGCATTGCCACATCTGAAACATGGCGCGATCGCAATTCGGGGGAGCGAAAAGAGCGCACCGAATGGCATTCGGTTGCGATTTTCTCAGAACCCTTGGCGAAAATTGCCGAGCAATATCTACGCAAAGGCTCCACTGTTTATATTGAGGGCCAATTAGAGACCCGCAAATGGCAGGATCAATCCGGTCAGGACCGGTATTCGACCGAGGTCGTTTTGCGTCCTTACCGCAGCGAACTGACCCTGTTGGGCGGTCGCAATGATGGTGGCAATAGCGGCACCGGCTATGCAGGTGGTCAATCATCCGGCGGCACTTACGGTGGTCCATCGGGCGGCTATGATGATGGCGGCGCCGGTGGTGGCTATGGCGGCGGATCCTCTTCTGGTGGTGGGGCCCCATCGGGTGGTGGCCGCCCGGATTTTGATGACGAAATCCCGTTCTGATCGTCACTAAAGACAATGCCATAATGATTGAAGGGGACGCATCTACGCGCCCCCTTTTTTATGGACTGGCGGCGCGAAATGCCACCAGCACATTGCTACGGTTTCGGGGTGTTTGGGAAAAGCAATGTCGCACGCAGCCCCGGCCCACCGTCACGCAACATCAGCCGCGCGCCATGCATCTGCGCAATCGCGGTGACCAGTGCCAAGCCCAGCCCGGTGCCCTTTGTGCCACGGCTTTTGTCCAGCCGAACGAACCGTTCGCATACCCGCTCGCGTTGTGCGATGGGAATGCCCGGTCCGGTGTCGCGCACCTCCAGCACCGCGCCTTCGGGTTGGACCGAGGCCATTAGGGTGACAACCGTTCCGCTGGGCGAATGGCGCAGTGCATTTTCCAGCAAATTGACACAGGCTTGTTGAATGAGCTGCGGATCCGCATCGATCATCACCGGCCCATCAAACGCTGCCAACACCAGCTGATGGCCTGAATCCTCTGCCACGGGCATAAAAATCTCATGCAACGACTGCGCAAGCGCGGTCAGGTCCACAGGTTTCGCGCACAGCTCAACCATCCCTGCTTGCAGCCGCGATAAGCGCAAGATCGCATCAAATGTTGCAGAGATCCCATCCAGCTCTGCCAACGCCGCCCCCACCGATTGCCGTTGCGCATCGCTAAGGTTAAAATCCAGTGCCAGCGGCTCTAGCTTTAGGCGTAACCGCGACAGCGGCGCCCGCAGGTCATGGGCGACATCGGTCGACACTTGCCGGATCGCGGTTATCCCTGTTTCTAGCTGCTCTAATGTGGCATCCATTTGGCCTGCCAAGCGCGCCAAATCGTCGTGGCCATCTTCGCCTATACGCAAAGCGTGATCGCCGCGTCCAACGGTTTCCAACACCTGTTCCATCCGCGCGATACGGCGATCTGTGCGTTTGGCAATCCACAACGCGATGCCAATTGACAGCAACAACGCCAGTCCCAGCCCGACCGACATTGAACTGAACAAGATCTCTTGCGTTTCCACCATCCATTCATTGTCACGGGCCACCACCAGCCACCCGCTGTCCACCTGCGCCATTTCCACCCAATATGCATGTGGTTCATCGTCGTCACGATGCTTGGCGGGCGCATCAGCAGGCGTCAGCCAGCGCGCCCCCTCATCCAAATGCCTGGGGGCAAAATTCCCCGCCAAAATCGCGCCGTCCTGATCCAGATATCCCACCAGAACAGAACCATCCTTGGATGCATCCGCCATAGCATTGGCCTGGTCGCGCACATCTTGCAAATCGCCTTGCCCCTCAATCTGCAACAGACTTTCTAGGCTATGGGTGACATCGGTGCGCAGCCTTTCACCCATCTCTTGCGATTGCAAAACATAGGACAGCACACCCGCCAAACACGCCGCCAGCGTGAACACGGCCGACACACCGATCGCCAAGCGAATAGAGGAGGAAATATTACGAAACATCTGTGCGTTCCCTAGGGTTGAAACACATATCCAACGCCGTGCAATGTTCGCAGATATTGGGTTTTGAATGGTTTGTCGATCTTGCCACGTAACCGGCTGATATGGGTTTCTACAACGCTGGTTTTGGGATCAAAATGCACATCCCAAATAGATTCCAGTAAAATCGTGCGGGTTTGCACGCGGCCCGGACGCTCCATAAAATGACGCAACAGCATAAATTCGCGTGGTTGCAGATCGATACGTTGGCCATCGCGCCAAACCTCCCGGGTTAGAAGATCCAACCTGATCTCCCCTAGGGTGATTTCTGTCACCTCATCTTTCAGCGCGGGTCTGCGTGCGATCGTGTCAATACGTGCCAGAAGCTCCACGAATGCGAAGGGTTTGACCATGTAATCATCCGCGCCCGCCCGCAACCCGGCCACTTTGTCTTCCACACTGCCCATTGCTGTCAGCAAAATCGCCGGCGTATGAATTTGTGCGGTGCGCAACGCCTTGAGGATCGATAGCCCATCCAAGCCCGGCATCATCCGATCAAGGATCAGCAGATCATAGGTTTGCATCGTGCCTTGTGTCAGCGCCTCACGGCCATTTTTGAACAGATCAACGCTATGGCCCTCGGTTATCAAGCTACGACTTAGATAGTCGCCGGTTTCTACATCATCTTCTGCAATCAAGATCTTCATCGCATTGTCCTTTGGCTGTGGTCTGTGATGTGCCACAGGCGACCGTGCCGTCAATTGCGCCGATGTTACGAATTTGTAAGAAAGCCACAAACTCGGTCCTGTGCACCCTATGTAGGGGTGTCAGTGCCAAATCTGGCACAGTATCGATATGTAAGAGGCCCATTTTATGACCACAATTCTCAGCCAAGTTCTTCCTGCCCTATCGTCCTTGGGCGTGGTTGGGTATTGGATCATCGGGGCCTGCGCTGCATTAGAGGCATTTGCCCCCACTGGTGTCTTTTTCCCAGGCACACTGATTGTCGATGCAGGCGGTGTGCTGGTCCATCAAGGGCTACTGGATTTCTTTGATCTGGTCTGGTTTGTGGCCTTTGGTGCCATATTGGGCGGTGAAGCCACATTTGCCTTGGGACGTGCAATTGGTCATGGTCGGCATATGCGCAGTTTTCAGGGCAGCCGCGCCTATACCAAGGCAGAGCGGCTGTTTGCACGCTATGGCGGGTTGGCGCTGGTATTCGGGCGGTTCTTGGGTCCCGTGTCATCGCTGGCCCCATTGGCCGCTGCGCTGGCCAACATGCCACCGCGCCTGTTTCGGATCTGGAACTTTCTCAGCGCATTCCCTTTCGCGCTGGTGCATGTGTCCATTGGATATAGCGTTGCTAATATCCTCCGCAGGCTAAGCCCGGATTTAACGAAAGAGGTCCTGGTCAGCGCCGGCATTGCATTGATCATCGGTGTGTTCTTCCTGATCGCGCGGCGGGTGGAACGCTATTTGCCATTCTTGGGGCAGTTGACCCAACGTGTCATCGCGGCGGTGCTGGCCCATCCAAAGGCTGCGACTTGGCTGGCCCACCATCCCAAAATCACATCAGCACTCGCGCGCCGCTTTGATCGCACTGTCCTATCAGGATGGCCCGCCACGGTGTTGATCTGCGCGGCAAGCGCATTGCTGATCACCATGTTCGTCCTCAGCTTTGATGTGCTGCGCTCTGCCCCGATTGTGGGGCTGGATATGCGACTGGCGGCGATATTGCATGTAGTCTGGAGCCCGGCACTGCTGACCGCATTTTCGCATCTGACGGCATTGGGTGACCCGCGTGCCATCGCTTGTTTTGCCGCTGCCGCATTGGCCGCATTTTGGGCGTTGGGACGGCGCGATCTGTGTTTGGGAATTGTGGTGGCCTTGATCACAGATATCATGGTGGTTGCCACGCTGAAGGCGGCCTTCGGACGGCCACGCTCGCTCTATGGTTATTTCACAGAAACCTCAGGCAGCTTCCCTTCGGGCCATGCGGCGATCTCTATCGCGTTTTGGGGCATGCTGGCCTATGCGCTGTGGCGGATTGGACGGCTTGGGCCATTGGTGGCCACATGGCTAGCCTGTGTGATGGCAGCGGGGATTGGTGGCAGCCGGATCTATCTGGTCGAACATTACCTAAGTGACGTTCTAGGGGGCTGGATCATCGGCGCCTTGGCGATGCTGGCCGGAGTTACCTTTGCGGAATGGTCCTATCGCACCCATATTGCGCGACCCGCGCGCCCGAAGCTGCAACGCATGACGGCAGGCCTTTGTGCGGTGCTTGTCGGTTTGGCCTTGCTGCGGGTCGTGCAATATGATCATCCGCGCAATCTGGCCCCTGTCGCCGGTGCAGATAGTCAGATCGCGCAGCCCCTGGATAAGTTTGCAACGGCCGATCTGCCCACAGCGGTGACCGATATCACCGGAGAGATCGACGCCAAGCTCTCTTTTGTGATCCTTTCACCCGATGCGAAAACCCTGCAGGACGCGCTGCAAAAGCAGGGCTGGACCAAAGTTCCACAGATGTCACCAATGCAGTTGTTGGATATTGGTGCAACGCGCCTGTTGAACCGCGCCCGTGCGCAACCATCCGCCGTGCCGCTGTTTTGGTCGGGCGTGCCAAATGATATGATTTTCACCCGCCCCGCCACGGATAGCGGACAAGATCAGTCGGCGCACGCGATGGCGCAACATTTGCGGCTATGGCGCAGCACACGTGTCACACCACAAGGTCAGCGTTTATGGTTGGCCAATCTACGCATAGATCGCGGCCTGGACCCGGAGAAATCCATATCCGCCAGATCTGCGATCACTGCCTTTGTTAATCAGCAATCTGATCAGTCGGGTGCGGACCTCAAGATCCCAGTGATCACCCTGCCCTAATGCCACGGCCCGTGCCGGCTTTTACAAACTGACACGGGCCGGCGACGGCAGATCACCCGCAAGATTTTTGGTGATCTGGCCAAATATTACAACAATTTAAAACCTCTGCGAAGCAAGCGACAAACACAAACGCGATCTTCCCCCTATGCATAGCGCCGCGTGGTGTTGCGGCCTTACTGGAGGGATCGTTTTGATCTTATTTAAGAAATTTTCGCCTGACTCCCAAAATCCCTGCCAAGCCGATCTGCAAGATGGTCACGCCAGCCGCTTTGGCAAATGGCAAGCCACCTCCGCGCAATGCCGCAATGTAATTTGGGTCAGCCTGTATCTGACCTTGATCTTCGTTGCCCTCTTTAGCGCCTTTCCACGGCTGGACCTTACGATCAATGCGATGTTCGTTTCCGCCCAACATCCGTTTGCCATTCAATTCAACCCGTATTGGAAAGCCGTGCGCGCCACCATGATTGCCCTGACCGATGGCGTGATGACCTGTCTGCTGATGTGGTGGATCGCTGGTATGATCTGGCCCAGGGTGCAACGCGTTCGGCAATCGGTTTTGGGCTTTATGATCGGCTGCTACATCGCCGTTCCGGGGCTGATCGTAAACCTTGGCCTGAAACATCATTGGGGCCGTGCACGTCCGCGCAATATCACGGAATATGGCGGTGGTGCATCTTTCACACCGCCGCTGCAATTGGCCGATCAATGTCACGGCAGCTGTAGCTTTGTATCAGGCGAGGCAAGCGCGCTTTTCACTGTTGGCACTTTGGTGATTTTACTTGTGGTCCCGGCCTTGGCTCCGCGCCTTCGCCTGCCTGCAATCTGCGCGACCGTCGCCATTGCCGTGTTTGGATCAGCCCTGCGCGTCGCATTTGGTGGCCATTTCGCAAGCGATGTGATCTTTGCCGCCTTGCTGTCCGTGTGCTTGACTGTCGGGCTGTATCAACTGTCCGGGCTGGGCCAGCGGGCCCCTTCGCTTCCACTGCGTCGCCCGATCGCCCGAAAATCCACCACAGCTACAGTTTTCGATTAAATAACGGCATCAAGATGCAACTTTAAGTTGCCAACCGCTTAGCCTCCTCTCCCATTAACCAAGTTTTAATGCTTTGGCGCGCCAACATTAAAAATCACATCTGCACGCAATGCACAGGGGTAGGAGAAACACATATGGATGGTGATTTTAATGCCTTCGGGGACACCCAGTTGAAGGCAATATCGCTTGCAGGGTTTTGTAACGGGCTGCGCGCAGTGGAAGCGGCCTATGGCCCGCTGCAAAACCACTTGGCCGAAGACGGCTTCAAATCGCTTCTGCGCCAACTGTCTTACAGTATCAATGACCTACGCGATAAACGCCCCAACCCTACACGACTGCCGATTGATTGCGATCTGTATTCGCAGCTTGCAACGCTGCGCAGCTATCTCCGGTTCTATGCCCGCTATATGCCACGCAACACAGGCACAAATCTACTGCCCGCGCTTTCGCACGGATCAGAGGCTGGGCGCGCGATCGCCGGTCTGACGCTACAGGCACAGCCAACGCTTTATATTCCGGGGATGGAAGCCCTGCGCCTGTCCGCCCAAACCGCAACCGGGCACAGCGCACTGATCTATTGCAAAACCACACCTGCCATTCACGTGGATCTGTTCCACATCACCCGCGATGTAAAAACAGTGGCAACAGCAGCGCAGCAAATGCCGGAATCGATTGTGATCGCCCCCGGCTTTGACGCCCGCCTTGTGGCACAATCACGGCTGGTGTTAGGCTTGGCATTGAAACGCAGCCAACCACAGGACTTCTCATGCCCGTCCACCTTAGCGGCATATTGATTTGTCAGACCAAGGAAGATGCTGCCCGCGTGCGCGTGATGTTGCCCGACCATATCCGCGCGACATTGGCAGAGCCGGGCTGCTTGATGTTTGAGGTCACGCAAATGCCGGACGCACCGCTGCAGTTTCGCGTCACCGAAAGCTTTCTGGATGAGGCAAGCTTTCAAGCCCATCAACAACGCACCCACAACAGCCCATGGGGTCAATCGACCGCGCATATGGAACGCCGATATCATATCACCCAAAGCGACGTTCTGGTCTGACCACCCGCCCGTATCTGCGAAAATTCAAGATGGAATTACACCGGTTGTCACCCCCGGTATCATGATCCAAAAAAACCTTAGAAAAATTTGATTTTTGGGCTTGCCCTTACTGCGTTCTCGCCATATTAGATCCCGCGATGGGGGCGGTTAGCTCAGTTGGTAGAGCGTTTCGTTTACACCGAAAATGTCGGGGGTTCGAGCCCCTCACCGCCCACCATCCTAATTTCAAAACAACAGAATATCATTTAAATGTGGCGCCTTAAGCGCCTAACTTCATATGCGATATGAAGTTTACTTCGTATAAATTCGCCGTAGCATCCTATCTGGTCCCCGTGTCAGAATATGATGTCAGATCATGAAAAAGGCGCCATCCGAAGATGACGCCCAATTCGTAAATTTCTGGCAGAAAATTATGCGCCAGCTGCGGTCTTTGCGACCTCGGCTGCGAAATCTTCTTCTTTCTTTTCTATGCCTTCGCCGACTTCGACGCGTGCAAAGGACAGAATCTCAACGCCAGCATCTTTCGCGGCCTGACCAACGGTCACATCCGGGTTGATGACGAATGCTTGGTTGACCAGCGTGATCTCTTGCAGGAATTTCTTCATGCGGCCGACGATCATCTTGTCAATCACAGCATCCGGCTTGCCGGATTCTTTTGCGATATCAATCTGCACTTGCTTTTCTTTTTCAACGATGGATTGATCAAGATCAGCTTCCGACAGCGATGCCGGGTTTGTCGCCGCGATATGCATCGCGATCTGTTTACCCAGGGCCTCGTTGTCGCCTTTCAGTGCAACCAGAACACCGATCTTGCCCATGCCCTCTGCCGCAGCATTGTGGACATAAGACACAACCGTGTCACCAGTAACCGATTGCATACGGCGGATCGTCATGTTCTCACCGATTTTCGCAATCGCGTTGGTGACAACTTCGGACACTTTCTTGCCGTTGATTTCGGCGTCATTCAACGCTTCAACCGTGTCGACCGTCAAAGCCGTTGTTGCAATACCCGACACCATCGCTTGGAATTCGGCGTTTTTACCAACAAAGTCGGTTTCCGAGTTCACCTCAACGGCAACGCCTTTGCCTGCCTCTACGGCAACAGCAACAAGACCTTCGGCAGCCACACGGCCCGATTTCTTGGCCGCTTTCGCCAAACCTTTGGTACGCAGCCAATCAACAGCGGCTTCCATATCACCATCGGTTTCGGTCAGCGCTTTTTTCGCGTCCATCATGCCTGCGCCAGTGCTTTCGCGCAGTTCTTTCACCATTGCTGCGGTGATCGCCATGGTCGGATCTCCTGTCAAATTGTGTCAGGGCGGGGTTACCCCCGCCCGATGTCATTTTAATGACGAAACTTACGCTTCGGCTTCGGCTTCTGCGACGGCGTCTTCCATTGGAACATCTTCCAATGCACCCAGATCAACGCCAGCGGCGCCCATCTGTGCGGTCATACCGTCGAGTGCCGCGCGCGACACCAGGTCACAATACAGCGTGATGGCGCGGGCCGCGTCATCGTTGCCAGGAATGATGTAATCAATCCCTTTGGGCGAGCAGTTCGTGTCAACAACGCCAACAACCGGGATACCCAGCTTTTTCGCTTCAAGGATCGCCAGATCTTCTTTTTTCACGTCGATGACGAACAGCAGGTCTGGCAGGCCGCCCATTTCGCGGATACCGCCCAGCGATGCTTGCAGTTTTGTCTGCTCGCGTTCCATGCCCAGACGCTCTTTCTTGGTCAGGCCTTCTGCGCCTGCGCCAAGCTGCTCGTCAATGGCGTTCAAACGCTGGATCGACTGGGAAACAGTTTTCCAGTTGGTCAGCGTGCCACCCAACCAACGGTGGTTCATGTAATACTGTGCGCATTTTTCTGCAGCATCTGCGACAGGTTTTGCAGCCTGACGCTTGGTGCCGACGAACAACACACGGCCGCCTTTTGCAACGGTGTCACGAACAACCTGCAAAGCCGCGTCCAACATCGGAACGGTTTGGGTCAAATCCATGATGTGGATGCCGTTACGCTCACCGTAGATGAACTCGCCCATACGGGGGTTCCAACGCTGAGTTTGGTGACCAAAGTGAACGCCAGCTTCTAGCAGCTGACGCATTGAAAAATCGGGAAGCGCCATGTCCATTTCCTTTTCCGGTTTGCGCCTGAGCGAAGGTTTCGAGATCCGGGCAAACGCCCGTCCCAACCGGTGGACCTGTCCGGGATGTCTCCCCGGTAGGCCCGCCTTCGCCTGTGAAGTGCGCGCCTCATAACCGGAAAAACCAAACCGCACAAGGATGAACTTCACAAAAACGCCAGCCGGATCTGTTTGGTCCGTTCTATAAGGCAATTGCGCGCCTTACTTGGCTGGAACACAGGACATACGCGGATATTTTTGTTCGACTGGTCAAATCGTCTGTAGAATGTGAAAAGATAGCGCGGCATGCGACTCGCCGCGATGTCACCTGTAATGTGAGGGCTTGGTTTGGCACATTCTGATATCTTATGCATTGGTTCGGTGCTGTGGGACATTATCGGACGTGCACCGGTGCATGTGCGCATGGGTGCGGATGTGCCCGGGCGGATCACCCGCATTCCGGGCGGCGTTGCTATGAATATCGCCATGGTGCTGCGCCGCTTTGGCTTGACACCCGCGGTTCTGACCGCCGTCGGATCCGACACCCAAGGCGATGAATTGATCGCCGATGCACAGCGTCTGGGCATCAATTGCGACTATCTTTACCGGTCCAGAGATCTGCCGACCGATCGTTATATGGCGATTGAAGGGGCGAATGGTTTGGTGGCTGCCGTGGCAGATGCACATTCACTTGAGGCCGCGGGTGATAAAATTCTGCGCCCATTATACGATGGGCGCTTGGGTCACAGCGATGCGCCCTGGACCGGCTGTATCGCGCTGGACGGCAATCTGACCGAGCAGTTGCTAAGCGAGATCGCGCGCGCCCCCGCCTTTGCCAAGGCCGATCTGCGGGTTGCGCCTGCCAGCCCAGGCAAGGCAGAGCGCCTGCGCCCCTTGTTGGGACATCACGGTGCAACGCTTTATGTGAATTTGGAAGAAGCTGGTATTTTATGCCAGTCGCAGTTTACCGATGCTGCAACCGCCGCGCATGCGCTGCTGGAACGCGGGGCACAGCGCGTGCTTGTCACCGCAGGCGGTGACGCCGCAGCCGACGCAATGGCCGGACAACCGGTTCTACAACGCCAACCGCCACAGGTTCTGGTCACACGCGTGACCGGAGCAGGTGATACGTTTCTTGCGGCCCATCTGGTCGCTGAACGCCGATCTGCGTCACGTCAAGACGCGCTTGATGCCGCCCTAACTGCCGCAGCCCGGCACGTCTCAGGAGATATTCCCGCATGACCACCCTGCCCCTTTGCATGACAGCCGAGGTCCAAACCGCTTTGGATACCCGCCAGCCCGTTGTTGCGCTGGAATCCACGATCATCACGCATGGCATGCCTTTTCCGCAAAATATTGAAACCGCCCGCCGGGTTGAGGCCGAGATCCGCGCCGCCGGTGCAGTGCCTGCAACTATCGCCGTGATGGATGGGGTGATCCATATCGGTTTGAATGACGCGGATCTGGATCGTCTGGCACAGGCGAAAGACGTGATGAAAGTCAGCCGCGCGGATTTGCCCGTGTGTCTGGCGCGTGGGGCCTTTGGCGCCACCACGGTGGCTGCAACAATGATCTGCGCATCTCTGGCGGGCATTCGCACATTTGCCACCGGCGGGATCGGCGGCGTGCATCGTGGTGCCGAAGACAGTTTCGACATTTCCGCCGATCTGGCGGAGCTGGGCCAGACCCCCGTAACCGTGGTTGCTGCGGGGGCAAAAGCCATCCTTGATTTGCCGAAAACATTTGAGGTTCTGGAAACCTCCGGTGTGCCTGTCTTTGCCTATGGTCAAGATGAGCTACCGGCGTTTTGGTCGCGCCAAAGCGGTTTGAAAGCGCCGCTGCGCGCCGATACCGCAGCAGAGATCGCCGCGGCGGGCTTGATGCGCGCACAAATGGGCCTGACCGGTGGCCAGCTGGTCGCCAATCCGATCCCTGTCGAATTTGAAATCCCCAGCCAGGTCATCACCCCAGTGATTGAACAGGCGCTGACAGAGGCACAAGAAGCAAAGATCGCCGCGAAAGAGGTCACGCCTTTCTTGCTGCAGCGGATTTTTGAACTGACCGAAGGGCGCTCGCTTGAGGCAAATATCGCCCTGGTGTTGAACAATGCGCGGCTGGCATCCCAAATTGCCACACAATTCGTCACGCAATCGGCGTAGTAGATATTGTGACCGGCGCGTTGTCTGCCTAACTACAAGGCAACCGCCCCTTACCTCCGGACCATTGCGTATGACCGATCAGCCACCGTCCACCCGCCGCCGTCCGTTTGCGGCGCTGCGGGCCTCATTTTTGACCGGACTGGTCGTCGTGGCCCCGATTGGATTGACCGCCTATTTGATTTGGACGGTCGCCGGTTGGGTCGATGGCTGGGTCTTGCCAATGGTCCCACATGAATTGCGGCCAGAGCATTATATCGGCGTGAACCTGCGCGGCATCGGTGTGCTGATTTTTTTGCTGTTTACGCTGATCGTTGGCTGGCTGGCCAAAGGATTCTTTGGCCGCGCCTTGCTGCGTATGGGCGAGGCGATCGTGGACCGAATGCCCATCGTGCGTTCAATCTATTCCGGCATCAAGCAGATTGCAGAAACGGTATTTTCTCAAGGCGAAGACAAATTTGACCGCGCCTGTATGATCGAATATCCACGGCCCGGGCTACAGGCCATTGCGTTCATTTCTTCCACCGCCAAAGGGGAAATTGCCGCGCAAGGCGATGCCGATGATCCGCTAATTTCGGTGTTCCTGCCCACAACACCTAATCCGACCTCTGGTTTTTTGCTGTTCGTTCCACGCTCGCAGATCACCTATCTGGACATGTCGGTAGAAGATGCCGCCAAGCTGATCATCTCGGCCGGTTTGGTCTATCCGGCGGATAAAACCAAATCGCCCGGCACCGCGCCTGCCTCCTTGCGCGCAGCGCGCTAAATGCGGCTGCGTGAAAGGAACAAAGCAGTTCAGCCACAAGCTTGCACTTACTGAAACAACGTTCGCAGATCGACAGAAGACCGGTGGCCCAGATCTCCACCTGAATTGTCCAGGAAAGTTTGTGCCGCAACCCGTCCAGCCTGTTTCAGCATGGCCAGCGTACCCTTGCCCGGCGTTACCTTTGACGCAGCCCCCAATTCCAGCATCACCTTGTCATCTGCCACCATATGGATCAGCACATCCTTCATAGATCCTTCAGGCAGACGTTTTTTAGAAATCAGATCACGTACGAATTGAATGGCGCGCAATTCCCGCAGCAATGAAGAGTTGAACGAGATTTCATTGATCCGCTCTTCGATCTGATCGGGAGTGTGGGGCACGTCATCACGCAGAAGCGGGTTGATATTGACGATAACCACATCACGCGGGAATTGCGGCTCAAACAATGGGAACAACGCAGGATTGCCGGTGTAGCCGCCATCCCAAAATGCCTCTAGCTTGCCAGTTTTTGGATCCTCGAATTCGATCGCACGAAACAGATTGGGCAAACAGGCGGAGGCCAGGATTGCCTGTGGCGTGACCTCGTCCCCCGCAAAGACACGGATTTTACCACTGCGCACATTGGTAGCAGAAACGAAAAACGCCGGGCCATCTTGTGCGCAAATATCGTTATATTCAAACCGGTTCACGATCCGCTCTAGGGGGTTGGTGTAGAATGGACCGGTGTCATAGGGGGACACAAGACGCGTCCATTGTTCAACCATTGCCGCAGGGGTGAAGGCTTCGACCCAGCGGTTTATCGTATCGGGAACAGGAAAAAGCGAAGAGACCCAGCGGCTGAGCCTGAGGTCGTTGACCTCGGACACTTGGGACCAAAGCCAATCCAGATTTTCCTTTGCTGCCTCGCGCCCGATGTGCCCTGCCCCTTTGGCCAGCCCCGATTTCAGCGCAGCGCCATTGAGTGCGCCGGCGGATGTGCCTGAGACCGCAGCAATCTCTAACCCGTCTTCTTCCAGAAATCGATCAAGAACGCCCCATGTGAAAGCGCCATGTGCGCCACCGCCTTGCAGGGCCAGGTTTATCCGTTTGGGCGTCATACAATGTCCTTTCACGCGGGGAGCGTGGGAAAGAGGGGCTCTGCCCCCGCCTCCCGAATGGGAGGCGTCCCCGGGATATTTCATGCAAGATGAAACTGTTGTGAACTTTCGTTCAAGTTATGGCGAATTGGGACTAGGTCAACGGGGTGGAGGTATGTCACGCATGGATGTGAACGGGCGCGATGGGATATTCCTCTAGATTTGGGCCAGCGCCAATCCTGTCGACCACGGCAAAAAGGCCAGGGTCGGCAAGCGGGGTCAGCACGCCGTGCCAGATATTGCGGTGAAAGTTAATCGCTTGATGGCCATTGGTGAGGAAAGCCTGCGGCGTGCCGGGAGTGTTTGCACTGTCAGGGGCGACGATGATCAAGAATGGGTCATTGCTCATGGGGATAAAGGCCTGACTGCCATTGGGATGGCGTTCGAGCAAAGTGCAGCTGTACGGCAGGCTGCGCGCATCGGCTTTGAACAAAGAAATTCCGAGGCGGCCGTCTTGCGCGCTGAGCTGCGCGAGATCATGAAACCGGCCACATTTCCCCTGATTGATGATTTTATCGGGATCGCCGCGGACCTCTAACACATCGCCAAAAGGTGCGAATGCGGTGGCGGTGAGGGGAGAGGCTGTAATATCCATGGGCAAGTCTTGTGCTAAGGCGGTGAACCCTATCAAGACCCCAGCACGGCAGGCCGTGCAAGACCCAAGGTGGTGATTGAACCGAATAATCCCTGTATTATCCTTGGCCTGACAAGAAACGCGACAAATCATCCGCTGGGATCGGTTTATGTAGTACATTGATCTGATGGGTGGCCGCCAGAAGGTGCAGAGCCTCGCTGCGGTTGGCGGTGACCAGACGCACACTGACATCCCCCATCGTCACGCGCAGTTTCAAGATCAGTTCGATACCATCCATCCCATCGCCCAGCTGATAATCGACGAGATAGAAATCTGGCTCGATTCCAGTTTCGCTAAGCAGCTCCAGCGCGTCTTCGGCGGAGGGGACATCGAACACATCAAGCCCCCATTTCTCTAGGAGCTGTACCATCGCGCGCGACAGGTCGGAATCATTTTCCACCAAAAGCACGGTACGATCATGGGTTTGCGGCTCGGTTGATGGGGGGTGGCCGATGTCATCAAAGGGAACAGCGGGCAGACGTGGTGCAGGCTGCAGACCCACGCTGAATGTGGAGCCCCGCCCGGGCGCGGAACGCAATTCCAGTGGGTGGTTCAGCACGGCCGCCGCGCGTTCAACAATGGCAAGACCCAGCCCCATCCCCTCGGACGCGGAGGCGCGGGCATTGACCCGGTGAAATTCGCGGAAAATCAGGTCTTGGTCCTCTTCGGCAATGCCGGGGCCACTATCACGTACCTGCAACGTCAGCCGCCCGGCACGTTTGCGCAACACCACAAGAATGCGCCCGGTCTGGGTGTAGCGAATTGCGTTTGAGATCAGGTTTTGCAAGATCCGGCGCAGATAGCTGCGATCAGAAACAACCACCTCGTCACATGGTTTTACGCATAGTTGCAACCCTTTAAGCCGTGCGATGGGGGTGAATTCATCGCGCAATGCCGCCAGCATCGGCGCCAGGGCGACAGGGCCGGGTTCTACCGAAACCTTACCCGATTCAAGGCGCGAAATATCGAGCAATGCGCCCAAAATCCCTTCGACCGAGCCAAGCGCATTTTGCGCCTTTTCCAATGTTGTGGCGGCCTGCGGACTTGTGACCTCATCAGACAGGGAAGCCATATAAAGCTTGGCGGCGGAAAGCGGCTGCAACAGATCATGACTGGCGGCTGCCACGAAGCGCGCCCGGGACGCATTGGCGCGTTCGGCCCGGGCCAGCGCATCTTCCAGCTCTAATGTGCGGTCCAGAACGCGTGCCTCCAGCGTGTCTTTGGCGCGCGACAGTTCCATCATCGCATGACGTTCAGACGTGACATCGGAAAGCGACATGACAAAGCCGCCGTCAGGCAGCTCTTGTGCGAAGATTTCGTAAATTTGACCGCCTTCGCGGCTGACTTCCATCTGGAAATTATCGCGCCGGCGCACGCGGCGCACCCAATCTGCCAACCGATAGGCCGATAGGCCATGCGGAAAGACGAATTGATCGCGCACCTGCTCCAGCAACGCATCAAAATGCATCCCCATCCGCAACCGGTTGCGCGGCAGCAGCAAGAAATCCGACAGGAGCGCATTCCAACCCAGCAATTGCAACCGGGCATCAAAAATACAGACGCCCAATTTCAAATGTTCCAATGTAGCGCGCAAGATCTTGGCCTGATCATCGAGCAGCCGACCACGCTCTTCGCGTTCCCGGCGCAAAAGATCCGTGACCTCGGTTTGCAAGATCACCGTGCCGCCGTCTTGGGTGCGATGTTCCGAGACCTGAATCCAGCGATCATCGCCCATATGCTGATTGAAGATGAAATGATGCTCTTCATGGCGGCGTTTGCGCATATCCACCCAATCAGCGCGCGACATCCCTTCAGGCATATGCAAGAAATCCGATTGCGACACGCATTGCAGATAGGCCGCAAAGCTGAGGCCCGGTTGTAATTGTGCGCGCACGTCGGTCAGCAAGGCATTAAAGCGCGAATTGCACATCACCAGCACGTCATTGGCATCAAATAAGGCAAAGCCTTCGCGCACCGTTTCAATCGCAGAGGCCAGGTTCTGTCGCGCTGTTTCCGTTTCACGCGATGCATCGGCAAGTCGGGCGTTGGACGCGTTAAGCAGATCAAGCGCGCGTTCCAGATCGCGGGTGCGTTCGCGCACCTGTTCTTCCAGCATCGCAGCGCGCTGAAACTGTGCGTAGCCCTCTGCCCCTTCGGTTGAGAGCGATTCCGAATGCCGGATCAGCGAGCTGGCAATCGCCAGCAGCTTTTCGTTTTGTCGTTCCAGACTGTCTTCAGGGGCCAGAAAAGACCGCATCAGCTCATTGCGAAATTGCATTATGCCTCCTGCTCAGGCGGGTAAAAGGCGATGCCGGTCAGGGTTTGGTTGACATGCATCGCGCCGATCTGTTCGCCATAGGTGGAAAAACCTCGAACATTGTGATGGGCTAAAATTTCGGACACTTCGCGGGATTTTTGCCGGCCTTCGGCCTCTATCCTGCGGAAAATACAATCAAATCCCAAGATCGCGGTCGGCGGCACCGGGCGCGACAACCGTGTCAGTTCGGATTCTAGATGTGCGGCCATATCCTGGGGCTCTGACAGGGTCAGGATCAGCCCTTCGTCGATCACTGCGAAAAAGATCAGCGATTCATCCGGCCCAACCTCCCGGATTGCACGGGCATGATGGCGCCCCCCTGCCTGCACCAATAACGGTCGGGACGCAAAGGTGAATGACGTCAGCTCGGACACCGTCATGCCAAGCTGGCGGGCATATTCACGCGCTGCGGGTTCGTCATTTATCCGCAGCGCCGCCCGCGCCGCGGTATCTGCGCGTGTCACGACCATGCGCTGTTTTGACGGGCGCATATGATCCAAAGAGAAGATCCGCACCGGGCAGCTGGATCGGACCAATGTCACAATCGCCGCGCGCTCCGATACCCGGCCATCCAACGACACCTGCGCATTGCGAAACCGTTCTCCATCCCCCGCTGATCCGCCAAAAACCGGCATTGGGCCAAGCCCACCTGCAATCGCCGCCACCAGCGCATCTTCTTGCCCAGACAGCCCATCGGCCATCAGAATGGCAAATTCCTGCTCCATCGTTCCGGCCCTCCGCGCAAGGGCCTGTCTTGAATGCACAAGCCGTTCGATCAGCCGGCGCGCATTCAGACGATCAATGTTTTCTATCAGCACAGTTTCGGTTTCAAACCCTGCAACGGGTAAGGCAAAGGCCACAACGCTGCCCTGTGCATATCCGTTGCTGCCGATTTCCCCCGCCGTCGAACATCCCGCGATCACTGCACCGGGGCAATGCCGCCGCAAGGTTCGTGTTAAAATGCCCAAATCCAGATCTGGGCTGGCAAATACAAAAACCTGCGCAAACAGGTCTTTACCAAGCTGCTCGGCCAATGCCGCCGCAGGGTTGGCAACATCACCCGTAACGCTTGCGCTGGCAGGGCTGCACGCACCTTGGCGCGCCGCACGAAGATCCGGCTCGTTCATTGTCATCTCACTCCTCCCGGAGCGATCTTAGCTTGGTCGCCAGCCCTCCGGCAATGGCGTTGTGGATTGCGCTTCACGGGCCAAAAGCACGGCCTGCGTGCGCGAATACACACCAAGTTTGCGCATGATTGCCGTGACATGCGCCTTCACTGTTGTTTCTGCGATCGACAAATCATAGGCGATTTGCTTATTCATCTTTCCTTCGCAGATCTGCTCCAAGATCCGCGCCTGCTGCCGCGTCAACTGACTAAGGCGGCGAATGGCCTCATCTTGCGGATTCAAGTTTGGACTTTCGTTCAATGCCTCTTCCCCCGTGGATTCAGGCATGAATGTCTCACCACGGGAGATGGTGTTAAACGCCACACGGAACAGCTCTCGTCTGGAGTGTTTGGGAACAAACCCAGCCGCCCCGGCAAGGATGGTAGAGCGGATCACGCGCGGCTCATCAATCGAAGACACAACGACAATCGGCAGATCCGGCGCGGCCTGTCGCAGGCGCATCAACCCGTCCAACCCATTCACATCAGGTAGATTCAGATCTAAAACGATCACGTCGGGCCGAGGGCTGCGAGATAAATTGTCCAAAGCAGCGGCGATGGTTTCGGCATGCACAACGGTTTCAATTCCGGCAACCGATTGCAACGTCATCGCCAGCGCATCACAAAACAGCGGATGGTCTTCGACAATCATGGCCGATCGAAAGTCGGCTTTGGAACAAGCCGGTCTAGGGTCGGGCATAAGGGTCATCACATTACTCTCCGCTAAGGGCTCAGCCCAACCCTAGCAGGGGAGCACTGGACCGCACTACTGCCAAAAGGTCTTGGTTTGCGAAAAGGCCCTGCGCCCGGCATAATACACCATACCGGGCGCAAGCTTTATCTTAGACCCAGCCGCCATTGCGGAACACCGCGACACGGGTTCCATCTGCGCGAATGCCGTCAATATCCGTCTGTGGGCCGCCGATCATCCAATCCACATGGATCATAGAGGTATTGCCACCTTTTTCCGCGATCTCTTCTTCGCTTAGGCTGGCACCGTTCAGGAAGCATTTTGAATAACATTGCCCCAGGGCGATATGGCACGCGGCATTTTCGTCAAACAATGTGTTGAAAAACAACAACCCGGAATCCGAGATCGGAGAGCGATGCGGCACCAAAGCCACCTCCCCCAGCCGGTTCGCGCCCGGATCGGTCTTGATCAGCTCTTGCAATACGGCCTCGCCACGGGTTGCGCGTGCCTCTATCGCCTGCCCATCCTTAAAGGTCATTTCGATATTCTCGATCAAGCTCCCCTGATGGGACAATGGCTTGGTCGCACGCACCGTGCCATTGATCCTGACTGCATGGGGGGTGGTGAACACTTCTTCTGTGGGCATATTCGGATTGCAGGTCACACCGTTTTGCGCCATCGATGCGCCGCCGTGCCATTCGTGATCATCCGCCAAGCCAACGGTCAAATCTGTGCCCGGGCCGGTGAAATGCAATGCCGAG
Organism: Thioclava sp. SK-1; assembly: GCF_001705665.1. Classification (GTDB taxonomy): domain Bacteria; phylum Pseudomonadota; class Alphaproteobacteria; order Rhodobacterales; family Rhodobacteraceae; genus Thioclava. The sequence goes on along the minus strand of NZ_MDHA01000053.1, from coordinate 112,882 downwards.
AAGCGCTCATCATTGAGCCATCTTGCCTTGGCATGCAGTGTCGCGTTATGCTCTGCCCAGGCGGCAACAGGATCAGGCGTATCAACCCGGCTTGCCGAGAAAATCGCATCAGCCAGCTTTTTGACCGCGGCGGTATCGTCCAACTCCGGAAACATACGCTTGGCCCAGGCCACTGTAGGATAGCTGACGATGGTCCAATTGATCTGGAATGTCGAAATCTTCTCCAACGCGGGTTTATAGGCAATGGAATTCGCCTTCCCTGCCCGCGCGACCTTTGCCGGATCGCACTCAGACAACAGCATCGGATCTTCGCCCACGATGGCCATGCGCGCGGCATTGCCCTCATAGGCTTTGGCCATGCCCTGATACAGCCAATCCGCAGCCTTATCAAAGCTGTCATCGTTGGCGTTTTCATAACGTGCAATCGCGCATTGCCCATCCGACAGAAGCGGCGTGACAAGTCCCGCCCCCGCGCGATAAGCCACGGCCACAATGCGGCGTACCAGCGGCAACGCCTCTACTGGGGCGGTGATGATCAGATCCTGACCAGGTTGCAAATTGACCCCGGTTTTCACAGCCGCCTCCGCAAGGCGGTCAAGATGGGCGCTATCAAATGGCAAATCGGTCATCGGCTTCTCCTTTGGTCTTTGCGCGCCACGTTCTGCTTTGGCACCAAAACAGTCAAGCCGATGAGAAACGTTATCCGTAAGAATGTTACCGCCTTTTTCATGCATCTCTGCCGAAATGGCGCAACCTAACGGACGCCACAATCGCGTTTGGCGTCCATTCCGGTATGATCAGGCTGTCACTGACGGCATTAATATATAGCCATTTCCGGTATACGCCGCCCGGCAGCGCCGGGGGCGAACACAGGGTCCTATGTCAACGGAAAACACCCTATCATAGGGATGTCAGGATTTGTCAGACAACGCCACCTTGCGCCGCGATTTTCGCGAGGACATCCATACCCCACACAGCAACGCCCCGCCCAGCAATGGCAAGGTTGCCGGCACTGGCACAGGTGGTAATGGCGAATAATCGGGATCAGAGGTAATCACTAATTTGGCGTAATCAATCGCATAACCATCTGATCCACTTGTGGTGTCGGGCATATAGGTCAAAAGAAAGCTATCTGATCCCCCCAGATATGACAGGTCGACATCGAAACGGTTCAATGCCGTTGTGAAAACCGCATCCAGCGGAGAGGTGATCGACCCGATCGAGGCCCCGTTCACCCCAACATCCCATCGTCCAAACCCATCTGCCATGCCACTTGTCATGATCTCAAAATATGCCGAGGTCGCGTCAGTTGGTAAAAGATTCCCAAACCCGAAAGATAGCGCGGATGTGGAGGCCCCTGGGGTGTTGGTGATGAGCCATTGATCCGTATAGGCCGGGTCAGACGCCGATGCGGCATTGAAAGAATACCCGGTGCTTTCGCCCACGGCGCCGGGCACCGTGCGCCCACCAAACCCATCAATATCACCATATAGATAGCTGACCATCGTGGCCGATTGCGCTGCAGTTACTGACATTACAAAACACGTCACACAGGCCGAAACTTTCACCAAGTTGTTCATTATGTCTCTCCCTAACGCGATTCACGTTGAGGTTGAGCATTCTCCTAACAAGGTTAATTTAATGATAATTATTCCTGATTGAGCCGGGAAATTTCTCGCCCGTTGCCGCCCACAGACCCCAGTGGATACGCAAGGTTGCCAACGGTCAAAGGCGCAGGCCACACAGGACCACGCCTGGATACCTCGATAGGAACAAGTTTCCCTACACCCTGTCGGGCAAACAGGTTAGGAATGGCAATCAAATGGCCATCACCTTTAAATTGCTGCACAAAACATTCTTCAGCCAACCACAAAAGCCCGTTCGATCAAGAAAGACTGAACCATGCGCGCATTGCACACAGCCGACTGGCATATTGGCCAGACCCTAAATGGTTGGTCCCGCGAGGCGGAGCACAGCCGGTTTTTCACCGCGTTGACGCAGGTGTTGGTAGATGAACACATTGACCTGATGCTGGTCGCTGGCGATATTTTCGACACAACCAACCCATCGGGCGAAAGCCAGCGGCTGTTTTATCGCACGATGGCCGCAATCAAGACGCGGCTTCCGAAATTGAAGATCATTTTGACCGGAGGAAATCACGATCCTGCGCTGCGCCTGGAAGCGCCCAGTGACCTGTTAGACAGTTTTGATATCCATACCATCGGCACGGTACATCGCCGCGACGGGCTGCCCGACCTTGACCGTCATCTGATCCCCGTGCCCGGCCCCGATGGGGCGCCCGCGCTTTATGTCCTTGCCATACCGTTCTTACGTGCCGCGGATCTGACCGGCCTGCGCTTTACCAATGACGCAGGCGATGGAACTGTGATTGATGCCGCGCGCCAGTTCCATACACAGCTGACAGCTGCAGCACTGGCGCGTGTGGGAGCGTTGCCGCTGATCGCAATGGGGCATTTGCATTGCACGGGCGGGCTGGAATCAGAAGGGGCAGAACGGCGCATCCTGATCGGGGGATCCCATGCTGTGCCGCCCGATATCTATCCGCCACGCATTGATTATGTGGCGCTGGGCCATCTGCATGGGCCGCAATCGCTTGATGGCGGTCGTGTGCGTTACAGCGGGTCATGTTTCCCGCTATCAGCATCGGAAATTCGCTATGACCATGGGGTGACGATCCTTGATATCGATGGGCGCTCGCTTTGTGCCACGCATCATCCCATGCCTCTGCCTGCGCCGGTGCTGCGCCTCCCTACCAATGGGGCGATGACGCTTGCGCAGCTACACACCGCCTTAGCGCAGATTGAACCGGTTGAAGATGTCAATCTGCGCCCGCTTGTCTATGTGGAGCTGCTGGCAGAAGACGCTCCGGCGGTGATGATGGGGCGCGCAGAAGCTGCTTTGCGCGACGCGCCGGTACGCACGGCTGGGATCCGCATTCACCGCCCTACAGGTGACGACACCGACGCCACACCCGCCCCGTGCATGTCGCTGGCACAGACTACGCCAGAGGCGTTGTTCACCCGTGCCTTTGAAACAAAAAACGGTTTTCCCCCCGAAGATCGCCACCTTGCGGCCTTTCGCGATGTTCTGGCAGAGGTGTAACTGATGCAAATCCTGACCATTCGGGGCGAAAATATCGCCAGCCTTGCAAAGCCCTTTGAAATTCAACTGGATGAAGGACCGCTTGCAAGTGCCGGTTTTTTCGCAATTACCGGTGAAACCGGCGCAGGGAAATCCAGCCTTTTGGACGCGATGTGCCTGGCGCTTTATGGCGATTGTCCGCGCCTGTCGGGCAGTGGCACCCGCGAGGCAGTGGACGATATAGACGGCACGGCGCTGCGTGCAACCGATGCGCGGATGGTTCTGCGCCGTGGGGCTGCGCGGGGCATGGCCGAAGTGCGTTTTCGCGCGGTCGATGGGCAGATCTATACTGCGGGCTGGGCCGCCCGGCGCGCCCGAGACCGAATTGATGGGCGCCTGCAGGCGGTGGATCGCAGCCTGATCCGCGACAGCGACGGCGCAGTGTTGGAAAGCCAATTGTCCAGGGTCAATGACCGCGTGACCGAGCTGACCGGCCTGACCTATGACGAATTTCGTCGCACAGTATTGCTGGCCCAAGGGGATTTTGACGCCTTCCTATCCGCCCAGACAGGTGAACGTGCGGCGATCTTAGAGAAAGTGACCGGCACCCAGATCTATCGCGACATTTCACGCCGGATTTATGACCGCAACGCCGCCGCGCAAACCGCGCTGACCACGTTAGAAACCCGACACGGCGAACATCGCCTGCTGACACCGCAAGAACGCGAAGTCCTCAGCCATGACACCGAAACGCTGCGCCAAGATCAGACCCATGTGGCCACAGATATGACACAGGTGGCTGCGGACCTGGCCTGTTACACTGCGCAAGACGCTGCCCGCATGGCCCATGAGCGTGCACAGGCACGGGTTATACAGGCCAAGGCCACGGTGGATGGGCTGGCGGATCAGCAGACCTGGCTGGCCGAATGGGACCGCGCCCAGACCCTGCGCGGAGAGCTGCGCGAAGATCACGCAGCCAAAACGGCCTTGCAGGAGGCAACCCAGGCCTACGCCAGTCAAGCCGCATCCCATAATCGGCAGCACGAAACACAACAGGCTATGGCGGAACAAGCCCGCATAGCGCAGCTTCGGCTGGATCAACTGGAAGAACAGTTCAAGGCGCTCGGCCCCGATTGGACCAAGGCAGAACAGCTTGACAGTCAGTTGAGCGTCGCAAATGACGAGGTCTTGCGCGCAAAGAACGATGTCGCCCAGTGCAAACTGACAGCGCAAAAATCACAAGGCGCGCTAAACACACTGGAGGCCGAAAACAGTGAACTGGATAACACTGTGCGTCGCGCGCGGCAGAATTTGCACAGCATCCCAGGTTACGATGTCTTATTGTCAACATGGAACACGTTAGAAGACAGGTTAACAACCCGTATTGACGCCATCGACCGGCGTGACCATGCCATGAAACAGCGTACGACACTGTTGGCCGACAATGATACCCAAAGCCGCGCGCGCGATCAGGCCCAAAAAGAGGTCGAAGACATTAAACAGCGCCGGGAAGGTTTTCGGCGCCAACTGGCTAGGCAACAACCGGAACGTCTGCGACTACAGGCGAGCGCACCGGCGCAGGCTCTGGCGGCCCTGACGCAGCAGATGATGGATCTGCGCAGCCTGAAACAAACCGTCGACCAACTGCGCGCGGCCGATCGCGACTTGGCTGACAGCACGCAGCGCCAAACCGCCGCACAGCAGGCACGGGCAGCAGCCGAAGCAGATCACCAACGCCAGACCACCGCATTCAATCGCTCCGAGCACCAGATTGAGGCGCTGACCCAACCGGTTGCCTCTGCTGACGCCGCAGTGAGCCAAGAGGCCGACCGGCTGCGTCAACATCTGCATCCCGGCGCCCCCTGCCCGGTTTGCCACGCGACCGACCATCCCGTTCAAGATGATACCGCGCTGTCGCGCCTTGCCCAAGAGCTGCGCGATAAGATGCAGGCGGCCAAAACAGCGCAGAACATGGCGCAAAACGCGTTACATGACGCCCATGCACGGTGCCAAGAGGCTGCAACCATTTTGTCGCGCGAACAGGCGCTGTTACCAGAGCTGAAGGCAAAAATCACTGCCCTTGAACAAGAGCACGCCGACCAAATTGAACAGCTTCGAGGCGTGGCGCTGTCCGATTTGCCGCGGGATCCGCGCGTCCCTGATGCGGCCTTCACAGCCTTGTTTGCCGCTCTGCAACACCGACGCCCCGCGCTGGAGGCCGATCTTGATCTCTTGAATCAGCTGGACGCGGCCCATCACGAACTGAACGCCAAGAATGACACCGCGGCCGCACGACAAGCGGAACTCGCAGATCAAATTACTTCATTGACCGCGAAACTGGCTGAATATGAGGCGCAAGCCGACACATTGGCGCGTGACCGTGACACGGCCGAACGTGACATTCAGGCGCAAACACCCCGTCTGACCCCCGACCTAAAAGCACTTGGCTTGACCCCACAGGCCTTTGATGCCGATGGGACCGCTCATCTTGACGCGCTGCGCAAAACTGCCCGTAAAGCCGTGCATTTGCAGCGTGAGATCACCCAGACCGAACAGGCGCGCACTGATCTTTTGCCACAGCTTAGTCAGGCCCGAAGCAACGCCCAGACATTGGCCGAACAGGTGCACCAGGCACAGGAATTGCGCGACGCGCGCGCCGCCGCCCGTGACGATGTGCGAGACCAACGCACCGTATTACTGGATGGGGAGGCAACCGGGCCACATCGCACCCGCCATAACGAGGCCCGCAAAACCGCCCAGAGCGAAAATGCGCAAGCGCAGAAAAACCATGCGCAGGCACAGGCTGACCTGGCGCAATTGGCGGGCGGGCTGACGGCTGCGCAAACCACATTGACCCGCTCCACCAAGCGCCAAACTGATGCCGCGGCCGCTCTGTCACACGCCTGCTCTGGTGCCGGGTTAGAGCTGGCGAACGTTCTTGCATTGCACAGTATAGATGCTGATGTCGTCACCAGCCGCCGCAACGCATTGAAGGCCGCAGAAAGCGAGTATGTCGCAGCCCGTGGCGCCCAAGACGAAAGACAGCAAGAGCTTACGGCCCTTCAGGACGCCGGCCTTCCACAGATCCCGCGCGACGACCTGATCACGCGGAAAGCTGAATTGGAACAGCACGCCGCTGATTTGAACCAAAAGCTGGGCCGCTTAACAGAGCGACGCGAGGCAGATGAACACGCGCGCAAGGCACTGTCCGGTTTGGAAGAGCAGATTGATGCGGCGCGCAAGCTGGCCGACACCTGGACCGCGATCAATGACTCTATCGGCTCTGCCCGCGGGGACCGTTTTGCGCAGATCGCCCAAGCCGTCACACTGTCGATGCTGGTGGAACGGGCCAACCTCCATCTTGACCAGTTAAAGCCGCGATATCAGCTTGCCGTTGCCGATCAGGATTTGGCCCTTCATGTGATTGACCGCGATATGGCGGGCGATATCCGCCCCAGTCGATTGCTCTCCGGCGGGGAACGGTTCCTTGTGTCCTTATCGCTTGCACTGGCGTTATCGGGCATGGGCACGCGCGGTGCACTGGCTGGCACATTGTTCATCGATGAAGGGTTTGGCAGCCTTGATGCGGAATCGCTCGATCTGGCGATTGACGCGCTGGAACGGCTGCAGGCACAAGGCCGCACAATCGGCGTGATTAGCCATGTTCAGGCGATGAAAGACCGGATCCCGGTGCAACTGCAAGTTACTAAATCCGGTGGTGGCGCAAGTGAAATCGCACTTCGTATCGTTTAGACGCCAACGGCCCTATCTGGGCCAAACTTAGGTATGTAAAGATTGTTGACGCTTCTGTGAAACCGGATTAGCATTTGTTCCAATAATGATCGGCAAGTCCGACAGGGGTAATACAGGAAAAGCTGCGCCAACGCGCGGCTTTTTCTTTGCACAGCGAGTTATTTTTTGCCTGCTATCGCGCCATGATGCCCAGGATATGCGAGACAGCTTTCACAAAAAATTGGGTACTGGCCCGGCGAAACTACGCATGAACAAAGGTTTTCGCCGCTGACACGCGCTGTGCCGCATGTTAAACGTTGCCGCGACGGCCCCATTTCGGGCCATAGAAGGACAAAGGTGCCATGACTGATCTGACGAAACCTCTTTCCCTCGTGTTAGCCCTCGGCCTGACAGCCAGCACGGCCTTTGCGCAAGATAGCGCGACCCCTGACGCCCCGGCAGCGCAAGCCCCAGCGGCCGAAGCTCCAGCACCTGCAGATGATGCGGCGCAGGCAACATCTGGCGAAACACCCGCCGCAGATACGAATACGCCGACTGAGGATGGTCCTGGAACCACTTATGAAGGTGAGACATTTGGCGATTGGGGCCTGCAATGCATGCGCACCGAAGGCGGGACCGATCCGTGCCAAATGTATCAGCTTTTGAAAGATCAGAACGGCAATAGCATCGCAGATATCTCGTTGTTCCCACTGCCCGAAGGTGGCCAGGCCGTGACCGGAGCAACGGTGATGGTGCCGCTTGAAACGCTGTTGACGCAGAACCTTGTGATGCAGGTCGATAGCTCTGAGCCGCGCATCTACCCCTATACATTCTGTGCACGCAACGGCTGCTACGCCCGTATCGGCCTAACCGCAGCAGAGCTGGCCGGGCTGAAACGTGGAAATAAAGCAACGTTGACATTGGTTCCCGTGCAAGCGCCTGACCAAAAAGTCACCGCGACTGTGTCACTGACCGGGTTTACGGCAGCTTATGATGCCGTCACCGCTTCAGCGGCAAAATAATCATAGTATAATGCAAAAAGCCGCCCTGAATTAAGGGCGGCTTTTCAGTGTCTTATGACCCGTATCTAATGTCAGATATCACCCAAAACGACGCAGGGCCAAAACAGCATTCATCCCGCCAAAAGCAAAGGCATTGGACAAAACCACATCTACCTTTGCGTCACGCGCCGTATTGGGAACCACATCCAGATTACATTCCGGATCCGCCAAGTCATAGCCGATTGTCGGCGCAATAACCCCATCACGCAACGCCATGATGCATGCCAGCAGCTCCACCGCGCCTGTGCCACCAATACAATGCCCATGCATCGCCTTGGTTGAGGACACCATCACATGATCGGCTGCGCCGCCCAATGCACTGCGAATTGCAGCACATTCGGTGCGATCATTCGCAGCCGTCGCCGTGCCATGTGCGTTGATATAGCCCACCTGATCGGGCGAGACGCCGCCATCGCCCATCGCCCCGATCATAGCACGCGCCGCACCATCCGCGGATGGCATCACAATGTCACCTGCGTCAGAGCTCATTGAAAAACCAATGATTTCGGCAAGAATTTCGGCCCCGCGCGCGGTCGCATGCTCCAAGGTTTCCAGCACAAAAACACCAGCGCCCTCGCCCTGAACCATCCCATCACGGGATTTGGCAAAGGGACGACAGCCGGTTTTGGACATCACACGCAGCCCTTCCCAGGCCTTTAGCCCGCCAAAGTTGAGCATAGAGTCCGATCCGCCTGTCAGCATCCCATCCGCCATGCCAGAACGGATCATCTGAAACGCCAACCCAATCGCATGGTTAGAGCTGGCACAGGCGGTCGCCACTGCAAAGCTGGGCCCCTGCAACCCCCATTCCATAGACAGATGCGACGCGGCCGCATTGTTCATCAACCGCGGAACCGTGAACGGGTGAACCCGGTTTTTCCCGTCTTCGAACACCGTCTTAAACGCATCATTTATCGTGCTATTTCCGCCGCCCGCTGTGCCCATAATGGCGCCCCAGCGGGTCGGATCGCCCGGTATCTGGGTCATGCCGGCCTGCGCCATCGCTTGGCGCCCGGCGACCAGCGCGAATTGCGCGAACGGGTCCAGCAAAGGCAATTTTCCACGCTCAAAATGTGCGGCCGCTTCAAAGCCATGCACCTGCCCGCCGATCCCAATCTGCAACCGGTCAGCGTCTGGAAAGGTCAATGGGGTCAGCCCGCAAACACCATTGGCCATCGCAGTCAACGTCGAAGCCACATCGGCACCTAGCGCATTGACCGTTCCTGCCCCGGTGATGACAACGCGCCGCATAGGTTAAGCTAATGCCTCGCGTGGTTCGCCGCAAATCATCCGCTCTACCGCGCGCACAATTGCGCCCACGGAAGAGGTATCGAAATCCGTCTGTGTCGGCTCATTTGCATTGAAAGGCACTGAAATATCAAAGGCTTCTTCGATGGCAAAGATCATCTCGACAAGCCCAAGACTGTCCAGCCCCAGCTCATCAAGTGTCATATCCGGTGTCACTTCACCCGGTTCAAGAACCGCCTCACGGGCGATGATCGAAATGATTTGTTCCTGCACGTCCAACCTCATCGGTCTATTGCTCCGTGCCATCCTTTTGCGCCAACTCTGCAACAGTTTTACGAAGCTCTGCAAGTTGTGCAAACATTCTTGGAAGGCGACGAATATTTTTTCGCGCTTCGACCTCGGTCTCCATTTTCACGGCCGGGCTCCCCCAAACCGTGCGCCCATCGGGAACGCGCGAATAGATATTGGTCCCACCTGCGGCAATCACATCATTGCCCACGGTGATGTTGTCGCTCACGCCCACCTTGCCCGCCAATACAACGCGGTCACCAATCACAGAGGAGCCGGCCACACCGGATTGACCGCATAGCAGGCAATCCTCGCCAATGCGTACATTATGTCCGATATGTACCAGATTGTCGATTTTCGTGCCACGTCCAACCTGCGTGGCCCGCACGGTGCCCCGGTCAACCGTGGCATTCGCACCGATTTCCACGTCATCTGCAATTTCCACGGTGCCCAAAGAGTGAATTCGCACCCATGATTGTTCACGGATTTCTTCACGTTTCCCAAGACTTGCACGGATTTCTTCTACCCCGGACTGCTCGGGCGTGACATAGGAGAACCCGTCGGCACCAATGACCGCATTCGCATGGCATGTGAACCGATCACCGATCACCACGCCCGCGCCAATCCGCGCCCCTTGATAGATCAGGGCATCGGCCCCAATGTGCGCGCCTTCTGCGATAGAAACATGTGATAAAACACGGGCTTGCGGGCCTATCTTTACATCACGTCCGATGATCACAAACGGACCGATCGCTGCCCCATCACCCAATATGGCGCTGGGGTCAACGATTGCTGTCGGATGAATGCCCGGTGCAATATCAGGCCCGGGATCGAACGCCTTGGACAGGCCTGCCATCGCCAGTCGCGGGCGCGTCACAAAGATTGCCGCCTTCAGCCCATAGGCCTGCGCATCTGCACCATCCCACAGGATCGCAGCGCGCGCCTGGCCCTTGGCCAGACCATCTGCATATTTCGGATCCATCGCCAAGGCGATCTGATCTACCCGCGCCGTTGAGGGCTCTGACGCGCCGGACACAACAATCGACACATCCCCAACAGCGCGCGCCTGCAGCGCTGTTGCAATCATTTCAACGGTAACCTGCGCCATAGCTATGCCTTTCGGATCGTTTGGCGCACGGTGGCACCCATACCCGATTTAATTCGACAAGGCGGCAGTTTCCACCCCGGCCTTTATCAAACCATCATAAAGCGCCGCATCACGGCCATAGACATCGCGACGATATTCCATCTTACCACGCGCTGTTGGCCATGCTGTGAAATACACCAAATGAACGGGAATGGGATTTTCAAGAAAAACAGTGGCTTCTTTGCCAGTCTTCAGAATACGCTGGAACTCTGCCTTGGGGTCATCGCTTTGCGGCGCCAAAAGTGCATAAGCAAATTCAAACGGTTTTCCAACTCGCACACACCCATGGCTGAACGCGCGAACTTCTTTGTTAAACAAGGATTTCGACGGCGTATCATGCAGATAGATGTTGTATTTATTCGGGAACAGGAATTTCACCAAACCAAGCGCATTCCGATCACTTGGCGGTTGTTTCATCGAATATGGGAAGTTTCGTGCGTTATATTGCGCAAAATTCACTGAGGCTCGCGGAACGACTCGCCCACGACTGTCCAGCAGGTCCAACTGCCCCGCCGCATTGCGATTCTTCTGCATCATCGGCAGATATTCTTTGGTCACGATAGAGCGCGGCACATACCAGCTTGGATTGATGACCATCTTCTCCATCGTGTCCGAAAACTCGGGCGTGCGGCGGTCGGGAACATCTTGCCCCACCACCGTGACCGATTGAAAGCTGGTCTTGCCATCATCAATGATCCGAACCGAAAAATCCGCGATATTCACCCAGATATGGCGCTGGCCCAGCTCCAGCCCATTCAGCCAGCGCAGGCGTTCCAACGCGACAAGGATGGATTTCATTCGCGCGTCGGGGCTTTGGTTGATCTCTGCCAGGGTGCTGGTACCGGCCACACCATCTGCGATCAGCCCCAAATCAATCTGATATTGCTGTACCGCTTTTTGCATCGCGTCATCATAGCTGGCCGTCGCGCTGCGGTTCAAATACCCCATGCGCTGCAAACGGTCGCGCAATGCAATCACTTGGGTCCCACTGTCACCCGGGGACAGTTTTTTGCCTGGAACCGTTGGCCCCCAGCCGCCCGTTTCAATCTGCGTTTGCAGATCCAGCCTCGCCTTGATCAGCTGCGCATATTGCGGGCTTTTAGGCGCCAAAGAATGCAAGAACTGCATCGGATCGTCAGCATCGGCCAAGGCCGCAATCAAATCCGCGCTGGGGCGGCGGATAATGTCACGCACGATTGTCGGATCAATCTTATGGGGCTCAAGCACCCCATTCGTGACGTCATGTGCATACATCAGATAGGCGCGCGACATCTGCGCCTCTAGCAGCCCGCGTTCACGTTCGGATCGCAGGGCATGAAATTGTGCACGAAGGCCCGCTGCATCATAGCGCGCGCTTGGCAATCCCTGAGACGCGGCCACATCAAGAGCCCGAAACAGCGCGGCCCGGCGCGCAGTATCTGCGCCGCTTGTCCAGAGCGGCGCATAATCGCGTTGGGCATAAAAGTCAGCCAGCGCATCGTCAGATGCCGCCCCCTCTGCCACGGCTTGCACGAATCCGGGCAATAAAACAGCGGGCACGGACATCGCCCCCACGCTGACTTGTCCGCCCATCTCTGGCTGCGCGACGGCCGCCGTTGCTGAAACTAGTAAACTAACCGTTAAAAAATGTGCGGTCACAACCGTTTTAAAATGCGTCGATGTCAGTCTTGTACGTGCCATGACCATTCACCCCGTAAAAATAACGTAATCCCCAATTGCAGAAGTCACCAATTCTGGGCGCAAAGTCCATAGGCCCGCAAGATATAGTGGCGAAACATGGCAGGAATGCCGCAATCCATAAATAAAAGGCATGCAGAACGGGAATTGAGCGAAAAACTGCCGATTTAAGGAAGAAGTCACACTCTCGTGGGAATCTTGGTTGGCTCATTGCCACAGCCGTGCCATAACTCAGTCACCTTCTGGGGATAAGTCTTGGATAAGCCGTCAGTTGAGCGGCACGATAGAACAGCAGAACAGGCAAAAAATGACCGATATGAATCTTACACGTCGCGGTATTTTGGGCGCATTCGCTGCAACAGTGGTCACTGCGGCGCCGACAATGTCAAACGCGTTTGGCATTCTTCGTGGCGCAGGTGATATCCGACGTATCCGAATGTATTCAGGCCGCACCGGGGAGACCATCGATACAATCTATTGGATCGAAGGTGACTATATCGGTGAAGCTTTGGATGAGATTACGCATTTTATGCGCGATTGGCGCACCAATACGCTTAAACCCATTGATCGGCGCACCATCGACATTGCAGCAGCATCGCATAATCTGATGGATGTGCATGAACCCTACATCATGCTATCGGGCTATCGGTCGCCCAAGACCAACGCGATGTTGCGTTCACGGTCTTCCGGCGTTGCGAAACATTCGCTGCATATGGTGGGACAGGCTGCGGATCTTCGGTTGAAATCCCGCTCTGTCAACCAGATGTTCAAGGCGGCAAGCGCCTGCAGCGCCGGTGGCGTTGGCAAATATTCCGGCTCCAATTTTGTGCATATGGATTGCGGTCCAATTCGCACTTGGGGATCGTGATCGCCCTGATCATCCCCGCATCAAACGTGTAAAACAGGCCGCGCCAGATGACGCGGCCGTTTTTGTAACGTTAGGACAATTTGCGAAGCCGCGCGATCAAGGCAGAGGTATCCCAACGCCCGCCATCCATCGCCTGCACATCTTTATAAAACTGATCCACAAGCGCGGTCACTGGCAGGGGCGCACCGATCTCTTCGCCTGTCGTCAGGCAAATATCTAAATCCTTGCGCATCCAATCCACGGCAAAGCCAAAATCAAAGTGGTTTTTTGCCATCGTCTCATGTCGGTTTTGCATCTGCCAACTGCCTGCAGCACCTTGTGAAATCACCTCAACGACCTCTGCAATCGACAACCCGGCTTTTTCAGCAAACAAAAGGGCCTCGGACAGGCCTTGGACCAATCCCGCAATTGCAATCTGATTGGCCGATTTACACAGCTGTCCCGCACCGCTGTCACCCAAGCGGCGGCATATTTTTGCATAAGCATCGATCACCGGGGCGGCCGCGTCAAAATCCTTCTCCGCCCCGCCGCACATCACTGACAGCACACCGTTTTCCGCCCCCGCCTGACCGCCCGAAATCGGCGCATCCACAAAGCCCAGTCCCAGGCCCTTCGCCGTTTTTGCGAGCTCTCGGGTCACCATCGCGGAAACGGTTGTGTGATCGACCAAAATCGCGCCCGGTTTCATGCCGTCAAACGCGCCGGCGGGACCGGCGCACACCGCGCGCAAATCGTCGTCATTGCCCACACAGGTCATCACGAAATCCGCATCCTGTGCCGCCTCGGACGGCGTGGTGCCAAAACGGCCGCCAAATTCATTCACCCAAGATTCGGCCTTGGCCGTGGTGCGGTTATAGACAGACAGATCATGTCCGGCTTTGACCAAGTGCCCAGCCATCGAATAGCCCATCACGCCCAGTCCCAAAAATGCTACCTTTGCCATGCTGTCTTCTCCATGTCTCGCGCAAACGCGCGTTGAACCCACGTCGTCATTGACTTAGTAAATCGCTCAATCGTGGCGTCAACAGCCAGACCCAATTCACAATCGTCGGAGCCCGCATGTTTTCAGTATTCCGTTGGATGGTCCGACTGATCTCCGTGGCGTTGATGGCGCTAATGCTTGCAGGGATCGGCGTATGGTATTTCGGTTCACGGTCTTTGCCCGATTATGATGCCAATTACACCGTCAGCGGTATTTCAGCCCCGGTAGAAATCGTGCGATCCACTGAAGATGTGCCGCATATTTTCGGCAAAACGGATGCGGATGTGTATTTCGCACTTGGATTGGCCCATGCGCAAGATCGCTTGTGGCAGATGACAATGCTGCGCCGCACAGTGCAAGGTCGCCTGTCCGAGGTTTTTGGCCAGGAAACCCTGAAAACGGATGAGCTGATGCGCCGTCTGGATCTGTATTCCGCTGCTGCTGCTTCTGTCGCGGCACAAGACCCACAGACCCGCACTGCATTGGAGGCCTATTCCGCTGGCGTCAATCAATGGATTTCTCTGGTAAATGACGGCGCAATGGGGCGCGGCGCACCGGAATTTTTTCTTTTCGACAACACGGTCTCCTATTGGAGCCCGGCGGATTCCATCGCGATCCTAAAGCTGATGGCGGTGCAACTGAATACACAGATTTCTCGCGAAGTTTTGCGCGCGCGCGTGTCATTGCTTGATAAAGCCTGGCCCTCAGATCTGTTGCCCGAGATGCCCGGACAGGGGGTGATCGCCCTGCCCGATTACGCGCAAATGTTCCCACAGGTGCCACGGATCAGCCGCTCTGCTACCATGGTACCGGCTTTGTCACCCTTTGCGCCCAATGGCTTGGCCGGAGCATCCAACGCCTGGGCTGCCGCGCCATCGCGGTCAGCTGCCGGTGGGTCGCTTTTGGCCAATGATCCCCATCTGGCGCTTAGCGCGCCCTCCATCTGGTATCTGGCCCGCTTACAATTGCAATCTGGCGGGGTGATCGGCGGTACAATCCCCGGTGTTCCAGTGGTGATTACCGGACGCAATGCGCAGCTGGGCTGGGGCGTCACATCGGCTTATGTTGATGATCTGGACCTGCATATTGAGGAGCTGAACCCCGGACAAAAGGACCGCTACCGCACGCATGACGGGTGGAAAGATTTCAAAACCCGGCGTGAAATCATTCGCATCAAAGATGCCGAACCGGTTACGATCACCTTACGTTGGACGGATAACGGACCGGTTTTGACTGGCGGGCATTTCAACCTGGCCACGGTAACGCCGCCCGGCTCAGTAATTTCGGCCAACTGGACCGCGCTGGACCGCGCCGACACCTCGCTTAGCGCGGCCATGAAGCTGATGCAGGCAGGCACGATTGATCAGGCCGTTGCCGCTGGCGCTGAATATATCGCGCCAGCGCAGAACCTGATTTTGGCGGATCAGACGACCGTTGCGATGGTCACGATCGGAGCGATCCCGAAGCGTGATCCAAACCACCAGACCAAAGGCATGATGCCCAGCCCCGGCTGGCAAAGCGAAAACAAATGGCAAGGGTATATGCCTTATAGCAGCAACCCGCGGGTGGAACGCCCAGAAGGTGGTATTGTCATGAATACAAACAACAAAACCATTGATCGCCCTTTCCCCAACCACGTCAGCTATGATTGGGGTGACAGTCAGCGCGTGCTGCGTCTAAGCCGCCTGATGGGCCAACGAGAGGTGCATTCACGCGAAAGCTTTATCGCGGCGCAATTGGATGATGTCTCACCCGCTGCGCGTGGATTGCTGCCGCTTGTAGGGGCGAATTTGTGGTTCACGGGGCAGCCTGCGCCGGATGGCACACCAGAGCGGCTGCGCCAACGCGCATTGGAATTGCTGGCCGCCTGGGATGGAGAAATGTCGGAGCATTTGCCAGAGCCGCTGATCTATGCCGCTTGGATGCGTGCCTTGCAAAATCGCCTGATCCGCGATGAGTTGGGACCGTTGGCCACGGAATTCACCCGGCTGGAACCGCTGTTCATCGAACGCGTGTTCCGCAACACTCAAGGGGCGGCGCATTGGTGCGATGTGATCCAATCCGCGCCTAAAGAAAGCTGTTCAGACATCGCGCGGATCGCGCTGGACGACGCGTTGCTGACGCTGGAAGAGCGGTATGGCCGTAATGTTGAAAGCTGGCGCTGGGGGGATGCCCATGAAGCGCTGCAAGATCATCCGGTGCTAGGCCGTGTCCCGTTGGTCCGATGGTTGGTCAATATTCATCAATCGACCTCGGGCGGGGATTTCACATTGATGCGTGGCGCAACGCAAGGTCGCGGCCCGAACCCGTTTGCGAATGTCCATGCTGCAGGATATCGCGGCGTTTATGATTTTGCTGATCCTGATAGCTCGGTCTTTGTGATTGCGACGGGCCAATCGGGCCACCCGTTCTCACGCCATTATGACGATCTGTCAGAGCTGTGGCGGCGCGGCGAATATATCCCGATGTCATTGGATCCCCAATTGGCGCGGGCCGCAGCCGCCGGCATCACCACACTGACACCCGCGCCCTGATCCCAGCGTATCAAGGCCAACGGGTTTAGCATAAAACATGCCGCCCCTTGTCCGGGCAGCATGTTTTTATTTTCGTCAATAATAACAGCGCATTATAATGCGGTAAAACGGGCCTTCTGCGTCGGCGTCCAATTCACATCTAAACGCCAGCCGGTTTTTGTCTGACTTTCGTTACGCACCACATTTTGGGCATGAAGCCACGCATGGCCTCGCCCATTTGCAAAAGGCAATTCCAGGGTCTCATCCAGACGCTCTTCGCCCAAACGCTCTTCGATCTCGGTCAAAAGCGCCTCAAACCCATCCCCTGTCAGGGCAGAAATCGCGCGGATATGCTCATGGCGCGTGGCTTGCAACTGCACTGCCTCACGCTCACTTTCAGGCAGCTGATCGATTTTGTTCCACACCTCGATCGACGGAACATCCTCATCAATACCCAGCTTGCTAAGGATCTCTTCGACATCTGCGGATTGCGCATCGGTTTCCGGGTGCGAAATATCGCGCACATGCAAGATCAGATCAGCTTCCAGCACCTCTTCCAGGGTTGCGCGAAACGCCGCAACAAGCTCTGTCGGCAAGTCCGAGATAAATCCAACCGTATCAGACAAGATCACCTTGCGCCCTGATGTAAGCGTAATGCCGCGCATCGTCGGATCCAATGTGGCAAACAGCATGTCTTTCGCCATCACCTCTGCCCCGGTCATCTTATTGAACAGAGTGGATTTTCCAGCGTTAGTATAGCCAACCAGCGCAACAATGGGGAACGGAACCTTACGCCGTGCCGCCCTGTGCAATTCGCGTGTTTTTACAACCTTGGCCAATTGTCGGCGGATACGCACGATCTGGTCATCAATCGCGCGGCGGTCGGCCTCAATCTGGGTTTCGCCGGGTCCACCAACAAAACCAAGGCCACCACGCTGACGTTCCAAATGTGTCCATGCTCGCACAAGCCGTGTGCGCTGATAGCTTAGCGCAGCAAGCTCCACTTGCAGCACACCTTCACGGGTGCGGGCACGATCGGCAAAAATCTCAAGAATCAACCCGGTTCGGTCAAGCAGCTTAACGCCCCATTCCTTTTCCAGATTGCGCTGCTGCACCGGGGTGACGGATCCGTCTACCAACACAAGGCCGATCTCGGCCTCCTGCAACCGCAGCCGCAGCTCCTCCATTTTGCCAGTGCCGAACAGATGGCCCGGATGGGGCTTGGGCAAGCGCACCACCTCAGAACCGATCACATCAAGACCAGGCAATGCCGCCGCAAGCGATACCGCCTCAGCCAAGCCATGTTCGGGCAAACGCCGACCGCCCGCACCCCGTGTCATATCGGGATGCAGGACCCAAGCGCGCGTTAGCGCCGTTTCCGTAGAAAGTGTTTCACTCACAGCGGGTTACTCAATCGTCGCCTTCATATAGCGAAATCGGCTGACCCGGCATGATGGTCGAAATTGCATGTTTATACACCAGCTGGCTTTGACCATCGCGACGCAAAAGCACGCAAAAATTGTCAAACCAGGTGATAACACCTTGCAATTTAACCCCGTTAATCAGGAAAATAGTGACCGGTACTTTGGTCTTGCGAACATGATTCAGAAATGCGTCTTGCAGGTTCTGTTTATCGGCAGCCATATTATTCTTGCCTTTATTCTTGTGCGTCCGGGGCGTTATTCGCCCTCTGCCACCAGTATGGGCGAATTATCAGGAGATTCCAGCCCCAAAATCAGGCAGCTGCAGCGGATGCGCAAAAGCCACAGGTTTCAGAGGATCACGCGCGCCAAAATTCAGGGTTGAATAAGGCGATAATTGCCAAAGTTTCGATCCGCCCCAAGATCATGGCAACCGCCAAAATTGTTTTCACCGGCGTGCTCAGCGCGCCCCAATCCAACGGAAAATCACCTGCAATGGCGGTCAATGGGCCGGTATTGGACAGCGCCGAGACGGTAAAGATCGTAGCCGGTTCAAAATCCAACCCATAAAAGCTGATCGTGGTGATGATAACCGCAATAGAAATCGCGAAAAGCATAAAGAAGATCCACGCAGCAAAGGCACCTTGTCTGCGCAGCTTTCGCGCAGATGCACCGCCGCCACCAACCGAGGCCGGATGGACAAGGCGGTCCAGCTCTCTCTCGCCATGCCGAATCAGCGCATAAACACGCAACAGGCGCACCCCACCCGCCGTGGTGGCAATCCCGCCACCTGTCACCGCAAGCCCGGCCAAAATAAGGCCCGGCGTGCCAAGGCCCGACCAGCTACGCGCGTCTTCCCAAAATGCGCTTTCAAAGCCGGTTGTCGTCAGAAAGCTGAGGGCTGTGAACATCGTCCCCCACAGGGATGAGATAATTGGAAAAAATGCGGTTTCGGTATGAACCTCGAACGCCCCGATCCAATGGCGGATGAACAGGCCTGCCATAACCAGAAACACCAAAAATAGTGCCAGCCGTAGCTCTGGGTCGCGCGATAATTTTTGCGTTGCGCGCAGCTCTTTCGCACCTGGCCAGAACCGGCGCGACAATGCGGGGAACAAGAAGAGAAAGATTAAAATCTCCCCCCAGATGCCCGAGCCAGAGGCCGCCAACCCGTTATTGGGTGAAATGCCAGAGGTAGAGATGACCGACATCGCATAGATCACTGCTGTCAGCGCGCCGTCACCGCAAATCAACAGCCCGATCCAAAGCGTGAAAGTCAACGCAAGATAAATTGGCAAAAGCTGTGCGGCATAATCAGCGATCCGTTCGGCAGAGGCGACATTGGCGCGGCGGTTGATCCCAAAAGCCGCGCTATCGGCCACGCCATCCGGCCCACCCGAAAAGAACACCTCAAACCCGCCCAAACGCAACGGTGCCAAGACCGCAATCGCCATCACCAGCATGAAATAACCGCCCATCCAACCGACGATGGCACGCCACAAATGCAAGCTGGGCGCCAAACGCGCGGGATCATAAAGCGACCCGCCTGTCGTGGTCAGGGCCGACACCATTTCCCACCAGCTGTTGAACAGGTTGGTGGATGGCAAGGCCTCGCGGAATGGGATCGCAAGGATGATCGGCAAAACGGTAAACATGCCGACAATCGACAGCAAATGCGACCTATCCCGATTGCCCCGTTTATTCGCGCCCATCGCCAGTACCAGCAACACGACGACAAACATTAACATTGTACCAGTGTATAAAAATGGCCGCGAAACATCGTAATCGCTGCGACTAAAGGCGTGAATCGCGGGCACAAACATTGCAAGCCCTGCGATACCGATCAACGTTACGAAAAGCGGTGTATTCCGCAGCCCTGTGAACATCGTTCAGGCCCTAAAAATAATCGATGGAGACCTGCAGCAGGCGCTCCACTTCGGGCACATCATCGGCCAGCGCAAAGAGGACAATTACATCGCCTTCCTCAATGCGCGTGCTGGCCTTGGGACGGATAATAATATCATTGCCTTTGCGCAAAGCCCCGATCAACACGCCTTCAGGGAAAGGCACGTCACGCATTGCCTTGCCCGAAATCGGAGAAGTGCCAAGCACTTGCGCCTCGATCACCTCGGCATCAGCATCCCCGATGGAATAGATAGACCGTACGCGACCATGACGAATATGGCGCAAAATCGACGACACGGTTGTGGCGCGCGGGTTGATATGCGCATCAATGCCCAGGGGCGCCATCATCGGCACCAATGTCGGATCGTTCACAAGACTGATCACCATTGGACATCCGGCCTGTTTCGCCCGCACAGCGGCCAAGATATTGGTTTTATCGTCATCGGTCACAGCCAGCACCGCATCGACCGAGCCAACGTTGGCCTCTTCCAGCAGTTCAATCGACATGCCATCGCCGTTCAAAACAATAGTGCGGTCCAGTGTATCAGCGGCTTTTTCCGCCTGTGCACGCGAACGTTCAATGATCTTTGCGCGCACACGCTCGGTGCGGCTTTCCAACGCCTTTGCGACAGCAAGGCCTACATTACCACCGCCGATAATCAAGATACGTTCTTGTTTCTTGGTGGTTTTTCCAAAAATCTCCAAAGTTCGCGTAATATCTTCAACGTGGCTGAAGACATAAATTTCATCCCCGACGAACAACTGATCCCCGGGATCAGGCGCGAACAGGCGGCCGTCACGGCGCACCCCCACAACAATCGCGCGCAGGGTTGAGAACAGCTCGGTCAGCTGCCGCAGTGGCGTGTCGATCACTGGACAGTGCTCTCCAATCGCGATGCCCAGCAATTGCGCATCACCGGCAAGAAAGCTTTCGGTATCAAAGGTTGCTGGGGCCGCCAAGCGCTGCAATGCGGCTTCAGCGACCTCACGTTCCGGGCTGATGATCACATCGATAGGCAGCTGATCGCGGCGGTAGATATCGGCATATTCCGGGTTCAAATAGCTTTGCGCCCGGATGCGTGCAATTTTCCGCGTGATCCCAAAGACCGACTGCGCCACCTGACAGGTCACCATATTGACCTCATCCGAATGGGTGGCTGCGATAATGAGATCACAATCCCGCGCTCCGGCCTGTTCCAATGTAGAGGGATGAGATGCGAACCCAACTGTCCCCTGCACGTCCAACATATCGGACGCGCGTCGTACCAGCTCTGGGTTGGAATCCACCACTGTCACATCGTTGCTTTCGCCCGATAGGTGTCGCGCGATCTGCCAGCCAACCTGACCCGCCCCGCAAATGATAACCTTCATGCACATCCTCCGTGCCGTATCTGCACGGTTCTATGCCGCAGGACAGTCATGGTCAATCCACGCCAGTTTCGCTGACCTCTTCGATCCGCGCGATCCGCGCCCCAGCTTTGGCCGAGGTCACAACGCCCAGGCTTTTCAATTTGCGATGCAATGCAGATCGCTCCATCCCGACAAAGCTGGCTGTGCGTGAAATATTGCCACCGAAGCGGTTGATTTGGGTCAGTAAATACTCACGTTCGAACAGCTCGCGGGCTTCACGTAACGGCAAAGTTGCCAGTTGCCCTGACAGCACGACGCGCCCCTCTTCGGTCTGTGCCGGGCCATCCCCATCCAGATCTTTCGCCGTGATCAGATCGGTCCCCTCACCAAGGATCAGCACCCGCTCCACCAGATTCCGCAATTGGCGAATGTTGCCAGGCCAGCTCATTGTTTGCATCAAGGATGCAGCATCCTCTGAAATATCGCGCAGTGGCAAACCCTGTGTTTCGTTCAATTGCGCGATAAAGTGCTGTGCCAAAAGCGGCAAATCTTCGCGCCGATCCACCAACGCTGGCACCAGAATTGGTACCACATTCAGCCGGTCATACAGTTCCTGACGGAAACGCCCCGATGCAATTTCTACCGACAGGTCGCGCGTGGTCGATGAAATGACACGCAGGTCCACACGCACCTTATCCGAGCCACCAACGCGTAAGAATTGCTGATCTGTCAATACGCGCAGAATTTTTGCTTGCGTTCCAAGCGGCATTTCCGCGACCTCGTCAAAATAGACAACGCCTCCATGCGCCTGTTCCAACAGACCTTTTTCGATTCCGCGCTCTGCGGATTCGCGGCCAAACAAAACATCTTCCATCCGCTCTGGCTCAATCGTGGCAGAGTTCACGGTGACAAAGGGCGCAGAGGCCCGGGCCGAAAATTGGTGGATATAGCGCGCTGCGGTTTCTTTGCCCGATCCGGGTTCGCCCGTCAGCATGACCCGCCCATTCGATTTCGTTACCTTATCAAGCTGATCTTTCAGCTTTCTAAAGGCCGGGCTTTCGCCCAGCATCTCCCCCACCGACCCTTCGCGCCGCTTTAGGCTGGAATTTTCGCGCCGCAGACGCGAAGTTTCCATCGCGCGTGAAATCACGACCAAAAGCTGATCAATATTGAACGGTTTTTCGATGAAATCATAGGCGCCTTGTTTGATCGCAGCGACCGCAATTTCAACATTCCCATGCCCGGAAATGATGATGATCGGAACATCTGGATTGTCGCGCTTGGTCGTTTTCAAAATGTCGATCCCATCCATCCGGCTATCTTTCAACCAAATATCCAGGATCATCAGCGCAGGCGGCTCGGCGTTCACCGCATCCATACATTCATCGGAATTGGCGGCGGTGCGCGTCGCAAACCCCTCATCTTCGAGAATCTCCGAAATCAAATCCCGAATGTCTTTTTCGTCATCGACGATCAAAATATCGCTCATGTCTCTTCCCGATCCTTAATGGCGCGCAAAGCCGCACGGGCGCGCGGCAGGCGAATTTCGGCCATGGCGCCGGAATGGGCGCCGGGTTCAAATGGCGGTGCATCCGTCAGCACCAATGTTCCGCCATGTTCTTCAATGATCTTCTTCACGATCGGCAGGCCCAATCCGGTTCCTTTTGATCGCGTCGTTACATAGGGTTCGAACAACCTTGAACGGTCTTCGGGCAGCCCAACCCCATTATCCGTGATACGAATAGTCACCTGTTCTGGTGCATCTTCCATCATCACACGCACCCGCGGTTCATAGCCCTCTGGTGCGCCTTTTTCTGCCAATGTTTCAATGGCTTCTCCGGCATTCTTGACAAGGTTTGTCAAGGCCTGCCCAATCATCGTGGCGTCCAGCTCCACAATAACCGGGGTGGCGGAAACATCGGCCTCAATCGTGGCCCCATGCAATGCCCCTTCTTGCAGCGCCACGATGTCGCGCATCAAAGCGGCAAGATCATGGTTACGCCGATCCGGTTCGGGCATGCGGGCAAATTTGGAAAACTCGTCAATAATACGGCGCAAGTCGTTGGTTTGCCGAATGATTACACCGGTTAGCTGTTCCAAAACCGCTTCATCGTCACCGGCAGTCTTGCGGAATTTCCGTTTGATCCGCTCTGCCGACAGCTGAATCGGGGTCAGCGGGTTTTTGATCTCATGCGCGATGCGACGGGCCACATCCCCCCATGCGGCCATACGCTGTGCCGACACCAGTTCCGTGACATCCTCGAACGCAATCACATAACCCTCCGGGTGGCCGTCATCGGCACGGCGCACCGCGATACGCACCAACAGGCTTTCCAACTTACCATGACGCGAAACGCGAATTTCTTCTTGCAAAACCTCATGAACAGAGCCATGCAATTTGTTGAAAAGTGTTGAGAATTCCGGAACCGCTTGTGCCAGGTTACGTTGATAATCACCTTGATCATCAATCTCTAAAAGCCGCATCGCAGAACGGTTCACAAAGTCCAGACGCCCCTCGGCGTCCAACCCCATTACACCTGATGTCACTGATGACAAAACGGAATCAAATAAACGACGACGTTCTTCAGTAACATCATGTGAGGCCAGCAAAGCCTCGCGCTGTTCTTTAAGTTGTTGTGTCATCTTATTGAAAGATCGACCCAATTGCGCAATTTCGTCCCGGTCCTCGCCGGCTTCTTCGCGCACATGGGCGGTGAAATCGCCCCCGCCCACGCGCACTGCCGCCTCTGCCATCTGTCCAATCGGACGCGACAGGCGTTCTGCAAACCACAGCCCCAACCAGACAGCGGCCAAAATCATGATCAGGGCAAACCCCAGGTACACAAGGCCGAATTCAAAAATCACCCGGCCGCGTGTCTGCTCTAATTGCTGATACAGGTTCACCGTTTCGCGCGTATCATCAAGCAAAGACAAGATCGAACCATCAACGGTGCGCGAGACATAAAGATATCTATCAACAAAGGCATCTAAACGTTTGAGAGCGTGGAATTCATCGATATCCCAATCTTCAATCGCAATGGTGCCGCCGCGCTGTGCCTGAACAATATCCTCTGCGGCAGGTTTTTCAAAATCGAAGAGATAGCTGCGCTCACCACGCGCGATAATCTCACCGGTGCCGTCGATAACATAGGCCTCTTTCAGCCCACGCTGAATACCACTTTGCCCCGATACAAGAAGTTCGCGCAACTCCCCATCCGACATGAATGTCGCGGCCTGCCGGCGAATATTCAAAAACCCGGCCAGCGCATCTGCGTCCTGAATCAAATCATGGCGGTGTTCATCCTGATAGGCCTCGGCGGCCTGCAATGAGGTCCCTACAACTTCCCGCACCCGGTCGGAAAACCATCCTTCCAACCCGATATTCACCGTTAAACCCGCAAATAATGCGACAAGGATCGTAGGCACCAAGGCAATGAAGGCAAATATCCCCGTAAGCCTTAACGTTAATCGCGACCCCGCAGAGCGTTTGCGCCGCGCAGCAAGAACCTGCGCCAATCGCATAACGATTAATCCGGCCAACAGCAGGAAATACACAAAATCGGCCAGCAATACGAAACGCAAAGCGTTGCTATCGGCGCCCTGCCCCATTGGGCCCAACACAAAGAACGTGCAGACCGCCAAGGCAGGGCCCAGAACAACAAGCCCTAGGGTTACGACATTCCTGTACCGTCTCTGGCGACGCAATCGTGCCAGACGGTCCCATGCTTTGCTATGTGTCGCGCTGCCCAGCACGCCTCATCTCCGGTCAAATAGGCGGCAAATCCTTCTTGCGGGAATGCCTCACCCTATGTTGCCGTTTTACATCAGTTTGCGACGTCTTGTCACCTGAATATCGAGGTCTGTGATCTTTTTTCTCAAGGTATTGCGGTTGATGCCAAGAAGATCGGCACATCTCGCCTGATTTCCGCCCGTTGCATCCAACGCGATTTCAATCAGCGGGGCCTCCATCTCTTTCAGGATGCGATCGTATAGCCCCGGCGCGGGCAGGTTGCCGCCGTGCAAATCAAAATAGCGCCGCAGATGGCGCCCGATCGCAGCCGACAGTTTTTCACCCTCCCCGCCAGAGCGCAGCGGCTCAATCGCGGGCTGATTGCCCAACACAAATTCCACCTCAGTGCGGGAAATATCTTCCTCTGACGAGGTCACAACCAAACGGCGGATGGTGTTTTCCAACTGGCGCACATTGCCTGGCCAAGCATAGGCACGCACCAGCGTCATCGCCTCGGCAGAGAAGCGACGCAGGCCAAGCCCATCACGCTCTGCCCGTGTTAAGAAATGGTCCGACAGATGTGGAATATCTTCCACCCGCTCGCGCAATGCCGGCACGGCCAAGGTAACACCGCCCAAACGGTAATACAGATCCTGACGGAATTTATCCGCCTCCATCAAGGCGGAAAGATCGACCTGCGTTGTCGCCATAATCCGCGGCGCAGGGTCGGGCAACGCATCCAACATGCGCACAATCCGCCCCTGAGTTTCATCGTCGTAATCACCGACCTCATCGAACACCAAGCTGCCGCCGCGCGCCTTGGCCAGCAAAGAGGTCGGACCATCAGCGCCTTGCAAATCAGCGGCCTGCGCCACAATGAACGGCTGTGTTCGACGGTCCGAGAAATCATGAATTGCGCGCGCGATCAGTGACTTACCCGTTCCGCTTTCGCCAAGGATCAGCACTGGCAAGTCAGCATTCATCACCCGAGCAACCAAACGATACAGCTCTTGCATGGCTTGGGTGCGGCCCACCAGCGGCAAATCACCGGCGGTTTCACGGGTCTCAATTTCCAACACTTTGGGCGGTGCAACCTGCGCCCGGCGTTTTTGCTCCAACGCCTTTTGTGCCCGCTTCATCAGGTCAGGCAGGTCAAAAGGTTTGGGCAGGTAATCATATGCTTCGGCTTCCGCTGCCTGGATCGCCGTCATGATCGTGTTTTGCGCGGAAATCACGATGACCGGCATGCCGGGGCGCAATTGCCCAATTTTGGGCAGAGCTTCCAGCCCGTTTCCGTCAGGCATCATCACATCCGAAATCACCAGATCGCCTTTGCCCTCCTCGACCCAGCGCATCAACGTCATCAGCGATGCTGTCGCATGCACTTTACATCCGGCACGTGTCAGGGCCTGTGTCAGAACAGTGCGGATGGTGCGATCATCGTCAGCGACTAGAACGGTTCCGTCCATAATTACTTCTCCTCTCGGGCGACTGGCAGGGAAATGCGGAAAACTGTGCGGCCTGGAACGGAGTCCAAATTGATCCAGCCGCCATGTTCAGAAATGATTTTAGAGACCAGGGCCAGCCCCAAACCGGTTCCGTTTTCGCGCCCTGAGACAAAGGGTTCAAAAACATTCTCGGCGATATCGGGCGGGATGCCGGGCCCATTGTCAATAATTTCAACCTGAAGCGGCAAGGCCAGAACTTTGCCCGCCTTTGTGCGAACGCGTAGCTTATGCTCGTAAAACGTGCGGATTTTCAGCTCGCCTTCAGATTTGCACGCCTCGGATGCGTTCTTCAGAAGGTTCAGAAACACCTGCGTTAACTGATCCGCATCGCCCAATGTCGGCGGCAAAGACGGATCGTAATCGTCACGGATAACCATATGCGCGCCATAGCCCACTTCGGCTGATTTGCGCGCACGGTCCAAAATATCATGAATATTGACGGGCTTGGCGACAGGTGGACGGACATTGCCAAATTGTTCGACCTGCTCCAGCAATTTCACGACACGCCGGGTTTCATCCACGATCAGATCGGTCAATTCCAGATCTTCGCCCTTTAACCCCATCGACAAAAGCTGCGCCGCCCCAGAAATCCCGGCCAGCGGGTTCTTGATTTCATGGGCCAGCATTTCGGCCATACCAATCGCAGAGCGCGCGGCAGATTTCACCGCATCCGCCCGTCCCAACCGATCCGAGATTTCACGCGGCGCGATCAGGAACAAGATCCGATCCGGGTCATCGCCCAAAGGTGCGGCTTGCAGGTTACATTGCACCGGGGCACGTTCGCCCGTTGTCACCTCGACATCATTGACGAACAGGCTGGCACGGTTCTTGCGCGCCCGTGCAAAAACCTCCTCCAGCGGCGCATTAATCGCCAACCGCTCAAATATCGACTTCCCCGAAAGCGCTTTGGCTGACAGATTCAGGAACAATTCTGCGGCCGGGTTGACCTCATCCACGCAATCATTGGCATCCACCAAAAGCGCCGGAATGGGCAAAGAATTCCAGATAATACCTGGGGCTGGCAGCGTCATGCGGCGGACCTTTCACCAAATGCGGCCCGGATCAACGCGAAGGTTGCCTCCGGTGTCTGGCTGCGCATCATCTCGGCGCGCAGCGGTGCGCCCAGCTCATCACAATACCATCCCAGATGTTTCCGCGCGAGCCGCAGCCCGACATCACTGCCGTAAAACCGCAATATCTCATCATAATGCGCCGAGATCAGATCGACCAAAGCAGCGCCTTGCGGGATAACAGGTGCAGGCGCGCCATAAATAGCATGGGCAATCTGCGCCAGTCGCCACGGCGCCCCCTGCGCCCCGCGTCCAACCATGACACCCGCCGCGCCGCTGTCTTGCAATGCTTGTGCGGCACTGCGCGCATCGACAATATCGCCATTGGCCACCACCGGGATCGAAACCGCATCGACGATCTCACGGATGGCGGCCCAATCAGCCTGTCCTTTGTAAAACTGCATCCGGGTACGACCGTGGATGACGATCATTCTTACCCCGGCATTTTCCGCGAGTTTGGCAATATCGGCCGCATTACGACTGTCATCACACCAGCCAAGACGCATTTTCAGCGTCACCGGCACATCGACTGCGGCGACGACGGCATCCACCAAACGCAGCGCGTGATCTGGGTCACGCATCAATGCCGAACCAGAGGCGCCGCCTGTGACTTTTTTCGCCGGGCAGCCCATATTGATATCAATGATTTTTGCGCCCATCTGCGCGACCATCCGTGCGGCCTGCGCCATTGGCTCTGGCGCACGTCCTGCAAGTTGCACAGACGATGGCTGATCAAGCGACATATCCGCACGCGCCTTGGCCCGAACAGAGGGTTTCGTTGTCAGCATTTCGCCCGAGGCGACCATTTCCGACACGACCAGACCCGCCCCGAATTGCGCAACAATCCGGCGAAACGGCACATCTGTGATCCCAGCCATAGGGGCCAGCAACACCGGCGGATCAATATGATGCGGGCTTAAATCTATCGTCACGGGTGACCAACTTTGTTTCTTATGTTGTGTTTTGCTACCCCCTGCATGGATGATTCACAATCTATCTAAGGTAGCACCGGCGGGAAAAAATGGCACATGCCTAAAATTTAATCGACTACCTGTTGGAAATCTCTGCATTCTCGCAAAGCCTGTTGTGATTGCACGCAGCCGCGCCTTCGCCTAAGCCTTTGGCACATACGCCATTGTGATATGGCATCGCACGGGAGGGATCATGACAACCGCAGTGATCATCGTCGCCGCAGGACGTGGCACACGCGCCGGGGGCGGATTGCCCAAACAATGGCGCGATCTGGCTGGGCTTCCGGTTTTGGCCCATACGGTAGCGGCCTTCGCGCCGCTGAAACCTGCGCGGATTGTGGTTGTCCTGCACCCGGATGATATGTTGCGTGGCCTGGATCTTTTCAACGGTGCCGTTACCCTGATCAGCGGCGGTGACAGCCGCGATCTATCTGTTCAAAGCGCTTTGGAGGCCCTTGCTGGAACCGACGTGACCAAAGTGCTCATTCACGATGGTGCGCGGCCTTTGGTGCCGTTTTCTGTCATCCAAAGCGTTTTGGATGCCTTGGACACCCATGTCGCCGCAGCCCCGGCCCTGCCGGTGACGGATGCGCTGTGGCATGGTGCGGGGGGCTATGTCACCGGCACCCGAGACCGCAGCACATTATATCGGGCGCAAACCCCACAGGGTTTTCACTTTGACACTATTTTGAACGCACACCGCGCCCATCCAGGCGGCGCGGCCGATGATGTGGCCGTGGCGCGCGATGCGGGCCATCAGGTTGCGATCACGCCCGGCTCTGAAGATAATATAAAACTGACATATCCTGATGACTTTGCGCGGGCAGAGGCGTTGATCAGGGGGCAAGCAAAGGAACACAACATGGATATCCGCTTGGGAAATGGCTATGATGTGCATGCGTTTACATCGGGGGATGCCGTCATTTTATGCGGTGTGTCGATCCCACATGACAAAGCATTGCTGGGCCATTCCGACGCCGATGTTGGTATGCATGCGTTGACGGATGCAATTTATGGCGCGTTGGCGCAGGGCGATATTGGTCGCCATTTCCCACCAAGCGATCCACAATGGAAAGGTGCGGCCAGCTGGATCTTTTTGGACCATGCAGCCAAGCTGGCGCGGTCCAAAGGGTTTCGGATTGGCAATGTTGATGTAACATTGATCTGCGAGCGCCCCAAAATTGGCCCACATGCCCCGGCAATGATGGCCGAGCTGGCGCGGATTATAGATACACCGGTCGACCGGGTCTCGGTCAAGGCAACCACATCAGAACAGCTTGGCTTCACTGGCCGTGAAGAAGGCATTGCCGCCATCGCCACCGTTACGCTGATTCAGAGTTGATCGGCACCACCGCGCCCAATTGATGGACCAAAGGAATTCCATGATGTCACCTGCCACGCTGCGTCTGATCAACACGTTTTTCTATTCCGGCCTGCTGAAACCGGCACCGGGCACATGGGGGTCGCTTACGGCATTGCTTGTC
Source organism: Thioclava sp. SK-1 (assembly GCF_001705665.1). GTDB lineage: Bacteria > Pseudomonadota > Alphaproteobacteria > Rhodobacterales > Rhodobacteraceae > Thioclava. Next base: position 82,825 of record NZ_MDHA01000053.1, on the reverse strand, counting down.
GGGTGGACAATTGAGCATTACCTTGGGTTTTGGCCACTGGTTGCGGCGATGCTTATTGCGACATTCGTGGGCTTTTATACCATTGCCGAAGCGCTGAAAGACACACCGACCGAAGACCCGTCCGAGATTGTCATTGACGAGGTTGCCGGTCTTTGGCTTGCGATGCTATTCCCGGCCTTCGGGTTCTGGATGCGTGATATGTCAATGGTATGGCCCGGCCCCGTGGCCGCGTTTTTGCTGTTCCGCTTGTTCGATATTTGGAAGCCGTGGCTGGTGGGCCGCGCAGATCGCCGCCATGATCCCAAAGGCGTTATGCTGGACGATTTATGGGCGGGCCTATTTGCCGGGATCTGCACGGTCATTCTTGCCGCAGTTTATCACATCATCATTTTGGGGTGACTATGTCAGATCATGCGCGGGCCGTTTTTGATGCAGCTCATGCCAGGGGGCTGATGATTGCAACGGCCGAAAGCTGCACCGGCGGGATGGTTGCGGCGGCCTTAACGGATTTGGCAGGATCTTCTGCCATTTTTGACCGTGGGTTCATTACCTATTCCAATGCCGCGAAGATTGAGATGCTGGATGTAGATCCGGCCTTAATCGAAACCTTTGGCGCCGTATCGGAAGAGGTCGCCGCGGCGATGGCCATCGGGGCTGTCGCACATAGCCGGGCGCAGATCGCCGTGTCCATTTCAGGCATTGCCGGGCCCGGCGGGTCAGAATTCAAACCAGAGGGTCGTGTGTGCTTTGGCGTCGCCTGCGAATGGGATGTTGTGACAACCGAAACCGTCGAATTTGGCGCTTTGGGTCGTGGTCTTGTCCGGCTGTCCGCGCGCGAACATGCGCTGACGAAATTGCTGCATGCGCTGGGTCAATGATTTATTTTTGATTAATAATTACCCAATCATCCCAAAATAATGTTCAAAATAACGGCAGTTTTCAAAAGGCACATATATTAATCGACACGTTATGCATTTAGACTGTTCCATTCTGTTTTAGACTCGTTACCCAGCACTCCGAATTGATCAGTCGGAGGGTAAACATATGAATGGGGCGGATACAGCCTGGGTCATGGTAGCAACCGCATTGGTGCTGTTTATGACATTGCCAGGGCTTGCACTTTTTTACGGCGGTCTTGTCCGGGCACGCAATGTTCTATCCGTTTTCATGCAATGTTTTGCTGTTGCCGCATTGATGAGCATTGTTTGGCTGGTCGCAGGGTATTCTATCGCCTTTGGCGAGGGGAACGCTGTCTGGGGCGGGCTGTCCAAAGCATTCCTGTTTGGCATTGGCCCTGACACATTGGCCGGCACCATCCCCGAGATCTGCTTCTTTGCCTTTCAAATGACATTCGCAGTGATCACCCCCGCGCTGATCCTTGGCGCCTTCGTCGAGCGGATCAGTTTTGGCTTTGTGCTGACTTTCTGTGCGATCTGGCTGTTGGCCGTGTATGCGCCGGTGACACACTGGATTTGGGGCGGCGGTATGATGTCCGATGGCGGCATTTTTGGTGACACCGGAACGCGTGATTTCGCAGGTGGTATCGTGGTGCATGAAACTGCAGCGCTTGCGGCTTTGGTTCTGGCGATCATGATCGGGCCACGGCACAAGAAATCTGTGCCACCGCACAACCCAGGCATGGTTGCAATGGGTGCAGGTATGCTGTGGGTCGGCTGGTTCGGTTTTAACGGCGGGTCACAATTGGCCGCGGATGGTGGTGCCGCGATGGCAATTACCGTCACGCATATCTCTGCCGCCGCGGCGTCACTGACATGGGCGATGTGGGAGCGGATCAAATTTGGGAAATCCTCCCTTGTGGGTTTGGTCACAGGCACGATTGCGGGTCTGGCGTCGATCACCCCGGCCTCTGGCTTTGTTGGCCCGATCGAAGCCCTGGCGATTGGCTGCGTTGCAGGCATCTTATGCCAAGAGGCCGTGGTGCTGGTGCGCGAAAAAATTGGCATTGACGATACGCTGGATGTCTTTGCTGTGCATGGTGTCGGCGGAATTTTCGGCACGATCATGATCGCGGTCTTTGGTCAGGGCACTGCAGTGGCACAATTTGGCGCCTTGGCAATCGTTGGCGTCTACACCGTGGTGCTGACCTGGATCATTGCCCGCGTTGTTATGGTGCTGTTCCCGATCCGCGTGTCGGCAGAACATGAAACCAACGGTCTGGACCTGTCGACACATGGCGAGCGCGCCTATGACATGACCTCATAAAATTTTCCACTCACGGAAAACACGGCGAAAAGGCCGCCCCATATTCAGGGGTGGCCTTTTCTACATCATCAATCGGCGATCCTTGCGCGGGCTAACCCTGCGCCACCGCATAGCCTTGCGGGAATTCATCCACTGTCAGAACCCGGCCTACGCCCTGCACAATCGCAATCGGCGCCCCAAGATCCCCCAGCAGAAGATCGCCATCATCGGTCACGCTTTGGCTGATAGGATCGGTATGGCCATCAGTATCCGCGCTTTCTACTCCGTCCCAAATAAGCGAAATTTGCTCTCCAGCTTCAAAATCTGCAATGACGATCGGGCCTGGATCAACGTCCTGCGCATCCTCATCCACGGTGCCCGCCTCCGTAGCGATGTCGATGGTGAAGCTATCTGTTCCTGCCCCGCCGGTCAGCGTGTCACCCGCAGTCCCTGTCAGCGCGTCATCGCCCTGTGTTGTCAATTGCGCCAGCTGATCGGAGGTGGCCAACAGATCTGCCAAGGGTGTTCCTGCAAGGCCCGTGAATGTCGCCACCACCTCTTCGCCCGACAACAGTAGCAGATCTTCACCATCATCTTGCGCCGACAGCTCGTCTGGCAATTCTTCAAAGGACAGCGCATCTTCGCCAGGCACAAACCCGTTGATGATATTGGAAGAGCCACCGAATTCGATTTCATCGCTGGCCGCATCGCTATCGGTCAGATCAATCGTAATCCCATCACTATGGGTCACGATTTGGTCGGCCCCCTCGCCCGCGATCACAGTGGCGTTGCCAGTCACATCGATCAGATCCTTACCCGCGCCGCCATCAAACACCGCGCCATTTCCAATGATCGTGTCATTCCCGTCGCCGCCGTAATACAGGGTCTCATCGGTGGCATTAGCGCCCTCTAGAAGATCATTGCCATCGTCACCAAAAAGCGTATCGGCATCAGCCTGTGGGCCTGCATCGGCACCGTTCGACGCACGACCCACCGCAGACAGGCTGTCATTTCCATCGCCGCCGCGAAGCATATCACCGCCCGCATTTCCGTTCAGTTGATCTGCGCCCTCGGACCCGATCAGCGTATCACTTCCATCACCGCCAAACAGCACATCCTTGGCTGAACCGCCATAGATCAGGTCATCACCCGCCTGCCCGTCAATATCATCGCCGCCTTCACCACCGCGCAAAATATCATTTCCATCGCCGCCGCGAATGTAATCGTCGGCACCATCGCCATAGATCGTGTCATCACCGGTGCCACCATAAAGCTGATCTTCGCCCCAACCGCCGGTGATGGAGTCATCCCCCGCCAAACCGGATACAAGGTCAAAGCCAATGCCGCCATCCATCGTGTCATCGCCATCTTGCCCGAACAGCCGATCTGCGCCCCGGCCACCGTCAACAACATCATCGCCCGCTCCGGCCCATACCTCATCAGGGCCGGCCCCGGCATCGATCGTGTCGGCCAAATCATCACCGACAATCGTGTCGTTAAAATCCGTGCCGGTCAGCAAATCACCGGTGGGCGGCGTGACATCGACATTATTGTCAACCGTCTCACCGCTGTCATCATCATCCGTTGCACCGATTTCATTCAACGCAACGGCAAAGGGCACCAGCCCCATCAAAAATAAACTAAAAAACATCTCAGCCCCCAGCCGGAAAATCTGGCTCAGGGTGAGAAAATGTTAACCTTAAGTCAACCTAAGACTGCATTTCAGACCGTTGCGGGTCCGTATAAAGACTGTGCACGATCTTGAAACGCCTTGACGATCCGGCGCATCGCCTCATTGAACACAGCGCCGACAACGCCTTGTAAAATAGGGTTTTTAAATTCAAAATCTACAAAGAAATCAACCTGGCAACCGCCATCGACATCTTTGAAATCCCAAGTGCTTTTCAGATATTTAAACGGCCCGTCCAGATATTCAGTATCCACATGTTTGCGTTCGGGCCATAGAACCACGCGCGACCCGAAACGTTCACGGAACACTTTGAAAGAAATCACCAAATCGGCCAGCATAACGGTTGATCCATCGGGCATTTCATCGCGCGAACGAATACGCGCTGCGGCGTTCCAGGGCAGGAATTCAGGATATCTTTGCACATCTGCCACCAGATCATACATCTGCTGAGCGGTATAGGGCATCACGCGGCTGTCGGATTGCTTGGGCATCGGGTCTCCGGGCGTCTTTTCGTTGCGGATCAACACTTGTCATTGACGCCCCTTACTTGCGATAAACCGGGCAAAGATCAAGGGCGGCCGTATGGCGTCGCCATCCCTGAAGGAGACCGCATGTCTGACCGTGCCTATGAAATCACGCCATTTATCACCGCCAAGCAGATTGCTGCGCGGGTCGAAGAACTGGGGCGTGAGATTTCGCAAAGCTTCGCTGGTACAGAGAAGCTGGTGGTTGTGGGGCTGCTACGCGGCAGTTTTGTCTTTATCGCTGACCTGATCCGCGAAATCGACCTGCCCTGCGAGGTCGATTTTCTGGAAGCCTCCAGCTATGGCAATGATACGACATCGTCGCGCGAAGTGCGGATCATGAAAGATTTACGCGGCAATATCGGCGGGCGCGACGTCCTGGTTGTGGAAGATATTGTCGACACCGGCCATACGATTTCCAAAGTAATGGAGATGCTCAAGGCACGCGGCCCGCGCCGGATTGAATGCTGTGCGATGCTTGATAAACCCTCGCGGCGCGAAGTCGAGGCAAAGGCAAGCTGGACCGGATTTGAGATCCCCGATAAATTCGTCATCGGTTATGGATTGGATTTTGCCCAAAGCCACCGCAACCTGCCCTATATCGGCACGGTAAAGTTCACGGACGAATGAATCTCATCTGGCTGATCCGTGCGTCACGCTGGGTGCGCAATCCCCCCTCGCCGCAGCGGGTCAAGCTGGTGTTTGCGGCGATTGTGATTGCGCTGCTGGTTGTGGGAATTGAATGGATGGGATGGTGGCCCGAATGGGCCGCTGTTGATCCAAAGTCAATGCGCGGGCCACCCCGCATCCCCTAAAAAATTAACGGTTTGCTGCGCGCAACTCACCGACCAGCGGCACGCCGCAAGCCTGCGACACTATTTTGCGGTAGGCAGCAACCTGCGGCGGGATGTCCAGATCCTGTAACATCGACAGGGAACGCAGCACCGGGAACAGGTGTATATCATCTATGCTCGGCGCCTCTGCCTTTGGCAACATCGGTACAAGCGCGCGCAGCCCCTGTTCCATCTGCGCAAAAAGCGTGTCGCTTTGCGCCAGCAATGCGTCGAATTGCACGCCCATTGACTGCTGCTTTTTCTGGGTAAAATAGGCCCGAGCAGAAGCGGTTTCAAATTCCGGATAAATTGGTTCTGGCGTGCGCGGGATTGTTAGCTTGGCAATCAGGGGCGACATATCCGACAGCCATTGCGCCAGCCCTGACGAAACCGTGCCGCCAAAGATCGGCCGATCGTCCAGCGCGTCAAGATAAGCAACAATATCAAGGCTTTCACCCATATACCCATCGCCGGTTTCCAAAATTGGCACCATCTTCGCGCCCACCATCGAAATCGGCGTGGCCTCATCATCATTGGCTAAAATTTGTAATTCCAATGGTATGTTTTTTAACCCAAACGGCATGCGGGCGCGGGTGCAAAACGGGCAATGATCATAAACAAACAATTTCATCGACGCAGTCCTATATAACTGTGGCACAGGGAAAGTTGGCCTGTCCATGTTGCAATACGCCACAGCCAAACAGGGTCATGCGTGATGTGCAAGCCCGCTCACACAGGCGTTACTGTGCGTCCAGAAGTGGGCGCAACTGGCTGTCGATCACACGCTGTGTCACCGGCCCGGCAAAGCGGAACAGCACCGTGCCGTTACCATCCACAACAAAGGTTTCAGGCACACCGTAAACGCCCCAATCCAATGCCATTCGGCCTGTCGTATCTGCACCGATTTTGGCGTATGGGTTGCCCAGCTCCTGCAAAAAGCCCTGCGCTTTAACCGGATCATCTTTGTAATTCACGCCGTAAATCGACAAACCCTCATCGGCCAAAGCGCTCAGATTGGGATGTTCGACACGGCAGGGCGCACACCAAGACGCCCAGAAATTCACCAATTTCAACTGTCCGTCTTGCAGATCGGCAGCCGTGAACTCTGGCTGATCATCAAAGGGTTGCAGGGCAATCGCCGGGGCAACCTTACCAGCAAATGCTGTGGGCAGCTGATCGGGATTGTCCCGCGCCATGCCCCAAACGAACATCCCCGCCAGCCCAAAGAAAATGACCGGCGGCAGCAGCATAAGCGGTTTAACCATTGTCAGCCCTCATCCGAATCTCTTGTGCCTGCAAGGCCCGTTTCACCCTCGCACTACGCCATAGGGTCGCTGCGACCAATGCTGCCAGCAGCACCAAAGTCACCCCCCAGCTGATCAACACGGTATTCGCGTATTTGTCCAACTCTGGCATCATTGCATCCGCTCCCGTAACTGTAGGGCACGCAGCCGGCGCATGCGAATTTCTGTTCGCGTGCGCACCAGCACCAGCGTGACAAACAAAAGGCCAAACCCGACCATCGTAATCACCAAAGGCACCCAATAGACATTCGCAATATGTTGCTCTTTGTCCAACGACAATGTCGCGCCCTGATGCAGCCCTTGGTTCCAGAAATTCACCGCATAGCGCGACAGCAGCGCAAAGACAGAGCCAACAAGGCACAATACTCCGGTCAAATCCGCCGCCGTATCCGGATCATCAATCGCGGACCACAGCGCCATATAACCAATGTAGAACAGGAATAAGATCAGGAATGACGTTAGGCGTGGGTCCCATTCCCACCATGTGCCCCACATCGGTTGCCCCCAGACGGCACCTGTGATCAGCGCGATCACCGTCATCACCATGCCAACCGGTGCAGCCGCCTTGGCCGCCAGTGCCGACACATGATGACGGCGCACAATCCAGATCAACGACGCCACCAACATCATCACCCAAATATTAATTGCCATCATCGCCGCAGGCACATGCACATAGATCACCTTGACAGAGGATCCGAAATTATCCGCCGCAGGTGTGAAGGAAAAGCCCCAGATCAAGCCAATGGCCAATGTCACTGCGGTCGCGACTGTGACAAAGGGCAATAGTTTGCCAGATGTCTTCATGAATTTTACCGGGTTGGCATATTCCCAAATCGACATCTGACCTCATTACCCTGCTGGCGCTTAGCGCTGTCTATCATTTAACCGAACCGATGGTGAAACACCAATTGGTCTGCCTTGACCAAGGTCAATTCATAGCGCAACTCACCGAAGATTGACCCGGATTGCTGCTGCGCTGGCAAATGGCACCAATGCAATCACCGCAGCTGTGATCCCGACCAACATCATCAGCGGCGTTTGCACCGACATGCCTTGTGCGCCGCGCCGGATCAGCTCTGCGCCAAAAATCAGTGTTGGAATATAAAGCGGCAGAACCAAAAGCGACAGCAACAGCCCGCCGCGCTTCAACCCAACCGTCAACGCCGCGCCAAATGTGCCCAGCACCGACAGCGCAGGCGTGCCGATCAGCAATGAAATCACCAACCAGCGATAGGCCTGCATATCCAGATGCAACAACACCCCAAAGACCGGTGCGGCCACCACCAGCGGCAATCCCGTCGTGACCCAATGCGCCAAAGCCTTCATCGTCACCACCCCCTCCATCGGAATCGGTGCCGTGGCCAGCAGATCAAGCGAACCATCCTCAAAGTCCAAAGCGAAGATCCGGTCCAGCGACAGCAAACAGGCCAGCAACGCGCCCAGCCATAGGACCCCCGGTGCGATACGGGCCAGAATATCGCCTTGCGGCCCCACGCCAAAAGGCACCAACGTCACCACGATCAGGAAAAATGCCAACCCAAGGCCAAACCCGCCCCCGGCCCGCACCGCCAATCGCAAATCACGGATCAACAGCGCAATCATAAAAAGGCCCCGAAATCATCGTCGCCGTGATCACCGCGCCCGGCCCCAAACCCCGATGGGTCGGCGGCACCGTTGTGCAGACTGGCACGATAGGCTGACAGGTCCAGCACGCGCGCCTCTGTCAGGCCCAGATCAATGTGGGTAGCCATTAACGCCGCCCCGCCTTGTGCCAGATGCGCCCGCACGGTTTGTGCAAACAGCGCAACAGACTCCGTATCAAGCGACACCGTCGGTTCATCCAAAACCCAAACCGGCCGCCGCGTCACCAGCAAACGCGCCAAGCCCAACCGCCGTTTTTGCCCGGCGGATAAGGTGGCTGCAGGACGTTGCGCAAGACCGGTCAAATTCATCTGCAATAAGGCTGGGGCGATATCACTTCCGCCATAGGTCGCCGCCCAAAACGACAGGTTTTCAACCACGCTGAGCATGGATTTCAACCCGTCCGCATGGGCTGCGTAGGCGATGCTATCCTCAGGTGCGTGGATCTTACCTGCCATCGCTGGCTGCAACCCTGCCACCGTGCGCAATAGCGTGGTTTTGCCCAGCCCGTTTGGCCCGCGCAGCACAAGCACCTGCCCCGCCGCCAGCGAGAAGCTGAGACCGTGCAACACCGGCACACCGCCACGCGCGACGGTAAGATTTTCAGCGCTGAGTATTGTCATAGGACTGGTGTAGTGGATCACACCCCGCTGCGAAAGATCGCATATGCGGGTTGCGACCAAAGGCCTTAGGCTGTCTCGGGCATTACCAAAAGGGCAACGGCCACGCGTCGCCCCTCTGACAACAAAACATTGTAGCTGCGCGCCGCAGATGGGGTTGCCATCGCCTCGCACATGATACCGATGGCCTCCAATGGCTCAATCAGCGATTTCGGAGCAAAGGCAATCTCTGGCCCGGTGCCAATGAACAGCACGTCGATTTGATCCGCCAAGGTTCTTGGCGCATCAATATCCGTATACCCGCCCCATGGTATCACACCTTGAGGATGGACCAAGACATTGCCACGGTGGATCTGCCCACCGACCCGAAAGAACCCCGGACCGTAGCCATCCACCGGAACCTGCCCTGCGAAATCAGCCTCAAGGATCAACATCAGGCGCCCTCATTCCACGGTTTCGATTTGCCCGGCTTGGCCGATTTATCGAAAAATTTATCTGCCGGATCGACCTTTTTCTTATCACGGTCCACGCCCAGGAACAAAACGATATTCTTGGCCACGAACACCGATGAATAGGTGCCGATCACAACACCCCATGTCATGGCGAACACAAAGCCGCGGATCACGTCACCGCCCAGAACCAGCAGCGCGATCAAGGCGATCAATGTGGTCCCAGATGTCATCACCGTGCGTGACAGCGTTTCATTGACCGAGATATTCATCACGTCTTTCAACGGCATCGTCTTATATTTTATGAGGTTTTCACGCAGGCGATCAAACACAACCACCGTATCATTGATCGAGTAACCCAAGATCGTCAGCAAAGCCGCAATGATCGTCAAATCGAATTTGATCTGGAACAGCGCGAAAATGCCCACCGTTACGGTGACATCATGGATCAGCGCGGCCACCGCACCGACCGAAAATTGCCATTCAAACCGCAGCCAAATATATGCCAAGATCGCCAAGGTTGCCGCCAGAACCGAAAGAAGCGCAGTTTCGATCAGCTCCCCTGATACTTTAGGGCCAACCGATTCAGTCGAGGTGAACTTGACCGATGGCACCACTGTTTGCAGTGCAGCCTCAACGGCGTTGATCGTATCAGACGACACCGCTTCAGTGCCATCTTGTGCCTGAATGCGGACCTCTGCGACGTGGTGATCCGCGGCAAATGTTGGATCGAACACTTCGGTAATCACCACATCACCCAGCCCTAGCGGGGCAATGGAATCCCGCCATGAGGCGATATCCACACTTTCATTGGTTTGTGCGCGGATTGTTGTGCCACCGCGAAAATCGATGCCATAATTCAACCCCATCACCGCAACGGCAATGATAGAGGCAATCACCAGCATGACCGAGAACCCGAAGGTCAGCGTCTGGTGGCGGAAAAAATCCCAAGAGGTTTGCTCGGGAACGAGTCTAAGACGGAATGCCATGAATATCGCTCCTTCAAACGGTCAGGGTCTTGGGGCGGCGCAATGCGAACCAGCCAACGACCATCAGCCGTGTGACCCAGATCGCAGTGAAAACAGAAGTAATAATACCGACAATCAACGTCACGGCAAAACCGCGCACCGGACCTGCCCCAAGCACGAACAAAATCAATGCCGTAAGGAATGTGGTGACATTGGCATCCACAATCGCAGACATCGCCTTTTCATAGCCAAGCTCAATCGCGCGGGCCGGACCTTTGGCGTTTTTCAGCTCCTCTCGGATCCGTTCAAACACCAGAACATTCGCATCGACAGCCATACCGATCGTCAGCACGATCCCGGCGATGCCTGGCAATGTCAGCGTCGCGCCGATCATCGACATGATGCCGAAGACAAGGCCGATATTGATCACTAGTGCGGCTGCTGCAAACGCGCCGAACAAGCCATAGCTCGCAACCATGAAGATCAACACCGCGGCCAGGCCCACGACGGCTGCGCGCGATCCTGCCGCAATGGAATCTGCGCCCAGCTCTGGCCCGATCGTGCGTTCTTCCAGGAATGTCATACCTGCGGGCAATGCCCCGGCGCGCAGCAACAGCGCCAGATCCGTCGCCTCTTGCACTGTGAAATCGCCCGTGATGATCCCTGACCCGCCCGCAATATGGGATTGAATGACAGGCGCGGAAATCACCTGATTGTCCAGGACAATCGCGAAGGGCTCACCGATATGGGCGGCCGTGTAATCCCCGAATTGCCGCGCACCGGTGGTGTTGAACCGGAAGCTGACGGCCGCGCGTCCGTTGGTATCTGTATCGGGGCGGGCATCTGTCAGTTCATCCCCGGTGACAACGGGCACATCCGCCACAGCATAATAACGGCCTTCAACATTGGCATCTGGCAACAGATCATTGCCAACGCCTGGATTGGCATCCCCATTGGAGGTCGTCGAAATAACCTGATTGAAGCTCAGCTTGGCAGTCGTTCCGATCAACGCCTTGAGATCCTCGGCAGAGCCGATACCGGGCACTTCGATCAAGATGCGGTCGCTGCCTTGGCGCGCAATGGTCGGCTCGCGGGTCCCGGCGGCATCCACACGGCGGCGCACGATTTCCAGCGATTGCTGCATGGTGCGATTGTCGGTGGCAGTCTTTTCAGCGTCCGATAAGGTGACGGTAATCGTGTTCCCTGCCCCGCTGATGGCCAAATCATCCTGACCTACGCCGGTCAATGTCACAACAGGTGTGGCAAGGGATTTCACGATTTCAACGGCTTGCGCGATCTGATCGGCATTACCTATCTGAATCTTCAGCTCTCCATCCGGGCTGTCAACGCGGCGCACGGCACCAATGGTGGCGCGCTGTGCGGCCAGGGCGCTGCGGGCTTCGGGCCACAAGGCATCCATACGCGCCTTGTAAACCTCACCCAGGTGGACCTCGGCAAGAAGATGCGCACCACCGCGCAAATCAAGCCCCAGATTCACCAGGCTGGAGGGCAGAAAATCAGGCCAGCCTGCACGGGCGGTGACCTGTTCATCTGTCAATGCGCCGGTTTTCTCCAGCGCTGCAATCGCATCATTATGTAATTCAACACGATTGTAGAAAAGGTTCGGCACCGCCATTGCAAGCCCAGCAAGACATAGGGCGATAATGACGACACGCTTCCAAAGCGGGATCTGCAGCATAGCGGTGCCTTTTTGGTCTTACTTCGATTCGACAGCAGGTTCCGTCTTCGACAGAACTTGAACGATCGTGGACTTGACCACGCGGACTTTTACACCGGTCGCAATTTCGACTTCCAGCTCACCGTCGTCGCGCACATGTGTCACCTTGGCGATGATACCGCCTTGCGTAATGACCTGATCGCCACGGCGCACAGCTTCGACCATTGCTTTGTGCTGCTTCACTTTCTTTTGCTGCGGACGGATCAGCAGGAAATACATGATCACAAAGATCAGAATAAGCGGCAAAAATTGACCAAGCTGGCCCATCGGGCCGGCGGCGCCAGCGGCTTGCGCATAAGCGGGGGTTGCGAACATTTTCAAAGGGTCCTCTTTGTTAGGGCCATGCGGGAGTCCGCGACAACGGATCCCATATATCGGCGCGCACACTAGACGCCCCCCCCCATATTGGCAAGCAGCCGCAGCCCATCAAACAAGGCCCATTGGCCCAACTGACGCGGTTTCACGGCCTTGTCAGAACATGTTGGGGCTAATCCATGAAAAACCCGTGCGGTGGCCACCGCACGGGTTCGTAGAATCGGCACAGGCCTGAACAGCCTGCCCCGCAAGTGCCACAGTGCATCGGGACCTTCTGGTCCGCCCGATATCGGTCACGTCTGGCGTGCGATAGGGTGCGCGTGGCCTATGGGTATTCAGCGCAGAACGGGTGCCGCGCTCGCAGCTGTGCGGCGCGCTTTCTGGCGTTCATCGCTAAGCATGGTATTTGCGCTGATTTCAGCGATATCGGCGCATTCCTCAATCATGAAGGCAAAGAAATCGGCCTCAAATTCCACCCCATCCACGACCAAGCGGGAAATAAAGCGCAGCTTGGCCAATGCTTCTGGCATATTGGTCGGCTCTGTCTCGTAGATCACGCTTTCCAGCGTTTCCAACTGATAGCGATAGATGCGGATCTCGGTTTCCAGCTCTTCGATCTCGGCCAGCTTGGTCATCGACACAGGCACAGCATCGGCCTGACCATCTTCATTGCGCATCATCTGCTTCAGATTGTCTTCGCTGACACGTTGCTGATGCGCGTTGATTGCGGCCTGTTGTTCAGAGATCACACGGTCACACAGATCTTCCATATAGTCATAGCGGCGGATCAACTCCCCCAATGGCAGCTGGTCAACGGGGTTGGGTTTCGCCGGCGCCGTCAGAACCGGTTGAGGACGCAGCCCCGCTTCAGCCGGACGGGATTTCTGGGCTAGTTTTTTGAACACGCTATGCATCTTGTATCTCCACTCTGCTCGCTTGCTGCCTGCAGCCCTTCCTGCCGGCCGATGACTATAATTAACCAGCACGGCAGGGCATAATGAGGGAGGAAGTCAGGCATTGTTTCCCAATTGGTTATCAAGCGGTTAACGGAAATTTTGTTGATATTAATGATGGTTCACAAAAGGTTTATAAAAATAATCATTCAAATTCAGCACCTTGATTAATTTTCGTTGATATTTTTTAAATTCAACGAAAGCATTAATCAAATTTGAGTGTAAAATTTAATGGATACTTAACCAATCCGACCGAAATGCGTCACCGTCTTTTATGAAACGGACCAAAACGAGGAATAAATTCTTCGCCATGCTGTGGATGAAACGACTCATGCGATTCTGCGCGGTTTGGCGCCCTGTCGTCATCTGCGAAATGAAAAAGGCCAGGGCGCGTTTTGCACCCTGGCCATCCGATAGAAAGATTACCATACAGGATCAGCCGATACGGTAGTTCGGGCTTTCGCGGGTGATCTGCACGTCGTGCACATGGCTTTCTTTCAGCCCTGCCCCCGTGATGCGCACAAATTCGCAACCACCGCGCATATCGGCAACCGTTGCCGATCCGGTATAGCCCATCGCCGCACGCAGACCACCAACCAGCTGATGAATGACCGCGCCAGCCGGGCCTTTATATGGCACCTGACCTTCGATCCCCTCGGGCACCAGCTTGTCGGATGCCGCATCCTTTTGGAAATAGCGATCCGCGGATCCGCGTGCCATCGCGCCCAGCGATCCCATCCCACGATAGGATTTGTAGGACCGGCCCTGATACAGGATTACTTCACCCGGTGATTCATCGGTGCCTGCAATTGCAGACCCCACCATCGCGCAGCTTGCACCGCCTGCAATCGCCTTGGCAAAATCGCCCGACAGCTTGATCCCGCCATCTGCTATGATTGGCACATCGCCTGCGCCCGAACATGCATCCATGATTGCTGTCAATTGTGGCACACCAACGCCTGCCACGATACGGGTGGTGCAGATCGACCCTGGTCCAATCCCGACTTTAACCGCATCAGCGCCGGCATCAATCAACGCTTTGGTTGCGCTTGCGGTGGCAACATTGCCTGCCACAACCTGCACATCGCCGCGATAGGCTTTGACCCGTTCTACGGCCTTGGCAACCCCGGCAGAATGGCCATGCGCCGTGTCGATCACGATCAAATCACAGCCCGCGTCGATCAATGCGATGGAGCGTTCATATCCCGCATCGCCAACAGTTGAGGCCGCAGCAACTCGCAGACGCCCCTTGCTATCTTTACATGCCAGTGGGTTTAGCACGGCCTTTTCGCTGTCTTTCAGCGTCAGCAAACCGGTCAAATGCCCCTTTGCATCCGTCACCAACAGCTTTTCAATACGCCGTTCTTGCATCAGCATCCGGGCCTGATCCCGGTCTGCCGGCTCTTGCAACATGGCCAGATTGTCTTTGGTCATCATCGCTGACACGGGTGTGTTCGCATCAGAGGCAAAACGCATATCGCGGTTTGTCACAATCCCAACAACGCGGCCATCGCCATCCACCACCGGGAAACCCGAGACATTATAGCGGGCCACCAATTTCTGTGCATCGGCAAGCGTTTGATCCGCAGTCAACGTGATGGGGCTGTAAACAATACCAGATTCAAACCGCTTCACGCGGCTGACTTCTGCGGCCTGTTCATCCAGCGACAGGTTGCGATGAATCACACCCATACCGCCGGCCTGCGCCATCGCAATCGCCATACGGGATTCCGTGACCGTATCCATAGCCGAAGATAAAAGCGGGATATTCAAACGGATCGACTTGGTCACAAAGGTCGATACATCGGCCTCCGACGGCAGCACCGAAGATGCTGCTGGAACAAGTAGGACGTCGTCGAAAGTGAGCGCCTCGCGAATCTGCATAACCGGGTCTCCGTGGCAGGGAACGTTTGGCAATTTTCTGTTTCACTTTAACGCAGTCTTGGCAACCCCAAGCGCACAGAATTCACTGTAATGTCGCACAAGCATTTGTGTTAAAGCGTAAGAACCCCCTCAACATGCTCTGTTTTGGGTGATCAGGCGATGGCTGCATTGGTATTATGCGCCAAACGGCCATAAAGCCATTCACGCAGCATGCGCAACGAAATGGGAAGCGCAACCAAAGTTGCAACCGCCAGCAGCCCCGCACCGGGAAGTGCCCATATGCCCGCCATCAGCAGCCAGAACCCAGCGGTTGTGGCCAATGGAAAGATCAATGCCCCCCATAGCGCCGTTGCGCCTGCGCGTGCCATCCAGCGGCCACGCAACACCAGCAAAATCACACCTAGGACGGTCATTAACCCAAAGGCTTGTGACATCCCTTCCGCATGGAATTGCGTAGAGACGATGCCAAGGCAGGCAGCGGGCGCAAGATGCAGCGCCAGGATTGGACGCAACGCCGCCGTCACCGTGTCACGCGACATTTGCTGCAATGTAATCACCCAGATCGATACGCAGGTCAGTAACGCGCCCCAAAACAACAATGCCGCAACCCATGTCATCCCAAGATGATGCGCTGTCGCCGCGCCAACGATCCAGCCGCCAAACGCAAGATGCCAGATCGCGTCAACGCGCCGCTGCTCGGACGGTCCAGTGACGAACCCAAAGATCAACGCACCGTTGAACGCCGCTTGCACAACCATCGCCAAAACCAAGATCAGCACAGCCTGCACCGGCGCATAGGGGGCAATAACCAACGACAACAGATATGGCAGCAAGACTGCGCAAGACATCCCCAAACGCCCCGGTAGCACCGCCAAATCCTCTAATACCACAGAAGGGCGTTGCGCAAATTTCACGACATAGGCCAGCAAGGCCGCAATCGCCAACACCGTAAGCGCGCCCAGCACAATCGCGGGCACCGCATTGGGCACACCAAAATTCTGCGCCGCCTGCTTCCATGCGAAGCCCAAGCCCATCAATCCCAAAATTACTGGAAAAATTGCAGGAGGCATATGTTGGCACATATCTTTGGGTGCGTATTTCAAAATCTGAAACGCCATAAGCCTTGCCTCTTTTTCAAACTACTGCCCGAATTACGCAGGTTTTCTGTTTCATCATCGGCCGCAATTGAACCGTTTCGAATGAATTACCTGGCAATGCGGGAAAAGCTGAGGAGAAAACACGGTGAAACTAAGGCGGCTTACTATTTTATCAGAAAACCTGATGGTGGCTTAACCGGGCAAAACAAGAACTGTTGCGCCAAGCTGCTGTGCCTGCGCGCCGGTTCCCAATTTGAAGCGCATCAACCCTTCGCCCTCCTCCGAGTTGATATCGCCCAGATCAAGCCAGCGTAGCCCCTGCGCCTTTAGTGCAAGCGCCACCTGCCACAGCAGCAGGTTATGCGCACCAACCGCCCGGCCCTCTTCACCAGACCAGCCAACCTGATAGCTTGCACCATTGCCGTGATATAGAAACACAACGCCGGCCAAAGCATCACCGCGATCATTCTTTGCCGATAGGGTCAATACCCCGCCAGGGCGCACAAATTCCCAGGCCTGCACGAATTCCGCCGGAAGTGATTTATAGCCGCGTAATTTGCGCTGTGCAGTCTCTGCTTGCAGTAACCATTTGGGATCGTCTTCCAGGGCAATGCCGATCCCCTTACGCTCTGCCGCGGCAAGACGGTTGCGCCACTTCCCGGCCATTCCCTCACGCAGGGTTTTTCCTGCAGGCCCAAGCGCCCAGATCGCATGATGTCGCGGTGTTACAAGCGGGATCAATCCACGGCCCGAAATCAGGGTTTCAGGGGTTGCAATCAGAACGCCGCGCAGATGTCGGGCAATTTTGCGCAGCACCAGCCTGTGATCAAGCGTGACACCTTGGCGACACACCGGGCCACGGCCCAGCCACCACAGCCCGGCGCGGCCGATCAGCTGCGCCATTGCGATCCGTTCCCCACCGCGCGAAAGGATCAAGCGTAAAACACGCCGACCACCCATTGCAGCAATGTCTCCGTAGGGACCCGATTGCTGCAATGCTGGCAAAACAGCACTATCAAGCGCTGCAAGCGCAAGATCCCAATCATCGCCGCTCAGGGCTGATTCCAAGATGGTTATCTGTTCCATATCTTCGTTAAGCACGGCGTTGCCTAACGTCTCTTTAACGCGTTGGTGACAATATGATCGGGTGGCATCTTTTATCGCGGCCACATCCCCAAACGCATCAAAAAGGCGCGGATATGCCAAATTCATCCGAAAAAAAGGCCACAAAAACCACACCGGCCCGCTCAGTGCCCTACATTCCCGCGCCACGCTATACGTTGTGGCTGCCAAGCCTGCTTGCAATCACGCTATCAGTGGTTTGGTTGGGCGCCATCGGCGCAATCAATTTGGCGCAGAAAATACTGTAAGCCCGCTTAATTTATCAATAAATTATGGCGTTCCTGCACCAGTTCGATCCGACATTTCAGTTTTATTTACCCCTTCGACACAGTTTCAATTGACAGGTTTATCAGCCAACCGCCAAGAGACGCCACGTCACAAATCAGCTCAATTGATTCACATTGGCGTCATGCTAGGCTCAATCCCTAGCTTTGGGAGAAGACTGGGAGGAAAGCTCATGAAAGCAGTTATTACTGGCGCCACATGGCTTGCATTAACAGCAAGCACGGCACTGGCGGGCGGCATCGAACGTTCGTCACAATCTGTTGGAATTCTGTTCGAAGACGGCAATTATGCTGAATTCAGCATGGGCCGCGTGCAGCCCAAAGTATCCGGAACACAACAAGATATCACCTTTGGTAATACGCCAATTGTGGTGTTGCCGGGCGGCGGATCATCGGGGGATGTTGCGCCCGATTACAATACCTATGGTTTGTCGGTGAAAACCGAGATCACCGAAGGACTGCATTTTGCAATGATCCTGGATGAAGCGATCGGCGCAGATGTGTCCTATACCAACCCGGCCTATCTGTATGGCGGTCAAGCGGCACTGGGCTTGGGGATCCCCGGCGGGACCGTCTCGGCGGCCGATATCAATTCAATCGCCTCTACCGCGTTGCTTCGCTATGAATTGCCAAATAATTTCAGCGTTATCGGCGGGGTTCGCGCAATCCGCACCAAGGGCACCGTGTCGCTGTTCAACGGCTATGGTATGACAACGAATGACGCGACTGACTTTGGCTATGTCTTGGGTGTCGCCTGGGAAAAGCCCGAAATCGCAGCCCGCGTCGCACTGACCTATAATTCCGCAGTCACGCATGATTTCGACACCACCGAGTCTATCAATGGCAGCACCATTTTGGTGGATAAGATGGAAGTAGAAATCCCGCAATCGGTCAATCTGGAGGCCCAAACTGGGATTATGGCGGATACATTGCTATTTGGCTCTGTCAAATGGGCGCAATGGTCGAAATTTGAGATTGCTCCACCTGCCTATATGAACATCTCTAACCCCTACCAAGAGCCTTTGGTATCACATGATGAAGACAGCTGGACCTATACGCTGGGCGTCGGGCGCAAATTCAATGACACATGGTCGGGCGCGGCCTTTGTCAGCCATGAAACCGGCGAAAGCGGTTATTCAGGCAACCTGGGGCCGACCGATGGAAATACATCCCTTGGGTTGGCGGCGACATGGCAAAAAGACAATGTCAAAATCACCGGCGGCGTGCGCTATGTCATGATTGGTGACGCAGAAACCGAGGTTCCGGCAGCGATTGGCAATGGCACTGGCAATTGCACCGCCACGCAGCGCGATTGCGGCACCTTGGGGAAATTTCGTGACAACCATGCCGTCGCCTTTGGTCTGCGCATCGGCTTTAACTTCTGATCCAGCCTTCAAATCACGATTTCAAAACGGTCCGCCCCAATGGCGGGCCGTTTTGTATTTCACCGTGACAAAGGGGCGTGACGGCGACACCAAGGCGCGATACACCCAAGCCAGAGCAAAACACCAAATAAAGGGCCGCGCGATGATCTATCCAACCCGTGCCAACTGGCTGGCAGCACAGAAAAAACATGTGCTTCTGTTTGGCATGTCCGGGCTTGGAAAAACCTATGTGTCGAACATGTTGCGCGATTCCGGTTGGTTTCACTACTCTATCGATTACCGCATTGGTACACGCTATATGGGGGAATATATTGCGGATAATTTCAAACGCGAGGCGATGAAAATTCCGCTGCTGCGTGAATTGCTGTTGCAAGATGCGGTGGAGCTGCGCTCGAACATCAGCTTTGATAACCTTGCGCCGCTATCGACCTATCTGGGAAAACCTGGTTCACCGATGAAAGGCGGCTTGCCCTTTGCCGATTACATGGTGCGCCAAAATCAGCATCGCCGTGCGGAAACCCAAGCGCTGCTGGACAGTGAATATTTCATTCGCCGCTCTGCCGAGATTTACGGTATCGGCGATTTTGTCTGCGATACTGGTGGCTCTATCTGTGAAGTGGTGGATCCCGATGACCCCAATGACCCGATCCTGACCGCATTGTCGTCGAAGATGTTGATGGTTTGGATTGAAGGGTCTGATGCCCATACAGAAGAGCTTGTCCGCCGTTTTGATCGCGCGCCCAAGCCCATGTATTACCAGCCCGAATTTCTGGAACGCAAATGGGTGGAATATCGTGTCGAACGCGGCCTGCGCGAAGAAGAGGTCAACCCGGATGATTTCGTGCGCTGGACCTATGCGCAGGCACTGGCGCACCGCCAACCCCGCTATGATGCGATGGCGCGCAACTGGGGGATCACGGTCAAAGCCGAAGATGTGGCCCTTGTGCGCGACAAAAAAGATTTTACATCCCTGATCGCGCAGGCCATGCCCGCCTAACTGACATTAGCACTTCTTACAGTTTCATACGCCAAGACCAAAAGACCGGGCACCATGCCCATGCAGTAGGACGAAACCGATGCCGATTACTTTGCCGCAATCCCTGCCCGCCTTTGACATTTTGTCGAAAGAGGGTGTGATGGTGATTTCGCCAGGCCGTGCGGCAACGCAGGATATTCGCCCGATCCGCATCGGTTTATTGAACCTAATGCCTAAAAAGATCCAAACTGAAAACCAATTTGGCCGCTTGATCGGCGCAACCCCCTTGCAGATAGATTTTCAGCTGATCCGTATGAGCGAACATCAGGCGAAAAATACCGCCGCCGACCATATGGAACAATTCTATCGCCCCTTCACGGAAGTAGAGGCGTCGGGCGAGAAATTCGACGGGCTGATCATCACCGGCGCACCGATTGAACATCTGCCGTTTGAAGATGTGACCTACTGGGACGAATTGCAGCGCGTGTTTGAATGGACACGCACGCATGTATTTTCGACCTTTGGCGTGTGCTGGGGTGGTATGGCGATGGCCTATCATTTCCACGGCATCGCCAAACATATCCTGACGGAAAAGCAGTTTGGCTGCTTCCGGCATCGCAATTGTCAGCCCGCTTCGCCCTATTTGCGTGGGTTTTCAGATGATTGCCTTGTGCCTGTTTCGCGCTGGACAGAGATGCGCCGCTCCGAGATGGAGGCAGCCGGCCTGACCATGCTGCTTGACAGCGACACTACCGGCCCATGTTTGGTGCAAGATGTGGCAGCGCGTGCGCTTTATGTATTCAATCATTTTGAATATGATAGCACGACGTTGAAAGACGAATATGATCGTGATGTATTGGCCGGAAAGCCGGTCACCGTGCCAGAAAATTACTACCCTGATGATGATCCAAACCAAGCACCGCTGAACCGCTGGCGCAGTCATGCGCATCTTCTATATGGCAATTGGATTAATGAAATTTACCAGGGCACACCCTATGACATCATGTCCATCGGTAAGTAATATCGCCAGCAGATGGGGCGCGGCTTAGCGCCCCCCATCGCCATCTGCCCCGCCAGAATCTGCTGGACTGTCTTGCAGCCCTTCGCCCGGCGCAGGTGTGCCCAGCTTATGCGGCTGATCATCCAGCTTTGGCTCGGGCGGTTTGGGCTGGGGCTGGCGCCCGGTCAAAACCTCTGCGTTACGCAGCCACAAATCACGTTGGGCAAAGGGAATTTCAATCCCTTCTTCGCGGAACCTTGCGTTAATCTGATGGTTCATTTCCGACATTACGCGCAGCTTGAAATTCACGTCAGACAAGATCACACGGGCTTCAAAATTCATGCTGTCGGCCCCGAAACTGGTGAAGACCACCTGTGGTTCGGGGTTCAGCATGACGGTTGGCTGGGCCTCGGCGATTTCCAGCAAAATCTGCTCCACCTTGCGGGTATCGGTGCCATATGCCACGCCCACGGGCACGATAAGACGCCCGGTCATATTCCCTCGGGTCCAGTTCGTTACCTGATTGGCAATCAAATCAGCATTGGGGACAATAACTTCGGTCCGGTCGAATGTTTCAATTCGGGTGGAGCGAACCGAGATCGCCTTCACCACCCCCATTTGCCCCCCGACTTCAATCCAATCGCCTTCGGAAATCGGGCGTTCCACCAACAAAATAATCCCAGAGACAAAGTTCTGGACGATAGTTTGCAGGCCAAACCCCACGCCGACCGAAAGCGCGCCTGCGACAATCGCCAATGACGACAGGTTGATCCCAGCCGCCGAAATGCCCATCAATGCTGCCAGGAATACCCCAAGGTAGCCCACACCGGACACGATGGCATTTTGCCCGCCCTTGTCGATCGTCGTTTTTGGCAAGATGGTTGTGCGCAGCGCACCTTGCAAAATTCGGGTTGCCATATAGCCGATGGTGAAAACCGCGGCCAATGTCATGAAGACAGCGGGCGAAATCTGCACACCGCCAAGGTCAATTCCCTGCCGGAACGCCGTCCAAACCTCCAGCAGTCCTTCAACCCGCGCGCCCCAGATCAGTGCAAGCACAGGTAGTGATAGCAAGCCCAGTAAAAAACCCGCCAGAACGGGGATCAAACTGTCACGCCCGTCATCCTCACGTTTGGTGACAACTACATACATTTCGGCCAGGAAATGCTGCAAAATCAGCACTACACCGGCCAGCATGAGCGAAAGAATAGTTGACCAAATCAGTCCGTTTGCCGCATTCACATAGCCGATCCCCCCCAGCACAGGGCTGACAATCGACACAGCGAGGATCAATGTCGCGATCAAACGGATCAGCGTGTTGCGAAATGCACCAGCATCATCGGTGTTATCAGAATTATGCACATGGCGGCGCAGCAATTGCCCCAATCGGAACAAAGCCATGCAGGCCGCGACCTGCAGCGGAAACACCAAAACGGCAAGCCCGCCATCAATACGCGTGGCCGCATCGCTGGCTGCCTGCGCCGTTTGCCCCCCACCGAGCATCAGCGGATCTGCTTGGGCGATGATCCAATCACCCAATTGTTGTTTGATTGCCAGCAGCACACCCAAAATCAGGGTCAACAGACGGCCTTCGGCGCGACGCTCTGCCAATAGTGTGAAGGGAGAATCCGCACGGTCGCGCGACGGAAAAATCCGTCCTGCCAGCCAGGCGGAAAACAAGATGATCAGCGCGATGCCGCCAACGACGGCAATCAAGCCTTTCCACAGGCTGCCAAACAGATCAGTTTCCACAAGGGCCGTCAAAAACAGCGTTGTGCCAATCATCGGCACGATGATTTGACCAATCGACACGACGGTTTCGATCACCATGCGCGCGCGCAAAGATGACCTATCCAACAGCTTTACCGAGACGCGCTGCATGAAACTGCGCCCGCGCCATAGCAAGATCACCGACACAAAGAACAGGCCCGCGATGACCGGACCATTGTCTTTCATCGCCTCAAACCGCTGTGTGTCTTGGGCGCGTTCGGCCGTCTCTGAATAGAGATTGGTCACAAGGCTGGAAGTCAAAGTCAGCGCGGACGCCCAATTGATCGGGTTTAGCGGCGATGGCGACAAGCGCAGCAATTTATCGGTAGACCGTGTACGCAGCTCTGCATCGATAGCGCGCACCAATCCGTCCGCCCGGGTCGAGGCTTCGGTGGCAGTAATCCCGGGCGCTTGCAGCTTGCCCAGTTGATCATTCAGATCCTTGCGCCGTGCCGCAATCGCCTCATCTTCCGTATCGCCCTCCGCCGGGGCAGGTCCAAGCGCATCGATCTGATCGCGTAACGTCTGGATTTGGTTGGCATTCGCGTCACGGGCACTGTGAAATTCGGACCGGAGCGACACGATATTCTGGCGGAGAGCTTCCAGCTCGGAATCGCTGGCTTTTCCCTCATCCAGCGTGGTCTGCGCCTGATCGGCAAAGCTTTGCCATGCCTGGTAATCGGGCAGTGAACTATCCTGCGCCGCAGCAAGCCCAGCATATGCAAGGCAGGTGACGAACGCCAAAAGGCGCAGGATAGATCGGATCATTCGGCATAGACCTCGGGCAGATCGCGTGGTTCACGGTCCAGCCATTCAGGCACCGGCAAGCCCTTTTCCTTCAAGAACTCTGGGTTGAACAGCTTTGACTGATATCGATTACCATAGTCACATAGCACAGTGACGATCGTATGGCCCGGGCCCAAATCCTTGGCCATTCGCATCGCACCAGCGATATTGATCCCTGAGGACCCGCCCAGCACCAGCCCCTCTTCCTGAACCAGATCAAACACAATCGGCAGCGCCTCTGCATCTGGCACATTATATGAGAAATCAGGCGTAAACCCTTCAAGATTTGCGGTAATGCGACCCTGGCCGATACCTTCGCTGATTGATGATCCTTCGGCCTTCAGTTCACCGGTGGTGTAAAAACTGTGCAACGCTGCGCCATCGGGATCGGCCAACGCGACCTTTACACCCTTGGGCTGCAACACCATCCCGGTGCCGGCAAATGTTCCGCCCGACCCGACAGAGCAGACAAAACCATCAACCTTGCCACCTGTTTGATCCCAGATTTCCGGTCCAGTGGTCTGAATATGGGCTTCACGGTTGGCTGTGTTGTCAAACTGATTGGCCCAGATCACGCCGTTAGGGTCGGTCTTGGCCAGTTCTTTGGCCAAACGTTCCGAGTAGCGGACATAATTATTTGGGTTTTTATAGGGCGCTGCGGGCACCTGCACCAGCTCTGCGCCTGCCAGGCGGATCATGTCTTTCTTTTCCTGGCTTTGGGTTTCGGGGATCACAATAACCGTGCGGAAGCCCATTGACGCGCCCACCAGCGCAAGGCCGATACCGGTGTTGCCGGCAGTGCCCTCAACAATCGTGCCACCCGGTTTCAGCTGCCCCTTGGCAATCGCATCGCGAATGATGAACAACGCAGCACGATCCTTGATCGACTGACCGGGGTTCATGAATTCAGCCTTGCCGAGGATGTTGCACCCGGTCAGCTCCGACGCTTTTTTCAGCTTGATCAGGGGCGTATTGCCCACTGTCGCCGCGAGATCGTCGCAAACCCTCATGATCCTCTCCTTAGCATTTGGCATATCTTTGGACTACAGACTTAGGCTGCGCGCGTCGCCGCCTCAAGTCATATCCGAAGGATTGAAAGCATTCGCCCTGTCAACACGACGAAAATCTGACCAACATCGGTCAGATTGGCATAACGCCTGTCCTAATATCGCCCGGTTCCACGAAAACAGCCGCCCAAATATCTGCGCAGATCCGGGATTTACGCCTAATATCATTTGGATGGGCTCGTTGCCGCCTGGGCACGCAGATCCGCCCGCGCCCGCAACAATGCGAAGGCACAGATCAACGCCGGACCATTGTTCAACTCTCCACTGTCGACCAGCGCCATCAATTCGTCAAAACTGATAAGATGAGGGCGAATATCCTCTCCTTCGTCTTCAAGGCCACCGGCCTGTGCAGCCCCATCGGGCAAATCCGCAATGCCGATATAACAATAGACATATTCCGACTTCGCACCCGGTGACGGATAAAAATCTGGCGCGGCCACAAGACGGTCGATCACAACGCCCGCCTCCTCTGCCCCTTCGCGCAATGCGGCCTGTTCAGGTGTCTCGCCCGGATCAATTCGCCCGGCAATCGCCTCCAACAGCCATGGGTTATGATCCCCGCGCGCCAAAGGCCCAGGGCGAAACTGTTCAATCAGCAACACCCGGTCACGCACCGGATCATAGGGCAACATCACCGCCGCATCGCCCGACACAAAGACAGCACGCTCCAGCGGCGCGCTCATCGTGCCGGAAAACTTACGGTGGCGCAGGCGGTATTCCTCAACAGCGAAGAATTTCGCATATGGAATCGCAATATCTTCCACCACCACATCCTGTGGGCTTGCGTGAAAGCGGCGCTGTGCGGTTTGGCCGATGTGCTGTGCGCGCAAACGTGACGCAGCCCGCAGCAGCATTTGTGGACCACGCGCCATCGCCTGTCGCGGCGCCATCTGTCCCAAAGCAGCGATTAAATCGCCGGCTGCCTCGGTTGCGATATCGCCCCAATGCTCGCACCAGTCACTCAAATGCCAGGCATCGCCCGGCGTCCATTGGTCAGTATCGGGCAAAAAGACACGTGCAGGAACCGGCCCTTCGATTCCATCCAAGAATACATCGACCCCATGCAGGCCAAACCCATCTTCATAGATCCTAAGCCGTTCGTCTTCTTGGGGTGTTAAGGTTTCGATCAAAACCCCCGGCGTGCCGCCATCCGGGGTTTTCACCAAAATTGGGAAGGGCAAGTCGGCCCCATTTTGCCGCGCGACATGCGGGTCATACCCATCCAAATAAGCCGGCTTCATATCAGGCATACGGCCCAAAACACGGGCCAAAAGCGGTGGGTAACTAAGTGTGCCGTAGAAAAAATACTGATGAGTCACATCATTGCCCATGGTCTAGGCGCGTTTTGCGCAGCTTAGGGCCAGCGGCTGCCTGCCCATCTGCTTAACATAGTAGTGACCACGGCACCGACAAACAACATCACCACAATATCAGGACGAAACACTTCCAAACCCACATGCGCGCCTTGGGCGATCACATCGGTCAACGCATCCATTGGTCCATCATAACGCATCAACATCGCTCGGTGCAGCATTTGCAGCGCCCCCAGAAACCCCAGGACACAGATTGTAAGATAAAACGCCGCGCGGCATCCAACGGAAACCGCAGCACCATAGCCGCGCATCCGGGCCGGGCCAATCACCCGCCAGCCCAGCAAAACTCCAAAGGCAATCGATACCCCCAGAACACCTTCGGTTTTCGTGCCCGCAGGAAGATATTGCAGCAGTGACACGGTCGTAATACCCGCTGTCGTCGCCAGTCCGGCACAACCGAACAATTTCGCCGCCGTCGGCATACGCATATGAGAATTCCGGACCGTCACGCGTTGCATACGCTATCTTCCCTAACTTATGTCGCGCCCAACAGCGCCATCGTGGACACATATCTGCGGTCCGCGTGCGAACAGACTGGCTGTAGAATATGGCTAAAATAGGGAAAATCTGATGTGCATTTCGCAATCACGTTACTGTGTTGTGATTGCAGACATATCCATGCCTACGATTTGAAATCCTGATAGGCCTCCAATGCTGCCTCACGTCCAGCTTTCAAATCGACAATCGGCTTGGGATAACGCTGGGACGCATCCAGCCCCCATGATTTTGGAACCGCCTTAAAAAAGGCCTGCGCTGTTTCGGCCGGCGGATCTTGCCCTTCGGCAATAAACGCCCGGCGATAGGTTTGATCCCCGTCGAATTTCTCCGCCTGCGTGGCCGGGTTAAATACCCGAAAATATGGTGACGCATCTGGGCCACATCCCGCCACCCATTGCCAACCCATCGCATTGGAAGCCGGATCCCAATCAATCAAACACTCTTCAAACCAGCGCCGCCCAACACGCCAATCCACCCGCAGATGTTTGGTCAGATATGATGCTACAATCATTCGCGCACGGTTGTGCATCGTACCCGTGACATACATCTCCCGCATGGCGGCATCCACAAATGGCTCCCCTGTCATGCCGCGCCGCCACAGCTCGGCATCATCATTGTCATCGTGCCAAACAAAATCGCGCCATTCCTTACGCCATGTCTGATCGGGCAACTGCGGGAAATGATACATCAGATGCCAGGCAAATTCCCGCCAGACCAATTCTTTCAAAAAATGCTCTGCCCCTGACGCGCCTTCTTCCATCCGCCGCCAACCTGCGTGCCAAATCACCCGAGGGCTGATCTCGCCATAAGTCAAATTTTCCGACAGGCCAGACGTCGCGTGATGGGACGGGATATCGCGATTTGCCTTATAGCTATCAATCTTTTCTTCCGTAAAACGGCGCAAACGGTCCAGCGCGGCCGCCTCCCCTACCTGAACATGCCCAGCGACAACTTGCGCGCCCCGCTGCATCCCATCACCCAAACCCCAATCGCGCAACGCGTCGCTTTCAGGCCAGTCCGCAGGTGCCGACCATTTCTCGACTACACGCACAGGTGCATTAACGCCCCGGTCCTTTACCGCACGCCAATAGGGGGTATAAACTTTATATGCTTCGCCTTTTTGCGTTGCGACCGACCAAGGCTCAAACAATAAATGGCCGGCATGGCTGACCGCCTCAATCCCTTGCGCTTTCAGGGCCGATTTCACCTCAGTATCACGCGCAATCGCTTCTTCATCATAGGCCCGCGACCAATGCACAGCCACCGCTCCCGTGACAGAAATCATCTCTTGCAAAACGCGCAACGCGTTTCCGCGGCGTAAAATCAATCGCCCACCACGTTCACTCAACGCCTTAGCAAAAGCCTCGATCGCCAAACCCAGGCGCCATTTTGGCGCAGCCCCCAAACCTTCGATCTGCGCATCACAAATGAACAAGGCAATAACGGGTGCGCCCGTCTCATGGGC
Organism: Thioclava sp. SK-1; assembly: GCF_001705665.1. Lineage (GTDB taxonomy): Bacteria > Pseudomonadota > Alphaproteobacteria > Rhodobacterales > Rhodobacteraceae > Thioclava. The sequence continues at coordinate 54,881 of NZ_MDHA01000053.1, read as the reverse complement.
TGCCATCATCGCACGATGATCATGAAACCTGAAATCCCTGCGAAGCCACAAGATCACCGGTGCCTGTGCCATGCCCATTCCCTCCTCGGCCAACCAAAATTACACCTCCAGATAAACGCCAAATGCAATTGGTCCACTGCTTCACTTTCATCTTGCCGAAAATATCCCGGGGGATCCCGGTTTCAGGGGCATTATGCCCCTGAAACCGGGATCGGGGCAGAGCCCCTCTGACTCAGAGGATTGTTGCTAGTGCCATCCGCTCCTTCACGCAAAAACACTCTTGTGAGCGTAATTACCTCGTTCTAGCGTCCTATCAAGGCAATCACGATGTGGGATGAAACTGAATGACATATATTACGACGCGATTGGGCGCCCTTGCCCTTGCAACCGCGCTTCCGCTGATCGCGCAACCGACCCAGGCTGCGGATACGGATCTACTGGTTTTCGACTGGTCAGGTTTTGAACTTCCCGGGCTTCTGACATCGTATCAGGAGAAAAATGGCGATGTTCCCAGCTACACATTCTACGGTGATGATGACGAAGCCTATCAAAAAATTGCCTCGGGCTTTAAGACCGATATCGCGCATCCCTGCTCTCAGATGGTGTCAAAATATCGCGATGCGGGCCTGATTGAGCCATGGGATGTCTCGCGCATTCCAGAGTTTAAAAACATTGACCCCAAATACTTAGCATCGGATATTTTCTCTGATGACCAAGGCGTATGGTATATCCCCACTGATTGGGGTGTCACTGCCATCGCCTACAATCCCGAAGAAGTTCCGGCCGAAGATGTCGCAAGCCTTAATGTTTTCTTGAACCCGAAATATGAAGGCCGGATTTCGCTGCCCGACAGTTCCGATGATGTTTGGGCGCTTGCCTATTTGGCAACGGGCGTGACCGATTGGACCGACGTGACAGATGCGCAATTCCAAGCCGCCGCGGATTGGCTGCGCGAAGCCAATAAAAACGTCCAGTCCTATTGGTCTGACCCTGCCGAACAAGCCCAGACCATGGCATCGGGCGAAGTCTTGATTTCATGGTCATGGAATGACGGCGTGGCCTATCTACAGGCTGATGGGTACCCGGTCGCCTTTCAACGCGAAGCGGCAGAGGGCTCGTCGACCTGGTTTTGCGGTATGGTCAATATGAAAGAGGGGCCCGGTTCTGAAGATAAAGCCTATGATTTTATCAACTCATGGCTCAGCCCCAGCTCGGGGCAGGTTTTGGTGGATGAAATGAACTATGGCCACACGAATTTGACTGCAATGGAACAGGTTGCGCAGGCGGATTTGGAAACCGCAGGTCTGACCCAAATCGACGCACCAATCTTGGCGCAGACCCCAAATGACCCTGCCCTGCGCGAACGCCAGCTGGCAGAGTTCGAAAAGATCAAAGCCGGATTCTAATCCCCGTATAAACGGCAAAACCCGGGCGGCGCAGTCCAGCGCCGCCCGGTGTCATTTTCGACCGCAAGACGGCGGCTGGCTATGCCCTATAACGGGCAATAATAACGAAATATTGATGACCAAATCGTCCAGAGCACATCTACCGGGAAAAACTATCATATTGATTTTAAATGTAAGAAAAGGCACTTGACAGGTTCATAAATCAACTTGGGTTATTAACTTTTTGGTAATTAATTTGTAGCAAATATGGCCGAACAAAGATATAAAAACACTACCCGTAGATGACCGTTCAACCAGTGCCGCCATATCTTCTCGCAGCTTTGCCTAAGCTGCCGTAGGATTATCAATGTGGCTGTTAAGATCACGAGCAGATCATGTGTCTAAGTATGACGAGCGAATTGCAGCGCCTTGCAAAAGATTGGCGTGAGGCAGCAACGCTGCGCACAGAAAGAAGCGCCACAAGCGGATCACTGAAAGCGAGCTCATATCGTGCGATGATCCAAGCCGCAGAGCTGTATCGCACCAATCTGAAATCAGCCTGCATTCACCAAGCCCAAATCGCGAAATTCTGGAGCGATAAAGCAGAGCGTTTGCAGCCGAAAGATGCGACCTCGGTCAGATCTGCGTTACATGCACCGTCTTTCAACGCGCAATTGATTTCGGCCCAGGTGAAAGCCCAGACCGCACGTGAAAATCTGGCGCGGGCCGAACACATTTTGCAGCTCAAAGGCCCCGATCTGGAGGCACAGGTGCAACATTGGACTGCCCTTTTAGAAGATGAACTTAGCCAGGACAGCACACCGACGCCGCGTCCAAGATGGTATCTGGACGTGCTGCCTGCCACAGGCACGTATCGCTTGAAAGCAGCCTGAGCCTTTTCCCTACTGCCGCTATCGACGCCACGGACGCCCTTTGCGCGGCATTGAGCCCCGAAAAGGGCGGTCGGTGGCCTGCGCCACCTCCAGCGCCGGTCCAAATCGTCATACACAGTTAGTTTGGCGATTGACCTGGACGATTGGCTGAGGCATGGCTCAACTATGCTAAATATCTCTGATATCACCTATGCCGTTGAAGGTCGCACGCTATTTGAAGGCGCGTCGGCCACAATCCCTGACGGGCATAAGGTCGGCCTTGTAGGTCCCAACGGTGCGGGTAAAACCACGCTTTTCAAAATCATCCGTGGCGAGCTGTCGCTGGAAGGCGGCGACATCAGCCTGCCCTCGCGCGCCCGCGTGGGCGGTGTGGCACAGGAGGTTCCGTCATCATCGACCTCCTTGCTTGATACGGTCTTGGAAGCTGACACAGAGCGTGCCGCATTAATGGCCGAAGCCGAAACGGCAACGGATCCGACGCGGATCGCGGATATCCAAACCCGATTGACCGATATTGATGCCTGGTCCGCGGAGGCGCGGGCCAGCTCTATCTTGCGGGGTCTGGGGTTTGACGCACAGGCACAGTTGAAACCATGCTCGGATTTTTCGGGCGGATGGCGGATGCGGGTGGCTTTGGCCGGAGTTCTCTTTGCGCAACCTGACCTGCTGCTGCTGGACGAGCCAACCAACTATCTGGATCTGGAAGGCGCGCTTTGGCTAGAGCAATATCTGGCAAAATATCCGCACACGGTCATGGTGATCAGCCACGACCGCGGGCTGTTGAACCGGGCTGTGGGCGCGATTTTGCATTTGGAAGGCAAAAAGCTGACGCTGTATACCGGCGGATATGATAGTTTCGCGCGCCAACGCGCTGCCAATCGCGAACAACAAGCTGCCGCAGCGAAAAAACAAGACGAACGTCGCGCGCATTTGCAAAGCTTTGTCGATCGCTTCAAAGCCAAGGCCAGTAAAGCAAAACAGGCGCAATCGCGCGTGAAAATGCTGGAGAAGATGGACACGATCACTGCGCCAGAAGATGCGGCCAAACAAGTCTTCACCTTTCCCAAACCGGAAGATCTTTCTCCGCCCATCGTCGCCATTGATGGTGGCTCGGTAGGGTATGATGGCAAGGCCGTGTTGCAGCGATTGAACCTGCGCATTGATCAAGATGACCGCATCGCGCTGCTGGGCAGAAACGGTGAGGGCAAATCAACCCTATCGAAATTGCTGGCCGACAAACTGCCGTCCATGGGCGGCAGCGTAGTGAAATCTTCCAAGCTGCGTGTCGGATATTTTGCCCAGCATCAGGTGGATGAACTGGACCTTGGTGCAACGCCTTTGGTGCATTTGCAACGGCTGCGCCCTGGTGAAGGACAATCACGATTACGCGCAAGGCTCGCCGGCTTTGGACTGGGCGCAGATCAAGCCGATACCAATGTCGGCAAGCTGTCAGGTGGGCAAAAAGCCCGGCTATCGCTGTTGCTGGCAACGATTGATGCGCCGCATATGCTGATTTTGGATGAACCGACGAACCACCTTGATATCGAAAGCCGTGAGGCGTTGACCGTCGCGCTGAATGATTACTCGGGCGCGGTGATCTTGGTCAGCCACGATATGCACCTTCTGTCACTGGTTGCGGACCGTTTGTGGCTGGTCAAAGGTGGGCGTGTTGCCCCCTATGAATTTGATCTGGACACCTATCGCGGTGAATTATTGGCCGGCGATCCGGACGACAAACCCAAAGTCGAAAAGAAAGAAAAGCCCAAACCCGTCAAAGCCCCGCGCGATAAAATTCAGATGCTGCGTGCCGATGTGCGCAAGTCTGAGGAACGGGTCGAAAAGCTGGGTGAGATGATCAAGAAGCTGGATGACATTCTGGCCGATCAGGCGCTGTACCTTCCCGGCCGGGCCAATGATGCGGCCAAGTGGCAAATGAAACATGCCGAGGCGCGTGACGCGATGAACCGCGCTGAAGCACTATGGCTAGAAGCCCTGGAACGGTTGGAAAAAGCTGGTGGATGACGGCCGCACACCCGCACATTTGATCGACTGATCACATAGAAAAGGCCGCCGGAAAAGGCGGCCTTTTCTATTGCATTTCATATGGTGGATCAGATGGCGCCCATGCGGAACACACGTGTCACATCCAAATTAAAGCGCCACTGCTCATCCGAACCAACCTTCGTGATCGGGCTGTCGCCTGCATCGCTGATCAGCTTGTCATAACGCAGGGTGGATTCCAGACCCCAACCGCTGTCAAAGCTGTAACGCGCGCCCAGCTCAACACCTGCAGACAAGAAACCGCCATCGGCGTCAAACGCTGCAAGCGCCCCGCCCGATGCCGCCGATTCTGCCGCCGTCACACCGTAATAGGTCTGTGCAAATTTCTCGGTGCCCCAAAACGCACGCGGCCCCATCGTCAATGTCAGATTCTCCATCGGCTGCGTCACAAAATCGGCGCCAACCTCACCCACCCAAGTGTTATGGCCGGTCACACCGTAGCGCACATCACTGAACAGTTTCAGATTGTCGATTTCGTAGTTCAGGCCCAAGCCAAGTTCGATCGAATCTTCGACATCATCCATACCAAACAATTCGGGATATTCGCTTGTGTCGCGCTCCCCAACATATCGGAACGAACCAGAGACCGAAAAGCCCATGTTGCGCGCATTCGGATCGGTGTTGCCGATCATCGTGCCGTTATAGTTCAGCGCGTGAAAACGAATAACCATATCCGGGCCAGTGGTGAATTCATCAGACCCCGGATATTTTGGTGCAACAGCCACACCGGCACCCAATGTGAAAATCGCACCGGTCCCGCTGGATTGGCTGGACATGCGCGGTTGGGAATAGCTGTAGCCGTCGGCCTCTTGGGCATGTGCCAACACAGGCGCAACAAGCAGCGGTAGGATCATGGAAACTCGGGTCACGGGCGGACTCCTAGGGTAAGATTCGGTCTTTGTTCGGTGATACCGCATGACACGCATGCGAGCAAAGCCGATCACAAAATCACGATATTTCGTCGCAAACCTGTTGCACACATGACGGCAAAATAGCTGAAGAAATAGCTTTGCCTTATATTCGTAATCGTTTAGGTAATTCCTGACAATTTTTATCGGACGCAAAACGCGCCCGATTGTAACTGTAAGGAACCGACATGACACGCATGACAACCGCCCTGATCGCCCTGTGCGCTGCCAGCCCCGCATTGGCAGATGTGAACGTCTATTCTCACCGCCAGCCGGAATTGGTGCAGCCGCTGTTTGATGCGTTCACAAAAGAGACCGGCATTGGCGTCAATGTTGCTTATATTTCCAAAGGGATGGTTGAACGTTTGCAGGCCGAAGGTGCGCGATCGCCAGCTGATCTGGTGATGACCGTCGATATCGCGCGGTTGGCACAAGTGGTGGATGCCGGCGTGACCCAAGCCGTTGATGACCCTACCCTAAACGATGCGATCCCGGCAGAATTCCGCGACCCGGCCAACCATTGGTTCGGGCTGACAAGCCGCGCACGTATCGTTTACGCGTCGAAGGACCGTGTGGCGGATGGCGAAGTCACTACATATGAAGATCTGGCAGACCCCAAATGGAAAGGCCGCATCTGCACGCGCTCTTTCACCAACGACTACAACGTTGCTCTGACCGCTGCTTATTTGCTGCATCACGGTGAAGATGCCACGAAGACCTGGCTGACCGGGCTGAAAGCCAATCTGGCGCAAAAACCAGAGGGGAATGACCGCGCACAGGTAAAATCCATTTGGTCGGGCGTATGCGATATCAGCCTGGGCAACACCTATTACATGGGCCAAATGGTCAATGACGACACACAAAAAGAATGGGCGGACTCCGTGCGCATCGTCTTCCCTACTTTTGAAGAGGGCGGCACACATATGAACATTTCGGGTGCGGCCATGACCGCCTCGGCGCCGAACCATGATGACGCGCTGAAATTGATGGAGTTCCTGGCGTCCGATACAGCACAGGAAATCTATGCCGAAACCAACCATGAATTTCCGATCAAAGAAGGCGTGGCACGGTCCGAGCTGGTGGAAAGCTGGGGTACGTTCACGCCTGATGTCTTGAACCTGACGGATATTTCCGCGGCACGCCCAGCGGCATTGAAGTTGATCGAAGAAGTGAACTTTGACGGGTAACCGATTGATATAAAACTCATATCAAATACATCAACGTGCACCATAAAATCGATGGGCCGTTGATCTGGACAAGACAGCTGTTGCGCGTCACTGTGGCGAAAACACAAGGCGCGCAACATGCAAAAAATCATTATCGACACCGACCCCGGTCAAGACGATGCCGTGGCAATCCTGCTTGCTTTGGCCAGCCCCGAGCTTCAGGTTTTGGGGATCACCTGTGTAGCAGGCAATGTGCCGCTGCCGTTAACAACGCTGAACGCGCGTAAGATCTGCGAACTGGCCGGACGGACGGACATAGAAATCTTTGCGGGCTGTGATGCGCCCATCAAACGCAAGCTGATCACAGCGGAACATGTTCATGGCAAAACCGGTTTGGACGGGATTGAACTGCCTGCGCCGACCATGCCTTTACAAGATCAGCATGCTGTTGATTTCATTATTGAAACGCTACGTGCTGCGCAGGACCATGAGATCACGCTTTGCCCGCTTGGCCCATTAACCAATATTGCCACCGCATTGACCCGGGCACCCGATATTGCCATTAAAATCAAACAGATCGTATTGATGGGCGGCGCTTATTTTGAAGTTGGGAATATTACCCCAACCGCAGAATTCAACATTTATGTCGATCCCGAAGCTGCTGAAATTGTTTTTAAATCCGGCATTGACCTTGTCGTGTTGCCGTTGGATGCCACGCATAAGGTTTTGACCACACGTGCCCGTATGGACCGGATCAAGGCATTAAACACGCAAATCGCGCAGGCCGTCATCAGCTGGACCGATTTCTTTGAACGGTTTGACATGGAGAAATATGGCTCTGACGGGGCGCCGCTACATGATCCATGTGTCATCGCCTATTTGCTGCAGCCTGACATCTTTACCGGGCGGTATATCAACGTTGAAATCGAAACGCAGTCCCAGCTGACACTGGGAATGACGGTTGCCGATTGGTGGGGCGTGTCTGGGCGCAAGGCGAATGCCACCTTTATGGGGGATGTCCGCGCGGATGCGTTTTATGAGCTTCTGACACAGCGCCTGTCGCAGCTATAGCCTTTGCGCGCAAAACCGTGCTGGGGGTGTCATTCGCTTCACTACGCTTTATATCTGATGCAAAGGGGATCCCCATGACCATCACGTTTGACAACAGTTACAGCCGCTTGCCTGAACAATTTCACGCACGGACAGACCCAACCCCGGTGGCGAACCCAACATTTATTGGTATGAACGATGGGCTGGCACGGCGACTGGGGCTGGACCTCGACTGGTTGCGGGGCCCCGAAGGGCTGGCCATGATGTCGGGAAATCGCGTCCCAGACGGCGCCGCCCCTTTGGCCCAGGCCTATGCTGGGCATCAATTTGGGGGGTTTGTACCGCAGTTGGGCGACGGCCGTGCAGTCTTGTTGGGCGAGGTCATCGCGCCGGACGGCGCACGCTTTGACATACAGCTGAAAGGTGCTGGGCCCACCCCGTTTTCGCGCCGTGGTGACGGGCGTGCTTGGGTCGGCCCCGTCATCCGCGAGTATATCGTGTCAGAGGCGATGGCCGCTCTTGGTGTTCCCACCACACGGGCCTTGGCTGCGGTGCGCACCGGCGAGGATATTTTGCGCGACATGCGTCACCGTCCCGGGGCCGTCTTAACCCGGGTTGCCGCCAGCCATATCCGCGTTGGAACGTTTCAATTTTTCGCAGCCCGCGGCGATAGTTCTAGTGTAGATTTGCTTTGCAACCATCTGATTGAACGACATTATCCTGATTGCACCACGCCTTTGGATCTGCTGCGCGCCATTGTGCGCGCTCAGGCAGAACTCATCGCAGCCTGGATGAGCTTTGGCTTCATCCATGGGGTGATGAACACGGATAACATGGCAGTTTCGGGGGAAACAATCGATTATGGTCCCTGTGCTTTCATGGACGGGTATCACCCGCAAACTACGTTCAGCTCTATCGATAGGAACGGCCGCTATGCCTATGGTGCGCAACCACAAATGGCGGTCTGGAACCTTGCGCAATTGGCGACCAGCCTTGTACCACTAATGGGCGATCAGGACAGTGCCATCGAACAGGCCACTGAGGCTGTGAACGGGTTTGTGGACCATTATCAGGCCGCATGGCTGCGCCGCTTTGGGGCGAAAATCGGCCTGTCACATCCCACCATTGACGATGTGCCATTGATTCAAGAATTGCTGAATATAATGGCCGCTGACCAAGCTGATTTCACGCGCGTGTTCAGTGGCTTACGGCGCAATACGGAATCCGCATGGGCGGAGTTTACCTCGGTCGGGCCATTTGAGGACTGGCTGGACAAATGGCATGAACGACTGCGCGACGCGGCCAACCCTCAGGCCATTATGGCAAGTGCAAACCCTTTACGGATCCCGCGCAACCACCAGGTAGAGGCCGCCATTGTCGCCGCCGAAGCCAAAGATTACGCGCCCTTTGATCGATTGAATGCGGCGCTGCATGCCCCCTATAGCGAGACGGATGACTTCGCTGATATGGAGCTCGCACCGCGCAGTGATGAACGGGTCATGCGCACATTCTGCGGCACATAAAGAATATACTCTAAGTTTTTCTTCTTAAGCGAAATTTCTTAAAACGACGGCGGTTTTTTGAGATGAAGTCGTTAAACATGTCGCGGGTAAAACCCGGCCCGCGACCAAACAGATAGGCCCAGCCGGCAAGCGCGCCAAGGCTGGCACCAATAACATCAACGATCAAATCGCCCATCGTGTCCGTCAGACCCGATTTTTGCATATTGGTGCCAAAAATTTGGTCCATACCGAATTCAAAAATCTCCCATATCGCGCCGATACTGACCGCGAAGCTAAAGGCGATCAGCGCCATTGCCCAGCGAGGCGCCGCATAAGAGTCCCCCTCAAACATCATGAAAACAAAAAGAAAACCTACCAACCCAAAACCCAAGGCCGAACTGCCATGCAGCGCGATATCCCACCACCAAAAACGGTTATAAAAATCAAACGCCTCACCCAGAAAGATCGTCGCGAAGATAAACGCTGTCATTGCGACCATTAAGGAGGTGGGAAGCCGGATCTGTATCCTAGAGCTGGCATAGATTGGAACCAGGGTCAGCGCAAAGGTCAGGAACGCCACACCCGCCAAAGGCCATTGCCGTTCAAACAGCGCCAGCCCAAATTCAAACCCAAGCATCAGCCAGATCAGCCGCACCGGCCAGCTTTGTCGGCGCATCTCGCGCAGGTGTGTCAAGATTTTCATATACATGTTTTAGCGCATCACCGCCGCGTGCCAAGATCGCTGTGATAAATAACAAACAGTTTTACATTGATCGCGTGACATTCCTGACGTGGTTGTTATGTGAAGGTAAGCCAGCATGCCAATAAGCATGCATATGAAATGCAAACCATGTGAAAATCTGTGATTAATGACCCTACGAATCGCTTCATATAATCTGCACAAATGTGTCGGTATCGACCGGCGGCGTGATCCAGGCCGGACGATCGAGGTCATAAATCAACTGAATGCTGACGTGATCGCTTTACAGGAGGTGGATCGTCGGCTGGGCGCACGCCCGGCTGCGCTGCCCGCGAAAATGATCGAAGAAGAAACGGATTTTCAAACCATAGACCAACCACGCACAGGCCCGGACAGCCTTGGCTGGCACGGTCAGGCAGTTTTGGTCAAACGCGGCACACGGGTTTTGGATTGCACTGGGATAGAGCTGCCCGGAATGGAATCGCGCGGTGCCTTGAAGGTGCGCATTGCCCCAGACGGCGGCAAGCCGTTCTTGCTTGTGGCCGCGCATCTGGGGCTGCGCCGCGCAGATCGCCGGGCACAATGGACCCGGATTGCCAAGGAGTTGCTGGATGCTGCACCATCCCCCGCCTTGGCCATCGGGGATTTCAATGAATGGTCCATGCGTTCTGGCTTTGAGGCACTGGGCGCATTTGAAATCCATGCCCCTGGCGCGACCTACCCATCGGTCGCCCCTGTTGGAAAATTGGACCGCCTTGTCACCTGTGGCCGGGCGCAAGTGTCGCGCATAAGCGTTTGTGATACACAACTGAGCCGGCGTGCATCCGATCACCTGCCAATTTATGCCGATGTCGCAGGCTTGATTGAGGCGGCAAGACCGCTGCGCCGTTAGCCCCGAAAAGCGGCAAAAACCATTCCCCACCATGCGCTTGCAGAAAAATTGGTGAGTATCGGCGCTAACAGTCGTGTTAACGCAAACATGACCCTTTCGCCCGGTATTTTCGGCGGCTATAGCTTAACCCGGCCCGCATCGGAGCATTCAGCTAACCTGAAGGGAAGAGACAGATGAGCACGATCATCGACATTCACGCGCGTGAGATCCTTGACAGCCGGGGCAACCCGACGGTTGAGGTCGACGTGATCCTTGAAGACGGAACATTGGGCCGCGCTGCCGTGCCCTCGGGTGCCTCAACTGGTGCCCATGAGGCCGTGGAACGCCGCGATGGCGACAAAGCCCGCTATATGGGCAAAGGCGTGCTGGAAGCAGTCATGGCCGTAAATGGCGAAATCGCCGAAGCCCTGGTTGGCATGGATGTCACCGATCAAGTCGATCTGGACAATGCCATGATCGAACTGGACGGCACGCATAACAAAGGGCGCCTGGGTGCCAATGCGATCTTGGGCGTTTCGCTTGCCGCAGCCAAAGCCGCAGCAGATTACACCACGCAACCTCTGTATCGCTATGTTGGCGGCACCTCGGCCCGCGTTTTGCCGGTTCCAATGATGAACATCATTAACGGCGGCGAACATGCGGATAACCCGATTGATATCCAGGAATTCATGATCATGCCGGTCAGCGCGGACAATATCCGTGAGGCGGTTCGCATGGGCTCCGAAGTATTCCACACGCTGAAAAAAGAACTGACAGCCATGGGGCTGTCGACCGGTCTTGGTGATGAGGGTGGCTTTGCCCCTGCCCTAAATTCCACAAAGCAGGCGTTGGACGTGATCTTGGCGTCGATCGAAAAGGCCGGGTATAAACCCGGTGAGGATATCTTCCTTGCGATGGATTGCGCGTCGACGGAATATTATAAGAACGGCAAATATGAGATGGTCGGCGAAGGTCTGTCGCTGACATCGGAAGAAAATGCCGATTATCTTGCGAAACTCTGTGAAGACTATCCGATCATTTCGATCGAGGACGGGATGTCTGAGGATGATTGGGAAGGCTGGAAAATCCTGACCGAGAAGCTGGGCGATAAAATTCAGCTGGTCGGTGACGATTTGTTCGTGACCAATCCAACCCGTTTGGCTGATGGCATCAAGCAAGGCGTTGCGAATTCGATGTTGGTTAAAGTGAACCAAATCGGCACATTGACCGAAACGCTGCAAGCGGTCGATATGGCCCATCGCGCGCGCTACACCAATGTGATGTCGCACCGCTCTGGCGAGACAGAAGACGCGACCATCGCGGATCTGGCAGTCGCCACGAATTGCGGCCAGATCAAAACCGGCTCGCTTGCGCGGTCGGACCGGTTGGCAAAATACAATCAGCTGATCCGTATCGAAGAAGCGCTGGGTGAAAGCGCGATCTATGCAGGTCGTTCAATCTTGAAATAATCCCCTTGGGATAGGCTTTAAGCAAAACAAAGGCCCCGGCGAGAGATCCTCGTTGGGGCCTTTTGATTTGGCCTTTTACGGCGATGTGACATGCAATGGGGTGCTGTTAACGCTCAATCCAGAATGGATTCGATTGCAATTGCACGTTTGCGCAATTCGCTTTGCATCGCAGTTAAAACCCGACGATGCGCAACAGAGGCCTTCAATGCATCTGACAATGTGGACTCGCAGACTTCGCCGACGACGCGCCAAATCATACGCAGGGTGCCGCCGTCGTCATAGACAATCTCAAAACCGCCTGCGCGCCCTTTACGAACGCCTAAAAAATCACATCCACCCGATGTGCTATGATGAAAATGGGTCATAATTCCCTGATCCTTAACTGAATAAGTCAACGATCTGCGGGAGCAGGACCTTCGTCAATGACAACCTATGAGATAACTTCTGCATCAGCGTATGCTGAGTCTTCAGCGCAACAGGTTTAACCAGCTCGCAAAGTGATTATGATGGTTTATTGGGCGGGTTCACAGTGCGTGTCCAACACCTGTGGGCGCACCGCTTCAAATGCGGGCGCAGGGGAATGCGCCAAGGCCGGAACAATCCTGCACAGTTCTTCGCGCTGCGCCGCATCAAGCAAGGCGATGGAGCTGCGCTGGGGCTGATAGCTTTCCGACCAGCAGCCATCCACCAAGAGCAGCTCATGCCGGTCCAGCAGAACCTGCATATATTCCACACGGCGCGCGGCAACCCGCTCGACCCCATCACGATCCAGAAAATCCTGCGCCATACCCAATCTTTCTCCGGGAAGCTCGCTTGCGCTGGCCAGGAACCGGTGGTTGGGGGAAACAAGCATGTCGCGCTGCGGAAATTCTGGCCCCAAAGACCCGGCTTTGATCAGCACAGGGCGCAAGAATGGATTCAGGCCAAGCGCACGCCAACCGAAATGCCGCCGCCCAACCCAGCGCACCTGCTGCAGTCCATTGTCACGGGTGATGACACGCATCCCCGGAATAAGATCAGCAATCGCCACATCACCTGTCGCAGTGGCAATTTTTGACTCGGGTGTGAAACAGGGAACCGTGCCGGTAAAGTGCTGCAATTCACCGATAAACACCGGCTCTTCTTGCGCTGTTCGACACAGAACAGTCCCGGTTTTTTCCGCATAATCATCGAATTGTAACCGCAGCTCAGACGGTGCGGCATCGCCAAATTCGCGAAAATCTTGCGTAACATAACGTATCCCCGGAAACGGATCCGAGTGGAAACCAGAATTTGCTGTCTCTACCGTCATACGCCACGCACCCTTTCACAAACTTAGGTCAAAGCGCCCCCAAGTTTCCAACTTATGGCTGATGCGAAGTTAACGATAGGTAAAGATCAGAGATGCCTATGATATTGCCTGAAAATCACCGTTCCCCTTATGGAAACGGCGCCATTTTTGACCCAAATTGCCAATAGATGCAGCAGTTTTTTAACGTAGCAAGGCTGCTTCATGGCGTTTAAGGGTCTTGCGCGCAGAGCGATACTCCTCACGCCCGGTTTTGGCGCGCAACTGCGGGAACAGTGCGTAAATTTCATCCCGTTGCGTGCGGCCCATGGAATTCATGGTGATTTCGCCCGGTTGGAAGCTTTCAGACCACGCACCATCGGCCAAAACGACCTCATGGTTTTCAAACATGAAATGCACATAGCTGACACCAGGCACGGCGGCCGATACGATCCCCGGCCGGCCCACCAGATGCTTGGCCGATGCCAGGACCTCATATTCTGCGAAATACAGCTGTGCGCGATCCCCCGTCAGAAGCATGCGGTGATTGGGCGACACGCGCATATCACGCTCTGGCAAGCCATTGCCCAAAGCGCCCGCTTTAATCAGCACCGGCGCCTGCTCTGGTCGGGCCACCAAATCGCTGTACCCCAAATCCGCACGCCCGGCCCAAGCGATTTCCTGCACGCCATTGTCGCGTGTCATCACCTTATGCCCCGGGCGCAACATCTCTACCGGGATTTCCCCGTCAGGCGTTGCGATCAAGCTGCCCGGCGTAAAGCAAGGCACCACATTTTCAATGTCGCAATAGGTGATGATCTGCCACTGGCAGGTCTCAGAGTTATAAAATTTAAGCGTGCCATTATATCCGGGTTTTCCGAAGAAATCGAAATCATAGACGCTTTTATGCGATACCAGCTCATAGCCGTCTTTCAACAACCCGCCATAATTCAGCGTGTCATCGTCATAGCCGCCATTCCCACCATCCACAGTGGTATAATTGATCGCGCTGGACCCGCCAGGAACAATTTTGAACGTGTCGGCATCGTCCCCACCTGACAGGTAGTCATTTTCACCCCCGCCAGTGATGGTGTCACAGCCGTCCTGACCATAGACAACATCCCTGCCCGCGCCTGCTGTGATCAGATCATCACCGCGACCGCCATAGATCGTGTCCTTGCCGGCGCCGCCATCAATGACATCATTTCCTTTGCCACCATCGATCCAGTCATTGCCATCTTTGGCCGTGATCGTATCGTCACCGCGACCTCCCGAAATCGTATCGTCGCAATCGGTTCCAACCAGAGTGTTATCGCCATCATTACCGATGATTTTCTCACCGCAATCATCGTCGCAATCTTTGTCATGGGTATGGGAAAAATTGGTCATGAGCGCCCCCAGAAGGTCGTTACAAAAAAAATAGGTCTGGACGGCCTGCGGTGCCTGCTCATGCCCACAATGCTCAAGTGTTAAGTAATTCCTAATGCTTCTCGCAGTTGCAGCAAAGTGAAATTCTCACGAAAAAACACGATTTCGCCAAATGGTGAACAAATAAGCGTCATAATGGCGTTCTGCGCGGTTTTCTGCCTGCGATGCGGTCATGCGCCTGTCCAAGACCAGGCCAGAACAGATATAAAAATCGGCCCAGCCCCCGAACGGGACTGGACCGATAACCCCCACCACGAGGTGTTTCATTCACACCCATGCCTGCGCCCCAAGGGCGCCGGACACGGATGCCGCCTTAGCTTCTGATCAGCAAAGATGCTTCATGGCGCTTCAACGTTTTACGCGCGGCACGATAGTCTTCGATGCCTTGCGTGCTTTTGAGATCTGGGAAGATCTCAAAGATTTCGCTGCGTTGCGCATTGCCCATTGAACCCAACGTCATATCACCGGGCTGGAAGCTTTCGGTCCAGGCGCCATTGGCCAAGACCACTTCGTGACGGTCAAACATGAAGTGAATGTAGCTTGTGCCAAGCGTCTCCACCGGTTTCACGCCACGATTGTCGACCAAATGTTTCGCAGCCACCAGAACCTCATGCTCTTCAAAGAACAGCGCCGTGCGCTCATTCGCGACCAGCATCCGGTGGTTGGGCGATACCAGCATATCACGCTCTGGCAAGTTCGGGCCAAGCGATCCTGCGCGGATCAAGACAGGCTTCAGATGTGGTGCAGCGATCAAATCTGCGCGTGACATATCACGACGGCCCACCCAGCGGATCTGTTGGATACCGTTGTCGCGGGTGATCACGCGATCGCCTTCGACAAGCTCTTCTACCAGACGCTCGCCCTTAGGCGTGGCCACCACGGTGCCCGGTGTGAAGCAAGGGATGACATTCTCGATGTTCGAGAAGTTCAACGTGCCCACAACATCCTTATCGTCATTCAGGAATTCGACATAGCCGTCTTCCTTATCCGCCGAGGTATAGACGATATTGGTCGCATCTTTGCCAACGGCCGACAGATCCAGCGTGTCATAATCATCGCCACCTTCGCCGCCGTCGACCACGTCGCCATAGCCTTCGTCGCCCGCGCCCACGATGAACGTGTCACGATCATCACCGCCAGACAGGCTGTCACTGCCTGCGCCGCCATTGATCGTGTCGTTGCCGAAATCGCCGGTGATGGTGTCATTGCCAGCATCGCCATTGATCGTGTCGTCGCCGAACCAACCGGTGATCGAGTCATCCCCGTCACCACCGAACAGCGTGTCATCACCCGATCCGCCATCCAGCGTATCGTTGCCATCTTCGCCATACATCAGGTCTTCGACCGGACCGCCCAGCAATTTGTCATCGCCATCGCCGCCATACAGCGTGTCACCGTCCTGTCCCGCGTCAAGCGTATCATTGCCCGCGCCGCCATACAGCGTGTCATCGCCTTCGCCGCCCGACAAATAGTCGTCGCCTTCATCGCCATACAGCTCATCATCGCCGGCTTCACCATAGATGGAGTCGTTGTCGATGCCGCCGTGGATGGTGTCGTTATCATCACCGCCCAGCAGGTAATCAGCGTCATCCGCACCATAGATCAGGTCATTGCCCGCACCGCCATAGACAGTGTCGGTGCCATTATTTGGCAACAAGTCTGTATCGTCTGGGATGTTCAGCTCATCGGGCAGCTCTGGCGCGTTACCGGCATAGACGGTGTCATCGCCTTCGCCCGCGTCGATCAGATCCGCACCTTCACCACCAACGATATAGTCGTTACCGGCACCGCCCATAACTGTGTCATTGTCGATACCTGCGTTGATGACATCATCGCCATCATTGCCTTCGATGTAATCCGCATCATCGCCGGTGATGATCGTGTCATTGCCCGCTCCGCCAAGGACCGTGTCTTTGTCATTATTTGGATCGGTATCGGCCGGGAACAGCCCTGGATAGCCTTGATCAGGTGCCAAATCGCCATTCGATGTGTTGATGTAATCATCGCCATCATCGCCTTGGGCGTAATCGCTACCTGCGCCGCCGTCGATCGTATCATCCGCGTTACCGCCAATGATCGTATCGTTTCCTTCGCCGCCAACCAGCAGATCTTCACGTGCGCCGCCCAGCAAGGAATCGTCGCCTTCACCGCCATACAGGTCATCACCGTCCTGGCCGGCATCAAGGGTGTCATTGCCCTCATTGCCATAGAGCGTGTCATCCCCATTGCCGCCCGACAGATAGTCATCGCCGGTACCTGCAGTGATCAGATCATTGCCATCTTCACCATACAGGCTGTCATTGCCAGCGCCGCCTTTCAGCTGATCGTCACCCGATCCGCCCAGCAGAAGGTCATCGCCGTCTGCGCCGTTCAGGCTGTCTTCGCCGTCATTGCCATACAGCGTATCATTGCCACTGCCGCCATTGGCACTGTCATTACCTGCACCGCCTTCGACAAGGTCATCGCCTTCGCTGGCCTGAATGGTGTCGTTATCATCGCCACCCAACAGCGTGTCATCTTGCGAACCGCCAAAGATCAGGTCATCGCCCGCGTCACCGCTGACAACATCAAACCCTTCACCACCGCGCAGCGTATCATTGCCCGCGCCGCCGTTGATCGTGTCATCGCCCGCGCCGCCGTCAATGCTGTCATTGCCATCATTGCCATCAATGCTGTCATTGCCAGCCTGGCCCATCAATGTGTCATTATCGGCGCCGCCATCGATCGTGTCATCACCGGTGCCGCCATAAATCAGATCGTCACCCGTACCGCCGTTCAGGCTGTCATCGCCCGCGCCGCCATAGACATCGTCATTGCCTTCGCCGGCAAAGACCGTGTCGTTGCCTTCATAGGCTTCGATGATGTCATCGTTGACGCCTTCGCCTGCGATGATCTCATCCTCATGGTCGACCATGTCGCCTTCGGGATCGCCGGTGTAATCATAATCGATCAGGTCACCGCCAGCGGTGCCTTCGACAATACCGTCCAGCGGTTGATCCCCCACGGTCACGGTCAGCGTGGCAGTATCTGTGCCGCCGTTTCCATCAGTGACAGTATATTCGATGGTCGCATCGCCAGAGAAACCAGATGCCGGTGTGAAGGTTACGGTGCCATCTCCATTCACGACGACATCGCCATCAGGGCTGCTTGCGGTTTGTACGCTTAATGTATCGCCATCGACATCTGTGTCATTGGCCAAGACATCCACAGTTACGGCCGTGGCGTAATCGGTGCTTGCGACATCATCTGCCGCAACAGGGGCATCATTCACCGGGGTAACGGTGACAGTGACAGTCGCAGTATCAGTGCCGCCATTGCCGTCATCAATGCTGTAGGTGATGGTCGCGTCGCCGTTGAAATCCGCATCCGGCGTGAAGGTCAGCGTGCCATCGGCATTCACCGTGACCGAGCCGTTCTCCGCGCTGGCATCTGTAACACTGAGCGTGCCGCCATCAGCATCATAGTCATTGGCCAGAACATCAATCGTGACAGATTGATCTTCATCTGTTGTGATTGCGTCATCAACAGCGGTCGGATCCAGATTAATGCCATCACCGATAATCTCTTCGATCTCGGTATAGCCCAGCGTGCCGGTCACATTGCCATCGCTGTCCAGGAATTCAACCGTGCCGTCGGTGCCGTTGCCATTGCTGTCTTCCGTCACATCGGTCAGGCGATACGCGCCCTGCCCGGTCAGATCCAGCGTGTCCCAATCGTCGCCACCTGCGCCACCATCAACCGTGTCGCCTGCACCGCCGGCAATCGTGTCGCGATCATCGCCGCCCGATACATGATCAGCGCCTGCGCCACCCGACAGTAAATCATCGCCGCCATTGCCTTCGATGACGTCATCGCCTTCGCCACCATCAATCGTATCATTGCCAATCGCATCTTCAGACACCAATGGGATCGACGTGGCCGAGATATCGGTCAGCCAGATCGCCTGATCGGTGTCGCCGCCATTGTCATAATCGATCTCAATCCGCGCCACTGGCCCGGCAATTTCAACCAGAACAGAGCCAACCGCATCATCCGGACCAAGCGACCCGTCATCATAGCTGCCACCGGATACGGTGTTGCCATTTACATGCTGATTGCCCTCGACGGTATATTTCACTTCCAACGGGTTGCCATCGGCATCAAAGGCGCGGATCGTGACGATATCTTCGTGGTAATCCGACGAATTCCCCAGATCCAAATCGTTGATACGGAAGGACACATCCTTCACCGAATCCGACAATGTGTCATCGGTGGCGTCGAATGTCAGAACCGAAGTGGACGTATTGTCGTCGCCGTTGTCATAGTCACATTTACCATCGCCGCCTTTGCCATACAGCTTCAGACCGCCATTGCTGGAAAACGCTTCGCCAGATTCTGTATATTGGGTTTCTGACGAGACTTTGGCATAAGCTCCGTATTCCTGTGCCGTGAACTCGA
The DNA here is from genome assembly GCF_001705665.1 of Thioclava sp. SK-1. Lineage (GTDB taxonomy): Bacteria > Pseudomonadota > Alphaproteobacteria > Rhodobacterales > Rhodobacteraceae > Thioclava. Next base: position 35,744 of record NZ_MDHA01000053.1, on the reverse strand, counting down.
ATTTCATCGAGACACCGCCCATATCGACAGATTCACCGTTGGTGAATTTGCCATCAGCCGTGAAATCGGCCCAATCGGCCAATAGCGCGCCGCCTTCAGACGCAACCGCGCCGTCACCGATCAGCGTATCATTGCCAGAACCGCCAAGGATCTGATCATCGCCCGCGCCGCCTTCGACATAATCATTGCCCGCGCCTGCGTCGACTTCGTCATCGCCATTGCCCGCATAAACCGTGTCATTGCCAGCGCCGGCCTGAACGATGTCATCATCGCCGGACTCACCGGGCAAGATCGCATCATTATTGTCAATCTTATCGCCTTCCGGGTCCCCAGTGTAGCTGGTGTCGATCAGATCGTCGCCATCAGTGCCTTCAACGATGCCGTCATTTTCGGGCTCGGAGACATCAATGCAAACGGTCGCGGTGTCATAACCGCCATTGCCGTCAGACACGGTGTAGCACACGGTGGCCTGACCGGTGAACCCATCCGCAGGGGTGAAGGTGATCGTGCCGTTAGAATTAACAACTACGGACCCATCCGAAGTGGTTGCAGACTTTACTTTAAGTGTATCGCAATCCGGATCGGTATCATTGGCCAATACATTGATTGTGACGGCCTCATTATACCCTGTCTCGCCACTATCGTTGCGTGCATCAGGTGCCGAATTCCGTGAGTAATAATGCCAATAGGTCAAGTTAAGTCTCCTTCACCGCCAAGCGGACCGCTAGCCCGCGCGCCAAATAATGTTGTGGCGCGCATCGGCAGCGCCAGTGAATATCACCGACAGGTCAGTTCGACCCGCCAAACGAGCATGAAGCCCACATGTTTCATTAATTGCTGATTTTAAGAGCGCGCACGGACGCCACCGCCAAAGCAGGTATGGGCATCCAAAAGTCAGAGATATGCGGATACAATAATCCGCCTGTAACAGCAGCTCTCCAAATTCAGCAACCATTTTACAATGTGTTGCACTTCACCAGGCCACCCCCATGGCCATGTTCGCCCCCAGTAAGGCTTTTTTATATATACTGAAAATGCGGCAGTGCGGAAAGGCATTTCTGCCGTAAAAATGCCTTAGTAACCTTAACGATCCAGGGGAATTGGTCACGGAAATGACACATTCACAGGCGCGTGAAGCGGGCATTGTTTCGGGGATCATGACACGACTTGTTATCAAAAAATCGGCAAAACACGTCAAACAACTGTTAATAAGATGTTTACGCATCTTGATTTTGTTGAAATCGCGGCAGTTTCGCCTCAAGCCGGTCATAGTTCACGCCTGTTGTTGCCCTAAAGGAAACGTTAACGATGCGCTGCCGTTTCCACTTTGGAACCAAATAATTCCTCAATCAGAAACACAGCACCCACCCCATCGTTACCAAATCGCAGCCAATTTGGGCGTGACGTGGTAAATGTTGCCCTGACAGCGGCAAGTCATACATCTGCTAGCGAATCATTGGCGCCCATGCGCCCGCCATACGCCCGGTTTTTAGGCCGCGCGTGGGGCCTTTTCTTGCCTGCGCCAACATGGCACATTCGCCCAATGGGAAATGTGACCAACCTCAATCGTTTCAAGAAGCAGCGTGCCCGTGATGACCGGCGCGCACAGGCAGATGCCAATGCCGCGAAATTCGGCCGCAGCAAAGCGCAAAAGGCGACCGAGACGAAATCCGTTGAACAGGCCAATGCCCATCTGGATGGACATCGCCTGGGCGATACCCTACTACCCCCACCCAAAACCCAAGGCGAAGCCAAAGACGATCCGGACGCCGAAGAATGAGCCGCCCGCGCAAACACTCCTTAACCCTGGGCGGGCATCGCACCTCAGTGACGTTAGAAGATGAATTTTGGGAAGCGTTTCGCGATATCGCCAAAGTGCAGGGCATAGGCGTGAATGCGCTGGCCTATCAAATCGACCGCGACCGTGGCACGCAAATCGGCCTGGCCACCGCGTTGCGGCTGCATGTGCTGCGCCACTACCGCGGAGCAAAAGGCTAATCGGGCAACTGTAGCCCGCCGCTCACAGCCGCCTGCGCTGCCCGCGCCAGGGCTTTGCGATCTGCAAAATGCGCCACCTTGAGCGGGGCATGGAACGTGATCGCAATATGCCCTTGGCAGCGCTGCGCCAGCACCCGCAGCAGATGCGGCCCGAACCCCATATCCCCCCACCAGCCGTAAAAACGCGGATCTTGTCCGACCGGTGCACGATAGGCCACAGACACAGGTTGCACCCACATGCGCGGCTGCAATTGTGGTGCAAAGAATGCTTGGAACAGCGTCGGCTTGAACGGCAACACACGCAGGCTGTCGGTCGACGTGCCTTCAGGAAAGAACAACAGATGGTGCCCCAGTCCAATACGCTGTTCAAATAATTTTGCCTGGGCCTGCGCTTCGCGACGATCCCGGCGAATGAACACAGTGCCCGTGGCGCGGGCCAGCCAGCCAATACCGGGCCACGCGGCCACCTCTGCCTTTGAAACGAAGTAAATCTCCTGACAGGCGTTGAGCGCGAAAATATCCAACCATGAAGCGTGATTGGCCACCACCGCGCCTTTATGCGGCATCGGTTGGCCCTGCACATCAAGGCGAATGCGCAAAATTGCCAGAGCGCGGCGACAGACCATCCGCGTCAGCCTTTGGGTCCATGGGCGCGCTGCGCCATATAGCGGACGTTCGATCAGCCGCAGCGACAAATGCACAAGCAGCCCAAGATAAACCACCCCCCCCAGCCGGACACCGCGCCAAATCACCCGCGCCCACTGGACCGGCCCCAAACGGCCCAGCGGCGGCAGGCTACCGCCTTCCCATCCGGGAGCTGTCATGTAACATCCTCAGTGCGGCGGGTATAGAATGCGCGGTGGCGTGCGCTCATGCTTTGGGTATCCATCAGCAACATCACATCCGTTGTGTTGAAATCACGATCCACAAACGCGCCATCACCGACGAACCCGCCCAGCCGCAGATAGGCTTTGATCAGATTGGGCAGGCCCAGCAGCGCAGTCTTGCGGTCCAGATCCTTGGTTGCCACCAAATCCATCGGTTGAAAATTACGCGCCCGCACCCGTAGCTGCGGCGGCGCAAGGTGATGATGATGCAGCCATGACAGCGGTTGTTTCAGCGCCGCCACATCCGTCCCGTGAAACGAGGCCACGCCAAAAAGCACCTCTATCTCGCGCTCCAGCACATATTCAGCCAGCGCATTCCACAGCAAGAACATCGCCGCCCCGCCCCGATGATCGGGATGCACGCAAGATCGGCCCAGTTCCAGCAGCTTGCGCCCCGATTGGCGCAAAGGCGTCAGGTCATATTCATCATCACAATAAAACCGGCCAAATTCCGCCGCCCGGTCGCCGGGCAACAAGCGATAGGCCGCAACCACATGATCCAAACGCGCCGGATCGCGGGTAGGATCAACCAAGACCAGATGGTCATAGACCTCGTCAAAACAGTCTAGCTCCAACCGGTTAGCATGATCGACCATCGGACCAGACGCGCCCAGCTCTTTCACAAACACATCATAGCGCAATCGTTGCGAAGCCTGAACGTCCACAGCATCGTGCGCTAGCCGAATTTCCAAGGCCGGGGTGTCTTTAGCCATCGTCATCACCCATCATCCGGTGGTCTGTTCCTGCATTACATACAAGCTATACACAGCTGCGTCCCAAGTGACAGGCCTTGACGCCGGGGCACAAGCAAAGTTCATTTGCCGTTAACCTTTCATCAACCTTAATCTTCGATAACAAGTTTCAAAGTAACATGTCGTCCGTCAATCACCTGTTTACCGGCATGTTCGAAATTGACAGTTATCTTTTCACCGACGCGCGACTGGACCTGTCCGATCCCCCATTCTGCCGCCTTCGGGTTGCAGACTAACATGCCCGGCTCAAGGAACTCATTCATGACCGCCCTCCCTTCTGAGAAACCAATGATGCCCGAGATGACCGAAGATGACGCCGACCTTGTAGCCCTCGTCGGATCCCGACTGTGTCATGACCTTATCAGCCCTTTGGGCGCGATCGGCAATGGTGTCGAGCTGATGGCAATGACCGGAACCGGCATGAGCCCCGAACTGCAGCTGATTGCTGAATCGGTGAATGCCGCCAATGCCCGGGTAAAATTCTTCCGTGTCGCATTTGGCCAAAGCGCGATGAACCAAAGCCTTGGTATGAATGAAATTAGGGGGATCTTGAAAGAAGTGTCAGAAACCGGGCGAATCAAATTTGATTGGCAGGTTGAGGGCGATCAGATCCGCGCGCATGTTAAAATGACTTTCCTTGCGCTGCTGTGTATGGAAACCGCCCTACCTTTTGGCGGAGATCTGACGATCAAGCGCGACGGTGACACATGGACCTTGGTCGGCACTACCAAACGCACCAAGCCCGACGCGGATCTGTGGTCCCTGTTGGATGGCGACACGGCCAACGACATTCGCCCTGCACAGGTGCAATTTGCGCTATTACCACGCGAAGCCGGTCGCCAAAGCCGCGCCCTAACGTGGGCGATCGATGAAACATCGGTAACGCTAAGCTTCTAATTAAAAGCAAGAAAACACATCGAGCAGCAAAGAACAGCGCCACGGATATTCGTGGCGCTGTTTTGTTATGCCAGCGTTTGCAGATCAGGTCAGCCGCGCATTAGATCAGCTGCGGACCGTGCCCTTACCGGTGACCAGATATTTGAACGAGGTCAATTGCTCTGCTCCGACCGGGCCACGCGCGTGCATCTTGCCAGTGGCAATGCCGATCTCTGCCCCCATACCGAATTCACCGCCATCGGCAAATTGTGTCGACGCATTATGCATCAAAATCGCGGAATCCAGACGCTGGAAAAACCGCGCGACAACGCCTTCATCTTCGGCGATCACAGCATCGGTATGTTGGCTGCCATAGGTGCGAATATGCGCAATCGCCGCATCCACCCCATCAACGATTTTCGCTGCGCAAATCATATCCAGATATTCAAACCCGAAATCCGCATCCTGTGCGGGCGTCACACCGGGAATGGATTGCAATTCGCCCGCGGCACGCACCTCCACCCCGGCGCGCAACAAATCCTCGATCAGAATGGCGCCATGCGCCTCGTAGAAACTGCGATCAATCAGCAGACATTCCATAGACCCACAGATCCCGGTGCGCCGCGTTTTGGCATTCAGCACAACAGAACGGGCCATTTCCAGATCGGCACTGCCATCAACATAGGTGTGGCAGATCCCATCCAGATGGGCAAAGACCGGCACACGTGCCTCTCGTTGGACCAACGCAACAAGCCCCTTGCCCCCGCGCGGCACGATCACATCAATATAGGCGACGGCCTGCAGCATTGCCGCCACAGCAGCACGATCCCGCGTTGGCACCAGCTGAATGGCGGTCTCGGGCAGTCCAGCAACCTTCAGACCTTCAACCAGGCAGCTGTGAATCACTTTAGAGGAATTGAAGCTTTCCGACCCGCCGCGTAAAATCACCGCATTGCCAGATTTCAGACACAGCGCACCGGCGTCCGCCGTCACATTGGGCCGCGATTCATAGACCACGCCAACAACACCAAGAGGTGTGCGCACGCGCTGAAAATGCAATCCCGTGGGGCGGTCCCATTCCGCGATCACCGCACCTACAGGATCATCCTGCCCCGCCACGGCGCGCAGCCCGTCACAAATCCCTTGAATGCGCGCACTGTCTAACATCAGCCGATCCATCATCGCAGGGCTTAGACCTTTGGCGCGCCCAAAATCCATGTCTTGGGCATTGGCCGCGATAATTTCTTCACGGCGCGCCCAAACGGCATCGGCCGCCGCCATCAGCGCCTGTGCCTTAACCGGGGCCGGAGCAAACGCCAATTCATTCGCAGCTGCGCGGGCATTCGCCCCTAGCGTTTCGATCAGGCGTGTTGCGTCGATATCGTCTGTCATGACGGCCTCCGTTGATTACGAAGATCATATAGCGATCCGCACCGCTTCTAGGCAAGTGCTGCGGCGGCGCACAAATACGATAGGCGCGAAAACGCGAAAAGCACCCCGAAGGGTGCTTTCGATCTCCGGTCATGGAGAAGTGGCGCGGTTGACGGGGCTCGAACCCGCGACCCCCGGCGTGACAGGCCGGTACTCTAACCAACTGAGCTACAACCGCGCATTTTCTCTCTGGCGACCGGATCGGAAGGATGGCGCGGTTGACGGGGCTCGAACCCGCGACCCCCGGCGTGACAGGCCGGTACTCTAACCAACTGAGCTACAACCGCTCATCCTTCCGTTCCGATCATCGCCGGAGCGTGGGGGCGTAATATGGGGACTGAGCGCCCCCGTCAAGCATGGTTTGCAAGTTTTTCGTGACAAAATGCACGCTACCCTGCGGCAAGGATACAAAACCCCTTATTTCATTGATCAAGCCGCTGAAAAGACTGTTAGAAAAAAAGAAAGCCCCGGCAAAGGGGCTTTCAACATCATGATATCGGATCGGTTATGCTCCGTCAGGTAGCAGGATAAATTCGCCATGATCATGGGGTGGCAAGGTGAATCGACCATGCATCCAATCCCCTGCACGCCAGGCCTCTTTCGCCGCTTCGATCCGTTCTTTCGATGAGGCCACGAAATTCCACCAAATATAGCGCGGCCCTTCCAGAGTGGCGCCGCCAAGGATCATCAACCGCGCGCCTTGATCACCTGCATGGACAGAGATCTTGTCTCCCGGCCGGAAAATCAGCAGCCGTCCGGCGGTATAATAATCGCCCGCCACGGTGACAGACCCCTGCAGCACATAAACCGCGCGATCTTCGTGATCATCAGGCAACGGAATGCCGGCCCCAGGATCAAGCTGCGCATCGGCGTAAAACAGCTCTGACGGCATGGCAAGCGGCGCCCGTTCCCCCCAGCCAGTTCCAAGAACCAACCGCAGTTTCTTGCCTTCTGCCTCCAACAAAGGCAATTTATCGGCCTCAACATGATCGAACCCGGCCGCATCATCTTCGCGGTCTTTGGGCAGCGCAACCCATGTCTGAATACCGAACATTTTGTCACCCTTGGGCGAGAACGGTTCGTCCGTCCGCTCGGAATGGGTAATGCCATGTCCGGCGTTCATCCAGTTCACCGCACCCGGCGTGATCCATTGATCCGTGCCCAGGCTGTCGCGGTGATGCAGCCGCCCATTAAGCAAATAGGTGACAGTGCCCAACCCGATATGGGGATGCGGGCGTATATCAATCCCGCGATCACCGTCCAGAAATTCAACCGGACCGATTTGGTCAAAGAAAATGAACGGGCCCACCATCTGACGCTTTTGGTGTGGCAAAGCGCGGCGCACTTCAAACCCGCCCAAATCACGCGCCCGCGGCATGATTTCTGTTTCGACCAGATCCACAGCATCCCCGATAGGGATCGACGGGTCCAACAACGGGTTCCAGCTCATCTATCTCTCCAAACCAATCGCATCTATCGCGCTTGATAAGAAGATGGGGCGAAAACGCCTGTGTGAAAACGCTGATCGCCGCGCAGACCCTGCGCAGGGGCGCGCAAAACTGAACGGGTGTGATTTATCCCGCCAAGAACGGGATTGGCATGCCAAACACATCTGCCAGCAAGATGAAGTTCAGTGATAACACCGCCATAGCCGCGATAATTGCCAGCCCGCGCAGCATCGGGCCAATTGCGAAGGACCCCATGACATCACGGTTGGATACAAATAAAATAAGTGCCACCATCGGCACCGGCAAAGCGATGGATAAGATCACTTGCGACACCACAAGCGCCTGCGTGGCATTCACCCCTGCCGCCACCACTGCAAAGGCCGGCACCATCGTGATCAACCGACGCAACCAGATCGGGATGCGCATGTGTAAGAAGCCTTGCATGATCAACTGCCCCGCCATCGTCCCCACGACCGAGCTGGAAATCCCCGACGCAATTAACGACACAAGGAACACCCCCGCCGCCGCCGCGCCCAACAGCGGTGTCAACGTATGATAGGCGGTTTCGATCTCTGCGACCTCGGAATGACCGATGTGAAAGGCGCTTGATGCCATCATCACCATCGCCATGTTCACCATGCCCGCCACGGCCAGCGCCAGCACGACCTCTATGTTGGAAAATCGCAAGATCCTGCGCCGATCTTCATGTGATTTTGCATGCGCCCGATTTTGCGTCAGACCGGAATGAAGGTAAATCGCATGCGGCATCACTGTCGCTCCGATAATTCCGACCGAAATCGTCAGCGCCATCATATCGGGCAAATCCGGTGTGATCAGCCCCATCCCCGCAGCGGGCCAATCAATCGGGGCAATCAAAACCTCCGCCAGATAGCACAGCCCGATCAACCCAACGAGCGCGCCAATCAGCAGTTCCATCGGGCGGAACCCACCGCGTTCAAACAATAGCAGCCCATAGGTGACAATCGCTGTGATGATCATCCCCACCATCAAGGGCAGGTCAAACAGCAATGCCAAACCTATCGCACCCCCCAAAAATTCAGCCAGATCCGTTGCCATTGCCGCCACCTCGGACACGGCCCACATGATCCAGACAATGGGTTTTGGAAAACGGTCACGGCATTGTTCGGCCAGGTTCTTGCCCGTCACAATACCCAAACGCGCCGACAGCGCCTGAAACAACATCGCGATCAAATTGGCCAGCAGAACGACCCATAGCAGCGTATAACCATACCCTGCCCCGGCCTGAATATTCGTCGCGTAATTGCCCGGGTCCATATAGGCGACCGAGGCCACAATTGCTGGCCCCGCAAATACCAGCTTTGCCAAAACGCCGCGCTTTTGACCGCTTAGAACGGCATCCATCATAGCCTGGCTGCGTGCGCTTGACCCTCTAATGGGGCTATCGTGTTCCAAATTCGCCTGCACTGTCTAAACCTATCCAAAGCTTTAGATATAGGGATATGCGCATAAGACAACTGCGCTGACCCATCCCGACGCCGATTTCAGCCCGTGATTTTGTCAAGATCACAGTAAAATGCCGGGCCAAGGGTTACCCCTGCCCGGCATTGCATCGTTTTTGTCTGTAGGGATTATAGCGCGGTCCAACCCCCATCCACGGAAATGGTTGTGCCGGTGATCTGTTCAGCTGCATCAGAACACAAGAACACAGCCGTTCCGCCGATTTGTTCCACCGTGGCAAATTGCTTTGACGGCTGGCGGTCTAGAATGATTTTTTCAACCGCTTCTTCTTCAGTCATATTGTATTTCTTGGCGGTGTCGGGGATCTGCGCCTCTACCAAGGGGGTGTGCACATAGCCTGGGCAGATTGCATTTGCGGTGATCGGTTCTTTTGCCGTTTCCAGACCCACGGTTTTGGTCATACCAACGATACCGTGTTTTGCCGTGACATAGGCCGATTTATATGGCGACGCCGTCAACCCATGCGCTGATGCGATATTAATCACCCGGCCCCATCCGGCCTTGCGCATCATCGGTAAAGCAACAGCCGTGGTATGGAATGCCGAGCTCATGTTGATCGCGATGATCGCATCCCACTTGGCCACCGGAAATTCATCAATCGGTGCGACATGTTGAATGCCCGCGTTATTGACCAAAATATCGCACACACCGGCCTGTTCAATAAGTGCGCGTGCCTCGTCACCCTTGGACAAATCTGCCTTGATATAGCGCACTTTGACACCGAACTCGGCGGCCATATCCTTGGCCAGCTGATGATCTTCATCACGCTCGGTGAAGGAATTCAAAACAATATCTGCGCCAGCCTTTGCAAGCTCGCGCGCGACCCCAAGTCCAATTCCTGAGTTCGATCCGGTAACGACGGCAGTTTTACCCTTGAGGCTCATATCACTTCTCCAATGCAATGCTTTGTAACTAGACTACTGAACCACGGAGGAAGTTCCACCAAAAGCCGGAACGAATGCGTGACGTGATGGCGATCGATCTGTGAAAATCTACGCCGTTGAGTCAATCTGTGGATAAAGTTGCCGCCGGACTCTTGTCACGGATTCGCTTTTACGGCACAAGACAGCACGGGTCGCAACGACCCATCCCCAAGATGAAAAAACGCGTGATCCGGTTTGACCGGGCCAAGGTGATTCCATTTCCGGCCCCTGGCCAATGCAGACAGACCCAGCACGGTTTCGGCCTTAAATTACTGGCATAAAGACAAAAAAAACGCCCGCACAAGGCGGGCGTTAAGTCATGAGGCAGGTTTCATACAGGCAAGAAACCTATCGAGCAGTGAGTTCTGTATACTGCCCTTGTCTGCGGAATTAAAGGGAAAAGTTTGCACCCCCATTGGTCGTGAAGTACCGTCGCCGATATAAATACAGGCAGAACGGGAATTCGTGCGATGATGCGACCAGTATTCTTACAAGGTGTTGCAGCGGGCCTTTTGGCGCTTGCGCCTTTGTGGCAAGGCTCTATGGCACATGCCCAGCCGCAATATGGAATTGCGATGTATGGCGAGCCGGCGCTGCCCGAAGGGTTTGGCGCCTTGCCCTATGCCAACCCCGATGCGCCCAAAGGCGGACGCATTCGGATGGGCGAAGCAGGTACATTCGACAGCCTGAACCCCTATATTCTGACAGGGCGCTTTGCACAGGGAATCAGCGATTACACCGTTGAGACCCTCATGGGTCGCTCGTATGACGAGCCGTTTTCCCTATATGGGCTGTTGGCACAAAGTGTTGAAACGGATCCGGCGCGCACATGGGTGGAATTCACCCTGCGCCCGCAAGCGCGGTTTTCAGATGGCAGCCCGGTCACTGTTGAAGACGTAATCTGGAGCTATGAAACTCTGGGGACGCAAGGGCATCCACGCTACCAAAATTCCTGGGGTAAGGTCGCGTCGATTGAAAAGACCGGCGAGCGGACATTGCGCATCACTTTCACCCAGCCAGAGCGCGAACTGGCGTTGATCATGGGTATGCGCCCGATTTTGCAAAAAGCCCAATATGAGGGGAAAAATTTTGCCGAACTGACGACCGAGGCGCCGATAGGCTCTGGCCCTTATGTGTTGGACCGCGTCGAGACCGGAAAATACATCACCTTCAAGCGCGATCCAAATTGGTGGGGTAAGGATCTGGCCTTCAACCAAGGAAAATGGAATTTTGATGAGATCCGCTATGATTATTTCGGTGACGGAAATGTTGTATTTGAGGCCTTTAAGGGCGGTGAAATCGACATCTGGCGCGAGCTGAATTCGGCCAAATGGAACGGAAATTATGACTTCCCTGCCGTTCAAAGCGGCGAGATCGTGAAAGACGAGATCCCGCATCAGCGCCCTTCTGGTATCAATGGGCTGGCATTCAACACGCGTAAAGACATCTTCAAAGATTGGCGTGTGCGGCAGGCATTGATCGATGTATTCAACTTTGAATTCATGAACCAGGCGCTCAATGACGGAAGCGAGCCGCGGATCACCTCGTATTTCTCCAATTCTCCACTGGGGATGAGCCATGATGCCGCCCAAGGGCGCGTAGCGCAGCTGTTGCAGCCCTTTGCCGACAGCTTACCGCCCGGCACGATAGAGGGCTATTCCCTGCCCGTGTCCGATGGCAAGGAGCTGAACCGCAAAAACGCCCGCAAGGCGCTGAAATTACTTGGCGAGGCAGGCTGGACCGTGGCCGATGACGGTGTGTTGCGCAATGATCAGGGTGCGCCCTTCAACTTTGAGATCTTACTGCGTCAAGGCGGCGGCTATTGGTTTGGCCCCTATGACCCACAGCCGATCATCGACATCTATGTCGAGGCACTCAGCCGGATTGGCATTTTTCCGAAAGTGACCACCACAGATGACGCGCAATATGTGGCGCGGACCAAATCCTTCGATTTCGACATGGCATGGCATCTGGTTGCGTTGTCGCTTAGCCCCGGGAATGAACAAAAGCTCTATTGGGGGTCGCAGGGTGTGGATCAGCCCGGCTCGCGCAATTGGATGGGCATCGACAGCCCAGCCGTGGATGCGTTGACTGATGCGCTGTTGAACGCCGGTGATCAGGAAGAATTTATCGCCACTGCGCATGCGCTGGACCGGGTTTTGACAGCCGGAAGATATATCATTCCGGCGTGGTATTCAAAATTTTCACGTCTCGCACATATCAAACAGATACATTATCCCGAAACCCTCCCTTTATATGGGGATTGGACGGGCTTTTTGCCTGATGTGTGGTGGTACGAGGAAACCCAATGAAACTGATCCTTACGCTTGCGCTTTGCGCATTTGGTTTAGCAGCGTGCAACACGGTCGCAGGTGTCGGTGAAGATCTGACCGAAGGCGCGCGGTCGGTACAAAACATGCTGTAACGCCAGCCCTTTGCAATGCGATAAAACCGCCCTGATTTCGGGGCGGTTTTTTAATGGCTGAACAAGGGGGATGTTGGGCGCAAAAGCACCAGACACATGTAAATACGCTGAAAGATCCACCAAGAGCTTTACAACGTTTGACACCGCTATCTGTAAAAAAGCCGGATCGTATCGCGCCACACCCGTCCTCCCCGACCGGGGGCGCGATACGATCCGTTTGGTCCGGCAATATACCGCACGAACCCAAAGTGATAGACATTTACCGGGATCAGGTCCTCCAACCTGTGGCGCATTTTCCTCCCAGAAAACACATCCGCCCGACGCCGCCTAATTTTCCTCCCATGCCGATCACGAACCAAAGCACGAAGGTTCGAACCGTCTGAAACTACACAATCAAATCTTAACCCTGGGGTCTAGCACAGGTTTGATTGACCTTAGGTAATGTAAACCTGTTTTTGGTGCTTATTTCAGGACAATAAAAACCGTGTCCGCGCGGTTCGTGTGGCATGCTGGATATATTCTGAAATCAATCTGACGCGGGCCAGATCTTCGGTCGATTGGTGCGACAAAATCCAAAGTGTGCGCTTCAACAAATGTTTGGTGCTTAGCACTGGAACGAAATCGGGATCATCATGGATCACATAGGCAGGCAAAACGCCAATCCCAGCCCCTTCGCGCACCGCTTCCCTTTGCGCCAAAATCGAGTTGGAGCCGTAATCCATACCACCACGAATGCCCAACTCATCCGTGTAACGCAGCGCATCGGTTGGCAGAAGCTCATCGACATAACCAACCAGCTTATGAGCAGATAGATCGGACAATTGCATCGGTGTCCCATGCGCCTTGAGATACCCACGGGAGGCATAAAGCGCGAGGTGATATTCGGTCATTCTACGCGCCAAAAGCCGCCCAGAGGTGGGCAAATTAAGCGAAAACGTCAAATGTGCCTCTTGTTGGGACAAACGGAATGTCCGCGACCTTACCAGCAATTCGACGGTCACATCGGGATGTTCCTCTTGGAACCGGGCCAGAACGGGGGCGACAAAATGAACCGCCAAACCATCGGGTGCACCGACCCGGACCACCCCCGATAACCGGCCTGCCTCACCGCCGACAGTCTCTCGCGCTCTGGTTGTGTTCCGTTCCACTTCCAACGCCATTGGCAAGATCCGCTCTCCGGCGATCGTGGCGGTATAACCGCCCTGCTTTTGGGTGAACAACTGGGCGCCGATTGCCTTTTCTAAGGACTTCACCCGACGGGCGACTGTGGTTTGATCAATCCCCAAGGCATGACCTGCGGTCGTCATACGTTTGTGGCGGTGAAGGGCGAGGAAAAACTTGAGGTCATTCCAGTCAAATTCGTGCTGCATTTTTGCAGAATAGGTCTGCACATATACATGTGTCAAATGCAAAAACATCGCGATTGCCGTGAACTATTCTTTCATCATCATCGCAAATCGGCCGAATCCTGTTGGCAGCTTGATACGCCAAAAGCCAAAGCGTCACATCGCCGCAGGTCTCATCACGCCGCTCAGCCCCACCAGCCCCCTCACCGGCCCCCTAGCGTTTAGGCCCCTGCCCCATTTTACACTGTCCCGTGCCACCTTGTCCCGTGCCACACTGCATTGTGTCTGCTGCAAGGTTGATCCCACCGTCGATCCGTCGATGATGGCAGAGCGATCGGTAAACCTGCTGAGACCGCAACAGTGTAAAGGTGCGTGATGATCCCCGTCTTTGATGGCCATAATGATGTCTTGCTACGGCTGTGGTCTGATCCATTGAATCGCCACGCTTTATGGTTGGGTAACACGGGGAAAGGGCAGTTGGATCTGCCCCGGATGCGCCGCGGTGGGTTTGCCGGTGGGTTCTTTGCAATCTATGTGCCCTCTCCCGATACCGGCAATTCTGAAGCGTTAATGCGTATGATGAACGCACCGCCGTTTTCTGCCCCCCTGCCCCAGCCCGTTCCAATGGGCCTTGCCCAGCAGGTGGCTTTGGCGATGGCCGGGCATTTGATGTGGATGGAGCGTCAAGGCGGGCTGACATTGTGCCGCACCGCCTCTGAGATCCGCGCGGCGATGGCCGCAGACCGTATTGCAGCCGTGATGCATATGGAGGGGGCAGAGGCAATCGACCCCGATCTTGATGCCTTGCATCTGTGGCATCAGTTGGGTCTTCGGTCTTTGGGCCCAGTATGGTCGCGCCCAACGATCTTCGGCAATGGCGTGCCCTTTGCCTATCCGTCCTCACCCGATATCGGCGATGGGCTGACCGCCGCAGGCCATGCGCTGATCCGTGAATGCAATCAGCTAAAGATCATGGTCGATCTGAGTCACCTGAATGAAAAAGGCTTTGACGATGTCGCCGCGATCAGCACCGCACCGCTGGTGGCAACTCATTCCAACGCCCATGCGATCACACCGGCATCGCGCAACCTGACGGACCGCCAATTGACACAAATCGCTGAAAGTGACGGCATGGTCGGGTTGAATTACGCAGTGCCGTTCTTACGCCCTGATGGGCTGCGCGGCAGTGATTGCGGATGGGATCCAATTCTGCGCCATCTGGACCATATGCTGTCCATTCTGGGCGAGGACCGTCTGGGTCTTGGCTCTGACTTCGACGGGGCGGTGATCCCAGACGTGCTTGGCGATGTGGCGGGGTTACCGGGGCTGTTGCAAGCGATGCGTGACCACGGGTTTGGCGCCGCGCTTGTGGAAAAAATTGCGTCAAGAAATTGGTTAGCCGTGTTGGAACGCACTTGGGGGCAGTAGCAAATGCACGGCCCCCATGGCGACGACGGGCCGTCAACTGGATTAAAAGACGTAATCTGGCCGAGCAACCGGCACACGCAGCGCAATCAGGCGCTGCCCTGTATACGCATCAAAGATCATCACATCGGCAGGGTTGATCAATAGTGCCATACGCGGCGCAATCTTGGCATGCGCAGGCAGTTGCGCAACAATTGCCTCGCCTTCGAGCACCCCGTGGAACAACCGCCCCACGCCCAAACGCGCCACATAATCCAAGCTGACCGGACCGTGGGCGTCGGGCGACAGATGCACCGCGTCGGGCCGGATACCCAGCAAAACCGGACGATCATCCATCTGCACACCATCAAGCACTTCGTAATTGCCGATCATCACAGCCTGCGACATCACCTGCGCTTCAATCAGATTGATCATCGGCATTGCAGCGTGCACAGCCAAGGCTGTTTGCGGACCCTGGCGCGGCAACAACGTAGGTTCAGATAATGTTGGATCTGAAATTATCTGCTTGATCGCGTTCATTTTTTATCTCTATCGGCCTATACAATCGGGCAGTTCAAACCACGGCAGTTCCGCCGCGTGACTGCGATATAGGTCGGCTGCATGACAGGGAAAGGACAGGATTGTAAAAGCTTTATGACGCCAGCTTAGGCCCAGCTATCGCCCGTATGGTGCAAGATCGGCGTGGCGAATGCGGATAGGATCTGAACACCTGTATCGCGCGCCAGATCGACATGGCCACTGCCCTGCACCATCGCGCAGGCCACTGCCGTGGGCTGCACACCAACCTTTTGCAACAGCCCCAAAACCGCGCGGATCGACGCACCGGACGAAATTACATCATCTACCACCACGACGCGCCCGCGCAACATCCCCTGCAGGCGCGGGTCCAGCCACAGCCGCTTTTCCGCATCCGGTGAGGTAACCGAGCGAAGCGGCACTGACAGCTCTTGGCGATACCAGAATTTGCGCGACACCCCCAGTGGCAGGATCCGTCGATGCCCAAGCCGGCGCGCGACCCCTTCTGCCAATGGCAGACCCAATGTCGGCACCGCCACAATCACATCCGGGCTTAACATACGCAACCGTGCCGAAAGCTGATCCGTGATTGCGTCCAACACCTCAAAACTGGCCTGATTTAGTATCAGCGAAGCCAAACCGCTGACCCCGTCAGGCAATGCGCGAATTGGCATCAAGATTGAACGACCACCGATCTGCGCCGCAAATGTTTCGCCATCGGGCTGCACACCCGCAACCAAGTCGCTGCGAAGATCTTGCCACATATCAAGACGCGGTTCTGGATCGGTCATCGGTTGGACTTTCTGTCAGATCACTAGCGGCTGCCAAATCACTTGCAACCCGTTACCATCATTTAGTCCATATCGCAGGAAATAACAGGCGACAGATGCGTGATCCGTCGCCTGCCACGGTTTAGTGACCGTGCGACAGCCTGTCGATCACCCGCGCCCAGGCCCGCATTCCCCCAACAAAAGAAGACATGTCGTATTTTTCATTAGGGGAATGGATACGATTGTCGAAGCGTGCAAACCCAACCAACAGCGCATCTGCGCCCAAGGCCGCGTTCAATGCCCCCACAATAGGGATCGAGCCACCGGTACCGGTGGTGGTCGATTGCCCCCATTCATCCGCCAAGGCCTGAAGCGCGGGCGTCAAGAACCGGTTGGAGCGATCCAATGCCCAAGCAGGTGCCAGCCCATGATCGGTAAATTCAACCGTGGCATCCTCGGGCAGTTGCGCTTGCACATGGGCCTGAAACTGATCACGGATTTTCGCCGGATCCTGGCCCGCCACCAGTCGGAAGCTGATCTTGGCATGGGCCTGTGCCGGAATGACCGTTTTGAACCCCGCATCGGTATAGCCGCCCCACATGCCATTGATTTCACAGGTCGGACGCGACCAGATCTGATGTAACACAGGCTGATCCACCTCTCCTGCCGGGGTGGTTAGCCCGACATCCGCCAGGAACGCATCATCATCAAAGCTGAGCGCGTCCCACTCGGCCCGCGTTTGTGCGGCCAACGGTGCGACATCATCATAAAACCCGTCGATTGCCACGGCACCGTCCGGTGAACGCAGCGACGCCACAACATCGGCCATGACCTGCAGCGCATTGCGCGCCGCATTGCCAAACATCCCCGAATGCAAATCGCGATCTGCGCAGGAAATCGTAATTTCTTGCCCGCATAGCCCGCGCAGATGGGTGGTGATGGCAGGTGTATCACGGCCCCACATATCACTGTCGCAGACCAGCACCAGATCACATTTCAGCTCCTCTGCGGTGTTTTCCAAAAACGCCGGCAACGAATTTGATCCGCTTTCCTCTTCACCCTCAAACAAAAACGACACGCGCAGCGGCAATGCCCCGCGCGTGGCGATGAAGGCGCGGCAAGCTTCGACAAAAGTCATCAACTGACCTTTGTCATCGGACGCCCCGCGCGCGACAATCTGCGTGTCCCCGTCAACCTGTTTCAAAACCGGTTCAAACGGATCCGTGTCCCACAGCGCAACCGGATCGGCAGGCTGCACATCATAATGGCCATAGAATAGAACATGCGGTGCATCGGCAGGACCGGGCATATGGCCCACAACCATCGGATGGCCCGCCGTGTCGCGCACGCTTGCATCGGCACCCATATCACGCAAAGTTTGCGCCAACCAATCCCCGCCGCGCCGCACATCGCCATCATGTTTGGGATCGGTGCCCACGGTGGGAATGCGGATCAGATCACACAGCCGGTCAACCGCCGCATCCACATTGGTATCCAGATACTCAAGCACATCTTTCATCGGGTCGTCCTGTCGCTGTCACATCACTTCTTTGGGGCCGCAACGCCGCGGGAATTGGCCCCATCCTGCCCGACCCGGCGCCAACATGCGCCCCAACGCGGCGAAGGGCAAGCGCATCCCCGCAAAGGCCGCCGGCGCATCCCAATATCCCCGATCGCGGCCGCTGGCCTGCACAGCAGCCTCCAAATAGAACCGCCCGTTTTTTAGGCGCGTCCCATGCGGTTTTGCGCCGTTTTGTTGGGGCAATCGCGAACAGCCCCGCCTGCCCTCCATTGTATACGATTGCACACATTGACTTACCCTGTCCGCTGTTTTACCCCCTGATGCATGACGCTGTCGGGGGGTATGTGCGCATGTCCTCCCTGCGGCTCCTCCCATTTCCGGCCAATAAAGGCCCCAAAGACAGGATTGAGGATCATGGCGAAGACCCCCGATATTATTTACACCATCGTTGACGAAGCCCCGCAGCTGGCCTCTGGCTCGCTTCTGCCGATCGTGAGCGCCTTCGCCGGTGCAGCGGGTCTGGGTGTCGAAACCCGCGATATCTCACTGGCCGGTCGTATCCTTGCGACATTCCCCGATTATCTGACCGATGCGCAAAAAATTTCGGATGATCTGGCAGAGCTGGGCGAATTGGTGAAAACACCCGACGCCAATGTGATCAAACTTCCAAATATCTCGGCATCGGTCCCGCAGTTGACCGCCGCGATCAAGGAATTGCAAGATCAGGGCTATAAACTGCCCGACTACCCCTATGAGCCGTCCAACGACACAGAAAAAGACGTTCGCGCGCGCTATGACACGATTAAAGGATCGGCCGTGAACCCGGTTCTGCGGGAAGGCAATTCGGATCGCCGTTCGGCCAAGGCTGTGAAAAATTATGCGATGAAACATCCGCATTCGATGGGTGAATGGACCGCCGACAGCAAGACGACTGTTGCGTCGATGCCCGGCAACGACTTCTTCGCCAATGAAACCTCTGCCACCATCGCTGAGGCGACAGGCGCAAAAATCGTTTTCACCGCCACAGATGGCACCGAAACCGTTTTGAAATCTGGCCTGTCCTACAAAGCGGGTGAAATCGTTGATGCGACATTCCTGTCGGTGGCGACCCTGCGCGATTTTATCAAAGCTGAAGTCGCCAGCATGGAACCGGGCGTGTTGTTCTCGGTCCATATGAAAGCGACCATGATGAAGGTCTCTGACCCGATCATTTTTGGTCACTTCGTATCGGTATATCTGGAAGATTTCCTGGCCAAACATGGCGATACGGTTACGGCGCTTGGCTTCAACCCCAATGCCGGTATCGGCGATTTGGAAACCCGGATCAAAGGCAACGCAGAGCTTGAGGCCGATCTAAAAGCGGCACTGGCTGCAAAACCGCCGATGTATATGGTGAATTCCGACAAGGGCATCACCAACCTGCACGTGTCGTCGGATGTGATCATCGACGCGTCGATGCCTGCCGTGATCCGCGCCGGTGGTATTGGCTGGGGTCCAGATGGCAAAGCCGCAGACACGAAATGCTGCATACCGGACAATTCCTATGCCGGTGTCTATGATGAAACGATCGCCTATTTCAAAGAAACCGGTAAGTTGGACGTGACCAGCTGTGGTGCGGTATCCAACGTCGGTTTGATGGCACAAAAGGCCGAAGAATATGGCTCTCACCCGACCACGTTTGAAATGACCGGCAATGGCAAGGTTGAAATCATTCTCGACAATGGCACCGTGTTGCATTCACATAACGTGGAAACGGGTGACATCTGGCGTTCGGCCACTGCGAAAAAAGAGCCAATCCTGGATTGGATCAAACTGGGCATCAACCGCACCAAAGCAACCGGCCTTGCCGCGTTCTGGCTGGATGCGAACCGCGCCCATGACGCAGAGCTGATTAAATATGTCACCCCCGCGTTGAAAGAGGCCGGGATTGAAATCCCGATCATGGCCCCGCGCGAAGCCACGCGCTTCACCTTCGAAGAAATGCGCAAGGGCAATGATGTTGTTACCATCACCGGTAACGTTTTGCGCGACTACCTGACCGATCTGTTCCCGATTCTAGAGCTGGGCACCTCGGCCAAAATGTTGTCGATCGTATCGCTGATGCAGGGCGGCGGTCTGTTTGAAACCGGTGCGGGTGGCTCGGCCCCCAAACATGTTCAGCAGCTTGTCGAAGAAAACCACCTGCGCTGGGACAGCCTGGGCGAATTCTGTGCGTTGGGGGAGTCGTTCAAATTCCTGGCGGACAAAGGCAATGCCAAAGCTGGCGTTCTGGCCGAGGCGGTCGAAGATGCCACCCAGAAGGTTCTGGAAAACGGCAACTCGCCAGAGCGTAAGATCGGTGCGCCGGACAACCGCAGTTCGCATTACTGGTTTGCTCGCTACTGGGCACAGGCCCTGGCGGCACAAGAGGGTGACGCAGCGCTAAAGGCGCATTTCACCCCAATTGCAAAGGCATTGGTTAACGGCGAAGCCGCAATTTTGGCAGAGCTGCAAGCCGCAGAAGGCAAGCCGGTTGATCTGGGTGGCTATTACCACGCCGATCCAGCGAAAGTGGCCGCTGTCATGCGCCCATCTGCAACGCTGAACACAATCATCGGCTAAGCCGGAAACTGTCTGTGGGCCACCGCGCCGTGGCCCACAGATCACCTGCCAGTGAAATTGCCTATGGCCTCTCGTGCGTAACGGCCCGCCGCTGCCGAATTTGCATCCGTGCTAACGCAGCCAAAAACATTGCAGTCAGGATCAAGACGATCGTTGGCGCAGGCGCAGAATCCAACCAAAAGCTTAGATAAATTCCGCTAATCCCGGCCACCCATGTCACGCCCATTGCGGCCCACATCATGGCCGAGAACCGGCGCACCAGCAAAAACGCAATGGCCCCCGGCGCGATCAGATAGGCCACAGACAAAATGATACCGACCGACGATAGCATGGCCACAATCACCGCTGAAATTGCTGCCAGCAGCCCATAATGCAACATGTTGATGCGCAAGCCCACCATGCGGGCCTGCACCGGATCAAACGCATGGGCCAGAAGATCACGCCATAGCGCCAAAAGCGCCACGGCCACGCTCAGCGCAATCGCCCCTGACACCAACAGATCCGATGTGCCAATACCCAACATATTGCCAAACAGGATGTGATCTAGATGCAGATCCGTTTCAATCTTGGTATAAAGCACGACGCCCAGCCCAAACATGCCACTGAAAATCACGCCCATCACCGTATCTTGCTTTACCCGGCTGTTATCACGGATAAAGCCGGTCGCCAGGGCACAAAACAGGCCCGCGACAAAAGCGCCAATCAACAGCGGCACCCCCGCGACATAGGCCAGAACAACGCCAGGCAAAACGGCATGGCTGGTGGCATCACCCATCAGCGACCACCCCTTCAGCACCAAAAAGCACGACAAGATCGCTGCTGCAGGCGCGATCAAGATCACGATCAAAAAGGCATTTTGCATGAAAGGGAATTGCAGCGGCAGCAGCAGATTATCCATGATCTTCGCCCCCAGCCTGACGCATCCGCCCCCGCGCCGCCAAAGTCCCATGTTTGGGCGCGAACACAAAGGCCAGCAAAAACATCAAGGTTTGCAGACAGACGATCACCCCGCCTGTTGCCCCATTCAAAAAATAGCTCAGATAGGCGCCAAAAGCTGCGCTAAACGCGCCAATTGCCACGGAAATCGCAATCATCACCGGAAACCGGTCGGTCAGCAGATAGGCCGTTGCGCCCGGCGTCACCACCAGTGCAATAACCAAAAACGCGCCGACCGTCTGCATCGCTGCCACCGTGCAAGCCGCCAACAACGTAAAGAACACCGCCTTTAACGCAGTGACATTCAAACCGATGGAACGCGCATGTGCCTCGTCAAAAAACACCGCCAGAAGATCGCGCCATTTAGCCAACAAAACCACCAGGGACACTCCGCCAATCAGCAGCAATTGCAGCGTATCCGCCGGGGAAATTGCCAAAATATTTCCCATTGTGATGGTCTGAACCGATACGGCCATCGGGTTCAATGACACCATGAACAGCCCCAAACCGAAGAAAGAAGTAAAGATCAGCCCAATCACCGCATCTTCTTTCAGCCCGGAATAACTGCGCAACACCAGCATCGCCAATGCCGCCAATCCGCCCGATAAAAACGCCCCAAGCGCAAAGGGCAGCCCCAGCATATAGGCCCCAGCAACGCCCGGAACGATACTATGGGACAGCGCATCACCGATCAACGACCACCCTTTAAGCACCAGATAAGCAGAAAGAAAGGCACAGACCGCCCCCACCAAAGCCGACACATATATCGCATTGGTCATATAGCCATATTGAAACGGCTCCAGCAGCACTGTCATGCGCAGGTCTCCGACGGGTCATCGGTCTTGGCTGTGCGCTGTGGCACACCAATTGCCGCATCAGCGCCGCCTAACACGAAATGGCGCAGCACCCCGCCAAAAGTCTGTTTCAGATAGTCAGGGGTGAATACCTCGGCAGTCGGCCCATAGGCCAAAACTGTCCCTTTGACCAAAACGCAGCGGTCACAAAATTCCGGCACACTGCCCAGATTATGGGTCGCGACCAACATCACACGCCCCTCGTCGCGCAGATCGCGCAGCAAGGCGATGATCTGGTCCTCGGTTTTGACATCGACACCGGTAAAGGGTTCATCAAGCAAAATTACGCGGGCATCTTGCGCCAAAGCACGGGCCAGAAACACGCGTTTCTTCTGCCCGCCGGACAGTTCTCCGATTTGACGTTTGCGAAAGTCGGTCATATTGACCCGGCGTAGCGCCGCATCCACTGCCGCCCGGTCTAATGCACGCGCCCGGCGCAGAAAACCCATATGGCCATATCGGCCCATCATCACTACATCTTCGACGAGCACCGGAAAGGACCAGTCGACCTCTTCCGACTGTGGGACATAGGCGACCAATTGCGATTTCATCGCCTGAGTGACCGGCAGCCCCAGTAAGGTGACTGTCCCTGCGCTGACGGGAACAAACCCCATCAACGCTTTAAACAGTGTGGATTTTCCTGCCCCGTTCACACCGACCAGTGCCGTGATGGACCCGGTTGGCACAGTGAAGCTTGCATCGCGCAATGCGGTATGGCCATTGCGATAGGTAACGGTAACACCCTTAGCGCAAATGCCATCTGGAGTGGCCGTCATTGCGTCACCCCATCACGGGCCGTCAGCCCATCCAAAATCGTCTGCGCGGTGACATGCAGCAGGTCCAGATAGGTGGGAACCGGGCCGCCAGGTTCTGACAGGCTGTCGACATATAGCACACCGCCATAGGCCGCGCCGGTTTCACGCGCGATCTGCTTGGCGGGTTTATCCGACACCGTGGATTCAGAGAAAACAACCCCAATATCGTGCGCGCGCATTTGGTCAATCACATTGCGCACCTGTTGGGGCGTGCCCTGCGCATCGGCGTTGATTGGCCATAAGAACAGCTCTTTAAGGCCGAAATCCCGTGCCAGATAGGAAAATGCCCCTTCAGATGTCACAAGCCAGCGCCGGTCTTCGGGCAAGGCCAGAGCAGCGTCGCGCAAAGGTTTAATCTGATCTTCCAGCTTTGCCTTATAAGCCTTTGCATTGGCTTGATAAACCTTCGCATTGGCAGGATCTGCCTGAACCAAAGCATCGCGAATATTGTTAATATATATCTGCGCCGAAGACAGAGCCATCCAAGCATGCGGATTGGGCTTTCCGTCATAGGCGCCACCAGAAATCGGCATCGGCGTGATCGAGTCTGACACCACCACCGCAGGCACATCTTGCAGGTTCGTCAAGAATTGCTCGAACCAGCGTTCAAGGTTCAGCCCGTTCCACAAGATCAGATCGGCATCTTGGGCACGCAGCAGATCGCGCGGCGTTGGTTGATAGCCGTGGATTTCTGCCCCTGGACGGGTCACAGACACAACATCTGCGGCGTCACCGGCAACATTTTGCGCCATATCCGCGATGACGGTGAATGTGGTGACAACCTTCAACCGGTCCTGCGCGGCGGCAGGCAGGGCATAGGCCATCACAGCGGCGGTCACGGTGCCCAAAATGGCGCGCCGAGAGATCATGAGATGTTCCTTCCTAGAAACAGCAAGTGCATGACAATCTAGTTAGGAATCAATTGCAACTGTCAAGCCAGTTGCGAACCATTTGCAAGAAACACTTGATGTGAGCGCCCATTCCGGGCAAAAATACGGCATGGATCGCACCGAAACCCTGACTCACGCCCTGCGCCAAGCGGGCATTCGCATTACCAAGCAGCGCGCCGCGTTGCTGGCCGTTTTGGCGGCGTCTGACGATCATCCCGATGCGGTAGAACTGCAGCGCCGGGCTGAGGCACAGCTGCCGGGAATTTCCCTATCGACCGTCTATCGCACCCTGACCGCGTTAGAGGAACAAGGCGTGATCCATCGGCATCAGTTTGAAGGAACATCGGCACGGTTTGAACATGCCAATGCCGACCACCACGACCATATGATCGATGTCGACAGCGGCGAGGTGGTCGAATTCTGCTCAGAGCGGATCGAACGTTTGCAAGCCGAACTGGCCGCGGAATTGGGCTATGATATCGTGAACCATCACATGGTGCTATATGTGCGCAAACAGCGCCTGTCATAACGCGCCCCTTTTGGCCGCCCCCGGGCCCAAGGGTTATGGATGTCGCGTGGGGGTTGCGCCGGTCAGCGCGCTTCGCTAACACGCCTGCTTGCGTTCGAGCCAAGTGAGAGACCCCGATGACCAGCGCCCCTCCCTCCCCCATCCTTGCGGTCGATTTCGGCACATCAAATTCCGCCTGTGCGATGTTGCATGACGGCGCAATCATCCGCCTGCCAATCGAAGCCAATGCCGATACGCTGCCTACGGCAGTGTTCTTCCCCGATGATCGCAGCGAAATGCTAATTGGTCAGGAGGCATCGGAAGCACTGATTGAAGGCGATGAAGGCCGCTATATGCGTGCGCTGAAATCGGTATTGGGGACATCCCTGTTTCATGAAGTTCAACTGCTGGGGGGCAAGCGGCGTTCCTTATCGCAGGTTGTCGCAGAGTTTTTGTCCGTGGTGAAGGCGCGGGCCGAAGCCCGGGCGGGCCACACATTTGAGCACGTGCTGTCGGGCCGGCCTGTGCATTTTCACACCAATGACCCAGAGCGCGATCTACAGGCCGAACGCGATCTGCGCAGCTGCTATCGGCAGGCTGGGTTTAAACAGATCAGCTTTCTGGTAGAACCAGAGGCCGCAGCCCTTGCGGCGCATGGCCTGAACAAAAGCGGCCAGATCGGGCTGATCGTGGATATTGGCGGTGGTACATCGGATTTTTCGGTGTTTCGCGGTGACGGCATGCAGGTCGAAATCCTGGCCAATCACGGTATCCGTCTGGGCGGGACAGATTTTGACCATGCTGTCTCTATGGATCACGCCATGCCAATGCTGGGCCTTGGCGGAGAATTGAAGCGCACCTTGGGGGATGGGCTGCTGCCCGTGCCCAAAGCGATCTATGTCGAACTGTCCAGCTGGGCCAAGATCCCTTTCGCCTATACGCGGGAAACCGCCCGCACCGCCGATGATATGCTGCGCCACGCGGTCGAGCCGATCAAGATGCAGCGCCTGAAACGCGTGATCGAAGATCGCCTTGGTCATGAGCTGGCCTTCGCGGTCGAGGCCGGCAAGATCGCGGCAAATGGCGCGGCACACGCCCCGGCGCACATCAAGATGGGGTTCATTGAGCCAAAACTTTCGGTGCCGATCACCCCTGGCACGTTGAACGCATCATTGGCCAAACTGCGCGAGCCACTGCGCCAGGCAATCTATGAAACATTGACACAAGCGCAGGTCACACCGGCAGATATCGGCACGGTGATCTTGGTGGGCGGCTCGTCTTTGATGAAGATGATCGCGGATGAGGCTCAGTTGATTTGCCCCGGCGCGGCGCTTGAACGTTCCGAAGCCTTTACCGCCGTAGTTGACGGTCTTGCACTGGCCACTGCACGTTGATTGCACCGCAGATGTAATCCAATTGAGATCCCGCCCCAAGGGGCGCGATCACGCGATCTTTTGCGGGCGCCCTGTGGCTGGCGAAGCGGCCCGGTCTAAGAGGCGCATAACTTTGGCCAGTGGTCTCATTTGCCGCCCTGCACCACCCGCTGCACCGTTACGGCGTCACGGTAAGCCTGTGCCATACAATCAGAAAGCTGATTGTCGCTGATGATCTGATCGAACTGTCCCAGTTGCGCAAACCTGCAAAAGGATTTCTCAGAAAACTTTGAATGATCGGCCAGCAGCACCACCTGATCCGCAGCACCAATAAAGGCGGATTTGATCTCGGCCAGTTCAATGCTGCTGTCAGAAGGTCCGGCCAGATCCACCGCATGCGCGCCGATGAACGCAATATCGGCATGTAACCGGGTGATCGACGCTAAAGCCGCCGCCCCCAGTAATGTCTGCGTGCCCGGGCGCATGATCCCCCCGGTCAGATGGGTTTGACGATGACCAGCCTGTGACAGCAATTGTGCGATGGCCAAATCATTGGTTACGGCGGTAAATTCTGTCCCGGCCATGATGAGTGCCCGCGCGGCCTCTAATGCGGTGCTGGAGCTGTCGAAAATGACTGCATGTCCCGGTGCGACCAGCTGCGCTGCCGCCTGCCCGATGGCGCGTTTGGCCCCATGATCCATACCGGCAGAGACCGTGCGATCGGGTTCAAAGGCCCGCGCACCAGGTGCCTTAAGCACGGCACCACCATGCGTGCGCGCCAAAACACCCGCTTCGCACAGCTGTTCGACATCACGGCGCACCGTCGACACCGAGCTGCCAAGCGCGATGGCCAGATCACGCAGCGATGCCATGCCATCCCCGCGCAGCATTTCCACAATTCGCGCCTGCCGTTTGGCTGCCAGCATCTGTGCTCTCCTGATCTATTTGCACCAGCCTATCGCAGTGCGGCAACAAATTCCATCATCTGCTTTCAGTATCTTTCATTTCGCACCACAATCGTTCAATATATCCCAAAGGACGGCAGATTCGTCCATATTGGGAGAGCAACATGAAACCAGTCATTGCCATCACGATGGGCGACGTTTGCGGCATTGGTCCCGAAATCACTGCCCGCACCCTGAACGATCCGGCAACATGGGAGATTTGCCGCCCCGTGGTCGTGGGCGATGGTGCCATGTTGTCACGCGCCGCCGCGTTAACCGGATGCCAATTTGACATCGAAACGATCGCGCCGGGCGCGCCCTTGCCGTTTGAGCCGACACCCCAGCGCGCGATCTGCGTGGATCCGGGGTTGGATGTAGGCGACCTGCCCTTTGGCCATGTCGATGCCCGTGCAGGCCATGCAGCATATGAATTTCTGCGTATCGCGGTTGAGATGGCACAGGCCCATCAGGTGGCTGCCATCGCCACTGCACCGCTGAACAAAGAGGCGCTGCATGCCGGTGGCCATATTTTCCCCGGCCATACCGAAATTCTGGCGACATTGACCGGGACTGACAGCTATTCCATGATGTTGGCCACACCGAAGATGAAAGTGATCCATCTGACCACTCATGTCGGCCTGATTGAGGCTATACGCCGGATCACGCCAGAACGGACCTATCAGGTGATTAAACTGGCCCATGATACATTGACCGCCGCGGGCGAGACGCCGCGTATAGCGGTATGTGGCATCAACCCGCATGCTGGTGAGAACGGGTTATTTGGAGAGGGCGAGGAGGAAGAGAAGCTGGAACCGGGGATCAAACGCGCCGCCGCCGAAGGAATAGACGTACAAGGGCCACTGCCCGCCGACACGTTGTTTTACCGCGCAGGCCGTGGGGATTTTGACGTAGTCGTCGCATGTTATCACGATCAAGGCCACGGCCCGGTCAAGGTCATGTCGATTGATGAAGGCGTGAATATTACCGTGGGGCTTAAGGGGCAGATCATCCGCACATCGGTTGACCATGGGACTGCGTTTGACATCGCAGGCAAGGGGATCGCGCGTCACGAAAGCCTGATTGCTGCGCTACGCTATGCGGGGCAATTGTCCCCTGCGGGCCGTGCGATCGGAGCCATCGGCTGATGCGCCTGCTGATTGTGGCCGATGACCTGACCGGGGCATTGGACAGCGCAGCGATGTTTGCAGCACGTGGCCTGCATGTGGTGGCCGCACGCAGGCCTGCGGATCTGGAGAGCGCACGCGCCACCGGGGCACAGGTGATCGCCGTATCAACCGCTAGCCGCGAAGGCACACAAGATGCCGCAGAACGCAAGACGCAGGCAGTCGCGGATTGGGCACGCAAACATAAGATCCCGCGCGTGTTTAAGAAGATCGACTCGCGGTTAAAGGGCCATCCCCGGGCAGAAACGCAGATATTGCGCGCCCCTGGACAGCCCGTGCTGATCTGCCCCGCCATTCCAGCACAGAACCGACATGTTTTTGCAGGCTATGTCCGTGGCGCGGGTGTCGCGACGCCCATCCCTATCGCACAGGTGATGGGGACGCAGGCGCAGTGTCCCGACGCCATGACTGAGTCCGATCTGGATGCGCTTGTCGCACAGGCGGGGCATGCCCTTCTGGTGGGCGCAGCCGGTTTGGCCGGGGCCTTGGCGCGTCAAATGTCTGGGCGAAACACCGATTTGCCAAAAATCGCTGCGGGAACGCGTTTATTTGCCATCGGCTCGCGTGATCCGATCACGATCGCCCAGACCGCGCATATGATCGCAACCCATGCAGCCGATGTCATTTTGGCCCCCAATGGTGTTGCCGACGCGCGGCCCCTGAACACTGAGCTATGTATCGTGCAGATGGTTGCCGGGCCGGACATTGTCTCTCCCCAACGCGCCGGGGCGGACTTTGCCGCCACCGTGCAACAGCTTTGCGCACAGCCTCTGGCGCTTCTTCTGTGTTCGGGTGGGGAAACGGCCGATAGTATCATGGAGCTGTCAGGCATTGGCCTGATCGATGTCTTGGGCGAAGCGCTGCCCGGCCTGCCCGATTGCCAAATCATGCTTGATGGGCGTCCAACCCGTTTGATCACCAAATCCGGTGGCTTTGGCACGCCCACATGTCTGGCCCAAATCGCAGCCGCCCCTTAACATATCCCCCCAAAACATATGTCCAGACAGCGCATTCTCTTGCGCCAGATACCACCGTGTTCGGGGCGGCCGATTCTTACAAAAAATTCAAATTCCGGCCATGTCAGGCCGCCTGCGGCGCGATAGATCACACGCGATCACTGCGCCGTTAAAGTGTGGCGGCCTGGCCTGCCCCAGTCGGCCTATGCTGCCGCATGGGCGTTTTGATCTTGCATCACGGGGCCTAATCGCCTTACCGCAAGTCAACCTGGCCTCAAGGCCATGAAATCGACCATTAGGCCTAGATCGCATAGGAACCTGACCATGACCATTTCAGCCCCTGTCGCCATGCACATGCTTCCCTCACGGTTGCGCACGCTTGGCCCCATTGCGATCGGATTGGTTCTGTTTTTGTTTGGGCTATGGGCGCTGCATCACCTGCTGCTAACAATTGATCTGGCGCATGTGATTGCCAGGGCCAGAGCAACGCCGCCGATGGTGCTGATCGGGGCCTTGGCGGCCACGGCGGTGGGCTATATTGCGATGATCGGTTATGATTGGTGGGCGTTACAATATCTGGGGAAGTCGCTGCCACCCCGGACTGTCGCTTTGGGCGGGTTCTTGGGCTATGCTTTTGGTAACACAGTCGGAATAAGCGTTTTATCAGGCGGCGCGATACGATACCGGATTTATTCTGCCGCCGGGCTGAACGCGTTTGATGTCGCGGCTCTCTCCTCCTATGTGGCGATCGCGATGGGGATCGGGCTAACGCTCGTAGGGATCTGCGCCTTGGCAATCCATCCTGCGGTCTTAGCACAGATCCTGCCTGTCAGCGTATCCACGGTTCAACTGCTGGCAATCGCCACCGCCGTAATCGTGTTCACCGGTGCGCTTTGGCTGTCCGTCACAGAAAAAACGTTGCATTTAGGGCGCCATGACATTGCAATGCCGGCCCCACGCGTGCTGTTTGGCCAGTTAGGCGTGGCTGCACTGGATTGCGCTATGGCAGCCGGGACGTTGTGGCTTTTAATGCCCATCGGCACACCGCCTTTCATCAGCTTCGTGGCGATATATGCGGCGGCGGCGATGATCGGGATCCTAAGCCATGTGCCGGGCGGCGTGGGCGTGTTTGAAACCGTTGTGATCACCGCACTACCTGCAAGCGTTCCGGTAGGCGATGCAGCTGCCGCATTGCTGCTGTTTCGGGTAATTTATTTCCTGGTGCCCTTCGCGTTGGCTTTCACAATTGTTTTGGTGAATGAGGCACGTTTGGCCGGGGGGTGGGCCACCCGCCTGTTCGGTGAGGTATCAACACCAATGCGCCCGATTGCCACCGCCCTGTCAGTGGTCGTGCCGCGCTTGTCGGGCGCCGCCGTTCTGGGGCTTGGTTTTTGGTTCTTGCTGGTTGCGATGATGCCTCCGTTGCAACATATCAGCGATGAGGTCGATCTGGTCGGTGCGGTCTTGGCCGAGGGCGGAACCCTGATCCTCGCGCTGTCTGGCGTGTTGTTGATAGTGTTGTCACATGCGTTGATGCGCCGTGTCCGGCTGGCCTATTTGCTGACGCTTGCGGCCATTGCAGCAGCCACTGTAGCCGTGCTGATCGACGGGATGAATATCGAACCGGCCGTCCTGTCTGTGCTCGCGCTTTTGGCGCTGCTGCCGTTTCGATCTTCTTTTCACCGCCGCGCCCGCCTGACCGAAGGCGTCTTTTCTCCATTATGGATCGCCCTGGTCATTGGTCTGCTGGCCGCTGCCGGTGCGTTTTTCTTCTTGGCGCATAAGGCCGTGCCCTATTCCAACGCACTGTGGTTGGACTTTACCTCCGCCTCTGCGACGCCGGCGGCCTTGCGTGCAGGCCTGCTTGTGTCGGCACTGCTGTTGGGTTTTTTGCTGTATCTTGCCCTGCGCCCGGCGCGTGCCGCGCTGCCCGCTGCCGCACAAGTCAGCGATGAAGATGTGCTACAGATCTTGCGCGCTCAGCCAGATCCGCAGGGATGGCTGGCCCTGACGGGGGATAAGAACCGGGTGATGAATACCGATGGCAGCGCCTTTGTGATGTTCGCGACGCGACGCAACTACCGCATTGTTCTGGGCGACCCGTTGGGCGCGACCGACCCCGCCCGCGCCCTGGCATGGGAATTCCACGAGGCCGCGCGCCGCGACGGTGCCACGCCAGTGTTCTACGAAGTCTCAGAACGCCACCTGCCGCTGTGGATTGATATGGGCTATACGCTGCATAAACTGGGCGAGGAGGCGGTGGTCAATCTGCAAGAGTTTTCGCTCTCTGGTAGTAAATTCAAAACGATGCGGGCCGAATACAACCGGGCACAGCGTGATGGTCGCCAACTGGAGCTGTGCACCCCACCCCATTCCGACAGCTTGCTTGACGCACTGGAAGAGATTTCCGACGCGTGGCTGGCCGGGCAAAAAGGGGCTGAAAAGGGCTTCTCCGTCGGGCGATTCTCGCGGGAATATCTGAACCAATGTGAACTGGCCTTGATCCGCTGCGACGGGCGTATCTTGTGCTTTGCCAATTTGCTGGGCGATCCGGGCGCGGTCCGTATGGGCATCGATCTGATGCGCTACCGCCCCAGCGACAGCGACGGGGTCATGCAGTTCCTGTTCCTATCATTGATCGAGGCGCTGAAAGAACGCGGCACATCGCAGCTAAGCCTTGGTCTGGCACCGCTGTCTGGTCTGTCCGACCACCCTTCCGCGCGGCTGACCAGCCGGTTTGGCAATCTGATTTTCCGCCATGGTCGCGCATTTTATAATTTTGAGGGGCTACGCCGGTTCAAACAGAAATTTCGCCCCAATTGGCAGGCACGCTATATCGCAATTCCGCCAGGGGCATCGCCCTATTTGGCACTTGCAGAGATAGCCTTGCTGATTTCAGGCGGGGCGCGCAATTTGCTGTCCAAGGACTAAACGATATGCCCCGCCGCACCACTGCCGCACAGTTTGGCGCAGCAGTGGTGCTTGTATCAATTGCTGCAAAAGAACGTATGGCCCGCAGGTTTCAATCCCAAATAGGACAAGGAAGCAAAACCGTTCATCTGACACACCTCGGTTGCGCGTGCGGCAACCGGGCCAGACAGCGCGGCCGGGTCTAACGGGATATTTCCCTTAGCAATAGTCACAATCTGGCCGTTGTAATCATAGGCCAAAGGCGCCGGCCCAAAACAGCCCGCTAGGACCAAAGGCAAAGTGAACAAAAGTTTCCGCATAAGATATCCTTTCAAAATCATATCACTATCCAATCCAATGCCTGTAAGGCAGACAAGGGCTGACCCTTAGCTTGGACGGCTAAGACGCCCACCACCTATTTGGGCTGCGACCCCGGTCGTGCTTGGCCCCGATGTCGGCAAGCCACGTGCAACACGCACCGCCAAATAAGCAAATGCCTGCGCCTCTAACATATCGCCATTCAGGCCAAGGTCCTCTACCGGGCCGACTGGGCATGGCAGGATGCGCGCAAGCGCTGTCATCACGGCCTCATTCAACCGTCCGCCGCCACAGACATGCACGGCAGCCGGCGCTGAAGGAAAATGATCAAAACCGGCCGCGACACTGGCTGCGGCAATCGCCACCAGGCTGGCCACAGCATCGGCATCTGAAAGCGGATTCACCAATTCCAGAATGTCGCGAAATTCATTTCTATCCAGAGATTTGGGGGGTATTTTATGGAAATATCGATGGCTAAGGAATGTCTCAACCACCGCCGGATCCGCCTGCCCCGACAGCGCAAGCGCGCCGCCTTCATCACGTTCCATCTGACGCCGCGCACGCATCAAATCATTGATCGGCGCATTGGCAGGCCCAGTGTCAAAGGCCAAAACCGCGCCCGCTTCTTCGGGGCCGGATTTACGCGGATCAACCCAGGTGACATTCCCCACACCGCCCAGGTTCAAAAACACGCAAGGCTGCGTTAGACCCGCCCATTTCGCACAGGCAAAGTGAAAATACGGCGCCAAAGGCGCGCCCTGCCCGCCCATTTCCACATCCGCAGAGCGGAAATCCCACACAACAGGTCGGCCCAGAACCTCGGCCAGGATGGCGCCATCGCCAGCCTGATGCGTGCGGCGCGACCCTGCTGCCCCCATCGGATCATGCGCCAATGTCTGGCCATGAAACCCAATCACATCCGCATCCAGAAAATCGCTTAGCAGCTCGGCATGTGCTGTTTCCACGATCTCAGCCGCCGCATCAACGCCGTCCGCACCCGGCCACAACCCCAAAGCAGCATGTAAAACCGCCCGCTCTTGCTGCGAAAAGGCCCGATACCCGTGACGTCCAAAGTCCAATATTCGTGCGCCATCGGTCAATAAAAGCGCCGCATCCACACCGTCCAATGACGTTCCCGACATCGCACCGGCTGCCCAAACAGGCCCAGCTTTCAACATGGCTTCCCCTTCACCCGTTCACCCGATATACGCATGGCCGAAAGAAAGGAACAAGCCAGATGACCTACCATCCCAAATCAGAGTTTCTCCGTGTCATCATCGAGCGCGGATTCCTTGCCGATTGCACGGATCTGCAAGAGCTTGATGAGAACCTATCGCAAGGGATGGTAACCGCCTATATCGGTTATGATGCCACGGCAGCATCACTGCATGTCGGCCATCTGCTCAATATCATGTTGCTGCGCTGGTTCCAAAAAACAGGGCATAAGCCGATTACCTTGATGGGGGGCGGCACAACCAAAGTCGGTGATCCGTCTTTCCGGTCTGATGAACGCCCACTGCTGGGCCCCGAACAGATTGATGCAAATATCACCGGTATGGGTCAGGTTTTCGCGCGCTACCTTGAGTATGGTGAGGCCGGGAACGGCGCGCTGATGCGCAATAATGCCGAATGGCTGGATGGGCTGAACTATCTGGAATTTTTGCGCGACATCGGAAAGCATTTCTCGGTCAACCGGATGCTCTCCTTTGAATCGGTGAAATCGCGGCTGGACCGAGAGCAATCCCTGTCCTTCCTTGAATTCAACTATATGATCTTGCAAGCCTATGATTTCCTAGAATTGAACCGTCGCTACAATTGCCTGCTGCAAATGGGTGGATCGGATCAATGGGGTAATATCATCAACGGAATCGACCTGACACGCCGCGTGTTGGATGGCGAGATCTATGGGTTGACGACGCCCCTTCTGACCACATCAGATGGCCGCAAAATGGGGAAATCACAGGGCGGCGCGATCTGGCTAAATGGCGATATGCTAAGCCCCTATGAATTCTGGCAATTCTGGCGCAATACGACAGATGCCGACGTGGGCCGCTTCTTGAAGCTGTATACAGAGCTTCCGGTAGAGGAATGCAACCGTCTTGGAGCGTTGGAAGGCTCACAGATCAATGAGGGTAAGATCATCCTCGCCAATGAGGTCACAACCTTGCTGCACGGCGCCGATGCGGCCAAAGCGGCCGAAGCAACCGCACGCGAGGTCTTTGAAAAAGGCGGCACCGGAGACGATCTGCCACTATTGGCACTGTCGCAAGACGATATTGGCGATGGGATCAGCCTTGCGCAACTTGTTGTGCGCTCTGGCCTTGCGAAAACCGGTAAAGATGGCAAACGGTTGATTTCGGAAGGTGGTCTTAAGGTGGATGATACCAGCTGCGCCGATGCGGGCAGGATGTTCACCGCAGATGATTTGAAGACACCGGTCAAACTATCCGCAGGCAAAAAGCGCCACGCGCTAGTAACGGTGAAATAAAAGAGAGGGGCTCTGCCCCCGGCTCCTGATGGAGCCTCCCCCGGGATATTTAGAGCAAGCTGAAAGACCGCAGTTGCATCTTGCCTTAGGTATACCGGGGGCGCATCTCAATCGCGAAAAATAGAAGCCGCGTTGAAACTGTCCTAGTTTAACTTCCGTGGTTGATATTGAGAGTAAGCGTTCTGAAAGCCCGGCGCGGAGGTCGATTGCGATTTTTTGGTTCGTCGTTCTTCAACAAAAATCGCATCAGGTATGTCGAAACAGAGCCGCAAAAGTGGGGCCTTCGATTATGAAACGGCATTCAAGATTGCCAGCTATATTGAGATAGTTGAGGTGGTCCCCTTGAAGTAGTCCCAGTTATTTGGACAGTTTTTCGGCTCAGCTAAGATGTAATCTGGCTGGTTTCATGCGGCCTTTTGCGTCTGTTCTGTTGTGAAGAATGCGTCGTCGGGCGTCTGCCGATCAAGCGCGGAATGGGGCCGCTCGGTGTTGTAGAATGCCATCCAGTCCTTGATGACGCGTCGAGCCTGGAAGCCGTCGCTGATCTCTTCGAGATAGATCGCCTCCTGCTTCAGCGACCGCCACAGCCGTTCGATGAAGATGTTATCGAGGTAGCGGCCCCGTCCATCCATTGAGATGCGCACGCCTGTCTCGGTCAGCGTCGTGATCCAGGCCGATCCGGTGAACTGCGATCCTTGGACGCCCTTCTAAGAGTCAAGCGGCGATTTGTGTCTGATTGATCTCTGTGTAGCGGCGCATGATGATGCCGAAGACTTCGCGTGCGATGTAACGTTTGAGGCTGCGAATGGCTTCCAGCTTTGAGTTTCCGGCAGCGATCCGTTTGGCAATGTAGGCTTGAGTGCGTGGGTCCAGTCGCAAACGTCCGATGGCGATAATGTGGATCGCACTGTTGGCTGCGCGATCACCGCCTCTGTTCAACCTGTGCCGGACAGTTTTGCCAGAAGACGCAGGCACGGGACTGACGCCGCACAGGGCGGCAAAGCTGGCTTCGGATTTCAACCGCTCTGGATTGTCGCCAGCCGTCAGCAATAATTGCGCCGCGCTGTTCAGGCCGATCGCGGTCTGTTCGAGCAGCTCAGGAGCAAGGTCCTTGACGATGGCTTCAATCATGTCATCCAGATCGGCGA
>NZ_MDHA01000052.1 GCF_001705665.1 Thioclava sp. SK-1 | reverse complement strand
GAGTTTGGCATGAAATGATCAAGACCGGCCACCCGCACTGAGCGGGTAGCCCAGGAGATGGTGAGGCGCAGCGTGAGGTGATGGCATAGGGACGGTAACAGCGGAACGGAACACCCAGTTCGGACCGAAGCGCCTTTGAGCGCGTGCCATTGATCGGGACCTGTCTGGACTTGCATCACTTCCGTTCCGGTTTTCTGTGAGCAATGCTCGCTTTGAAGGAGACTGGATATGGCAGCCAAGCATAGTGAAGATTTCAAGCGCGAAGCGGTTCGGATCGCGGCGCACAGCGGCCTGACACGGCGACAGGTTGCGTCGGACCTTGGGGTTGGTTTTTCGACCTTGGGCAAGTGGATGCGGGATTACTCGACCGATCCAACAGCAGCTGAGGACGCGGAGTTGCGCCGCGAGAATGAGCGCTTGCGTAAAGAGAACCGTATTCTGCGGGAGGAGAGGGAGGTGTTAAAAAAGCTGCAATCTTCTTCGCGATCCAAAAGCAATGAGATTTCAATTCATTGCGGGGTATCGCGGAGATCTTTCACGTGCGTATCTGTGCCGCCTGATGCAGGTTTCAGATCGTGGGCTACGGGCGT
>NZ_MDHA01000051.1 GCF_001705665.1 Thioclava sp. SK-1 | reverse complement strand
CTTTCTCTTCTGGCGCGCCATCAATCTGGTCATATGCCTTGAAGTCACCAAAATATTTGGTGATCGCTGCCGTCAGCGTGGTTTTACCGTGGTCAACGTGGCCGATCGTGCCGATGTTGACGTGCGGCTTGTTACGTTCAAACTTTGCCTTTGCCATCTCGCGGGACGCCTCTAATTTTGGGGGGCCAACGCACGGCCCGAGTCAATATCGCGGGCTAGATATTTCTCCCATCAGAAAAAATCAAGCCCACATCGTATTTTCGCGGTTCGCGAATGTGCATTCCGCGCGTTAGGCTTGCAACATGAAACACCTTGCTGCAAGCCCCATCGCACATGATCCCAATCAGCCTGTGAAAGTTCCCTTAGCCCGGCACCCGCTGGGGATATTGGGATCGCTTCGCGCCGGGCGTCGCAATGTGCTGGAACTGATCCCGCAGATGGCCACACAGGCCCCCGTCATTTCAGGCCGTACCGGGGCGCGATGGCACATGCTGATGGACCCCGACGCGCTGCGCCATGTGCTGAAAACCCGGGTCGAGGATTATCCGAAGTCGCTTGTGACCAAATTGATCCTTGGTCCCGCCGTGGGCAAGGGCCTGTTTGTTACAGAGGGTGCGCCGTGGCGATGGCAGCGCCGTGCCGCAGCGCCCGTCTTTGCTACCCGCAACATAGAGGGGCTCGCGCCGATCATGCAGATGGCCGCACAGGCCACATCAGACCGGATTGCCGCGCGCAAGGGGGAAACGATCGACCTGTTTGACGAAATGGTGGCCACGACGTTTCAGGTTATTTCGCAAGTGACATTTTCCACAGATGACGGACTGGATCGCCGCGCCCTGCACCGCGCCATCGACACCTATATCGCACAAACGGCCAAGATATCATTGTTCGATTTGCTGGGTGTGCCCGGCTTTATCCCCCGGCCCGAACGCCTGCTGACACGCGATGTCGTCAAACCGCTCAAGGCGCATTCCGACGCCGCGATTGCCCGCAGAATTCGCACGCGCCACGCACAGGCCAGTGATCTTTTGGATCTGTTGATTGACGCCAAGGACCCCCAAACAGGCCAGACATTGAACAGCGACCAGCTGCGCGACAATCTGCTGACCTTTATCGTGGCCGGTCATGAAACCTCTGCCCTGACGCTGGCATGGGCGCTTTATCTGTGCGCGTTTGACCCGCAGATTCAGGCCGCCGCGCATGACGAAGCCGTTGCTGCTTTAGGAGACAGCGTGGCGACGGTTGCAGACCTGCCGAAAATGCCCCTGATCGAACACATCATCCTTGAGACATTGCGCCTTTACCCCCCGGCTGCTTTCCTGTCACGCAGCGCCCGCACTGCGGATGAAATTCTGGGCCGCGAAATCCGCCCTCGTGATACCATTATGCTGCCGATTTACGCTTTGCACCGCCATCAGGCGCTTTGGGAGGCTCCCGACATGTTTCGCCCCCAGCGCTTTGCCGCCCCGCACCATGACCGCTTTGCGTTTCTGCCCTTTGGCGCCGGGCCACGCATCTGCATCGGCGCGGGTTTCGCAATGCAAGAAGTTGCGCTGATCCTTGCCACCCTATTGGCCAGACATCGGTTTATCGCCGATCCAGACCGCCACCCCAAACCTGAGCTGATCTTGACCCTGCGCCCCAAGGGCGGCGTCTGGCTGAAAATCGACGCATGGTAGGCGTTTCTTTGCCCAAACAAGCAGCATCGCGTGAATCCGGGCACATCCTTGGGAACTTCACCAAGGTTTCACGGATTTACGTCCTGACGTATAACGAAAGACGCGCTAAGCTATAGATTAAACGCGCTAAACCCCGAGGAGGAACGCATGTCGTTTATGGGAACGCTGGCAAAGGTCGCTATGGGAATTGCCATCGCGAAAGGGGCATCTAGCCTTGCCAAAGGCGCTAAAGGCTCTGGCGGTGGGCTTTTAGGGCGTCAATCATCTGGCGGGCTGACGGACATGGTTGGGGATCTTCTAGGGGGCAAGAAGAATGCCGTGAACCAGCGCAGCGGAGGTCTAGGGGATTTGCTGGAATCCGTGGGCAGCAGTAATAAGGTGCGCACGCGGTCGCAGACCAATGGCGGGCTCAGCGGTGTCTTGGGGCAATTGTCGCGCGATATGGGCGGGGCCAAAGGTGGCCTGGGTGCATTGCTTGCGGGTCTGGGCGCGACTGGCGCGGCCAAATCTTTGGGCGGCACACCGGCCCAACGCGCCACGTCCGAACGGTCCTTCGGGGAAGAGCTGAACGCAGCATTTTCAAACCATGGTGAACCGGCCAAGCCACCAAACCCCACACAAAACCTTGCTGCGGCGATTTTGCTCAAGGCGATGATCCAGGCAGCCAAGGCCGACGGCAAGATCGATGCGAAAGAACAAGCGACATTGATGGACCATCTGGGCAATGCCACAGCCGAAGAAGTCGCCTTTGTGGAGCAAGAGTTGGCCGCGCCCGTCGATGTAGAGGGCTTGGCCAAAGCCATTCCCCCGGGATTAGAGGCGCAGGCCTATACCGTGTCGGTCATGGCGATTGATCTGGACGATCAGGCAGAGGCTGATTATCTGCATGCCCTGGCACAAGCGCTTGGCATGGACCAACAATCGGTCAATCACATTCATGAAAAGCTGGGCGTTGTATCGCTATATGCCTAAACGATTTTTCGTCGAGTGAGCTTAAAAAAGGCGGCCTTTGCGGCCGCCTTTTGCATTAGTTGAACTTGTTGTCTTGCGGGAAGCCGCGTGGTGCCATCCGGCCCGCTGTAGCCCGTTTGGTCCGCCACTCTGCCAGATCTTCGCGCGACACAGTGCGGGTGCGGCCCGCGGGATCTTTCCACATCAGCCCATTATCCAATACGAAGCTGCGCGCATCTGACAACCCGCCATCTTTGTATTTCTGCAAACGAACGCCTTTGCCCTTGGACATCTCTGGCAGCTCATCAATACCAAATATCAACAGCTTGCGGTTTTCGCCCACAACCGCGATCGCGTCACCATTGATCTTATGGCATACAGCCGTGCGGACCGGCGCGCGCACATTCAGCAATTGCTTACCTGATTTGGTCTGGGCGATCATTTCTTCGCCCGGGCACAAGAACCCATCCCCTGCGGTCGACGCCAGCAGGTATTTCTCCCCTCCTTTGGGCAGAAGAACATGGGTGATTTCCACCTCATTAGGAATATCGACCATCAGGCGCACCGGCTCGCCCATACCGCGCCCGCCGGGCAGGTTGGCCCCCAAAATCGTATAGGCACGGCCATTTGCACCCAGCATCACGATCCGGTCCGTTGTTTCCGCATGGATCACAAAGCCCGGACCATCGCCGTCCTTGAACTTGACCTCGGCATCCAGGGCATTGTGTCCTTTCATTGCACGAACCCAGCCCATTTTCGACAAGATGACGGTGATCGGTTCGCGTTCGATCATCGCCTCAATCGGGACATCCTCCACTTCGCCGGCCTCAGCAAAGCCCGTGCGCCGCGCCCCACCCGGGGCGGCCTTGCCAAATTTCTTGCGAATATCGCGCAATTCACCCGACAATTTTTTCCACTGCAATGGCTCGCTCTCCAACAGCTCTGTCAGATCCGCGCGTTCGGCCATCAGGGTTTCGCGCTCTTGCCGCAGCTCCATCTCTTCAAGGCGGCGCAAGCTGCGCAACCGCATATTCAAGATCGCTTCGGCCTGCGTTTCACTTAGGAAAAACGCATCACCATCTGTTACAGCCCAGTTTTCCGTCATCAGCGCGGGCTT
Organism: Thioclava sp. SK-1; assembly: GCF_001705665.1. Classification (GTDB taxonomy): domain Bacteria; phylum Pseudomonadota; class Alphaproteobacteria; order Rhodobacterales; family Rhodobacteraceae; genus Thioclava. The sequence continues at coordinate 58,837 of NZ_MDHA01000051.1, read as the reverse complement.
GGGCTCATCCTCGGTTCGGATGATCTCAATGACCCGATCAAGGTTCAGATAGGCGATGATATAGCCGTTCAGCACCTCAAGCCGATGCGCGATTTTATCCAGACGGTGCTGGCTGCGACGGCACAGAACCTCACGGCGATGGTCCAAAAACGCCCGCAAAACCTCTTTGAGCGAGCAGACCTTCGGCACCCGGCCGTCGATCAGCACGTTCATATTCATCGAAAACCGAACCTCAAGATCCGAGCTTTTGAACAACATGCCCATTAGCATCTCAGGCTCAACGGATTTCGACTTGGGCTCCAGAACGATGCGAATATCCTCGGCGGATTCATCACGCACATCGGCCAGGGCCGGGACTTTTTTGGTTTGAATCACCTCTGCCAGACGCTCAATCAGCTTGGATTTCTGCACCTGATACGGAATTTCCGTTACCACAATCTGCCACAGTCCACGGCCCAGATCTTCGCGCTCCCACCGGGCGCGCAAACGGAATGCACCGCGCCCTGTCCGATAGGCACTAAGGATATTATCCTTTGGCTCCACGATGATACCGCCTGTCGGGAAATCCGGACCCGGCACCATTTCCACCAGCGCATCATCGTCAATACTGGGCTTTTTGATCATCGCAAGGCAGGCGTCGACCAGCTCATCCAAATTATGCGGCGGGATATTCGTCGCCATACCCACGGCAATACCGCTGGAGCCATTTGCCAACAGATTGGGAAAAGCGGCGGGCAGCACCACCGGCTCTTCCAATGTGCCGTCATAATTGGGGCGGTAATCCACTGCGTTTTCGGCCAGCCCTTCCAGCAAGCTTTCAGACGGGGCGGCCATACGCGCTTCGGTATAGCGTGATGCCGCAGGATTATCGCCATCAATATTGCCAAAATTCCCCTGACCATTGACCAACGGATAGCGCATGGCGAAATCCTGCGCCAAACGCGCCATAGCGTCATAGATCGCCATATCCCCATGCGGGTGATAATTGCCCATCACATCGCCAGAGATTTTCGCAGATTTGCGGAACCCTCCGGTGGAGGTCAGCCGCAGCTCTCGCATGGCATATAGGATTCGCCGGTGAACCGGCTTCAGCCCATCACGCGCATCGGGCAAAGCACGGTGCATGATCGTAGACAGGGCATATGTAAGATATCGCTCACCGATCGCGCGGCTTAACGGCTCGGTCGAAAGGGAGGTCGGATTGTCGTTTTCATGCTCGCTCATACAGATTGGAATAAAGCGCGCCGCCCGCCCGGTCCAGATGGATTTTTTTGTATTCACGAAACCATAACGAAGGTTGACGCGTTGGTGAGAAAGAGGCAGATCAAAAGTAGGTTATTTACTTGTTGATTTTTGCGCGCCTTTTTTAAATCTGAGGATTTCGGATGCTGAAACTTGTCGTCACCACGTCTGCGGTATTGTTTGTCACTATGGTCATTGCCGGGCGCGATATGTCGCCCGAAGAATTGGCCAGCTTTCAGGCAGATGCCGCGACGCCAAGCGCGCCTCAAGTTTCGCAATCCGCAACCGTTGCACAGCCATTGCTGACGGCAAAGGCGATTACCGCGGCCCAAAGCGATCCGGTTGCCCTGCCCGTCTCGGCTGAAAAGGCCGCGATCACGCGCATCACCGCGCGCGCCACTGTTGGCCCCAAACTAATCATTTCACCCGAACATAGAATCGCGCAACCCACCAAGCTGGACGGTGGCACGTTGTGGCAAGTGTCTGCCAATGGGCTAAATGTGCGCTCCGGTCCCGGCACGTCAAACGGACGCGTTGACCGCCTTTCGCGCGGCGATGATGTGTTGCTGGTGGCCGAAAATGGCGGCTGGGCCAAGATCCGTATCGAAGGCGACGGCACCGAGGGCTGGGTGGCCAAACGCTTCTTGACGCCGGTTCGCTAACCGCGCTTGCCCCGGCCGCGCCCCTGGCCTATCCCCGATCTCAGGATACAGTGGCGATACAGGGGCATTTATGACCAAAACGATTTTGATCACGGGATGCTCCTCGGGCATCGGCTATGATGCAGCGCATGGGCTGCAAAAGGCTGGTTGGACGGTGTTTGCCACCTGTCGCAACCCCGCCGATTGCGCCCGGTTACAGGGGGAAGGACTGATCAGTTTCGTCCTGGATATGGCTGATCCCGCCTCTATTGAAACCGGCTTCAACGAGGCGCTTAGTCGCGCAAATGGCCGTTTGGATGCGCTGTATAATAATGCCGCTTTTGCCTGCCCCGGCGCGGTGGAGGATCTCCCGACCGAGGCGCTTAGGGCTGTGCTGGAAACCAATCTGATCGGTTTACATGATCTGACACGCCGCGCCATCGCGCATATGCGCGGCCAGGGAACCAATGGTGCAGGCCATATTTTACAATGCTCCTCGGTCTTGGGCATCGTCCCCGCACCATGGCGCGGCGCCTATGTCGCATCGAAATACGCACTGGAGGGGCTGACGGATGTCCTGCGCGTTGAAATGCGTGACACCGGCATTCATATCGTTTTGATCGAACCTGGGCCAATCACCTCGAAAATCCGCGCCAATTCAGTGCCACCATTTGAACGCTGGATCAATTGGCAGGCTTCGCCACGCCGGGCGCAATATGAAAACAGCCTGATAAAACGGCTTTATGCGCCAAAAAACGGGCTGGATCCGTTTGAACTCCCAGCCTCTGCGGTAACAAAACAGATCCTGCGCGCGCTGCACTCCCCCACGCCCAAACCGCGTTATTACGTCACCACATTGACCCATCTTATGGGTGCGGCGCGCCGGATTTTGCCCTCACGCGCGCTGGATTGGCTCTGCGCCAAAGGCTGACACCCACACCGAAGGGCCGCAGGCCCGACCGCCGCGCAGGGGGTTCGATGCCCCCTGCGCGGCGCTTTCGCATAGCGTAACGGCCCGCACATTACGACAAAGCCGCCAAAATCACAAAAATCGCTTCGCCCCGCGCCGCGCCCCGGCTATGTCTACTGACAGGGAGCGAGGGGACATATCATGCGCAACGATCCACTTTTTTATGTGGTCGCCGCCGCCAGTTTTGCGGTGCTTATCATTTTGGTCATCGGTATCGGCGGTTTTGCCAAGGGTGGCACATTCAACAAACGCCACGCGAATAAGCTGATGCGGCTGCGGATCGCGGCACAGGCGGTTGCCATCGTGCTAATCCTGCTATTTGTCTGGCTCAGGACAGCTGGTTAAGGAGGCGACATGGTCGTTCTGAACAAAATCTACACACGCACCGGGGACGGCGGAGATACCGCGCTGTCGGACGGGACCCGCGTGCCCAAAAATGCCTTAAGGGTCGAGGCATATGGCACCGTGGATGAGCTGAACGCGACATTGGGCATGGCGCGGTTGCACGCCGATGGCACCCTGTTCGATCAGATCACGCGCATCCAAAACGACCTGTTCGATCTGGGCGCGGATTTAGCCAAGCCCGATATCGACAAAGATCACGAGGCCGGTTACCCGGTGCTGCGCATGATTGAACCGCAAACCCGCCGGTTGGAGGATGAAATCGACGCGATGACCGCACAGGTCGATCCGTTGCGCAGCTTCATCCTGCCCGGTGGCCGCGCATTGGCTGCGCATTTGCACCTGGCACGCACGGTGGCACGGCGCGCAGAACGCCATGCGGTCGCGCTACAGGCTGCAGAACAAATTAACCCTTGGGCCGTCAAATACTTAAACCGCGTGTCGGATTGGCTGTTTGCCGCAAGCCGGATCGCAAATGACCTAGGGACATCTGATGTGCTTTGGGTTCCGGGCGCCAATCGTTAAGGCGCAAAAAATCATCGCAGGGCGCGATTCAACCGTCAAACGTGACGTTGTAAGACCAAGGTGGGTCGATTTTGCCCTGTCCTTTGCAGCTGCGGCATTGTAACAAAATTGCCGAGAGCACGAATTCTGGGTCATTTGAGGCCCGAAATTAAGGGAGAACACGCTGATGAAGGTACTCGTCCCCGTCAAGCGCGTGATCGATTACAACGTGAAAGTCCGCGTCAAGGCGGATGGCTCCGGTGTCGATCTTGCCAATGTCAAAATGTCGATGAACCCATTCGACGAAATCGCTGTAGAAGAAGCGATCCGTCTGAAGGAAAAAGGCGCGGCGTCAGAGATCGTCGTTGTGTCGATCGGCGTCAAACAAGCGCAGGATGTGCTGCGCACCGCCCTTGCGATGGGTGCAGACCGCGCGATTCTTGTGGTTGCCGCTGAGGATATCCATCAGGATATTGAGCCGCTGGCCGTTGCGAAAATCCTTGCTAAAATTGCCGAAGAAGAACAGCCTGGCATGATCTTGGCCGGAAAGCAGGCCATTGATAACGATATGAACGCAACCGGCCAGATGCTTTCTGCATTGCTGGGCTGGTCGCAAGCGACCTTCGCCTCGGCGGTTGAGGTGATGGGCGATGAGGCCCAGGTCACCCGTGAAGTTGACGGTGGTTTGCAAACGATCAAGGTCAAGCTGCCCGCGATTGTCACCGCAGATCTGCGCTTGAATGAACCACGTTACGCGTCGCTGCCCAACATCATGAAGGCAAAGAAAAAGCCTTTGGACAGCAAGACCGCCGAAGATTACGGCGTCGATGTCACGCCGCGCCTGTCGGTCGTGAAAACGGCAGAGCCCGAAGGCCGTTCGGCCGGGATCAAGGTCGCATCGGTTGATGAGCTGGTCGCGAAACTCAAAGAAGCGGGGGCCGTATAATGTCTGTTCTTCTGATTGCTGAAGTCTCGGGTGCGACCGTCGCACTGGACGCCACCGCAAAGGCGCTGACTGCCGCCAAAGCGATTGGCGATGTCACCGTTCTGGTGGCCGGTGTGGGCGTGGATGCCGCGCCTGTGGCCGCGCTTGACGGCGTTGCCAAGGTCATCAATGTAGATGATGAAACCTATGCGCATGGGTTGGCAGAGCCGCTGGCCGCGCTGATCGTCTCGGTTGCGACCGGGTTCACCCATATCGTGGCCCCATCGACCGCCAGCGCCAAGAACGTGCTGCCGCGCGTTGCAGCCCTTCTGGATGTGATGGTGTTGTCTGATGTCACCGCCGTGGTGGATGCCGACACGTTCGAACGCCCTATCTATGCGGGTAACGCAGTGCAAACCGTCAAGTCAGCAGATGCGACCAAGGTTTTGACCGTGCGCACCGCATCTTTTGATGCCGCCCAGGCAGGCGGCGCAGCCCCGATTGAGGCAGGCGCAGCCGCTGCTGATACGGCGCTGTCTTCATGGGTCGAAGACCGTGTGGCAGAATCGGATCGCCCCGAACTGACCTCGGCAAAGATCGTTGTGTCGGGCGGGCGTGGCGTTGGATCCGAAGAAGATTTCGCGATCATCGAAAAATTGGCAGACACATTGGGTGCGGCTGTTGGCGCATCGCGTGCCGCCGTCGATTCCGGCTTTGCACCCAATGATTGGCAGGTGGGCCAAACCGGTAAGGTCGTGGCACCTGATCTGTATATCGCCTGCGGTATCTCTGGCGCGATCCAGCACTTGGCCGGGATGAAGGACTCCAAGGTCATTGTCGCGATCAATAAGGACGAAGAAGCACCGATCTTCCAGATCGCGGATTTCGGGCTGGTTGCCGATCTGTTCGATGCCGTGCCAGAACTGACTGAAAAACTGTCGTAAGACTATCTTGGACGCGGTCACCGATCAGGGGCCGCGTTCAGCACCTGCGCCGGACCGAATGCGACAGCGCTGAGCCAGCCGCCCCAGATCGCGGATCAACAGCAGCCTCCGCCCCCTCACCCGCATATTCATCTCATGCACCGCCTTTGCCACCGCCAAGGCGGGTTTTCGCATGGCCTGCCCCTAAATACGGCAATGGGGGCTGTGCCGCTGCAGCACATCATACAAATGAAAAAGCCTGCCACGCAAACGCATGACAGGCCCTATCTTCAGCCCCGTGATGGATCGGGCGACAGATCAACCAACGCCCGAGGTCACGAAGCCTCCCGGAAGGTGGGAGCGGATGATTACATCATGCCGCCCATGCCACCCATTCCGCCCATGCCGCCCATGTCAGGTGCGCCACCGGCTGCGCCTTCTTTGGCAGGCTTTTCAGCAACCATTGCTTCGGTGGTTACCAGCAGACCTGCGATCGAGGCCGCATCTTCCAACGCGGTGCGGGTCACTTTGGCAGGGTCGATCACGCCGAATTTGAACATGTCGCCATATTCTTCGGTTTGTGCGTTGAAGCCAAAGTTCAGGTCATCCGACTCGCGGATTTTGCCTGCAACCACAGCACCGTCCACACCGGCGTTGTCAGCGATCTGACGCAGCGGTGCTTCCAATGCGCGGCGAACGATGGCGATACCTGCGTTCTGGTCGGAATTCTCACCGGTTACATCGGCAAGGATCTTCGCGGCCTGAACCAGCGCAACACCACCACCCACAACGATGCCCTCTTGGACAGCAGCGCGGGTTGCGTTCAGCGCGTCATCGACACGGTCTTTACGCTCTTTCACTTCGACTTCGGTCATGCCGCCAACGCGGATAACTGCGACGCCGCCTGCGAGTTTCGCAACACGCTCTTGCAGCTTCTCACGGTCGTAATCCGAAGTGGTTTCTTCGATTTGCGTGCGGATCTGCGAAACGCGTGCTTCGATTTCCGCTTTGTCGCCAGCGCCGTCCACGATGGTGGTCGCGTCTTTAGTGATGGTGACTTTTTTCGCGGTGCCCAGCATATCCATGCCGACGTTTTCCAGCTTCATGCCCAGATCTTCCGAGATGACCTGACCGCCGGTAAGGATCGCGATGTCTTGCAGCATGGCTTTGCGGCGATCGCCGAAGCCCGGTGCTTTGACTGCTGCGATTTTCAGACCGCCGCGCAGCTTGTTGACCACCAAGGTCGCCAGCGCTTCGCCTTCAACATCTTCTGCAATGATCAGCAGCGGCTTTTGCGACTGAATCACCTGCTCCAACAAAGGAACCATCGGCTGAAGCGACGACAGTTTCTTTTCGTGCAGCAAAATCAGGCAGTCTTCCAGATCTGCGATCATCTTGTCTGGGTTGGTCACGAAGTAGGGCGACAGGTAGCCGCGGTCGAACTGCATGCCTTCGACGACCTCAACTTCGGTCTCCATGCCTTTGTTTTCTTCGACGGTGATCACACCTTCGTTGCCAACTTTTTGCATTGCGTCAGCAATCTGCTTACCAATCGACGCTTCACCGTTGGCGGAGATCGTGCCGACCTGAGCAACTTCGGAGGAATCATTGACCGGGCGCGATGCGGCTTTGATCGCTTCGACGACCTTGAGGGTCGCGATGTCGATGCCACGCTTCAGGTCCATCGGGTTCATGCCAGCGGCAACCGATTTCATGCCTTCACGAACGATGGCCTGTGCCAGCACTGTTGCGGTGGTGGTGCCGTCGCCTGCTTCGTCATTGGTGCGCGAAGCAACTTCTTTCACCATCTGCGCGCCCATGTTTTCGAACTTGTCTTCCAGTTCGATCTCTTTGGCGACAGAAACACCGTCTTTGGTGATGCGCGGTGCGCCGAACGATTTGTCCAGAACAACGTTACGGCCTTTCGGGCCCAACGTCACTTTAACTGCATCTGCGAGGATATTCACACCTTTAAGCATGCGATTGCGTGCGTCGGTGCCGAATTTTACGTCCTTGGCTGCCATGTTGTTGGCTCCTTGACTTGATATTTATTAAGACGATCGAGGCAGTCGTAGGCGCGTGGCGCTTACGACAAAATGCCCATGATGTCGGATTCTTTCATGATCAGGTACTCCACGCCTTCCAGCGTGATTTCTGTACCGGACCATTTCCCGAACAGGATGCGGTCGCCTGCGCTGACCGACGGTGCGATCAGTTCGCCCGAGTCTTTGCGCGCGCCTTCGCCAACCGAAACGATCTCGCCTTCAGCAGGTTTTTCTTTTGCGCTATCGGGGATGATCAGACCACCTTTGGTCTTTTCTTCGCTTTCGACGCGCTTAACCAGCACGCGGTCATGCAGCGGTTTGAATGCCATTTGGGTCACCTTCAGATATCAGGTTTGAATTTCTTTAGCACTCAGTAATGGCGAGTGCTAACGATTGGGGAGTTAGTCATCGGCCCCTAGGTCTGTCAAGGATCGTGTTGGAAAAAATTTCGCCAAATACATCTGCACAGTGTGGATTTGAAATGCCCCTGGCCCTGCGACACAGAATTGTCGTGCTGATCGCATAAGTATTACGCAATGATCCGCGGAAATTTGCCGATCATGGCGCGAAACTATTCCATAGTGGAAAACGTTGTGCAACGCTGCCACGAACACGATCCAAGGAGGAACTTTCATGATCCGTCTTTTGGTTATCGTCAGTCTTTGGCTGGGCGGCATGACCGCCGTATCGGCCAAGTGCAACGGTTCCAACCTGTTTGACGCAATGCCTGTCGGCCAGCAAGAACGCATCAAAGCACGCGCGAATGTCGTGCCATATGCACAGGGTATTTTGTGGCAGGCCAAACGTGGCGACGAATTCCTGACTATTCTGGGCACCAACCATGTGCCCGATGCGCGCCAAGCCAATGTTGTTACCGCGCTGAAACCCTATCTGGACCGGGCAAAGACCCTTTTGGTGGAAGCTGCCCCGAAAGAGGAAAAGGCATTGGCCGCCGCCATGCAGTCGGACCCGTCATTGATGTTTATGGCCGATGGTTCGATCCCCGATATGCTGAATGAAGAGGAATGGCAGGCGCTGCGCAAGCTGGGCGAAGATCGCGGTTTGCCAAGTGCGCTTTTGGCGAAAATGCAGCCTGCTTTTGTCGCCGCCAACCTCTCGATCCCGGTATGCGCCGTAACGCAGATGCAGGCCGGGGCCAGCGGTGTCGATAAAAAAGTGATCAAATTGGCGCAGGCCCGCGATCTGGCGATTCGCTCGTTAGAGCCATACGACACGATCTTCAAAATCTTCGGACAAATCCCGCAAGAAGATGAAATTGACATGTTAAAAGGCGCGATCGCCTATGCAGAAGTGTCCGAAGATGGCACAGCGACCATGGCCGATCTGTATGCTCGCGGCGATATTCAGTTGATCTGGGAATTCAACCGCCAGCAATCGCTTGATTTGGGTGAAGACCCCGAGAAGGTGGATCACCAGATGGAACTGGGCCGCGAGGTAATGATCAACAAACGCAATCATGACTGGATTGCCACAATTGATGCCGCCGCGAGGGAGGGGCCGGTTGTCGTGGCCGCGGGTGCGCTGCACCTGCCCGGTAAAGACGGTGTTCTGAACCTGCTGCGCGAAGATGGCTGGCAGATCTCGGCGCTTAAGATACCTGGGCTGGACCCGTCACATACATATGCGCAAGCGCGCTGAATTCATGTTCCAAGGCAGCCAGATTGGCTGCCTTTTTCGTTACACGCAGACCCCATTTAGGCACGACCTTTCTACAGGTGCGATCTGTGCGCCGCCGCGTGACAAAGCCCGGCTATCACGCTAAGACCATTTGAAAATATTTCCTACTCGAGGCACGCATGACCACGAAAGTTTTCGGCCACAAGGCCCCTGATACCGATTCCACCGGCTCTCCGATCATCTGGGCATGGTATTTGAACACCGTAAAAGGCGTCCCCGCACAGCCCGTTTTGTTGGGCGAACCCAACACCGAAGCTGCGTTTATTTTGACCCATTTCGGCTTGGACAAGCCTGAGATCATCACAGATATCGCCGAAGGTGAACAGGTTGTTATCGTTGACACCAATAACCCTGCCGAGCTGCCAAAGGGCATCCATGGCGCTGATATCACAGCCATTATCGACCACCACAAACTGGTCGGCGGCCTGGAAACCAAAGGCCCGATCGACATTACCATCCGTCCATTGGCCTGCACCGCCACGATCATGCATGACCTGATCGGTGACGATCTGAAAGACGCACCAGACGGGATCAAAGGTGCGATGTTGGCCTGTATTTTGTCCGACACGCTGGAATTCCGCTCCCCCACGACCACAGATCATGACCGCGCTGTATGCAACGCGCTGGCCAAGGACCTGGGCATCGATATCGCGGATCTTGCCACCAAGATGTTTGAAGCGAAATCCGATGTCTCTGCCTTTACCGAGACAGAGCTGCTGCGGATGGATTCCAAGGAATACAAGGTCGGCACGACCGGTCTGCGGGTCTCGGTTTTGGAAACCACAGCGCCAAAAATGGTGCTGGATCGCAAAGAGGCGCTGATGGCGGCCATGCCCGGCGTCGCCAACGAAGACGGCGCGAATGAGGTTTTGCTGTTTGTTATCGATATTTTAAACGAAGAAGCCACGCTTTTGGTCCCCAATGACACAGTCAAAACCATTGCCGAGGCGTCATTCGGCTGCAACGTGACCGGCGACACCGTGGTGCTGCCCGGTATCATGAGCCGGAAAAAACAGATCATCCCAAATTTAAAAGCCTAAACTGGCCTTTAGCAGGGGGCGTGCACGCCCCCTGCCACATTCTGCCACTGCGTGCTTTCTCTTTCGGCGTGTCGGGCTAGATCTGTCTCAGACCACCCGTCACAGCCCGAGAGTTCCCCATGCTTTATGCATTATTTATCGTCCTAATTGTAGCATGGGCGCTGGCCTTTTGGTGCACGCGCTTGCCCCGACATCCGCAGATGGACAAGACACGCGCCGCCGCCCCCCGCGATGACACCGCCGCAGCCCGCCTTTGGCCTGACATCACCACAAGCGGCCTGACCCCATTGCCCGACGGGTTGGATGCGTTCGGCGCCCGGCTGAAGCTGATCGAAATGGCACAGGACCGGATTGATGCGCAATATTATTTGTGGCGCGCGGACAGCTGCGGCGATTTGATGTTCCACGCGATTGTTGAGGCCGCAAAACGGGGCGTAAAGGTCCGGCTGCTATTCGACGATAACGCCACCCAAGTGTTAGAACAGCGCATCGCTTGGGCAGACAGCCATCCCAATATTGAAATTCGGCTGTTCAATCCTTTCGCGATGCGGTGGTGTCGACCGCTTAGCTATCTGATGCATTTCACCCGGCTCAATCGCCGTATGCACAATAAGGCGCTGGTGATTGATGGCCGCGCCGCCGTCCTGGGCGGGCGCAACATTGGCAATGAATATTACAATAACCTGTCGAAAATTGGTCTGTTCATGGATTTCGACGTGCTGGTTGCCGGCAGCGGTGCCCAGGCTGCGCAGGAAGAGTTTGAAAGCTACTGGAACAGTGAACCGGCATGGCCGGCGCGTGCGCTGTTGTCGCCCAAACTTTATGAAGCCTGTGAAAAGGGTCAGGAAGAATGCCGGGCCGTTCTGGAACATAGTGACACCAAGACATTTGCGAAACTGCTGAAAAACAGCCCGGTTTTGGCCGATCTGGGCAGTGGTCAGATAAGTTTGCGCCAAGCCAAGGTCAGCGTATTATATGATCCGCCTAATAAGGTTTTGGGCCGGGCAAAACGCCGCAAACTTCTGTTCCCCAGCCTGCATATGGCGATGGGCAACCCGAAAGAGCGGTTCGACATCATCTCCCCTTATTTCGTTCCCGGACGCCGTGGTCGCAATCAGCTGATCCGGCTTGCCAAAGATGGGGTGAAGATACGCGTTTTGACCAACTCACTGGCGTCATCTGATCAACCAATCGTGCACACTGGATATGTTGGACACCGGCGCAAGCTGCTAAAGGCCGGCGCCGAGCTTTATGAATTTGTGAATGACCAAAAGGTGAAATTCCGCCGTGGGCTGATTGGTCGGCGCAGGCGCGGGACATCGCCTTTTGCACGGAACAAATTGCATGCCAAGATTCTATCCGTAGATATGCAGACCGTGTTCATCGGCACCTTCAACTTTGACCCCAGATCATTATTTTTGAACACTGAAATGGGCGTTGTGATTGAGGATAAGCAATGGGCAGAAGATCTGCACAGCAGCTTTCAAAAGGTTATCCCCTCCGCAGCATGGCGGCTGTCAATCGACAATCAGCGCATCCATTGGCACAGCCCCGCCCAGGATGCACCGGCGCAAAACAGCACACGCGATCACGATGAGGTCTGGACGCATGAGCCCTATACCAGCTGGTGGCAAAGGGCCGTTGTAATCATGGGGGGCTGGCTGCCAATTGAATGGCTACTTTGATCGGCGGCGCTGAACCGTGCGGGTTTTTGCCTTGGCTTTGGCCTTGTAGGCACCGATCTTACGCGGTCCGCCCTTGCCACGGCCTTTACCGCGCCCGCCTTGGGAAATTGCCTTTCCGTCCAGCTCCAGCAGATCCAACATCAGCCCACCCGTAACCGGCGTGGCTTCGGCCAAGCGCACCAACACGCGCTGGCCAACCCCAATTTGCACCCTGCTTTCAGAGCCGATCAACATCTGCGCGTCGCCGTCGAAATGGAAATATTCCCGCCCGACCGAACGGATCGGAATCAACCCGTCGGCGCCGGTCTCATCCAGCCGAACGAACAGCCCGAACTTTTGCACACCCGACACGCGACCACGGAATTCATTGCCAACGCGTTCGGACAAATAGGCCGCAAGATAGCGATCTGTCGTATCGCGCTCTGCCACCATCGAACGTCGCTCGGTGTCAGAGATCTGTTTGGCGGTCTCCTCCAGGTTTTCGATATCCCAATCACTTAGCCCGTCATCGCCCCAGCGGTGGCCCGAAATCAGCGCGCGATGCACGATCAGGTCAGAATACCGCCGAATGGGCGAGGTAAAATGCGCATACGACCGCAACGCCAAGCCGAAATGCCCGAAGTTTTTAGGGAAATAATAGGCCTGCGTCATCGTCCGCAGGGTCGAGATATTGATCAATTCATTGAATTCCGACCCTACAGCCTGTTCCAACAGGTGGTTCAGATGCGATGTTCTCAGCACTTGCCCCTTGGCCAAGGTAAAACCCGAGGCAACTGCGACCTCCCGCAGGTTTTCCAGCTTATCCTGACTGGGTTCTTCGTGCACACGATACAGCAGCGGGCGTTTCAGCCGCTCCAATTCCTCTGCTGCGGCCACATTCGCCAAAACCATGAATTCTTCGATCAGCTTATGCGCGTCCAGCCGGTCTTTGAATTGGATCGAGGCCACTTTGCCATCATCGGATAAAACGATTTTGCGCTCTGGCAGGTCCAGCTCCAGCGGCTGGCGTATCACACGCGCGCGGCTTAATGCGGCAAACGCATCATAGCAGGGGGCGATAACGTCATCCATCAACGGTTCACATTGCGCATCTGGCGCACCGTCCTGGGCGGCCTGCACCTGTTCATAGCTTAGCGATGCGGCCGAGCGGATCAACGCACGCGAGAAACGGTGATTGATCTTATTACCATCGGCGTCGATTTTCATCCGCACAGCAATCACTGCACGGGTGACACCTTCGTGCAAAGAGCACAGATCGCCAGACAAGACATCGGGCAGCATCGGCACAACCCGGTCCGGGAAATAGGACGAGTTTCCGCGCTTACGCGCTTCGCGGTCCAATTGGGATCCGGGCGTGACGTAATGCGCCACATCGGCAATCGCCACCCAGATCAACATCCCGTCTTCATTGTCGGGATCATCATCATATTCCACCAAACAGGCATCATCGTGATCGCGCGCATCTGCGGGATCAATCGTGATGAAGGGCATATGGGTCAAATCTTCGCGCCCGGTCAGGTCGGCAGGCTGCGCAGCATCGGCTTCTGCGACCACCGCGTCTGGAAAATCATCAGGTATATCATGCTGATGGATCGCAATCAGCGATACTGCCCTGGGGGCAGAAGGATCCCCCAAACGGGCGATCACGCGTGCCTGAGGCAGGCCCATCCGGCCTTTGGGGCCGGTCTGCTCTGCCTCGACCAATTCACCGTCGCGGGCATCATCCGTTGCGGCGGCCGGCACCCGCCATTCCTTATCCGAGCTTTTCTTATCGATCGGCATGATCCGCCCGCCTTCGGCGGTTTTGCGGAAAATTCCGACGATGGCGTGACGTGCCACCCCGATCTTACGGATCGGTCGCGCCTCATAATCATATTGCGCATCCGGTGTCGGGGCAACGCGCGCCAAAATTCGATCGCCTGCGCCCAGCGCATCGGCCGGTTTGGAAATCACCAAAATCAGCGGCTCGGCTGTGTCACCATCCCACTCCACAGGCCGCGCCCAAAGATCGCCCAGACTGTCAGCGCGCAGCACTTCCAATACCGATACCGGCGGCAATGTGCTGCGGTCACGGAAGCTGCGGCGTCGTTTTTCTATGACGCCTTCGTCTTGCATCGCGCGCAGGATTTTTTTCAGCTCGATCTTGGCGGCGCCTTTGACGTCAAACGCCTTGGCAATATCGCGCTTGGACGAAGCACCGGGATGATCGGCAAGCCAATCGAGGATTTGTTCACGGGAAGGGATTTGGGTCATGACTTTGCCTATCACGCGCCAACGGCGGCGTCATCGAAGAAAATGCGCACGGACCTACCGCGGACAGCCATTGATCCACACCTGATGGATTGCGCGGTCATCGCCCATCATGATGGTTGCGAACAAAAGCTCCCAAAAATCCGTCACCTGTGCGGCGCGCTGTGCAATCGCAGGGGTGGAATGCAGATCGACAATCACCAGATCAGCTTCTTGGCCCACGCTTAGATTTCCGATCTTATCTTCGACGCGCAAGCTGCGCGCCGCCCCTTGGGTGGCCAGCCACCACAGTGCACTGGGATGAATCGGTGCGCCCCGCAATTGACTGATTTCATAAGCCGCAGCCATTGTGCGCAACATTGAGAAACTAGAACCACCTCCCGTATCTGTCGCCAAACCAACTCGCATCCGGGTTGCCAACGCTGCCATATCAAACAGGCCTGAGCCAATAAACATATTCGATGTTGGGCAATGCGCGACACCTGCGTCCAGCTCGGTCAGCCGATCAATTTCACGCGGCTCCAGATGGATCGCATGGCCATACAGGCCGCGTGCGCCCAGCAGGCCGAAGGCTTCATAGGTATCCAGGTAATCGCGGGCCTGTGGAAACAGGCTTTTGACCCAGGCGATTTCATCGGTCTGCTCGCTAAGATGCGTTTGCATCAGGCAGTCAGGATATTCTGCCCATAATGTGCCCAGCGCCATCAGTTGCTCGGGCGTGGAGGTCGGCGAAAAGCGCGGGGTGATCACATAAGACGCGCGCCCATGCCCATGCCACCGGGTCAACAGGCGCTGGCTGTCATCATAGGCAGATTGCGCAGTGTCACGCAGTCCTTCTGGCGCATTTCGATCCATACACGTTTTCCCCCCAAACACGCGCATGCCGCGCTCTTGCGCCGCGTTGAAAAATGCATCCACGCTTTCGGGATGGATGGTGCAAAAGCTGCACATAGATGTCGTGCCGTGTTCTAACGCAAGATCCAGATACCTGCCCGCGACCGCATCCGCATAGGCCGCATCGCCAAAGCGTGTCTCTTCCGGGAATGTATAGGTATTAAGCCAATCAATCAGCCGCTTGCCCCAGCTGGCTATGATAGCGGTTTGCGGATAATGCACATGGGCATCCACGAACCCTGCGGAAATCAACCGATCTCCATAATCGTGGCGCACCGCCTGTGGATAACGAGGCACGATTACGTCCGCCTCGCCCAGATCGACGATCTTACCCTGATCGACGACCACGGCACCACGGCGCAAATACTGTGCGGCCGCTGGCCCTTCAACGAATGGGTTCGCATCAAACCGGATCAACTGCCCCGTCAAAACTTTCATGCGATGTCCTTTGCGCCCGCGTGCTTTGTGCTGTGTGCTGTGGTGCCATCAGTATCGGCGCAGATGGCGTGATCGCAAGCCTGTTTCCCATGCACCCGGATCAGGGGCCGGGGATCAGGGGCCGCGCGATATGCGCACGGCCACACCATGCCGGCACATACCCTGCTGCATGCCGCAGGTTTCAAGCATAAAAAACCCCCTGCCGCGATCTGCGCGGCAGGGGGTTTTTAGGCACAGCCTGACCAAGCCGTCAGGCGTGAAATGTTATCGCGCCGATCATACGGGCGGTTTACCGCGCACAGCGCGCGCCACCATCGCGATGACGAATAGAACCAAGAAAATCACAAACAGGATTTGTGCGATACCTGCGGAAGCCCCCGCAATACCACCAAAACCTAGTGCTGCTGCAATAAGTGCGACGATTAGAAATGTAAGAGCCCAGCCAAGCATGGGGAAACCTCCGTTGGAATGTGTGTGGCATCATCTGCCTGCTGATCAAATAACGGAGCAGCCCGGTGGAAGTTCCCCAAATTTCGCGCCGATAAATTGGGAACCCGCCCGCCCGGACGCGCGTTCGCGCGCGCGCCTCGCGCCCGCGAAGAGAAGATTGGATGACTGACAGTGCCCTTACACTTCGGCCCAATCAAATCCAGCGAGTGGTGCAACCATCTTCGCGCAGAACGAGGGAACTTATCCGGTGGCGCGTGCGTTTCCACCATGATGCGAACGAATGGTTCGTAACGCAGGAGGCGAGTATGGATCATCTCAATCAGGCAAATACGGACAATTCCGCCCGTAAGCCTTTGCCAGAACTGGCCCATGATCTGTTCGATCAAGGTCGGCAAATGGGCCGTGATGAGATGAAATTCGCGCAGACCGAGCTGCGGTTGGCCCTGCGCCAAATCAGCAAAGCTGCGGTATATTTTGCAATCGCATTGGCCGGTGGAATTGCGGTCCTTAGTGCGCTGGATGATCTGTTGCGCATGTCGCTGGTAAGCTGGGGCATCACACCTCTTTGGTCCTCTGCCATTGCATTTGGCGTGCTTCTTGTCGTTGCGGGCGGTTTTGTTTGGCGCGGTTTCACATTGGCGAAACGCGCGGCCACCGCACCCAAAACAATCCTCAATAAATTCTCCGCCGATGTGCGGAGCCTGAAGGAGATTTTCAAATGACTGAGTCCCACACAATCAAAGAAATCGAACGCCAATTGAACGCAGACAAATCCGATCTTGCGGGAACGCTTGCCGATCTGACAGGCCGTGTCGCACCCTCGCTGCTGGCAGAGCATGTGTCGAAATTCGTGCAAGAAAACGCCACGCCCTATGCAAAACGCGCCGAAGCAACGATCCGCGAAAACCCGGTTGCATTTGCCTTGGCGGGCGCAGGTCTGGCATGGCTGCTATTGGGTCGCAAATCACAAGACGCCACAGCAGAGCCAGAGGCCATCGGTGCCGCTGCGTTGAAAGATCAGATGTCCTCCAGTGAGGAAGATTGGTCCGAAGAAATCGATCGTCTGCGCGCGTCTGCGACAATCCGGCTGCGCGAACTGGAAGAAAGCGCTGACAACAGCGTAGAGGCCGGCCGTGACATCGCGAAAGATCGTGCAGAAATGGTGTCTGATTTCGCAGCACAGGTGCGGTTAAAGTTGGAAACCGGCCTTGAAGATCTGTCCGTTGAATCGAAACGCCGCGTGATGGAAGCGCGTGAACAAGCCTATGCTGCAAAGATCAAGTTCCAAGATCATGCACGTAAGGCTGGCAGCGAAAGCAAACGTTTGGTGCAAGAACACCCGATGATCGCAGCGATCTTGGGTTTGGCAGTCGGTGCGGCGATTGTTGCGGCCCTGCCAAAGGATAAGATTCGCAACAGCGCGATGGGTCCACAGATCGACCGCGTTCTGGATGAGGCCCGCAAAGTTTACGCCGAAGAAAAGCAGCGCGCATCAGAGCTGGCAGCACGGCTGAAAGCCGAGGCCACCTCATCGGCAAAAGATGTCCTGCGTGAGGCGGAAAAGGAAGGTCAGCAATTGGGTGACCGGATTGCAGAAGAATTGGCCGCACAAGCAAGCGCATCGGTGAAAAACCTACGCAGCCACATGCATGCAAACGGCCATGCGCATTAATTAAACCTTTGGGAATGCTTGCCCTGTGTGGCGGCACACGTCAGGCCTGTCGCTGCTGCTCAGATCCTCTGGGTGGCAGCGTTTTTGTTACACCGGCAAAACCAATGCACCTGCAGCGATGTGTTCATCAACCATATCAGGGACCGAAGACAGGTCGGCGCGGTAAAAAAGCGCCGACCTTTGTGGATTATAACGATGCGTCAAGCGCGGCGATGATCTTGTCACCCATTTCAGAGGTCGACACGGGTGTACCATCTTCCGGTCCCAGCAGATCCGCGGTGCGCACACCATCGGCCAGAACCTTTTCAACCGCGGCTTCCAGACGATCCGCTTCGGCACCCAAATCGAAGCTATAGCGCAGCGCCATCGAGAAGCTAAGGATACATGCGATCGGGTTTGCCTTGCCTTCACCCGCAATATCGGGGGCAGAGCCATGCACCGGCTCATACATGGCCTTGGGACGGCCATTCGCCATCGGCGCGCCCAGCGACGCAGAAGGCAGCATGCCAAGCGACCCTGTCAACATTGCCGCCGCATCCGAAAGCAGATCGCCGAACAAGTTGTCGGTCACAATAACATCGAACTGTTTGGGCCAACGACACAGCTGCATCGCGCCGGCATCGGCATACATATGCGACAGCTCGACCTCTGGATATTCCTCATCATGGATTTTCTGCACGACTTCGCGCCACAAAATCCCCGATTCCATCACATTGGCCTTCTCCATTGAGCAGACCTTGTTGCCACGGCGCTTGGCCAGTTCGAACGCGGAACGTGCCACGCGCTCAATTTCCGATTCCGTGTAACGCTGCGTGTTAATGCCGACGCGTTCGTTATTTTCTACGATGATCCCGCGCGGCTCACCGAAATAGATGCCAGAGGTCAATTCGCGCACGATCATGATATCCAGACCGGCGACCACGTCTTTTTTCAGCGACGAGAAATCGGCGAGCGCATCGAAACATTGTGCCGGGCGCAGGTTTGCAAACAGATCCATCTCTTTACGCAAACGCAGCAGCCCACGTTCTGGCTTCACGCTAAAATCAAGAACGTCATATTTCGGGCCACCCACTGCGCCCAAAAGAACGGCGTCAACGTTTTGCGCCTTATCCATCGTGGCGTCGGTCAATGGCGTGCCATGCGCATCATAGGCGGCGCCGCCCACCAAATCTTCGCTGACATCAAACGCCAGATCGCGCTTGGCACCAAACCAGGTGATGATTTTCTTCACCTCGTCCATGACTTCGGGGCCAATGCCGTCACCGGCCAAGATGAGAATGGAGGGGTTAGACATGCGTTATCTCCCGCAGAAAAAGGGTCGTAAGCGGCGTAGCCAAAGGGAGATGCCGGGTCAAGCGTTCCGCGCTGCATGAATTGTGCCCAAACACATTCAAACCACTAAATGTAGTTAATGGATCCTTAACCTTTCAGGAGTCTCCTGTTTCCAAGGACCAAAGCGCATGCCACCCGCGGCAAAGATCGCAAGACCGGCAAACACCCGCCACCTGCCGCAAGGGTATGGGCAATGTTTCGCATTCGTGAAGTCGAGACGGTCGCGCATTACCGATGCGACCTGCATGATGGGGGAAATGAGCAGAAATGGATAATTCAATGTCACGCAGGATTCTGATTTTGGGTATGGGGGGGCTGTTTGGTGCCGCCTGTGCTCGCGCCTTTCGTGCGGCTGGCTGGGACGTGGATCGCTATAGACGTGGCTCAGATATGTCCGTCGCCGCACGCGGGGCCCGATGGATCGTCAATGCGATGAACCCGCCCGCAACCGCGGATTTGCAACGCGAATTGCCCGAGCTGACACAGGCTGTCATAGCGGCATCGCGCAATTCCGGTGCCTCTATCATGGTGCCGGGGAATTTCCTGATCTACGGCCGTCAGCCTGCGCCATGGGGCCCTGACATGGCTGCTGCACCGGTCACGCAGCGCGGTCATCTTCGTGCCGAAGCCGAAGCGCGCTACCGCGATGCCATCGACCGCGAACGCGCGATCGTGATTTTGCGTGCGGGTGATTTCGTCATGCCAGGCGCGCGCAATACCTTGATGAACCGTGTAATTTTATCGGGCCTGTCCAAAGGCTATGTCACCGCGCTGGGCCCGGCGTCCGTGCCCCATATTCACGCGGATCTGGAAGATATGACGCAGATCGCCGTGTCTTTGGCCGAAACAGCAGACCGCCATTCCGGCTTTCTGGAGGTGCCCTATCCCGGCGCCCGTTTCTCGGCCCAGGATCTGGCAGCCGAACTGGAAGAGCAGCTGAACCGCAAGATCAATCTGCGTGGCTATCACTGGGGGACGGACGCGCTATGTGCACCCTTCTCTGTGCAGGCGCGGCAGATGCGGGCAAACCGCTACCTGTATAAAATGCCCCATGCGGTGGATGATACGGTGTTCCGGGTTCTGTTCCCTGATCATCGCGTCAAATCGCTGCAGCGCATCGTGTTTGAACATCTGTATTTCCGGGGCATGAAGGTCGTGCCACAGGGACAAGCCGCACGTGAGGCACCCCGACTTGCCGCTCATGGCCAGGCGATGCTGACCCAAACCATTTTGTGACGCGATGCCTGCTGTGCAGCTTGGGCCAATGGCCCATCGATTGGCCAGATCACGCCGGCATCCAACACCGTGATCTGGCGGCTGGGTAGGACGTAATCCACACGCAGCGCGCCGACCCCTGCCGGATCATATTGCACGGTATTGGCGCCCGGCAACGGGTCTTGCAGACGCGCATCCGCCAACAAAGTGTCAATCGCGGCCGTTTGTCCCTGCCCCTTGGCGGGATCAATTTGGAAATCTCCTAATAATACAAAAGGCTGCGGCACTGGCGCCCATGGCAAACGGCCATCCAGATATCGTGACCAAAAGGCCAGCTCATCATGGTTGCGCCGACCATTGCGATCCTCGGGACCATCGAAGACAGGCGGGGTGGCCGACATTGCCCATAGATGTAGCGGCGTCTCGTGCACCCTGACTGCAACGTCCCAATGCGCGACCGAGGACAGCCGTTGCACCTGCCAGCCGGGATCCTCTGACGTCAACTTGGTCTCCGGCAGATCCGCCCATAACAGATCCGAAAAGTCCCGGCTATGCGCCTGATCAACCGGGAAACGGGACAGCAGCGCCATCCCCCCATCGCCCGAAAAACGGCCATAACCCTGTGCATCCCGTGGGCCGCCATCACGCCCATCGCCATCCAAATCATGCCCGCTGTCCATGCCGCTATTGGGACGGGGCGCATAATGATACGGATAGTCACTGCCCGCAGCGGTCAATTGCGCCTGAAACGCCGCCAAGGCCAAACCTTGCGCGTCCCAGTCAAATCCGGTCAGCAATAAAATATCCGGGTTTTGCGACGCAATCACTGCAATCGCGGCCTGCACCTGTGGATCATCCCCTGACACAATATCACGGTACAAAAGCCCCGGCCCTTGCCGCGACAGTTCTGCCCCAAAACTTGCCACCGTGATATCGGCATTGGCTGCAGCGCCAATACCCGTGAAGATCAGGCCGAATGCGCCGACATATAAGGATCGGCATCGGTGGTCCGGCGCTTGTCTTCGATCATTTGGGCGATGCGATTGATCGCCATACCGCGCATAAACAGGCTTGCGGGAATGAAGCTCCATGCTGTGACCACCCAAATCATCGTATGTGCGCTTTGCGGCGCAATATCGGTAATCCCGACCGAGATTGCTTTGATCGTCGCAGGAATGACGAAGGGCAGCAAAATGCCAAGGCTGATATTATACAATGCATCACGGCGCAGACGTTCAATAACATCCCCGCCTGCGGTCGGATCGAATGTTGGCAGATTCACCCAGACGTTAAAGCTGCCCCGCCCCGTGGGCCATCCACCAATGCGCATCGCGCAATAAAACGCCACAAGCATAATCGTAGAGATACAAAATGACAGCCCGGCGGCTGCCCGCAGCAAAGTCACCTGGTTGAAGCTGGCATCCGTGGGCAAGGTCAGGCGCAGCAAACGTATCGGACTGTAAGGAAAATCCATCATCCGCCCAACGGCAGAGCCCAGCGCCTCAATCAACTGGGTTAACGTGGTTGGGGCAATTCGTGCCTGTGCGGATAGCGACAGTAGCAGGACAATCGCCAGCAGGGACAGGAAACGGATACGGTTAAAGGGCGGCGCATCACGAAATTCGATCAATCCGGGATAGACCGACGCATATTCAAAGAAGGTCAGGGCCGCTGCAAAAATCGCAATCAACGCCACAATTTGCGCAGTATCCGCAGAGACTGACGGCACCAGCATGGCTGGCAACGTCAAAATCAATACAACCAAAACCGCGCGCAAAAGCGCACCCGCTAAACGTGACAACACTGCGCTTTCCTCTCGTCTCGGGTGGCCAATTCTATCTGGGGCCTTGTTCCGGACTGTGCCGCTTTAGGCGGCTTGCCTCATTCTTGCCTTAAATTTGCCCAAGTTCCTTTGCGCTGGCAATCTTCCGTTAACATTTACACCCCTGATTGCGCCAGTTCTGGGGCAAACTGGTGCGGGTTTGCATCAAAAACTGTGGTGAATTTTAGGCAAACTTGAAAAGCCAACCACATGTAGCGGTTCGCACCTGACCACCACCTATAGCCCCGTGCCTTTGTGGAACTGATTGGGCGCATTGGCAGATTTCGCCAATTTTGTAAGCCATTTTACAAAGATCTCACGTTGCTTTGACACCGTGCCTTTGCGCGTCACGGTGTAATAGCCAAAGCGTCCGATTCGGCTTTTCCCCAATGCCACAACGCTCCCGGACGAGAGCTCTTCTTCAATCATTCCGTCAAACAGGATAGAGGCGGCAGCCCCCGCTTTGACCAGCGCGCGCGCGCTGCCTTGTGTGGGGACGCGGCGCACCATGCTATCGGCCCCGATCATTCCGTTGTCTTTCAACCAATTCTCGCCTTCGGCAAAATTGTCTTCAAGAACCCATTCCACCTGACTGAAATCGCCAGAGACCATTTCCGGGTGGGCCTGCAGCATTGTTGGTGCGGCACAGATGGTCAAGACCACCGGAAAGACCTGCTTACTGTCGACACCGGGCCAGTTCCCTTGCCCAAAGCGGATGGCCAGATCAGCGGTGGAGTGGCGCAGATCCACCACGGTATTGGTGACCTCGATCGACAAAGGCACATCAGGGTGATCGCGCCAAAACCCCGGCAGGCGCGGCATCAGCCAGAAATCTGCAAAATTAGCGGTGGTGGTGATTTTTAACGGCGCATTGGATTTCGTCTGATTGATCATATGCACGGTTTCCGCGATTTGGCCAAATCCTGCGCTTAGACCTTGTGCCAAAATCTGGCCGGTTGGGGTTGTCACCATCCGGTTGCCCTGCCGCTGCAGCAATGCCTCACCGAAATGGGCGGACAGGCCCGTGATGTGCTGCGCGATAGCGGCATGGGTTACGTTTAGCTCCCGCGCAGCTGCGGACAGGCTGGCATTGCGTGCCGCAGCCTCAAAGGCGCGCAACGCCGCAAGCGAAGGTATCTCTTTCCAATCCATATTGTAAGTCTGCCTAACAAGCGTCAAGTTTTCAAGAGTCGCTTTTATCTACACTGCAGTGCCAATCTTATCCCATCGCATCACAGGAGAGATGACATGTTTGGGATTATGAATCAGATCATCAAAACCGCCACCGGGTATCACGGAACGGCGCCATCACATCACCAGGGCTTCAACCGACACGCTCACGAAGAACGCAAACGGCGCGCTGAACAAGAGCTGGAACTGCTTCGCACCAGCCTGAAGCGGCCAATGATGTGACCTAGCCGATCAGGTGCAGCAGCTTATGGTGACGCGCGGTGAATGCGGCGCGCACCTGCATAGGCGGGCGCAGATGCAAATCCAATTTCTGCGACAGTTCCGGGTCGATTTTACCGAAAATCCTGTCGGCCTCCTGTGTCGAAAATCCTGCAAGGCGCTCTGCCTCCAGCCGGGCAGAAATAATATCCGCCTTTTTGATCTTACGTTTGATATGTTGCGGCAGCACCGCTGGCAGCCCGAAGCGCAGATGGATTGCCGCCGTCAACCGGGCGTCCAGGACACCGTAATCTTGTCCAATCGCGGCTTTGACGGGTGATATCATGTCGCCCAGAACATATTCAGCCGCATCATGCAGCAGCGCGGCAAGCTGCCATTTCGGCTCGATTACCGGGTCCGTCAAATGAAAAATATCTGCCACAAGGATCGAATGTTCAGCAACGGAATAGGCCCAATCGCCATGCGTTTGCCCGTTCCAACGCGCGACAAAGGACAACCCATGCGCAATGTCTTCGATTTCGACATCCATCGGGGTCGGGTCCAGCAGGTCCAACCTGCGTCCCGAAAGCATTCTTTGCCACGCCCGTTTCATCGCCGTTTCCTTATCCCAATCGCTGCCCAATAGGATTTAGCGGGTTTCCTGCCCAGGGCCAACCGTATCGCGGACAGACCGGGAACGGCGGGGCGTATATATCCGCTGCAACCGGCAGTTCTGCGGGCTGTTCTTGCTGAAAAACGCCGCTTCTATACCCGCCACGTGACGGCCAACCCTACGGAAATGCACAAAATACTGTGTGCCGGTTTCATATGCCTGCGAAATGTGTCTACTGTTTGCGCAGAGCATATGTCGCGCAGTCATGGGGTTGAAATGAAGCTATTGGTATTCACCGATCTTGACGGGACGTTGTTGGACCACGCGACTTACAGCTTTCAGCCCGCGATGCCTGCCTTGACGGCGTTGCGCACGCGTCAAATTCCACTGATCCTGGCCAGCTCTAAAACCGGGGCAGAGATGGCGCAAATTCATGCGCAGCTTGGGCTGGGGGACACCCCTGCGATTGTGGAAAACGGGGCGGATATCCTGGTGCCCGGACAGGGTGCCGGCACAACACACAGCTACGCGACCATTCGTCACCGCCTTTCGACACTGCCACCAGAGCTGCGGCAGTGTTTTACCGGGTTCGGGGACATGTCGGATGCCGATATTGCCGATGCCACAGGCCTGCCCCTCGTGGCGGCACAAAATGCCCGTAAACGGTGTTTTAGTGAACCTGGGCTTTGGTCAGGAACAGATGCCCAGCTGCAGGAGTTTCTATCGGTATTGAAAAAGGATGGCATTCATGCGCGGCGCGGTGGGCGTTTTTTGACCCTCTCTCTGGGGGGAACCAAAGCGGATCAGATGCGGCAGATTATCGCGCAATATCAGGCGGATGTCACAATCGCGCTGGGCGATGCCCCCAATGATGTTGAAATGTTGGAAGCGGCGGATATCGGCGTCGTCATTCACAATGACCACAGCCCCAGGTTGCCACAATTGGCGGGCGAAGCCGATGGTAAAATCCGCCGAAGCCGATTGCCCGGCCCTGCGGGCTGGAACGAAGAAATTATGGATATTTTGAACAATATCCCTCAGCAGGAGAGCTAAATGGCCGATTTCCAACAAAACGGGAACATCGCGCAGTTTCATAATCTGCGGGTTCGCTCAAACGATGAGCTGGTCTATGAGCTTGAAACTTATGCACAAAATCGCAAAATATCGCTGATTCTTCCTAGCCTGTATTCTGAGCTGGAGGGACCGGCCCTTGCGAATATTTTGCAAGAATTGAGCAGCGTCAGCTATCTGCACCGGATTATTGTCGGATTGGATCGCGCATCAGAGGCCGAGTATCGCCATGCGCGTCAATTTTTCTCGGTCTTGCCGCAACAAACCACCGTGATCTGGAATGACAGCCCGCGGATGCTGCAGCTAAACGAACGGCTTCAAAAGCTGGGGTTGGCACCGCAAGAGCCAGGCAAAGGCAAAAATGTGTGGGGCTGCATGGGCTATATGATTGCCTGTGCGGACAGTGCCGTAATGGCGATTCACGATTGCGACATCGTCACCTATAAACGCGAGATGCTGGACCGTCTGGTCTATCCTGTGGCCAATCCCTCTTTCCCATATCAGCTGTCGAAAGGCTATTATGCCCGCGTTGGGGACGGCAAGTTGAACGGTCGGGTCACGCGGCTGCTGGTCAGCCCGTTGCTGATCGCGCTGAAGCGGGTGATCGGGGACCGCGACTATATCGATTTTCTACGCAGCTTCCGCTACATCCTGTCAGGTGAATTTGCGATGCGCACCCAGATGTTGCCAGACTTGCGCATCCCGTCGGATTGGGGGCTAGAAATCGGCGTTCTATCAGAGGCATGGCGCAATCTTGGCCGGGGACAGGTCTGTCAGGTTGAGATCGCAGACAGCTATGATCACAAACATCAAGAGACATCAAAAGAAGACGCCGCAACCGGGCTGAACCGTATGTCGACCGATATTTGCAAAGCGGTATTCCGCAAGCTGGCCGCCGATGGCACGGTGTTCACACCCAATACGTTCCGCTCTTTGAAGGCGACATACTACCGCCGCGCCCTGGATCTGCTGGAATGCTATTACAATGATGCGCAGATGAACGGGCTGAAATTCGACCGCCATACAGAAGAGCAAACGATCGAAATGTTTGCGGAAAATCTGGTGCGGGCCGGGCATATATTTATCGAACACCCAGAAGAAACGCCCTTCATCCCCACATGGAACCGCGTCCACGCAGCCGACCCCAATTTCCTGTCAGATTTCCGCAAGGCGGTTGCCGCGGATGAGGCAGAATATCAGTAACGCGCGATGGCCAACCGGGTCACGCCCGGTTGGTAATCCAACGACATTGATAGGGGGCCATAACCAACCCGTCATCGGCCCCACCCAGCATATCTTCACCCGAAAGCAGATCGAACCATTTTTGTCCGTCAATCAGGTTCAATGTTCCCGGCGGCAGCATCACCTCTTCACCCGACACATTATGCAGCGCGAAAATGGACTGCGCGCGATCCAAAGATTGGCGCCAAATGCCAAAGATCCTGGGATCCAGTTGCAGCGTGAACTGTGTCGCATTGGGGTGCAACGCAGGCTGGCGCGACCGCAATCGCAGCCGTTCTGACATCGCGCCCAGAACACGCGCCTGATCGGTTTCATAATCGGCCAGTTTCGCGCGCAGCTCTGGGTAATGCCATTTGTGCCGGTTGATCGCCCGGTTCATGCCCCGACGCTCCACCGCCTCCAGATCATTTGGGGTCGCCAGAAGGGAATGGATATAGAATGCCGGAATACCTTCAAGCGACATGACGATGGTTTGCGAACACAGGAACCGGCGAATATGCAAATCATCTGTGCCCTTAAATGTGCGTGACATGGCGGCGAAGAAGCCGCAGTTCAGCTCATATGGACTTTCGCTGCCATCGGGCATGGAGCGCATTGAAACAAGGCCGCCAACCTGCCGGATAGTGTCGATCACGCGGGCTTTTTCATCCTCGGGCAGCAACCCTTCCGCCGGGCGCATCCCGATGCCATCATGGCTGGCGGTAAAATTGAGATAGGCGCAGCCCAGCGGCGCGGGCGGCATCGTGCGCTGCCAATTGAGCAGATATTTCGCCGTCCCCGACATCATCGCGTGAAGAATAAGCGGCGGCAACGGGAAGTTATAGACCGCATGCGCCTCATCCTGATTACCGAAATATGACAGGTTCTCGGCCTTTGGCACATTCGTTTCCGTCAATAGAATAACGTTCTCGGACGCATAGTCGCACAGAACGCGCATCAATTTGATGATCGTATGGGTCTGGGGAAGATGGATGCAATTGGTGCCGATTTCTTTCCACAAGAACGCAACCGCATCCAGGCGCAGCACCCGCACCCCTTGGTCAATATGCAGGCGAATGATCCGCAAAATCTCAAACAGAACTTCGGGATTTTTGAAATTCAGATCGATTTGATCATGGCTAAATGTGCACCAGACGTGTTTTTCACCATTCGCTGTCTCAACCGATTGCAGCAGTGGCGTTGTGCGCGGGCGGGTGACCATGGTGACATCGTCATCGGGAGAGGCCTCAAAAAAGAACCCATCAAAGGGCGATTGACCTTGGCGATAGGCGTTAAACCACACGCCCTGGCTGGACACATGGTTCAACACCAAATCGGACATGAGGTGAAATTCCGACCCGATCCGCGAAATATCCGGCCAATCCCCCAGTGTTGAATTCACCTTGGTGTAATCTGTAACCGCAAAACCATCGTCAGAGGTATAGGGAAAAAACGGCAAAATATGCACGCCGTTGGTGACCCCTTTCATATAGCTGAGCAGGAAATCATTCAACAAATCAAGCGGCTTATGCGACCCATCTACGATAGAATCACCATAGGTGATCAACATCGCATCACGCTGTGACCACAGATTATTCCCCGGCGCACGGGGGCGTTTGCGCCGGGATGCCCCCTCGGGCCAAAAGCATTCGATAACCTTGCTCGCCATCACATCACTGTCGAATTCCGGGTAGACTTGGCGGAGCAGTTGCGACAGGCGAACACTTAGCGATCCATGCGTCTTGGACATTGAGGCTGGCTTTCCGGCTTGAAAATATCTGGTATTTCCCAAAGCTTAGGCTGGCCATCACGCCGGGTCCAGCGGTCCTGGGGGGAAAGTTTGACACATGAACTCACAGTGACCTACAGCCTAAACCCCGCCTATTCACCGGGCTTAATCGCAACGCAATGCAAGTGGATTAGGCAGATCACTTCCAACGCCCAATCGCTACCAGCCGCGCCACATCACCAAGGGGCTGCACCGCATAGCTGAGGGCGCGGAATACACATGCGGTTTGGGTTGTGCTTGGCGTCAGCCAGACGTCTGTGCTGCAACTGCCCGTGGCTGAGGGCGGCGCGACAAATGCTTCAGGAAAACCCCATGTCTGGGTTTCAGATCCGAACACCCCCCCATATGCAGCATTTACTTGCGTCAAAGGAATGTCTGGGCTTTCGCAGATCTGCAAACCACTTGCCAGACGAGTAAAGCGGCCATTCGCATTTTCGCCCTGTTCAATCACTGCATCACTGCCCTGCGGACCGACAATCCCCGGCCCGGTCAGCGGTCCAAGGATCTGCGCACCTTGCGTAAACGCAGGGCGTCCGGAGGCCGGATCGACGGTCATTGCATCATGCCACGCCACACCGTCTTCGCTGACCTTTACCGTAAAGCCATCGCCACCGGTCAGCCCCATTTCGGCGCGCCCCGCCCAGTTAGATTGGAACAGCAAACTCGCCGTATCAGTCGCCGTCGCTTTGTTCAGCTTCAGCTGATGGCCAGCCCCAACATGGGTTAATAAGGTCGCATCAGCCGCGCTGGCCAGACGGTTTGTGGCATCAGCGGCAGTATTTACCCCCAGTAACGACACATTTAACCGCGCGGTAACCGGCTGCCACTGCCCGTCATGATACACCGCAACCGCCCCATCATCGACGACCCAGGCTTGCCAGCCCTCTGACGGGGTCAAAAATGCCCATGCCGTGTCTTGCCAAATCGCAATCCTGTGGTCTTGACCAGCCCAGGCCTGCGTGCCACCTGCTGGAACAATAAACCGTTGGCCCGCTTGCGGCACGGCCGGCGGGCCGGACAATGAAAGGCTTTCAACAGCCAATTGAACCAGCGCATCCAGCAGGCGAACGGCCTCATTATGAGTGACATGTTTTTGCGCTTGTGAGGGCTGAATATACGGCAGCGATAGGTTATCTGAGCGATCGGGCATCGGTGTTGGCTCCAGGTTAAGGGATCGTGTGACGCTAGGCTGCGATGCATTAGCAAGACGTCGCGCGGGCGTGCGCTGTGTTGCGGCTTTCCTGCGTCTGTCGATGGCTTTGCCCGCGTTGCCGTGGTAATCGGGCGCAACACAGATCACGATGAGGCCCAAGATGACCGATGATCAGATGATAGCTGCCGCGCGCCATGTCCTGACCCTGGAGGGAGAAGCGGTGACGCATTTGGCAACACATTTGCCCGCAGATTTCGTTCCTGCCTTGGAGCATATTTTGCGGATTAAAGGCCGTGTAATCATTTGCGGCATTGGGAAATCAGGTCATATCGGGCGCAAAATTGCGGCAACGCTTGCGTCGACCGGCACGCCGTCCTTCTTTGTCCATGCCGCCGAGGCGAGCCACGGGGATTTGGGCATGGTGACCGAGGCCGATATGTGCGTTCTGATCTCAAACTCTGGCGAGACGGCGGAACTGCGCGATATGATCTACCATACGCAGCGATTTTCAATCCCGATGATTGCCATTTCATCGAATGCCAACAGCACTTTAATGCAAGCAGCCACCTATAAATTGGCGTTGCCAAAGCTGCCAGAGGCATGCCCGATTGGCATGGCCCCCACAACCTCGACAACTCTGACATTGGCGCTGGGCGATGCGATGGCCGTGGCGCTGATGGAAAAACGTGGTTTTAAAAGCACCGATTTTGGCGTGTTTCATCCAGGCGGAAAGCTGGGTGCGCAGATGCGCCGCGTGTCTGAAATGATGCATGGCAGCGCATCCTTGCCCTTTGTTGAAACGGGCACCCCGATGAGCGAGGTGCTGCTGGAAATGACATCCAAAGGTTTGGGGCTTGCGATCGTCATGCAAGATGGGGCTTTGTTCGGCGTCATTTCAGATGGTGACTTACGGCGCAATATGGATGGGTTGATGCAGGCGAGTGCGGGACAGGTTGCGAATAAAACACCCATCACTGTGGGTCCTGACATGCTTGCCGCCGAAGCGCTGGCGATCCTGAACCAAAAGAAAATCACGGCCTTGCTGGTGGCGGATCAAGGCAAGCCGCTTGGTGTGCTGCATGTTCATGATTTCCTGCGCAGCGGTGTAATGTAAATTGACCTGTAAAGGGGAGCAAAAATGACCGATCAAAAAATCATCGAAATTGGCGATATTCGTGTAGGCGGGCAACAGCCCTTTGCCTTGATTGCCGGACCCTGCCAGTTGGAAAGCCTGGATCACGCCCGGATGATGGCCGAGAAAATTGCCGAAGCCTGCGCGCCGTCGGGCATCAAATTTATCTTTAAGGGCAGCTATGATAAGGCCAATCGTTCTTCCTTGGGGACACAGCGCGGCATGGGAATGGACGAAGGGCTGCACGTACTGTCAACGATCGGGCGCGAATTTAACGTTCCGGTGATCACCGATGTTCACGATGCTGGTCAATGCGCCGCCGTTGGCGAAGCTGTCGATGTCATTCAAATTCCCGCGTTCCTATGTCGGCAAACCGATCTGTTGCTGGCGGCGGGCAAGACCGGCTGTGCGATCAATGTGAAAAAGGGCCAATTCCTGGCACCTTGGGATATGGGCAATGTGGCCGCAAAGATTGCTTCCACCGGGAACGAACGGATCATGCTTTGCGATCGCGGCACATCCTTTGGCTATAACACGCTTGTGTCGGATTTCCGCGGATTGCCGATCATGGCACAGACCGGATATCCCACAGTTTTTGATGCCACGCATTCGGTACAGCAGCCGGGCGGACAAGGGACCACAAGCGGCGGACAACGTGAATTCGCGCCGGTACTGGCGCGGGCAGCCTGTGCCGTTGGTGTATCAGCATTATTTATCGAGACCCACGAAGACCCGGATAATGCGCCCTCCGATGGTCCCAATATGATCCCGATCACACAGATGCAGGCGCTGATTTCAGACCTTGCCGCATTTGATGCCCTACGTAAGGCACAAGGTTGACCATCCAAAGTGGCAATCCGGGGGGTTACATCCCCGGATCGCCCTCTGACACTTCGCTATATTCCACCGCGTCATCCATCGAGAAATCCTCTGGATGGCTGGAATAATTCTCGAAAATCGCATCCAGTTCATTTGGCGGTTCTTCCGTCGACATGGCGATGGCTTCCCAAAAAGCAGCATCTTCTGCCATGCTTGGGGCCTCGTCGAAGCTAACAAAATAGAATTCGTCCGCCGTCATCGCTGCCGCAGCGGTTGAAGCTGCCGTCGATGCCGTGGTCGCGGCGTCCATCACATTATCGCCTTGTGTTTGGCCGCGTTCTGGGCGTTCCATACTCATCCCAACCTCCTGTGCTGTAATGCGTCCCTGACAACAACCTAAGGAGGGTGAGAAAACGAAACCTTAACAACCAAAAGGAGAGTTATTGCAATTTTACACGTCACACGACGCATTCCAGCACTGCCACATAAAGCCTGCGTTTATTCAAAGCAATCCGCACGGCCATCGCGGCGGATGGTTTCTGCCCCATCCATGATCGCAGCCGCACGGCGAGACACAAAGCCCGACGGGCTGGCCGCATTTCGTCCCTTGGGATCCGGTAAAATCGCCGCCAAAAGGGCGGCTTGGCGCGGTGTCAGTTGATCTGGCGTGGTTCTGAAATATCGAAACGCTGCCGCATTAATTCCGAACACGCCTTCATCAAACTCTGCAATATTCAGATACAGCTCCAAAATACGGCGCTTGGACCAAATCGCTTCACCAACGGGGGTAATCGCCGCCTCTAGCGCCTTGCGCAGCCAACTACGGTCTTGCCACAAAAACACATTCTTCACGACCTGCTGCGACAAAGTCGACGCGCCGCGCGATGACCCAGTGTCAATCGCCTGCCGGATCGCGCCCATATCAAATCCCCAGTGCTGACAAAAATTCGCATCCTCTGCCGCCACGACAGAACGCAGCATCACTGGCGCAATCTCATCCACGGCAGTCCATTGCCGATCCACACTGCCAAGGCGGCGTATTTCGTGCAAAATTGTCAATGTAATCGGTGGGTTGATCACGTTGAACAACACCACAAGCGCCAAAATCGCTGCCGCAACCCCCAGCCCGATGCGCCATGCCCAATGCCACAGCCAATCCACCCAACGCACCAGCATCGGGGGCTTTTTGCTGCGCTGTGCCGCCTTCTTTTTCTTGCCTGTTCGTATCGCCATAGCGGTATAAGTCACGGCACGGGGGGGAGGGTCAAGCCCCGCAACGCCACGTGTTGAAATGTGAAGGATGCACGGCACAATCCCCGCCATACGCAAGGTGCCCGGCCGAAAACAGATGCATCTGGCAGGGACATCACAGGGTAATATCGTTATATCGCAATGGATTAACTTGACGCCTAAGGAAAAGTGGTGCCGGTGATAGGACTCGAACCTACTACCCCATCATTACGAATGATGTGCTCTACCTGATGAGCTACACCGGCATCCTGTGCATTGGCCGCTACGCCCGATCGCAACACGGCTTTCATACGCCGGTCAGAACTGAGTCGATTGGACTATGCGAAACGGTCTTTAAAGGCTCTGCCATAACCGCGCAAGAGAAAAACTGACACGATATCAGCGCGTATTCACCAGCATCGAATTTTCCAGCTTAAGCCGTAATTCGCGCAGAACCGGCAAGGCCAACTTTATCTTATCAGAGCCAATATCACGCACGATTTCGGTGATTGCCGGCATGAACGCAGCCACGGCAGTATCACGTGCCGCCCGGCCTGCCGGGCTGATTGCTACGAATTTACGCCGGGCATCATCCCAGTCAGGCCGGATATGCACATGCCCGGCCCAAACCAGTTTGGACAAAGTATTTGTCATCGCCCCGCGCGTGACATGGAACGCCGCCGCCAATTGGGCCGGTGTGCGTTCTTCCCCATAATGCGCCAGATGATTCAGCACAGAAAAATGGGAGATCTCCATCCCTTTGGGCAAGGTCCGGCTGACCAGGTTTCGTGCCAACTGGTCGGCCATAAAAACCTCAGAGAACAATGCACCGGCTAACGGATCAACGGAATCATTCATGGCAGTTTTCGCGCGCGCGGGGCATAAGGGGTCCGTCCTTAAGCAGCCAAAAGCTTTTCAAGCGTGCCGTTGTCTTCGGCCGCGTGCAGATCATCACATCCGCCAATATGGATATCGCCGACAAACACCTGTGGCACAGATGTGCGACCGCCTGCGCGTTTGGTCATCGCCTGACGAATTTCAGGCGCCGCCCCCACATCGATTTCGGTATAGGTGACGCCTTTTTTGTCCAGCAACCGCTTGGCCGCGACGCAAAATGGGCAGGTTTTGGTGGTATAGATTTCAAGAGTGGTCATCTTCGTGATCCTATTCTGGGGCGTGCCGCTTATCGCATTGTAAAATTGTTGCGGTAAGCACGGAATGTTTCATGTGGAACTATACGAAGTCAGCCCGGCTTGGCAACGCGTGCAAGGCTTAGGATATCGACACGCGCAGCACCGGCTTCAAGGGCTGCATCGGTTGCGGCATGAAACGTCGCGCCAGAGGTCATCACATCATCGATCAAAATCAGGTGCCGCCCCACCACGCTGAATTGCCGATTTTGGCGTAGCTGGATCGCCCCGGTCAGATTGGCAAAGCGTTGTGTGCGGTTTTTACCTTCTTGGGTGGTTGTGCGGCGGCGGGTAAACAGGTCTGGCATATGACATATCTTAGCCATCCCAGCCAATTCCGCGGCAAGCAGCGCAGCCTGATTATAGCGGCGGTGAATCAGCCGTAGCCGGTGCAGTGGGATCGGCACCAATACCGCATCAGCGGTGAACAAATCAGCCCCTGCATGCGCCATCCACGCCGCAAAGGGCCGCGCGAGATCCGTGCGATCCCCGTGTTTGAATGCCAAAATCATGCGCCTTACGGGCCCATCATAGCGTAATGCCGCGCGCCCCTGCGACCAAGGTCGCGGTGTCATAAGGCAATCATCACACAGCTCTGCACGATCTGATCCGCCCGGCAGTGGCGCACCACACGCGTCACAGCCAAGCCCGGCCAGAAACGGCGTCTGGGTCCAGCAGATCGGGCATAACGCGCCGTCTTGGGTCACATGGGCATTGCAAGCCATGCAACGTGGCGGGTAAATCAGCCTAAGCCCGGTTTGGATGCCACGACGCACCCTGTGCCGCAGCGCGTTGGAACTTAGTGTAAGGTCGCCCCCTATCATGTCACAGCCTCCGCTTCTATCAGATCGAGATATGCTGACCCGCCAACGCGCCCGCGCATTACGCGCCGGGCCGGAACTGTTCTTGCACGAGGATGCGGCGGTCGAGCTTCAGGAAAGACTGCTTGAGGTTAATAAGGAGTTTACATCTCCAGCCCTAATCACCCCTTTCCCATCTGTTTTCGCAGATGTGCTGCCCGGTGCCAAAGTGGTGGCCGATACAGACCGGCTAGATCTGGAGGACGGGGCGCATGACCTTGTTGTTCATGCCATGTGCCTGCATTGGGCCAATGATCCCGTCGGACAAATGGTGCAAGCCGCCCGGGCGTTGAAACCAGATGGGCTGTTTTTATGCGTGATGTTTGGCGGGCGGACCCTGTCCGAGCTGCGCGCCTGCCTCGCAGAGGCCGAGATTGCCGTCAGCGGCGGGCTAAGCCCGCGTGTATTGCCAATGGGTGAAATCCGCGAATTGGGCGCCTTAATTCAGCGTGTTGGGCTGGCTTTGCCTGTAGCCGATACCGTGACCCGCCATGTGAAATATAGCGATCCGATGACGCTGCTGCGTGATTTGCGGCATATGGGGGAAGGTAACGCGCTGAACGGCCGTATCCGACATTTCACCCGCCGAACGGTGCTGATCGAGGCCTTACAACGCTATGTCGATGCCCATTGTGATGACCAAGGTAGGGTCACAGCCACCTTTGATATGGTGTGGTTGACTGGCTGGAAACCCCATACCAGCCAACAAAAGCCGCTCCGCCCCGGCTCTGCTCAGCAGCGATTGGCCGATGCGTTGGGCACACAAGAATACCCTAGCGGAGAGCGCCCCATCTGACGGACGCCCATGCAGGACGGCACCAGCCTCAGGCTATTTGGTAGTGTTGGCCGAATTGGACTGCGCCCGGTGTTCGGCAAGCTGGGCGTTAAAGGCTGCGCCCAAAAGAACAGCAAGCGCCGACAGATACAGCCACATCAACAGCGCGATAACGGCCCCGATAGAACCGTACACCGCCGAATAATTTGCAAAATTCGACAGATAAAATGTCAGCCCTAATGACACCACACCCCATGCCAACGCGGCCACAAGCGCACCGTAGGTGAAGAAGGGCTCGCGGGTTTCCGTTTTGGTGTTCGGGCCATAGCGGTACAAAATACCCAACGCTGATAGCATCAGCAGCAACATCGCCACCCAGGGCAAGCCTGATAGCATCAGATCGGTCACCGCGTGAAACGGTAGAAAATTCACCACCACAGGCACAATGACAATCGTGGCCAGCGCGGTCAGCATGACCCCGACCAACGAGCACGTCATAAAATATGCAAAAAGGATCGACCAGATCGTATTGCGCGTCTTAGTGCCATGGATCACATTCAACCCCAGCACCAATGCACCAACACCGGCACGGGCTGAAAACAGCGTGAAGGCCAGTGACACCACAGTTCCGAACCCAATCGAGGTATCGGGCTGTGACAGCCACATCTGAATTTGTTCATTCAAGATTTGATAGGCCTCTGGTGGAATGAAATCATCCGCTACAGCCAGATAGGCCTGAATACCCGCGGGATCGGCAAAGGCCGTCCAAATCGCGATCACGGCGGAAATGCCGGGAAATACCGCAAGCATGGAATAGAACGCAACGCCAGCTGCAGTCAGCCCGATATTGGCATCACCCAAGCGCCCCATTAGCCCCAGCCCAAATTTGAAAAGCTTATTCACGCAACCCCCATCCTCCCCGCGACTCAACGG
Source organism: Thioclava sp. SK-1 (assembly GCF_001705665.1). Classification (GTDB taxonomy): domain Bacteria; phylum Pseudomonadota; class Alphaproteobacteria; order Rhodobacterales; family Rhodobacteraceae; genus Thioclava. The sequence continues at coordinate 22,514 of NZ_MDHA01000051.1, read as the reverse complement.
GTGGTCCTGTTTGTGGCGCCTAAAACTCGCCCATCTGTTATCAAATGTGATACTTATTACAAATGGCAAGGCATATCGACCCTTGTGATCGCTGCCACAGCGCGGCTGTAGGATTGCTCTTTTGGTCACGGTTGCGTAATCAATACGCAATCACAAGGTTCTGGGTGTGACTCCCAGAAGGCTAGTCCGGCCGCCGATCCGCCGGAAAACCGACAAACGTCAGTCAAAAAGGGTCCGGTAGGCCCGCTCCGACGCTTACGGACAGGAAATAACATCACATGAATTTCGATACTTATCGCAAACAATGGTTTGGCAATATCCGCCCGGATTTGATGTCAGGTCTGGTCGTGGCACTTGCGCTCATTCCCGAAGCGATTGCCTTTTCAATCATTGCGGGCGTTGATCCCAAAGTGGGGCTATATGCCAGTTTCTCAATTGCGGTGATTTGCGCGATCACGGGGGGACGTCCCGGTATGATCTCCGCGGCGACCGCGGCAACCGCCGTTTTGATGGTGACATTGGTGCGCGATCACGGGCTGCAATATTTATTGGCGGCCACGGTTCTAGCCGGTTTGATCCAGATTGCTGTCGGGATCAGCCGGATCAGCTTCGTCATGCGCTACGTGTCCAAATCAGTCATGACCGGTTTTGTAAACGCGCTTGCCATCTTGATCTTCATGGCACAATTGCCAGAGATGGACCCGGCCGCAGTGCCAATGCTGACCTATCCGCTGATCGTGGCCGCTTTGGCGATAATATATCTATTGCCACGTGTCACCAAAACCGTGCCATCGCCACTCGTGGCGATCATCGTGTTGACAGCTGCCTCAATGATATTGGGGTGGGATGTGCGCACGGTGGGCGATATGGGCGCATTGCCCGACACGCTGCCAGTGTTCTTGATCCCGGATATCCCCCTGAATTTTGAAACATTGGCGATCATCTTCCCCTATGCGCTGGCCGTGGCCGTTGTTGGCCTGCTGGAAAGCCTGATGACGCAGAACCTGATTGATGATCTGACGGACACAACATCAGACCGCAATCAGGAATGCATCGGTCAGGGTCTGGCCAATACTGCTACCGGGTTTATCGGCGGCATGGCGGGTTGCGCGATGATTGGTCAGTCCATGATCAACGTGAAATCCGGCGGCCGTGGCCGTTTGTCCACCTTCGCTGCAGGCGTCATGTTGTTGATCTTCTGTGTGGTTCTTGGCCCCTGGGTCAGCCAGATCCCGATGGCCGCTTTGGTCGCGATCATGATCATGGTTTCGATCGGGACGTTTAGCTGGTCGTCGATCCGGGATCTCAAGCACCATCCCAAAACCTCTAGCGCGGTGATGCTGGCCACTGTGATCGTCGTGGTCTGGACACATAACCTGGCGATTGGTGTTCTGGTCGGCGTGCTGCTGTCGGGCATCTTCTTTGCCGCAAAAATCGCACGGTATTTCCGTGTCACATCCACCCTTTCGCCAGATGGCCGCGCGCGCAGCTATGCGGTTGAAGGTCAGCTGTTCTATGGCTCGACCGAGGACTTCATGAAGTCCTTCGATTTTCATGAGGTGCTGGACCGTGTCACGATTGATGTCAGCCGTGCACATATTTGGGATATTTCTGCGGTTTCATCGCTGGATATGGCTGTGCTGAAATTCCGCCGCGATGGCGCGCAGGTGGAGGTCATAGGCCTGAACGCGGCGTCCGAGACATTGGTCGATAAATTCGGTCAGGCGGATAAGCCCGGCGCGCTTGACGCGATGATGGATCACTAAGGAGCAAGATGATGGATAAGAAAATTATCGCCTTTGTGGATGGGTCTCCCTATGCGGCGTCCACCTGTGATCACGCGGTTTGGGCGGCAGGCCGGCTGAACGCATCGGTCGATCTGATCCATGTGCTGGATCGCAATAGCGGAGCGCAATCGGCAGATCTGTCTGGATCAATCGCCTTGGGGGCGCGGACAGCCCTTATGAAAGAGCTATCTGATCTGGATGAGCAACGCGCCAAGCTGGTGGCCCATCGTGGCCGCGCCATCTTGGAGGATGCGGAAAAGATCCTGCGTGATGGCGCCATTGAGGCGGTTCAGACACATCTGCGCCAGGGCGATTTGATCGAAACGCTCAAAGACCGTGAAGGCGATGCCAATCTGGTGGTGATCGGCAAACGCGGCGATGAGCATGATCGTGCGCAAGGCCACCTGGGATCCAATCTGGAACGCGTATTACGCGCGACACAGAAGCCGGTTTTGGTGGCCTCGTATGGTTTCAGCCCCATTTCAAAGATCTGCATCGCCTATGATGGTGGTAAATCCGCGCTCAAAGCGATGGATGTGCTGTCGCGCTCGCCTATCTTTGTCGGCCTGGAGGTGCATATCGTAACCGTAGGAACCGAAACGTCCTTTGGCCGCAAAGGATTGGAAGATGCCAAGGCAATGCTGAAAGCCGCCGGCATTGAGGCCCGCGTGCAAATGATCGCCGGCGACCCGGAAACCGCCCTGGGCGAATTTGTCGAAGCCGAAAATTTTGACATGGTCGTTATGGGGGCGCATGGGCATTCGCGGATCCGTTCACTGATCATCGGATCAACCACCACCGCAATGATCCGGGCCTGCCGCGTGCCGATTTTGCTGATGCGCTAATTGCACCGCAGCAGTCATGAAACTGAAAAAGACCTGTCGCGCATCGCGCGGTGGGTCTTTTTTGAACCTATCCTGTTTTTGTGCCACCCTAGGGTAATCACCTAAACCACTATCCGCGCAAACGCTGCCAAGCCCTTGCAGCTCAACGCTATACGCAGGTTGGCAACCTTAGAGCCGGGTCCAACGGCATAGTGATGATCATATCTGCGGCGTCGATACGGATCCCATTCGTCACTTTATCGCTGGCAGCCCTTCAAGGCAGGTCACGACAGTGATCTTAAAGCGGTAAGCTTTACGCCGCCTCAGTCACATGGGTTTTTCGGAACATCAGTGCGGCACGACGTCCCCAGAGCGGGACCCTATGGGGATCGCGCAAACATATGCGCGATCCAACACAACCTTAGAAATCAAGGTTTTCAACGGTCAATGCGTTTTGCTGAATGAATTCGCGGCGGGGTTCAACAACATCGCCCATCAGCTTGGTAAAGATGTCATCGGCCTCAGCGACATCATCCACCTGCACCTGCAGCAAGGTGCGCGCTGAAGGATCCAGCGTGGTTTCCCAAAGCTGTTCAGGGTTCATCTCGCCCAATCCTTTATAGCGCTGCAGGGACAGACCCTTTTCGCCCTCTTGCAAGATGGCGTCCAGCAACTCTAAGGGGCCATGGATCAGCTGATGACGTTCTTTGCGATGCAGCTGCGCCGGAGATTTATAGATTTCGCGCAGCGTCTCGGTGTGCTGCGCCAAACGACGCGCCTCGCCAGACCGCATGACAGCGCCGTCCAAGGTGCGGACCTCTTCAACACCGCGCAGCACGCGGGTCATCCGCAGACCGTGATCTTGGGTCTGACGCCCCTGCCAGCCGCGTTCATATTCCAGCGCGACCAGATCCAAACGCTCTGCCACACGATCGGCAGTGCCTTGCGCATCGCCATCCAGAACACCGGGAACCATCGCGCCTGCGATCCCCGCCTGTTCCAGAATATTACGTGGGTAATATGTTGGGAAGCTGGCCAAAATCCGCTTCACAACACGGGCCTCTTCGACGACGCGCAGCAGGTCTTGGCCGATGATTGTCTCGCCCGTGCCAAGGCGCAGGCTGGCCCCATCAATCCCCTGCTCAATCAGGTAATCTTCCAGTGCCGGTTCGTCTTTCAGATAGACCTCTGACTTGCCCCGGCTAACCTTATACAGCGGCGGCTGCGCGATATACAGATAGCCGTGTTCGATCAGCTGCGGCATCTGCCGGAAGAAGAACGTCAACAGCAATGTCCGAATATGCGCACCATCCACATCCGCATCAGTCATGATGACGATCTTATGGTAGCGAAGTTTATCGATGTTAAATTCGTCACGGCCAATGCCGGTGCCCAAAGCTGTGATCAGCGTGCCAATCTGATCCGACGATAGCATCCGATCAAACCGTGCGCGCTCCACGTTCAAAATCTTACCACGTAGCGGCAAAACCGCCTGATTTTGCCGCGAGCGGCCCTGCTTGGCCGATCCGCCTGCCGAGTCACCCTCGACAATAAAGACTTCGGACAAAGCCGGATCTTTTTCCTGACAATCGGCCAGTTTGCCGGGCAACGAGGCCACATCCATCGCCGTTTTGCGCCGCGTCAATTCACGCGCCTTACGGGCCGCTTCGCGTGCCAATGCGGCTTCAATGATTTTACCGACGATCTGCTTGGCCTCTGCCGGGTTTTCCTCAAAGAACTCGGCCAGCTTTTCATTGACCAGGTTTTCAACAGCCGGTCGCACTTCCGACGACACCAGCTTATCTTTCGTCTGGCTAGAGAATTTCGGATCGGGCACTTTCACCGACAAAACGCAGGTCAGGCCTTCGCGGGCGTCATCGCCAGTGAAATTGACCTTTTCACGCTTCGCAATCCCAGACGATTGCGCATAGTTGTTGATCGTCCGGGTCAGCGCGCCGCGGAAACCGGCCATATGGGTGCCACCATCGCGCTGCGGGATATTGTTGGTAAAGGGCAGCACTGTCTCATGGTAGCTGTCGTTCCACCACATCGCCACCTCAACGCCGATCCCGTTAACCTCACCGATCATATAGACGGGCGTATCCATCACCGGGGTTTTGGAGCGGTCAAGATATTTGACGAATTCACGCACACCGCCTTCGTAATGCAGTTCGGTGCGGATCGGTTCGGCGGGCCGTTCATCTTCGATCAGAATACGCACGCCAGAGTTCAAAAACGCCAATTCGCGCAGGCGCTTTTCCAAGGTCGCAAAGCTGAAATCAAGGTTTGAAAACGTGCCTTCCGGGTCTGTCAGCTTATTCGAGGCCAAGAACCGGACTTCGGTCCCTTTTTCACCAGGCGCATCCCCGACAATGCGCACATGTTCCACGCATTCGCCCTTTTCAAAACGGGCCTTATAGATCTTATCATCGCGCCAGACGGTCAGTTCCAACCAATCTGACAATGCGTTGACGACCGAGACGCCCACGCCATGCAAACCGCCCGACACCTTATAGGCATTGCCATCATCGTCGGTGTTGTTAAATTTGCCGCCCGCGTGCAGCTGGGTCATGATGACCTCGGCTGCCGAAACACCTTCTTCGGCATGGATCCCCACCGGAATGCCGCGCCCGTTGTCGCGCACGGAAACCGACGAATCTGCGTGAATTTTTACACGAACATAGTCGGCATGGCCGGCCAAAGCTTCGTCAATGCCGTTATCCACGACCTCATAAACCATGTGATGCAGGCCGGACCCGTCATCCGTATCCCCGATATACATACCGGGGCGCTTACGGACAGCCTCCAAGCCCCTGAGAACCTTGATAGAATCTGCGCCGTATTCGGATTTATTCGGTTGCTCTGCGGTCATGCCAGTTCATCCTGTCTTTGTTGCAGGATTTATAGTGTCTTAGCGCGGGTTTGTCACGCGATAGCCACAAGATTTAGCGTCAGGTCACTGCGATCAGCAGGGCAACGGCAATCATCAGCCCACCCGCAATCCGATTTAACCGTGCGACAGCATGCTGCTGGGCGAAAAACCGTCTCATCTGCTCGACGCAGGCGCCGATCATCAGGTTACCGATCAGCGGAACAATCGCAGATATCGCCCCGATAACACCGATATCAACGGCGGTCATTTGGTCCAGATTAAAGAAAGTTGGCAGCAGCCCCATATAGAATAAAATGGCCTTTGGATTGCCGATAATCACAACGATCCCAGCAATGAATCCCGCCCAAATACCAGGCCGCGTCAGCCGGTTATTTTGGTCGATTTTCGTATCGGCATGGCGGATCAGCAATCCGCCCATCACCAAGAACATAATCACCGCGACCCAGCGCAGCAGATCCAACAGCCCGCCATACAGCTCTAACAGGACTGAAACCCCAAGGATCGCAGACACGGACCAAAACACATCGCCCAACGCGACGCCCACTGCCAAAGGCCAGGCCGCTGCCATGCCACCCGTCAGCGTGCGCGCCAATAGCGCCAGCCACACCGGGCCGGGGGTCAGGAACAACACGAATAACGCGCCGGTATAAAGTGCGAGCTGCGAGAGTGTCAGTGTCATACATCATCTTTCGGCAAGGTCAGCGACCCATCTGCGGCAAGGGGCCAGAACGGGTTCATCGCCAGTTCCCATACATGCCCGTCAAGATCAGCGTAATAGCCGGAATACCCGCCCCAAAAAACGTCTTGTGGCGGTTTAAGCGGCTGTGCCCCGGCGGACAGCGCCAATGAATAAGCGGCATCAACCTGCGCTTTGGTGTCAAAATTTTGCGCCAGCGTCATGGCACCAGTGCCCAGTGTCGCCCCATCGCGGCCCTGATCTTTGGCCAGATCGTCGCGCCCAAACAGCCCCAGGGCCAAACTGTTCATTTGATAAAAGGCCACGCCAGATTGCTGTGCTGCCGGCTTCCATCCCAATGCGCCATAGAACCGTTTCGCACGTTCAAGATCCGCGACACCAAGCGTAATCAATGTCACCCGCTGCGTTGGAAGGGTCATCGGGATATTTCCTCAATTTGGGACGTGCCATCCGTATCTGACACCGCCATATAGTGCCCGCGTCGCCCCAGACTGTCGAATAGATTTGCATCCGTGCCAGTCATCATGACCTGAGCATCCAATGCGCAGATTTCATCATACAGCGCCGCACGCCGCGTGACATCCAGATGCGCTGCGACCTCATCAAGCAGCAGCATAACCGGCAAACCGCGCAGCGCCCGCGCATTGGCCAAAATTAATGAGATCAGCAGGGCTTTCTGCTCCCCTGTTGAACATTGTGCGGCTGGCACATTCTTGGCCGCGTAGCGCGCCATCAGATCGGCGCGATGTGGGCCTTCCAACGTGCGTCCGGCGGCCATATCGCGGCTGCGGCTTTGGGCCCAGGCCGCCCGCAGATCCTCTGGCCCATCCTGACCAATCGACAATTGCGCGGTAGGAAAGGCGGTTTGCGCGTCATCTTGGGCGATGCCGATCTGCGTTAGCGCCTGCGCACGATTGGTGCGGATCGCCAGGCCGGACTCTGCCATACGGGTCTCTAGCACGTCATACCAACGCGGATCGCGCACCTGATCTTTCAGCAAGCGATTACGCTGACGCATGGCCTTTTCATATGCCAGCGCCGCGTCTGCATGATCGGGGGCGAAGGACAAAGTCATGCGGTCTAAAAATCGCCTGCGCCCCTCGGCGCCCTCAATCCACAACCGATCCATCGACGGCACCAGCCACAATACGCGCATCAGCCGGGCAAGCGCGGTTTGCGGCGTTGTTTTTGTATCAATTTGCACCGTACGACTGGCACCGGGCAAGGCAGAGGTTTCCACCTGATGCCCGTCCACCGTTGCACGCAGCTTCCAGCCCACCTGTTCATGGCGGCGCATCAGCTCCTGTGTGTTGGCGCGGCGTAATCCTCGCCCCGGCGACAACATGGACACCGCTTCAATGATATTGGTTTTGCCTGCCCCATTAGGCCCAAAAATCGCCACCGGACGGGCATCTAGCGCCAATGAAATACGCCGATGCGACCGAAACTGCAAAAGAGTCAGCTCGGTCAGCATCGGCGTAATTTCCGTCTAAAACTGTTTGAAATCAAACGCGCATCGGCATGACGACATAGACAGCTGACGTGTCAGAGCCTTCGCGCATCAATGTCGGATCACCCGAGGAGTTGAACATGAAAACGGCATTTTCACGGTCCACCTGATTGGCGATTTCCAGAAGGTATTTTGCGTTAAAGCCAATTTCAAGATGCTCGTCATTATAGGCAACGACCAGCTCTTCTTCCGCGGCCCCCGCATCGGGCGCATTGACCGACAATACCAACTTATCAGTATCCAGCGTCAGCTTCACGGCACGTGACCGTTCCGATGACACGGTCGCCACACGGTCCACCGCCTTGGCAAATTCGCTGGCATCGACTTCCAGGCGCCGGGTATTTCCCATCGGAATGACGCGGGTGTAATCGGGGAATGTTCCGTCAATGACCTTCGACGTCAATGAGATGGTCGGCGTTGCAAAACGCACCTTGGTTTCCGATACGGAGACGGCGATCTGCGCCTCATCATCATCCAAAAGCTTACGCAGTTCTCCGACGGTTTTGCGTGGAACGATCACGCCCGGCATGGCTTCGGCACCAGAGGGCAAGGGCGCATCGATGCGCGCAAGCCGGTGCCCATCGGTTGCCACGGCGCGCAGGGCCTGACCATCTTCGCCGGTAGCAACATGCAGATACACACCGTTCAGGTAATATCGTGTTTCCTCGGTCGAAATCGCGAAGCGAGACTTTTCAAAAAGACGCTTAAGCGTTCCGGCCTGCGCCGTGAAATTCGCAGCATAATCCGAGCTGGCCATGACCGGGAAATCTTCACGCGGCAATGTCGCAAGGTTGAAGTTTGAGCGACCGGCTTCCACCGTCAGGCGCCCGGCTGCAGGATCATCAATCAGCTGGATAAGCGCGCCATCGGGCAATTTACGCACGATTTCATGCAGCAACACAGCAGAGACAGTCGTTGCCCCGGCGCGTTCAACCACCGCTGCGGCTTTGTCCACCACTTCAATATCCAAATCGGTGGCACGGAAGGATGCCGTATCGCCTTCGGCTTCGATCAGCACATTCGCCAAGATCGGTATCGTATTGCGGCGCTCCACGACGGATTGCGCCTGAGCCACTGCTTTCAGAAGCGCGGCGCGTTCGATGCTGATTTTCATATCAATCCCTCACGGCTTCCGGGAGTGGGAATTTAACACTATCCTCCCCGGCGACAAGCGTTTTTCGGACCCTTCACCGCTTTCACAGAGGCGTCAAGGGTCCGAAGTGCATTGCAGCAACAGTCTTAGTTTTCGAGGAGACGACGCAACAGGTCAATATCTTCCGAAAGTTGCCGATCATCGCCTTTGAGCTCTTCGATCTTGCGGATGCCATGCATGATCGTCGTGTGATCACGCCCACCAAACCGGCGGCCGATATCAGGCAATGACCGCGTGGTCAGCTGCTTGGACAGATACATCGCGACCTGCCGCGGACGGGCGATGGTGCGCACGCGCTTCGGCCCGATCATATCCGACAAACGCACGTTGTAATGCTCTGCCACTTTGCGCTGAATTTCCTCAATCGTGACCTTTCGGTCCGATGCTCGCAAAATATCGGTCAGACATTCTTGCGCCAGATCCAATGTGATTTCGCGCCCAACCAACGATGCAAAGGCGAACAAACGCGTCAGTGCGCCTTCCAAAACACGCACGTTGGTCGAGATCCTATGCGCCAGGAACTCCAGCACACCATCGGCCAGCACCAATCCCGGATACTGCAAGCGATAACTTTCGGTTTTGGTCTGTAAAATGCCCAAACGAAGTTCGTAATCCGTCGGGTGCAAATCGACCACCAAACCACATTGCAGCCGCGACTTGATCCGGTCTTCCAGTTCTTTGATCTCGCCCGGGGCGCGATCTGCTGAAATGACAATCTGCTTACCTTGATCGACCAACGCGTTGAATGTGTGGAAGAATTCTTCCTGCGTGGAATCTTTTCCGGCGATGAATTGCACATCATCCACCATCAAGACATCGACCGAGCGGAACATCTCTTTGAAGTCCATGATCTGACGTTCACGCAAGGCCTGTACGAAGCGATACATGAACTGCTCTGCCGACAGATATAAAACGCGAAGATCCGGGCGGCCCTGCTGCAATTCATGCGCTATGGCATGCATCAGGTGCGTTTTGCCCAAGCCCACGCCACCATATAGGAACAGCGGGTTGAACGTGACGGGACCACCTTCTGCGACACGGCGCGCGGCAGCATGCGCCAGCTCGTTCGGCTTTCCAACCACGAAGCGGTCAAAAGTAAACCGCGCATCCAACGGCGCACCGGGCAGATCAACGTCTTCTTGCACAGCCGCGCGGCGGACGTTTGATTGCGGCGGCACAGAACGCGGCGCAGCGATATTGGCAGCCGGTCGCGCATGCGCCACCTTCAGGTCAATTCGCTCCACGGTGATACCGGCTTTGCGCAGCTCTCGCAGGATCGATTCCGCAAAATTCCGCTGCACCCAGTCGCGCATGAATTTTGTCGGCACTTCAAAGGCAGCTATGCCTTCGTCGACCGTGATGACGCGCAGCGGCGCGATCCATGTCAGGTAATTGTTTTTACCAACAGTTTTCTCAAGCTCATTGCACACCCGCCCCCAGGTTTCTTCGGTCATTTTTTTTTGCCCAGTTTACACACACCAAATCTGCCGCAAACCACGCACTCGAAAATACTCCCTCGTCAGGACGATGAACATCGCCCAGCTTGGGTGGTGTATTTCTAAAGAACACAAAACACCGCCCCCGAAAAACGGGTTCGGCATTCGCCGTTGAAAGGGGGTGGCAGCCCCCCTATGTCATCGGATTCGCATCAGGCAACCGAAGTGCTCGGTCCTTTTTCGTTGTCGTGGCAGACTTTTAGACCTGCTCCGGTTTTGACTGATGCGGCATGTCCCCCGAGGCGACTTAGCTCGCTCGGGGAAGCTAGCCCGGTCCGTGGTCGAGTCGCAATAGAACTTCACGCTTGACTCGCATGTGCGTGAAACGAATCTGTCCACAGCCAGCAAAACTACAACATCCGACATAAGGCATTGAATATGTTCAAGAAAAACGATAGGGCGCCCAAAGGCGCCCTAATATTTATTAGATTTTTAAGGTCGAATCGACTTAGACGTTCAGGGCCTTAACACGCGCGGTCAAACGCGAAATTTTACGCGCGGCTGTGTTCTTATGAACAACGCCTTTGGTGACACCACGCATCAATTCTGGCTCTGCTGCCAACAAGGCTGCGCGTGCGGCATCATACTCGCCCGACGTGATAGCTTCTTCAACGCCGCGCAGGTATGTACGAATGCGCGAACGGCGTGCTTTGTTGATGTCGTTGCGACGCTCGGCCTGGCGGGCGCGCTTTTTGGACTGGGGCGTGTTTGCCATGGTGATTTCTCACTTTCCGGGTCAATTACAAAATAATTTGCGCAAAAGCCCGGATCCAGTGAACCGGAATGATTCTAGCCTAAGCGGGCTCCACGCGCATGTCAGCGGTTCTAATACGGGGAAACGCCAAAAAAGGAAAGAGGAAAACCGCGTGCCCCCCTCTTTTCTGGGATGTTTATTTGTCGCGGAACTGCGGCTCGCGCTTAGCCAAGAAGGCCGACATGCCCTCTTTTTGGTCCTCAGTGGCGAATAGCGCATGGAACGCACGGCGTTCAAACAGCAGCCCCTCCGCCAGGGTCGTTTCATAGGACCGGTTCACAGCTTCTTTCGCAGTCATCGTCGCAATCTGCGATTTCTCCGCGATTTTCGCAGCTGTCGCCATGGCTTCAGGCACCAATTTGGCCGCCGGCACGATGCGGCTTACTAACCCCGAACGCTCCGCCTCTTCGGCCTCCATAAAGCGGCCAGTCAGATGCATATCCATCGCTTTCGATTTACCGACGAATCGCGTCAGTCGCTGTGTGCCACCGATACCGGCGCAGATGCCCAGATTGATCTCTGGCTGACCAAATTTGGCATTGTCGGCGCAGATGATGAAGTCACACATCATCGCCAATTCACACCCACCACCCAACGCATAGCCTGACACGGCAGCGATCACGGGTTTGCGCGTGCGGATGAAGCTGTCAGCCGCTGGGCCGAAGAAATCCGACGCATACATGTCGACAAAGCTTTTTTCCGACATTTCCTTGATATCGGCACCGGCCGCAAAGGCCTTTTCAGTGCCAGTGATGACGATGCAGCGCACCTTGTCATTCGCATCCAGCGACCCCAACGCAGCGGTCAATTCTGTCAGCAGCTTGCTGTTCAGGGCGTTCAGCGCCTCTGGACGATTCAGCCGGATCAGGGCGACATTGTCTTCGATCTCGACGAGCAGGGTCTCGTAGGCCATGCGGCAGTGCCTTTCCTTGTGTTAGCCGAGTCCTATCAGGGTGGCCCTAGATATCAAGTCACCTTTCATCGGCGTGAGCCGCCGTTACTTTTGACATGTCGGGCAAAAGAAACTGGAGCGGCCGGATTGCACGATCCGTTTGATCGGCGTCGCACATGTGGCACAGGGCGTGCTTTCCCGATCATAAACCCGAAAGACATGTTGAAAATATCCAAGCTCTCCATCGGCTTGGCGGTGATCCCGCAAGCTTGACCCACCTGCAGAAATCGCTTCTGACAAGACATCGCGAACAATCGGCACAAGGCGCGCCAGACGCGCTGCCGAGATCCTCTTTGCCTGCCTGCGCGGGTCTATGCCGGCGCGAAACAAGACCTCTGAGACATAAATATTACCCAATCCGGCAACAACTTTTTGATCCAGAAGCACGGTTTTAATCGGACTGGCGCGGTTTTTCACGGCATTGACCAAATAGTCTTCATCGAAATTATTGCCAAACGGCTCTGGCCCGATCCCTTGCAGCAGCCAATGCGCCGCTTCGCGATCGGTGCGGACCAGATCCATCGCACCAAAGCGGCGCGCATCATTGAATGTTACGCGCCCACCGCCTTCCATATGCAGCACAACATGATCGTGCTTTTGCGCCGCAGGGTGATCCAAATGGAAATCGCCCACTGCCACACCTGACACCAGCATCCGCCCTGACATGCCCAAATGGACCAGCAGGCTTTCGCCGCTGTCCAGATCCGCTAGGATATATTTTGACCGCCGCCGCAGCTGACGCACCCTCGCCCCCTCCAGCCGTTCTTTCATCCGGGACGGAAGCGGCCATCGCAGGTCCGGGCGATTGATGTCGGCACGCATAATCACCTTGCCCTCCATCGCGGGCAAAAGGCCCCGCCGGACGGTTTCAACTTCGGGCAATTCGGGCATTGTGACTCCTGTCGCATTGTCATGGGCAAAACGGCCCCTATAAGAAGGGGAGTGTTTGCTAAACCTCAAGAGGCCGTAGAAAAAATGAACGACAGCCAAAGCAAGACGACGCATTTCGGATTTCAGACTGTGGATGAAGATGCCAAAGCTGGAATGGTGCATGGCGTTTTTTCGAAAGTGGCCTCGAAATACGACATTATGAATGATCTGATGAGCGTCGGCATTCACCGCATCTGGAAGGATGCGATGATGGATTGGCTTGCGCCGCGGCCCGGGCAAAAGCTGCTGGATGTTGCGGGCGGGACCGGCGATGTGGCCTTTCGGTTCCTTAACCGTGCCCCCGGCGCGACCGCAACTGTGTGCGATATGACGGAATCGATGCTGATCGCTGGGCAACAGCGCGCCGAAGCCGAAGATATGGCGCAACGTCTTGATTGGGTTGTAGGCGATGCGATGGCTTTGCCGTTTGAAAGCAATAGTTTCGACACCTACACGATCTCTTTTGGGATCCGAAACGTGACCCGCGTGCAAGATGCGCTGAACGAGGCCTATCGCGTATTGAAACCCGGAGGTCGGTTGATGGTCCTGGAATTTAGCCAGATCCCGAATGAGCTGATGCAGAAAGCCTATGACCTCTATTCGTTCAATATCATCCCCGTGATGGGGCAGATTGTGGCGAATGACCGGGACAGCTATCAATATCTGGTGGAATCTATTCGAAAATTTCCCGACCAGGATACGTTTTTGGGCATGATCCGTAAGGCAGGATTTGAACAGGCAAGCTATCGGAACATGACTATGGGCATCGCGGCATTGCACTCTGGTTGGAAGATTTAAGATGCGCGGTCCGCATAATATCTGGCGTTTAATCCGCACCGGCGCGACCTTTATCCGCTCTGGTGCGATGCATCACGCATTGGACGCGATGAATGCCCCGCCACGATTGCGCGCTGTCGCCTATGCGATGTCCGCGCCCTTCGCGTGGTTGGGATATAAGGGCGATCCCAAGCTGCCGCCGGTTACCCGTGCAATCACGGCACTTGGACCAGCATATATCAAATTTGGTCAGATCTTATCGACGCGGCCTGATGTGGTGGGCGTAGAGGTGGCCGATCAATTGCGCGTGCTGCAAGACAAGCTGCCGCCGTTTTCGACTGAGATCGCCAAGACAATGATTGAAGCCGAGCTGGAGCGCCCGATCTCCGAGCTGTTCTCGGAGTTTTCAGAGCCCGTCGCCGCGGCCTCTATCGCACAGGTGCATAGTGCAATCCGCGCCGATACCGGGGAACGCGTTGCTGTGAAGGTGCTGCGGCCAGGGATCGAAAAAGCTTTCCGCAAAGATCTGGATGCGTTTCATTTCGCGGCTGGGCTGATTGAATTCATATCACCATCTTCACGTCGGTTGCGACCCTCAGATGTCGTCAATCATTTCCAAAATACCGTGTTGGGAGAGCTGGATCTGCGGATGGAATCCGCGCGTGCATCTCAATTTTCTGCCAATACTGCGCGTGATGCGGGTTTTGATGTGCCCGAGCCCGTTTGGGGCATGTCCAGCAAAACAGTCATGGTAATGGGCTGGGCCGACGGTGCCCCGATGGGCGAACCCGACGCGATTGCCGCCGCCGGACACAACCTTGTGGAAATTTCTGAACGCGTTTTGCAGTTGTTTCTTAGCCACGCTTTGCGTGACGGGTATTTCCATGCGGATATGCACCAAGGCAATCTGAAGGTAGCGTCAAACGGGGATATTTTGGCCTATGATTTTGGAATCATGGGACAAATTGATGAATATACCCGCCGTGTCTATGCGGAAATCCTGATCGGCTTTATTCAGCGCGATTACTATCGTGTTGCGGAGGTACATTTTGAAGCAGGCTATGTTCCCGCCGACCGCGATGTGAACGAATTTGCCCTAGCCTTGCGTGCTGTGGGCGAACCCATCTTTGGGATGGATGCCAGTCACATTTCTATGGCACGGCTGCTGTCCTATTTGTTTGAAGTCACAGAACGGTTCGGCATGCCAACCCGCACCGAGCTGATATTGCTTCAACGGTCTATGGTCGTGGTAGAAGGTGTCGCGCGATCCCTGAACCCGTCGATTAATATGTGGCAAACGGCCGGCCCTGTTGTGGAAACCTATATTCGCACCACACTTGGCCCCAAAGCCGTTCTAAGGGATCTGCAACGCACTGCCAAAGTGCTGCATCATTTTAGCCCGCAATTGCCCGACCTTTTGAAAGCTTCGATCCAGCGCCAAGCGGCCGCACCACCACCACCGGCCGTAAAGCCGCTGCATCCCGTCATTTGGTCGGCAGCGCTGGTCGCGGTGTTCGCGGCAGGGGCAGCCGTTGGCACCATCTTGTAATCTATGATGGGCTGCGCAAGGCTGTCACGGCGCTGCTGTTCACAGTGGCGCCTGACGCCATCACCAGCTCGGTTCCGCCATCTGCAACGCGGGCCTCGACAATGCGGCCATAGGCTTCTGCCGTATTTGTCGACAACAGATCGTCCCCGGAATAGGATTCCAATTTGAACGTATAGCTGCCCGCTGCAACCGTAGTGCCAGCATTGTTCGTGCCATCCCATTGCACAAGATCCTCAGTAACATCCACAGTTGCTGAATAAATCTTGGTGCCACCGGCGTTATAAACTGACAGCTTTGCCGAATCGGCATCTGAAGCAGCATCCGTCGCCACAGTGATCGGGTCACCGTAAAAGTAGACGGGCTGATCCGTGCGCGCATCCATTCCCACCCAGCTTGCTAACTCGGAAATGCCAGATCCGCTGACTTTCCCAATCAGGGTTTCCAAAAGCTGATTGGTTTGCACTGTCTGTTCAACGCCAGAGAACGTCGCCAATTGCACCGCAAAATCCGTAGAATCCATCGGGTTCAACGGATCTTGGTTTTGCATCTGCACAGTCAACATCTGCAAAAATGTTGTAAAATCAGAGGTAATTGCAGAGGCAGAGTTCTCGGTCGCGTCTGCTGTGGCGGTGCTTGATGCGGTGGTGGTAGTGGTTGCGGCACTGGTTGCCGCGCTAACGGTGGCCATTCTGGACACTCCTTACATACGAAGATCTAACCCGCTCAGGCCTGTGGCACGGGTCGGGGATTGCGTGGGTAGGTCAGCGGTGCTCGCTCGGCGCGGGTCAAGATCTCCTGCCCCTGCAGATACAACATCTTGCAGTCGCGACCAGCCTTCAGCCGAACGCTGACGATTCTGGTTCGAATCGGAGAACGAAAAACTGACGTCTGAATAACCAAGTGCGCGCATATCCTTGCTTAATTGGTCGATATTGCGCCGCATCAGGTCCAAGGTCTCAGGCCGCTCTGCTTGCACCAAAACAGTCATTGACGAGTCGGATGACTGCAGCACCAAACGCACCTTTCCCAACTCCTCAGGTGACAGACTGATTTCAACGGGCCCATCTGGAAGCGTTTTTACAGCTGCGGTCACCTGCTGACTGACGGATTGCGCAAGGGTGGTGGTTGCCGTGTGCGTGGCACCGTCATGTGTAACGGGCGCTGCAGGGGAGGTCAGTGCAAAGCCGACAGATGGCGATTCGTCTATCATCGCTGTTGTCGTTTGAAGTTCAGTCGCTGCATTCAACGGCGCCGCCAGCTTAGTGATAAGCGCGGATTGGGATGTTGCAACGGTTGCCGTCACTGCATTTGACGGATTCTGCGCCTGTGTTTGCGGCGCGACAATCTGTTCGGGCACCTGCTCTCGTGGGCGTTGTCCCGCCTGACTGTCTGGAACGGCCTTGGATGAGGGTGCCGCCTGCATATCAACGCGTGGTGAGCCATCCGTGATCGAGCCCGCAGATACACGTGGACTGACTTGCGGCGGCGTTTGCATAGCATCGTCTTGCAACGTGGCCTTCGGCGCATCTGGCGTCGGGGAGGTGGGTTGAGCAGGCGCCGTAGTGTTACGCTCCAAGCTGGTTGGTTTAACTGCCGCCGTGGAATCGCTGGTACTGGGCGTCATAGCCGAAGCCGATGTCACAGGTGGTGTCGCGGGACGATCACTCTGATTGGGCTGCTGGCCAATGGACACTTGTGATACGCTTTTTAACGTGGCCTCCAAAGATTGCTGTCGATTTGCGCGCGGCTCAACGCCATCATCTTGCGCAGCCTTACCCATTATGGGTTGGGCGCTCTCCGCTTTCACGGCGCTTACGAATCGTTGAGTCGCAGCCGCATCTGCTTTGGGCGCCAATCCGGCCAAAACAGAATTATCGCTGCGGAAAACGTCCAGAACAGGTGCAGCCGTAGGCGCTGCTGGCACTGTCGATCCAGTCATCAGAGCCTGTGCTTTTGCAGCCGGTTCCTGTGCCGCAAATTCGCGATCACTCATTGAAGGCATTTTTGCGGGCATAGCCTCTTTGGAGATCGGCGCCGACGTCACGGATGGCGATGTTTCGTCCACGGTCGCCGCGGTGCTATCGGTCTTGAATGTCACCTGAGTCGGCAGGGCAGGATCAGTGATGGTCGGTTTTTGACCATCACGCGGTGAGGTCGAAACGGATAAAGGCTCGGCTACACTTGAATTAACGGCCCCGGGCACATCACGGGCAACAACAGCAACTTCCGCCATACGCGTATCATAGATGCCGACTTGCGCCGAAATACCAGGCTTATTTGTCGTACCGCTATCCCCCACAACGTCCGCCTCACGCCCCTTTGACGGCTCGTCCTTAGACGATTCTTTCCTTGGGGCGCCTACATTTAGCTGTTGATTTACTTCGACCTCTGGCGGTGCATCTGGAACGCGTATGACCGACATTTGAACCGCAACTGCGCCCTCGGCAAGCGGCATGTCTTCGCCTGTTTGTTCATATTCAACCATGGCATCATCAGTACTGGCCTCATGGCTCCAAGCTAGGAAATCAGTGCCAGAGAATCTGGGCGTAGACGAGGCCGAAGGCAGGTCAGACACCTTAAATCGCGCGTCTACTCTTGGCGTTGATGTGCCAGAAACACTCACAAAAAATGCATCTTCTGCATTTGTCGCCGTTTCCGACAACGGCGCGGTTGGCGTTTTCGCGGTCGCGTCGGCGGGCTTACCTTGAGTGTTCAAGAAGGACTGTGCTGTTTGTAAATTAAATAGGTCCATGATCCCCACGACTTCTGTCTGTGATTTTCCTCAACATGGCAGATTGAGGTTACCGGAATATTTACCGGTCTTGGGGCAAGTTGAAAAAAATCCACTCAATTGGAATGATGTTATGACCTCTTACCCCATAAATTCATCGTCGATTCCGGCGCCTTTGGTGCGGCAAGACGCTGCATCACCCGAAAAACTAGAGCAACTGCGCAAAGCCGCCATCGACCTTGAAGCCAGCTTTCTGGCGGAAATGTTACAACAAGCTGGGTTGGGCGAAATGGAATCTGAATTTTCTGGTGGTATCGGGGAAGAGCAATTTTCGTCATTCCTTCGGCAGGAACAGGCGAAGGCAATGGCGCAAGCCGGTGGAATTGGGCTTGCAGAACAAATCTTCAATGCGATGGTTAAAAGGATCGAAACATGAAGACTAAAGATGATGCTGCGATTGAGCAGGTAGTTGATATCTTGCGGCAAGAACGCGCAGCTATCCGCGACGCTGACTTTCCGAAAATGGCAATACTGATAGCGCGAAAAGAAGCGGCGATTGAGGGAATTCGATCGCTTCCGCTAATAAAGATTCGCCACATAAAGGAAATGTCCTTGGCCAATCAGCGGTTATTGGAGGCCGCTTTGAAAGGAATTCGCGCCGCGCAGTCACGACTTTCGGTCATTCAGCAAACTGCACGCAGTTTTCAAAGTTATGACGCAATGGGGCGCGGGCAAAAAATTTCCGGCCAATCCGGATCTGTAGAAAAACGGGCGTAAACCATTTTAATTAAAGTTGATCTATCTAAGGCCGGCCAAAGTGCCGGCCTTAGGATTCCGTTAGGAGATTTGATGCAGATTGCATCTTGCACCAACAGTGGTGGCGCGGATTTCGGAAAACTCGGAACCTGCAGGCGTCAGAAAGGACGTGTCCATTCGCTCAGAGACGTTCTGAGCGCTTTATAGAAAACTCAGCGCAAAAGGCGCTGCAATCTGAGGACCCAAAACATGTCCAGCATTCTGACAAACAACGGCGCAATGGTTGCCCTGCAGACGCTCAAGTCGATCAACTCTGACTTGGGCACCACTCAGGGCGCAATCTCGACCGGTAAAGAGATTGCTTCTGCGAAAGATAACTCGGCCATCTGGGCCATCTCCAAAGTGATGGAATCTGATGTTGCAGGCTTTAATGCCGTAGAAGATTCGCTTGCACTGGGCGAATCCACCGTTGCCGTCGCATCTACGGGTGCCGAACAGATCGTGGAAAAGCTGAAAGAGATCAAAGAAAAGGTCGTCGCAGCTTCCGGTGAAAACGTTGATAACAGCAAACTTGAAGCTGACGTTAACGAGCTTAAAGCGCAAATCACCTCGATCATTGGTGCATCGCAGTTCAACGGTGCAAACCTGTTGAATACCGCCGGTGGTGATATCACAGTTCTGTCATCGATTGACCGTGACGCTGCTGGTGCGGTAACCGCATCGAACATCACCGTCACGTCGGTGGATTTCGAAGCAGGCCTTGACTTGTCCACGGTCGATATGACCGACTCGGCCACCGCAGAAGCATCCATCGACGATATCGAACTGTTGATCGATACAGCAACCAATGGCGCAGCCGCACTGGGTGCGTCGGCGGCTCGTATCGCTGATCAGAAAGACTTCATCTCGAAGCTGAGTGACTCGGTAACCTCTGGTATTGGCTCGCTCGTTGATGCCGATATGGAAGAGCAGTCTGCTCGTCTCCAGGCCCTGCAGGTCCAGCAACAGTTGGGCGTTCAGGCACTATCGATCGCAAACCAGGCACCGCAGCAGCTCCTGTCGCTGTTCCGTTAATAAATTGATTGGGGGCGCGCATAGCGTCCCCAATTTTCGCGGAAAATCCGCGTAATGTTGTTTACAGCCACAGGAAGGGCTTCCAGTGAACGCTTATGCCATGGCCAAAACGGCCTATGCCAACCCATCACAATCAATCCGAACAGAGCGCGACATCGAGTTCGATGCTTTCGCACGGATTACAAGCCGGTTGCGTAATTCTGCTGCGAAGGGAAAAGACGGGTTTCCCGAACTTGCAGCAGCAGTCTATGAAAATCGCAAGCTATGGTCGATTATTTCTGCTGATGTTTCATCCGATGAAAATGGCTTGCCGAAAGCTCTACGAGCTCGCCTTTACTATCTTAATAAGTTTACGCAACAGCATAGCGGTAAAGTTTTAAAGCAATCTGCTTCTGTAGATCCATTAATTGAGATCAATACAGCAATCATGCGTGGACTTCGCCGCAAAGGGGAAGCAGCATGAGCGGACTTGTTTTAAAGCTTGCGCCAAAAGAGCGTGTGCTCATCAACGGTGCCGTTATCGAAAATGGCGAACGTCGTTCCCGCCTCGCTATTATGACGCCAAATGCGAACATTCTGCGCCTGCGTGATGCTATCCATCCGGAAGAAGCGAACACGCCAGTTAGGCGCGTGTGCTACATTGCACAACTTGTTCTTTCTGGGGATACTGACACAGAAAATAGCAAGCTACAGCTATTGCGCGGTATTGAACAGCTAAGCCAAGTTCTAACAGATCATGATAGCCGGACACAGCTCTCAGCTGCAACAAAGGCAGTAATTGATGATCAGCACTATCAAGCCTTGAAATCACTTCGGGCACTTCTTCCTCGAGAGGAGCGTCTTTTAGCTGCAGGACGTGCGCAATGACCTATCAACCCATCGTTCCATTAGCCGGTTTTGCAGGTTGGAAATTCTTAGAACGAACGATGGAAACGCAGCAGGCGGCTTTCTCCGCCTCTGCGCAAGTTCAATCCGATGAAGCATATTTCAGAGAAAATATAAGCAACATAGAGTCACCCGAAGACTTGGTGAAGGATTACCGCCTTCTAAAGGTATCCTTAGCCGCATTCGGATTAGAAGATGACATTGGGTCAAAATTCTTTATTCAAAAGGTTCTGGAAGAAGGTACCATTGAAGACGATAGCTTAGCGAATAAGCTGTCTGACAAAAGATACTTTGAACTCTCAGAAGCCTTTGGGTTTGATTTCACCCCACCAAATACAGTATTATCATCGTTCTCTGATGACATCATAGCAAAATATGAAGAGAGATCTTTTGAAACGGCTATCGGTGAGGTAGATTCCTCAATGCGAATTGCTTTGAATTTACAACGTGAATTGCCCGACCTCGCGGCTGAAGAGAGCTCTGAAAGAACGAAATGGTTTTCAATCATTGGCAACGAGGCTATGGCAACTGCTGTGCGTACCGGGCTTGGTCTGCCTGCGAGTGTTTCAAGTTTGGATGTCGATCAGCAAGTTGAAGCCTATGCACAAAAGGCCGAAGCCGTCTTCGGGTCGAGCGACCCTGCACAGTTCACAGATTCCGAAAAAGTTGATAAGCTTATTAAGTACTACTTGCTGCGAGAGCAGATCGAAAGCGGCGGCTACAGCTCTACAACAAAGGGGGCAACCGCTTTAACCTTATTGCAAAACATGGGGAATTCTTCTTCATTTTCAGCTTTATTCTAGATGTTTTCGATATCTGAGCTGAAATTACACTGCCTCCGTTCGGGCGTATGGTGTAAGCAATCCGTCCCTGTCTTCCGGGTCGCCAGAAGTGGCGTTGTTGAGTAAATCACTGATCGGACGAACGATCCCCTTTCCTGTTACCTTTCAGGTAATGGCCTCGATTTCGGCCCCGCCGAGGGCCGAGATTAGGTGGTCCCACTTATTTGGACAATTTTTCGGCTCAGCTAAGATGTAATCTGGTTGGTTTCATGCGGCCTTTTGCGTCTGTTCTGTTGTGAAGAATGCGTCGTTGGGTGATCGTTTGTCGAGAGCGGTGTGAGGCCGCTCAATGTTGTAGAAGCTGATCCAATCTTTAATCACGCGTTTGGCTTGGAACCCGTCGTGCAATTCATGCAAGTACACGGCCTCCTGTTTGAGGGACCGCCACAGCCGTTCAATGAAGATATTGTCGAGATAACGGCCACGCCCATCCATCGATATTTTGACTTCAGCTTCAGTCAAAGTGGTGATCCAGGCCGCACCAGTGAACTGCGATCCTTGATCGGTGTGAATCGCCCCGAGTTTGTCGGAGACCATCAACTTAAGTAAGGATGATGGTTATGACAAAAAGCAAAATGGCAAATCGCTACTCGCCAGAAGTTCGCGCGCGGGCGGTCCGGATGGTGTTTGAACATCAAGGTTCATATGAAACGCAAGCGGGCGCGATAGCGGCCATTTGCACCGTCAACATATTACCACCGCTTGGCACCAAGCCGATCCGGCCAAAGCTTCAGCCCGGCATCAGCAGGATACGGAGCTGCGCCCGGAGATCAAACGTGTCTGGGATGAGAATTATCAGGTCTACGGGGTCCGCAAGGCGTGGCATCAGCTGAAACGCGAGGGCTTTACGCTTGCACGCTGCACGGTGGAGCGCCTGATGAAACAGATCGGCATCCGTGGTGCC
>NZ_MDHA01000050.1 GCF_001705665.1 Thioclava sp. SK-1 | reverse complement strand
CCCGACGCCAGGCCGAAACCGCCATCTTCCAATACATCAACGGCTTCTATAACCCGCGCCGTCGGCACTCAGCATTGGGAGGCAAAAGCCCCTTGGCCTTCGAACGCCAAGGGGCTTAAACGAGCACTGGGGGCGGCACAAATACGCGACAGGTCCAGAGGGCCTGTGCGTCCTCGTAGGCGCGGAGGTCGCGCTCAAGCATCCGTTCGGCATAGGCCATGCGATTCCCCGAAGGGAGAGCGTCTCCGCCGCTGGCCATTTCCTCGCGAATGACCGCGCGGACGGATTCGGGGATTGTGTGGAGGCCGCGGCGGGCGAGCTCGGTGATCAGGCTGGTCTTGCCCGCGACCCACGGCCGCCCGTCACGACGAAGAAACGGTCGCACATGGGCCATCCTCGGGTTTGAGAGGGGAAGGGCTGCGCAGCGTTCAACACGCCATTGGCGTGGATCGAAGCAGCATGGATTTTCGTAGGGAAAACAGCACCGGTCTGCGTGGCAGAGGCAAATCCCCTGACTAGAAAGGCAGAACTATCTGGTGCTTTTCAACGCCTGGGAAGGGGCAGATAGTTTTGCCTTTGAGCGTCAAAATTTCCTTTTGAATTCAGTACCCCGAAATCTCGATGCTGAACTGAAGCTGCCTTTTTCGTCAGATAGGGTTGCCTCTCGGAAGATATGAAAAAAGCCGACGCAGTGGTCGGCTTTCTCAAGGGTTATCGTGTCAGAAGGTCCTGGGGATGGAATGCACAGGCTTCGGCCCAATCAGGCAGCAAATCCCACCATCATTCCTGACCTCATCTATCGTTCACATCGCGACGGCGAAAGATGATCCGGTTTTCGCCGTTGAAGATGAGTGGTTCGACGCCGTTCTTGTAAAGCTCGCGGCAGAGATTGGCGGGATCGCGTCGTAACTCGCGGGCAAGATCGGTAGCAGAGATGTAGTGCTCGGCGAAGATTGTGACGGAGGCCTCATCGACCACCCGCCAGCGTTCTGAGGACTTTTGGCTCTTTGGAGCAGCGGTCAAGTAGCCCGCGTTCATCAGGTTGCGGATTGTTGCGGTGTCGACACCAAGCTTGCCGGCAGCCTCGGACATGCTGATCGCACCAGCTGAGTTCTGGCCTATGGCCGTTTTTACCCGCTCTACAGATATCAGGAAATCGTTGAACCTTGCGTCTGCACCCGCCACGCAACGTAGCGGAATATCATGTTCGAAAATCAGGTGCAGGAGTTCGAGGGTCGAACATTGGCACGCGGGCGTGGCCGCAATGAGAGAAACCTCATCATTGGCCGGTTCCAGCTCGGGGCGTGTTTGGCGATTCAAACGACCGAGAAAGGCGTCGAGATCCTCCCTCCGGAAATACGGCGCGTTTCGGGCCATCTCTCCGGCCTTCTTGACGAGCCCTACCACGACGAAAATGCGCAGCAGGTGGATGTCCACCGCGAGATAGTCTGCAGCGTCGAACCCGCGGAGCAGCCCATTTGTTTCATCGGCGAGTTCCTGCAGCGTCTCCCGTGAGGGATAGCGACGATAGGTGATGGCACCGGATTTTCCCGTTCTCGAGATGTCGCCACGCTCCAAGAGCTTATGGCGCAGCATCCGTTCGTCGATCCCGTAGGCCTTTGCGCCTTTTCGAAGGGAATACACCTGTTGCCTGTCGCACCGTATCCGCAGGACGGTGCTACCGACGAGCACGGGATACGTCCGCAGAATATAGTCGAAAACAATCCGGCGGATGTGATTGAAGGCAGCATCATCCTCACGCTGGGACAGCCAGGTCAGGAAAGAACCGGCAATCGCACCGTAGGTGTGACAGCCAGGGCCTGCCTCCATGCGAAGCTCTTCAAGCGCTGCGACCATTTGATCAGGCCCGTTGCGTAGGAGGTCGTATCCTGCTGCACCGGCCTCAAGCCATTGTCGTTCGGTCGTTTCCGCTCGGGTGGCCTTGGGGCCTTGCGTCATCAAAAGGCCAAAATTCTCGCAAAGCTGTGCTGCGACATGGAACTCCAGCGTGTCGAGCCAACAGCCTGCGGGCGTGCCATCCAATCGGCCAAGGAGGTAGCGTTCCAGAGATCGCGCCTCTTCGGCAACAAACTGGATGTCGTCTATGTCCATGTTGTCGACCATCCGCGCGAAATCATAGCTGTGCTTGTGATGCGAGGGAGGCGGGACCTCGATCAACATGCAAGAATGCCGGGCGCAGGTCCGGATTGAAGTGAGCTGCCATGCCCCGAGATGAAACGGGCCATGGGCACCCTGCTCTGAAAGAGCTTCAGCGGCACATTTCGGGCATCCTCTGATCGTGCTTCGGCTGTAGGCCGTGAACCTCGGCGCCTCTGCTCCTAGCTGATAATTCGTCTTCGACGGGGCGTGGGGTGTCCAAGTGCGGAGTTTGGTGGGAGCACACCCTGCGAGTGCGGCTACCCGCTCAATCTCCACCGGGTCGCCGACCTTCAGGGCGCGATAGGAAATGCTCATGTCGGCGCAGAAAGACTGAAGGCTGGCAGTCCCGTTCTTCCGCGCGATGCGGGACGCAAGCGACGTCGCGCTTTCACCGGGTACCGGGGTGACGGTGAGGGGAAGCGGCTTGAGGGGTGACAACATCATGTGCGGTTCTCCCGAGAAAACACCTGGCGGGCGTCGATGCGCATGAAGTCCGGCACGACAAACGGGTTGAACTCGGCATCGCAGGAGGTCCGCCGATGGTAGGCCCTGATGAAATTGCGCTGGTTCAGCGTCTTCTGGCCTTGCAAGTAGGCATCCTCGATGGCGTCGAGGATCAGGACAATGGCGATGCCGAACTGGTTTGCCGCAGCATGGACCACGCGTTCGCCGTGGGATAATTCCAGAACGTCATCCTCTGGTTCGAGCTGCGCCAGTTCGCAGTAGTTCTCGAGCAGGTCGAGAATATCATCACCATATGCAGCAGCGGATAGGCTCTCGAACCGAACGGTCCGCATGCGCCGAGCGAGCTGATGGTCGTGGTTGAGGATGTCTTCCAGCTCGTTTGTGCCCGACAGAATGATCCCAACTGGCCATTCCGGGTCCGTCATCAGAGTCTTCAGCATGGATGTCACTGAATCCAGCTCGTGCTTGGTGCCCCGCGACGCCAGGTCCTGCGCCTCGTCGAGATGCACGAACAAAACGCGCCGCTCCTTCAGGTGATGTTGGACCAGGTCCCAGATGTACCAGGCATGGCGATCGGCACCGATAGGGTAGCCGAGCGCCCGAAGGAGCATCTGCCCGACGAATTTCAGCGTTGCGGGTGATGGCACCCGCAAGCTGATGATGGTTGAATCTCCGTATCCCTGATCGGCCAGCCGCTGCCTTTCTTGGGCAAGAAGATGGGTGATTGCCGCGCTTTTTCCGGCCCCGGAGTGCCCGGACAGGGCAAGCCCTTGCGCCTCGCTGATACGGTCGGTCTGGATGTCTACGAGCCTCTTCTCAGCGAGGATGGAAAACCCTTCTGCCAGAGGAACGAAGCGCTCGTGATCGACGAAATATGCCTTCAATTCAGCGACCCGTTGTGCCGCTCGGGTGATCAGATCATTTCCCATCGTTGAACCCCCAGCGTCTGCGGTTCTTACGTCTCGTTCGACGCTCTGAGATCGGCCCGTTATCGTCGCTGTCCGGCTTCCGAGATGTGTCCGTTGGCGGAGTAATGGAGATTGCACCATTGAGCAGGTCGTTGCTCGGCGGCATGTGTCCCAGCCGCTGCTGATCAGAGCGGAGCGGATAGTGCAGTGCAGCATCTGCGCGGGCGACGTCCACCTCGGTCACATGGAAAGGGGTCAGGGCGCGCAGAGCGAATGCGCGGCGGTTCGCTTCGGAGATCCGCGCAATTGCCCGCTGGACTTTGGGCGCGTCCAACTGCGCGTTACTGGCGTGCACGTGGCGAACGGCACGCATGCCTTCTCGCAGCTCTTCGAAGCTCACGCCCTCGAAGCCAGGCTGATTGGCGAGCGCAGGATACCAGGACGCACCGACCTTGACGGCTATCCACCCGATGTCCTGCAGATCAACCCTGATTTCCACCTCCCGTATGGGAGAGTGTAGGTGCGCTTCTCGCAACGCCTCGCAGCTATAGCTTAGGCCCGAGAACAGGACGCCCTCTTTATTAAATTTCCGGGATTTAGGTCGCCCAAATGCTTTTCGAAGGGTCAGGCCATCCGGAACCGGAGGCGTCCCGTGTTCAGCCACCAGCCGCTTCCAGGCTGCATTCGGAGTTTCCCCGTTCAGAGAGCCATGCGGTTGGTTGTGGTAGATATCAACAATATAGGTCAGCAGGACCTTGATCAGGTCGTCGTCACACAGACAGGCGAGCATTTCTGAAGGATAGTCGCCGCGATCGATGGTGTCGAAAAAGGTTCGACCTGCCAAGAGCGGCATGAGCTGATGTCCGAGTGTGCGGAAGAAGGACTCAATGTGTCCCCGCATCCATGGGATGCCAGCGGGCGGCAAGTGCGACGTGACCCCAAGTGACGCTACCGTTGCCTGGAAGGCGTCCGAGACGAAGGCAGGCCCCATGTCGGTCACAAGTGTTCCGATCCCGCCATGATGATGCCATGTGCTTTCGCATTCGGCCGCCTGGGCCAGCGGGGTCTTGTCCTCGAAAATCTGCCGCAGCGCGCGGATCGCATCATCCGAGTTCGGATTGTCGGCCAGTCGCATCGACACGACACATTTCGTGGCGCAGTCGATCGCTAGATACATCCAGCGCCGCCCTGTCTCGAATTTCTTCTGCCGATCCGGCGGCAGGTGCTCCCAGATGCCTGTCAGCGTCAGTAACGACACGACGTCGAGCTTGTTTTCATCCATCTCGACCCGCTCCATGGGGCGCACGACATCGGGACCGTTGCTGCTCATTGCGAATTTCCTGGCGGCTGCAGACACGCCAAATCGTTTTGCGCAGACGTAGAATGGGTCTGCCGAGTCCAATCGGCGTTTAACGCTGGAGGCAGAGGGGATCGTGAGCGGCGTTGCCCCCGCGCTGGCTCTGCGCGCGTTCTCTTCGGCGAACAGTGCCCGAGTCTCCTGAATAGACTGGACTTTGGTTGGTTGCTGCGTGTCGGCGTAAATCTCGATGACCTGGTTCATCAGGGCTTCCGCCTTTGGACACCAACGCCGGGTCCGATTACCGGATAGGTGAGTGGCCGGAATGAGCGAAAGTGCAGAGTAGCCTGCGGCCTGATAGGAGCGGACCCACTGCAAGACCGTCCGGCTTCCCGGCAGCTTGCGAGTTTTAATCTCCTTACCCGGCCGTATTTTGGCAAAGGCCGCTGCGCCTTCACCAACGAGCCTGGCCGTCACTGATGCGAGCTGCGCTTTAGCCTGCTCATAGGCCCGCTGCGTGCGTTTGACGAGGCCCGCAGCTTCGAGAGCAAGGAAGGCGTCACAGACGGCTTTCCGCCAGATCACCAGCCGTGCGGTCTTTTCCGACAGTTCGCTGATGACCTGCACAGGTTTATCGCGATGGGCCTCTTGGGTGGCTCGATCAAAATACCCGGCAAAGTAGGTCGTGTCCGGCCGACGCATCATTTCGGCGAGCTCTTGGTGGGAAAACGCCTCAGTAATTCCCGGCTGGCCGACGCGCTCGAAGGTGCCGCCTTTGTCGTCGATTTCTAGCGGGCGCATGGCGACGCCTGCCGTGGTGATCATGTCGGAGTTCGAGAAGCGGAAACGCAGGGTCATGCCGCCACCTCCATCAATGAGGGGCGTGACCAGGCGAGTGTCCGAGCCGCTTCGGCAGCGGCAGCCCGATCGATGTGCTGGTCGGTGACCAGCAGCACGCGGTCTGCAAAGGATTTGGAAACCGCGGCCGCAACAGCTTCGAGCTCGGATGCAAAGTTCAGCTTCAGCACACGCTGCATAGGTTTGATCGCCACGGCGACGCGCTCCCCGTCCGTTTTCGTGACCAAGAAATCGAAGACATGCCGCGCGGGGCGGCCGTCAGTGCCGACATAGGATATCGCCGGGGGTTGTTCGCGGATGTGGTGCACGTCGGGACGTACCAACATCAGGCAGAGGAAGGCGTATTCGAGCGCACTCTCGAAGTGGATAATGCGCGGGCGCTCGAAGCCGGGCAGCGATGCGACCATCGAGCCACGAAGGCTTCCTTTTGAACGGCGCGCAGGAACTCGGGTCGCGTGGCTCGGCTCCGGCCCGCGGTAGAACAAGGTGTTGTACATGATGTTTTGGAGCGCACCTCACCTGGGCGCCGACCCATGTGGATCGGAGCAGGTGCGGGGCGACATCCCCCTATGTTTGAGATGAGTTTAGCTGCCCTGCCGAGAGACGCCTCGGCAGGTTGACTTTTCGTGAGACTCAGGGGATGAATAAGGGGTCGCGACCAACGACACTTATTCAAAAGGCCTTCCTGTTAGCGCAGGAGGGTCTTTTTATTCCCGGTGTCAGGTTTTGTTTGCCGCGCTGTCCTCCTCTGCTGCGTAACGGTCGGGGAAGAGCTCGGCCGGGGTCTTCTCGACAGCATCGGCAAGGGCCTTCTCGATTTTCAAAGACCTGCGCAGGCCTTGGCTGACCAGCGTAACTGTCGAACGCAGAACCTCCAGCTCGCGGGCGACTGAGGCGATGGATTTGCCACGTAGACGTAGCTCCATTTTCAGGCGTTCATGAGCTGGGTTCACTGTGTGTGACATTGACGCTGTAACCATGATTGCTGGGACTTCGTGATCCGGAGGGAATCAGCTATCAACGAATCAGTCAAGGATAACTGTTTAGAATCATGTGGTTAAAATCTGCGGCAAAATTCTCATGATGGATGGCGTTAGAATTTCACCGGAGTTTTTAGTCAGAGGAAGGGTCTATGGCCGAAGCAAAACACTATCTGGAGGTTTCTGGCGATTTCGTCATCATCTTTGCGGATGGCGACGGTCAAGGCGTCCATCATTCTGAACTCATCGAACTAATGACGCTTAGCCGGTCGCTGGCTGAGGTTCGGAAACGTTTCGTCGGCAGTCGGACCAATCTGATCGAGACGTTGGAGCACTTCGGCTATGATTTCGACGCGCTGCTCCAATCCCAGTTTCGGGAGGGTTATCGCGACACGACCCTGGCGAAGCTACATCGCGTTGATCCGAAATGGATCGCTCGTAAGCGGGAGGCACTGGGCTTTCCGAATACGCCAGGACGGTCGCGTGTGGAGTTCCCGGCTGATCAAGTGAGAATGGCGTATGATGCCGCTGGCAGCTTTGTCGGTGCCGCAAGGCTGATGGGCATCGATCGGCGGACGTTCAGAGAGTTATACGCCCACGCGACCGAGCAAATGGGGCCGGGGCGTGATGACACCTTGGACCGGCCTCTGGAGAATGAACGTCTCGCAAGGGCGCGAGCGGCAGCTCGCTGCGTCGGACCCAAGGTTTATTCTTCTGAGGATGAGCTGAAGAGGTTCTTCGACGAGGAATGGGGGGAGAGTTGATCGCGACATACTGTGGCCAGTGAAGAGCGACCCTAGCAGTCACAATGACCAGAAGTGGCTAGCCGGTCGCGTGATGCTAAGGTTGGAATGGGCAGGAAGCAGACATGCCACTGACTCTGGAAGTCCTGCTGCAGCTGATACTAACGACCAAAACTAGCCTTTGGTGTCGGGCACGGCAGACGATCGGTGTAAGCCACTTAGCTGTATAAAGCTGATGCTGAGCAGCCAGATTTCTGCCATGCGAGAAGGTGTGCGGATCACCTCTATTAGGTGCGAGGCGCTGGATTTCAAGACGCACGGCGGCCAAGTTCTATTCAATAGAAGGCAAGCGCGACCGCGTCGTTCGTGGTGAATATCGCGCTGCGGAATGGATCAAGGTCAGATTCGACGGGCCGGAGGACAGTTACAAACTTGAGGGATCGGTCAAGGAAATGGATACGCTCCATCCCATACTGCAACCGGCGTGTGGTGACAGTATGGGTCTATAATGCAATAGCACTATACCATCGTGCTCAGCCTAGTCCAAAAGGCATTGCCGAAAGCTACAGTCAAGCAATAACCACTAATCGGCATCAATTGTGCCGTTGCTAAAAAAATCAATTCTGAGGGAAGTCTGTGAATAGGGATCTGATCGTTAATGTCGATGCGTCGTCTTGGCCGCCCCCGGGAAATCACCCTGTCTTTCCGAGCGCTTTTCACAGCGGCATTGCTACCTGGGATATGAACTTTCCGGCGATGCTACTCATGATCGGGTATTTGACCACCCCCACGACGTCCACTGGTGTCTCTCTGAGCGAATTTTGGGCGTGGGTAAGATACCTATCGGCAATCACGCCGGATCCGGACCTCAGGCTCACTGGCAGCTTCTCCGAACTTGATGCCCACCAGAAGACAATCTTGAGCGACGATTTTGGTATGGGGGCTCCCCTCCTATGGTTGAGCGAACGCTTTGACTTGGATCGTATTGTGGATGGTCGATATTTCGTCGAATACTTGGCACCGAGATTGGGGGCTACACAACGAAGAACGGCCAAGCGCGGCCCGAATAAAACTCCAGATTTTGTGGCCCGGGATGTAAGTGGTGTATGGCATGTTATCGAGTGTAAAGGAACGCAATCAGGCTCGGAATACAGCGCCCGACAGTTGGGGCATGTAGGCCCTCCGCCAACTGGAGGTGTTGCGCAAAAACGTTCTATCGTCTTCCCCTCCGGATACAGCGGACAGCGCCTAGTCAGTGGACTTCAGATTGGTGTCCCTCACGGAGAGCCTAGCCGCCTCACCATCATCGACCCGGAAGCAGAGAAGCCATTTCAGATCTTAGAGACTGAGATGGCGATGGCGGATGACGCGGCAACCAGATGTGTCGTTTCAAAATCCTTGCGGCAAGCGGGCTATGAAGTCGCGGCAGAGGCGATTTCCATGCCGTATGATGATGTTTTCTTTATGGAACGCCGCGCAACCGCAGGGCTCTCGGATGATGAGGGCACAGCTGGCCTACGCGATGAACGCGCCCGAGAAGAGTTGGGGAGTCGAGAGCGGACTGTCCAGTTCGCAGAAAAATATGTCGGGCGTGAAAGGCAGTTTATGCTGCCGAGACCCGTGTTCGTTAATGATAAGCCCGTCTATCGCGTGATCTTGAGGCAAGGGATGCATAAGGAGGCCCTCGACGAAATGCAGTCGGATCCGAGCATAGTGGGCCCTTTGTCAGCATCCAGCGCCGATTGGGTGGCTGGTCTAGGGAAGAGTGTAAGCAAAGGCAGAGAAGGCTTCGCATCAATGACGATTGGTAACATTTTTCGTTCAGAGATAATTCTGGAAGAATAGCTGATTGGGTCGATGCTTTGAAGACCTGGCTGGCAAATGCGTTGCTTGGCGGTCCGAACCCATAGGTGGGTCTGCAAAGGCCGGGATGGCACGGAAACCCGCCTTTGGTGTTGGCGTTTAGCGTCTTGCGTGGATGTTGCAGAAGGGCCGCCGACGGCCCTAGCCGTGCCTCGCCTTGAATGCGGCACTGAGGAATACATCCAAAGGAATCCGCTTTCCTCATTTCGACGAAAATGCGAGCGTCACCACAACGCTCGAGCCACTCTTTACACTTCGTGTGTTTTGTTAAGAGTTGATCAAGGCCAACCCTTGCTCGGCAGAGACTTGTGAGAGGCACCAGAACCATGCCCGCCCGGCGAAGTGTCAAGAGTGACGATGACCGCGCGACCGATGCCCATATCCGGAGCCGGGACTACCTTGGTCAGCCGGATATTGACCGGCTTCTCGCTGCCGCCAAGAAGAGCCGCCACGGGGTTCGCGATCGCCTCTTGATCCTGATGATGTTCCGGCACGGCCTGCGCGTCTCCGAAGTGATCGCGCTTCGACGGCGAGATGTGGATCTCGCGCAGTCGCGGATCTGGATCACACGGCTGAAGAACGGGCTCAGTGTCGAGCAGCCAGTCGCTGGCGACGAGCTGCGGGCTATCAAGCGCTGGCTCGCGCGCAGGGACGATGCACTGCCCTGGCTCTTCGTCTCCGAGCGTAAGCTGCCGCTCACACGGCAGGCCGTGAACTACATTGTCGGGACCGCCGGCACCCGTGCCGGACTCGAGCGCGTCCATCCACATATGCTACGCCATTCCTGCGGTTTCGCGCTAGCCAACAAGGGCCGCGATCTGCGAGTCATTCAGGACTACCTCGGCCACCGAGATCCCCGACACACAGCGCATTACACGCGGACGGCGGCGCACCGGTTCGACGACCTCTGGTAGCCGGAAGCTGCAGTGCCTGAGAAGAGGAGGAAGGGCGGAGAGCCGACCTTCGCCGCAGGCTAGCAAGAAACATCTAGCCACGGAGAAAGCCGACCTTCGTAGTAGACCAGAACGACGGCATGCCTCTGTACAGCCTTACATAAGAACGAAGAGGTTCTGCTGGCGATCGCCCCCTTACGCTTAAGCGGTTTCAACAGCGAACCGCATTACCCTTCGTGATTGCAATTCTTAGCGGAATAGCTGCTATGGAATGCGGATGAAGCGAGTGCGAAATCAGGCTAGGGTTGCGCCAGCGCCTGCTGCAAACGGCAGAAACCGGAAATCACAATCGAAATATATTTCATCTTATAAAATCACAGTGGTGTGGAGAACATGAGCTTGAAAACGATCGGAATAATAGATCCTGATAGACTTCAGAACATTCCAAAAAAGCACTGGGCAGAGCACGAGTTTTGCTTTCACCTGCATGACCTTATGGCGCGACTGCTTGTGCAAATGGAAATTCAAAAAGCAGGACATATTCAGTTTGAGATCGAGTCCGAAGCTGATCGCCATCTGTTGGCTAGCGGAATTAACATTTTGGATTTTCTTGATAAATCCGGACGCGGGGACTTAGAACGGCGGGCGGCAGTAAATCACGTCTGCAATGCGCTATTTTCAGACATGCTCCACTTCATCTATGAAGCTCTACGGGCATTGGAAAAGCGAAAATTCACTGTCGCTTTTTCGCTCCTACGCAAGCCCCTGAAAGAAGGCATGTTGATCGTTGCTCAAATGTGCGCGGACGAGGGGGCATTCTTTGATAAGCTGAAATCTGACGCAAAGAACCTGCTCAACCGGAAAGACTTGGATGAAGCAGGTATTAAAGCCTTACTAGCCTCGGCGATGAAAGAGAGCCAAGGGTGTAGCTTCACAAATGCTGATGCAGTGTATGATACACTTTTCAACTTTCAAAATGACCTTGGCTTTGCAGGCCTTTTTGATAAGGCAACACATCTGGTGACGGAGTTTAGAAGAAACCAGACGGAAGATTACAATCTGAATTTCATCTTCAAAAATCCCATGGATGACGACATCTATGCCGGTGGGACATATAGCCAACTCGCAATGTTAATGCTCTTTCTCCATGTCATGCAGATTGAACTGTATGGTCGAATGAGAAAGCCCAGCAAGAAATATCAGAATTGGATGCTGTTCACATCGCTAGGCTCATATGAAGCGCTCTTTACGAGGGGGCGCTCCCGACTGACTAATTTTGTGAACTCGAACTTCGCCGAGCTTATGCGGTGTCCGGTGTGCGAAGCGCGGATTCGTATTAAAAAAGTAGATGCTCCGCGTCTATTTATCGGAGAACGCCTAAACTGCGACCAATGCTTCACCGACCAACATTTTCCCTTTGGTTGGCTACTCAATCAATTCGATTTAGACCTTTTCAATGAGTAAGATGCCCACGTTTGCGTCGCGTTTTTTGCACATGGAACAGCATCTGGAACTCTGAACTTAGAGCAGGCACTAGCCGCGCCTTCAACGGGTGTTATGTCGCCTACTGCGGGCCCTCATTATCTAAACTTTCGGCGTGATGTCACGAATGGCGGCTTCGGAGAAGCCGCGCTGCAGCAGAACAGAACCTGGCGAATGACCGCAGAGGGTCGTCACACTAGGTACAACCAGTTGGACAGGTGATTTCTGGCTAGTGTGGTGATTTGCAGAAAGCCACGAAGCGATGACCAGCTGCCGTCAATCGGTCGCCAAGGAGGTCGAGCCCTTGCGAGGCTGTCATCGTATGGAATATTGACTTGTCTGTGTTGAGGAAGCCAAGCTGGTAAAGGTCTCCGAATGCACCTTTGATCGACTCAATGCCCACGCCTGGAAGGGCAACTGGCATGAAAGAAGACAAGCCTCCGCGGAGCTGCCCTTCGGGTATTTCATACGCGAACAAATATGTCTTCGGATCAGATAAAAAAGCCAAGATTCTCAAATGCAATGCAGACAGCCTTTCAACCAAGTTGAGGTAATATTCCCGTTCATCCGAACTGACCTTCGATCCAACCGCCGAGTTTATCAGAATACCTCGGAACGCCTGCAACTTCTCCATTTGGTAATTTTCTGCCGCTCCGCGGAAACATCTCTCCAAAACGAAAGCAAACTCATCTGTCCGAATTGTTTTTTCGTCTATGTGGTTTTCAAGCGCTTGCAGGTCGCACGCAATTCCTTGGACGAAGTCTTTTAGGCGCTTTTCCTTCATAGATGGGATGTAGTCTGTCATTAGAGATGCGATGCCTCCACCGAACGGCGCCGTCGACAGAGCGGCTTTGACGATGTGAAGAAGGTGCTCCCTTGGCCTCATCTGGCTGTCAATTTCTTGGATAGGTGAGTGCTGCTCTTTGTCGTTCATGTGCTCTACCTTCTTTTGGCTGCCCCAAGTAATCTAGCGCAAAGCTCAGCATCTCCGGAACAAACTATTTCTTACGCAATCTAAGATAGGTCGATCCTAGGTCGCTGCAGTGCGGCTCTCAATTGTGCTCTCAACGGCCGCTTTGGGCCGGGTGCATTGGTCATCTCGTCGTCGTTGCGAGGGGCGGATGTTGTTGAAAAACTCCAATGATAGTCGATTCCGGCACTATATATTGTTTTATATGCGCATCACGTGGCGCATTTAGTATGCGATTTTGGCGCCGCCTGACTTTTTCAACAACATCGGCGGGAAGTTGCCGTTCGCTGCTCTTGCAAACTTGATCGCGACTCTAAACCCAAGGGACTTCGGTGACCGGATGTCTCCACATTCTTGCTGCACAAGGTTGCGGCGAGTGCTAGCTTCGAGAAAAACATAGGAAATCTCGATTTGAGCAGTGAGATCGCAAGCCAGGGCAGCCTTTTTACTTCCGACTTTTTGACCGATTCCATTCAGGACGTTTCGGAGTGGAACACGCTTGGCGATGCTGATCCTGAAAAGTTTGGTGACAGCATTCGCTGCCATTCTGACAGCTTCCCAAACCGCGACGCGGAGATCAAGTTATGAGTGTAGAAGAGAAGGTCGTTGAAAGGATTGCAACCGTAGCCCAAAGTTGCATCCAGCGACATCCGGTCCTCATTTTGGGAAGTGGGGCATCGGTCGTTCACGGTCTAAGAGGCATGGGTGAGTTGGCCCAGTATCTTCGAGATCACATGCAACCTGACGAAGGCGAGGAGACCGATGCTTGGCTGCTAGTTAGAACGGCTTTGGCGAAAGGTGATGGCCTTGAGGAAGCTCTGTTAAAAACTGCTGCACCGCTCAGTCTCGTCGAGAAGATTGTAGCACTTACCTGGCAAGCCATTGCAGAGGATGACCTTGCCTTGATGGCGAGGGCAGCACGAGGGCAGGAGCATTTTAGCCTGTCTGACTTGCTTCAAGGAATGTTTAAGACCACTCACATGGTCACAAATATTGTGACACCAAATTATGACCGTGTGGCTGAGTATGCGACTGACATAGCGGGGTACATTCACGTTACAGGTTTTGCGCCAGGGATCATTCGAAGCCGTGAGGGCAGCGATCTAGTGTCAATTCGACGTGGAGCGCATGCGGCAAGGACGGTCAGAATCTGGAAGGTTCATGGTTCGCTCGATTGGTTCGTGGATAACACCGGTCGCGTCGTATCCTTGCCGATTCCAGAACGGTTACCAGAGGATTTTAGTCCGCTAATCGTGACACCAGGTGTCAGCAAGTATGAGCGAACGCATGACGAACCTTTTCGGTCTGCCATCCAAGGAGCAGACAGAGCGTTGGATCAAGCGGCTTCCTTTCTCTGTGTCGGCTACGGCTTTCGTGATCGGCACATTCAGCCGAAAATCGTCGATAGGTGCAGGCAACGGAATGTTCCAATCGTGATATTGGCGCGCACACTCACAGATGAAGCTAAACGGTTCCTCGCCGATAGCGCAGGGCAAGCATATATGGCGCTTGAGAAGGACGGCGAAGCAACTCGTGTGTTTCTACCAGAGCATCCCGAAGGAATGAGCATCCCTCTGCCCGATCTCTGGTCGTTCGATAATTTTAATAAGATGGCTTTGTGAGGTTTTAGATGGCAATTTTTGACTACGATGATGGTGAAGCGTTAGGGAAGATTATAGCCGTTGATACGGCAGTAGTCGTTGTGAGAGTTGATGAACTTGAGCGCCTAAAGCGAGTGCAGGTCAATCGACTGGTCGCACTTCAGAGCAGTAAGGCAGGGCAACATTTGGTTGGTGTTGTTTCACGGATCACACGTAGAGCGCCCGAAGTTACGCCAGACGAGTCGGAGGCTGATCCAGATGAAGTCACTGAGTTGCCAGAGAATAACTTGGTGCGAGTTTCGTTGATTGGCACTTTGATCGACAAACAGGGTATGCTCAAAAATATTTTCAGAAGAACACTTGAAACCGTACCTGAAATTGATGCCAATTGCTTTGCTCTTGAAGGCAAGCGTCTGACAGACTTCATGCAAGTAATCTCGAACGTAACAGGTGACGGCCCGCAGTTAGAGCTTGGAAAATATACCCTTGATGAAAATGCCACCGCGTTTCTCAACGGGAACAGGCTATTTCAACGCCATGCGGTGATTGTAGGCAGCACCGGTTCAGGTAAATCATATACGACAGCGCGTATGTTAGACCAAGTTGCCGCTTTAGATCAGGCCAACGCCATCTTGTTCGATATACACGGTGAATATAAGACGCTTGACGGTGAAGAGTTTCGACATTTGCGCGTAGCTGGCCCAGGTGATTTGGAGC
The DNA here is from genome assembly GCF_001705665.1 of Thioclava sp. SK-1. Taxonomy (GTDB): domain Bacteria; phylum Pseudomonadota; class Alphaproteobacteria; order Rhodobacterales; family Rhodobacteraceae; genus Thioclava. The sequence continues at coordinate 16,566 of NZ_MDHA01000050.1, read as the reverse complement.
ACGATCAAGGGCTTGATGATGGCGTCCTCTATCTACCATATTGGCTTCTCGGTTATGAAGCTATGGTTTCGCTATTTGTTGATCGCTCTGATCAAAACGCCCCAAACCAAGCAATGGTCATGGCCAACAGCATTACCGATGCAAAGCGTAAGTATCTTCAGGACGGTAAACATGCAGAGGTTTTGGCGAATTTTACCGTTGATAGCCCTGTACCATTTCCACTTCAGGCTGTGCTTGAACGTCTAAGTTTTCTCGATACTGAACGCGTCCCCGGCGCGAAGGCCAACACTGACAAAGCGGGCGACTTCAACGGAAAGTTAAGTCGTTTGATTGCCCGCTTTGAGGCTAAGCACATGGATCGCCGCTTAGGTTTTCTTTTTCAGCCTCATTCGGAATGTATGGAAATGGACTGGTTGCCAAGGTTGGCGCACGCGCTGACAGCAAGCAGAGGGACGCAACAAGACAAGAAAGGCGGCATAAAGATCATTGATTTCTCGGAAGTCCCATCCGACATACTGCCTTTGATGGTCAGCCTACTTGCGAGATTGGTTTTCAACATCACTCAGTGGACTCCAGTGGAGAAGCGCCACCCCATTGCCTTGTTTTGCGACGAGGCGCACCTTTATATTCCCGAGCGAGCGGGGCGTGATGGGGTCGATGACATATCCGTAGGCATCTTTGAACGTCTGGCCAAAGAAGGCCGGAAATATGGTGTTGGGCTCGTGGTCATTAGCCAGCGTCCTGCGGAGGTGAACAGGACAGTTCTAAGTCAGTGCAATAATGTGATCGCCATGCGCCTGACGAATGGCGACGATCAGAGTGTTGTCCGAAGGCTTTTGCCAGATAGCCTTGGCGGGTTTGGAGATCTGTTACCCGTTCTCGATGTTGGGGAAGCGTTGGTAGTTGGTGACGCGAGTCTTTTGCCGACCAGAGTTCGCGTAGGAGAGCCGAGATACAAACCAAACAGCGCAACCATCGACTTCTGGGATCGTTGGGCGGGTGAGACGCCGGAATCTGATATTACGGGGGCAGTGTTGTCTTGGAGGCGTCAAAGCGCGAGATAGTGACGCGAGGAATGCGTGCATAGATCAAGACTTATGCACACCCGCACTGCGTTAGCGTTTTCAATCGCTTCGAGCGTGCAAAATTCACGGTCGGAATTTTGTTTGCAACGCATGAATGTCGGCTTGGCAGGCTGCAACAACAGCAAGTTGGCTGGTCGGCGAATGTCCGGTTAGGGCCGTCGGCTTCAGGTAGTAGGAGGCAGGAGGGAGCTGCGCGGTTTGTCCGCTCCAGTAGGTTCTCCGTCCATCTGGAGAAGCCGGTCAGAGCGCTAGTTGCGCAGAGACAAAATCAGCGCGTGATGCGATGTCGGTGCACGGCAGTTCCGTGATCTCATATCCGAGCGCGGTGTAGGTCTCCCGCATGACGGCGCAGGTCGCTTCGGCCTCGGTGCGGGTCTGCGTGCGTTCGGTGTCCTGTGTGAAGATCTCGTCCCAGTAGGGCGTCAGGAAGACGCGGGCGTTGTAACGGACTGCCTTGGCCGTAGCGGCGACGTGGGGCGCCACGGGGAGGCCGCAGAGGGTCAGGTAGCCCATTATGTCGGGAATGCCCCGGTCGAAGATCACGGGGCCTGAGAGTGCCTGTGCGTCCTCGTAGGCGCGGAGGTCGCGCTCAAGCATCCGTTCGGCATAGGCCATGCGGTCCGCCCAGGGGAGGGCGTCTCCGCCGCTCTGCATTTCCTCGCGAATGACCGCGCGACCGGATTCGGGGATCGTATGAAAGCCGCGGCGGGAGAGCTCGGTGATCAGGCTGGTCTTGCCCGCACCAGGGCCGCCCGTCACGACGAAGAAATGGTCGCTCATGGGCCATCCTCGGGTTTGACAGGGGAAGGGCTGCGCAGCGATCGACGCGCCGAAAGGTGCGGATCAAGGCAGCATGGATTTTCGTAGGGAAAACAGCACCGGTCTGCGCGGCAGAGGCAAATCCTCTGACGAAAAAGGCAGAACTATCTGGTGCTTTTCAACGCCGATGCGAGCTGCCCTTGCGAGATCGAACCTCCGAGCTCTTGCTCACCATGCGATCGCTCAACCAGCTGGTCCGAGATGCCACCCGTTCAACTGGTCTACAGAAGCTCGTTTCCATGTTCGACATCTGCCCAATGCTTGTTGACCGGCATACGGGCTGCCCGCTTTGCTATTTCTCCAATCTGGATCGGTCGAAAATCCCACTGATCTACGCCCACGTTCACGCTGTTCCTAGAGCCTGCCCACTGATCGTGGACGTGCCCGAACAGCTGTAGGGCGCCTCTGCGTGCGCCGTTCCAAGTGATCATCGGATAGTGGCAGAGGACGAGGCTATAGTCGCCATCCTGGATCTCGGCCATGTACTCGGTGCTGGCCCAGGGGAGCGAAATTACTGCCTCATCATCGTGGTTGCCGATGATCAGATGCTTGCGGCCGGGCAGGCTGTGAAACCAGCTCTCGAACTGTGCCGTATCATCAGCACGGCCAAAGGCGAAATCTCCCAAGATCCACAGGTCATCATCATGCGCGACACAGGCCTGGAAGTTGGCGATCAGGGCCGCGTTCATCTCCGCGGTTGAGGCGAAGGGGCGCTTGCAGAAGTAGATGATGCGGTGGTGGCCGAAGTGCAGGTCGGCCGAATACCAGTTGGCCATACCTGTGCCCTCCGTGTTCGTCGTCCCTCAGTTTAGGGACGAGATCATACGGGCGCAAATGCCTGTCAGTTCAGAGGAATTGCGGACGGCGAAACGTTCGAAATCTCAGCATATACCAGTCTTGCCCGGGCAAGATGCCAAGTAGAACCGGATATGTTCCAATCTTCGGCGAACGTCACACACAAAATGTGATGTCCGGTTAGGATTGGAATCTGACACGTTCCCAAGTAATTGATCCAGAATCTTTTTCCATTTGGCATCACAATCAACTTGGAACTTTTTCCGGGGAAGACTGGAACCTCTGCGCTATTGTGTCCCGAAGTCCTCGCAACTGTGGCTCAGATCGCAGTCTTGCCCGAATAACGCTGGCCGGGTGTGACCGTGTACCGACATGCCAGGCCGATACCATACGGCTGGCTATTATTCTGTCCAAATTCCGTAGTGTTTCGCCAAATCGACAGCTCTGGGGAAGATATAAGATACCGCAGCGGCTTCATCTGGCCATTTGCGATAATAGTTCTTTTTGCCTCTTTCGCTGAAATACGTATACCAGACGCCGTCGATCTGCTCGATCCCGTCTATCTCGCCGCCTCCAAGGCCGCCATGCGTATAGACAGAGCCGTCCTCGACGCCGTGCCGGGCCAGATACACGATCATGTCGTGCAAGGTTGATATCACTCGCTTAGCCTTTCGTTCAAATCGGTGATCGCCCTCGACAAAAAATCCGAAACATTCACCTGCTCGGAACGAATGAAATTACCGAGACTAGAGTGATAGATAAGGTCGACTGTGGTGCCCTGGAACATCAGGGTATATTTAACATCCGACCCAATATCGTAGATTTTCTCAACATCAGCATTCCAGTGTTTCTTGAAATACCGTGCGAGGGTCTCGCAATCTTCATATCTCGACAATTTTGAAACATAACAAATGGTTGCACCATTTTCTATAGCACATCTAATGCACATGAATCCGCCCCCCGATCTCTCAACGTTTTGGTGTGTCTGACGAAACGGCATAGACGTGTGAGACTGGTATTTTCGTCGCAGGTTGTATAGGCCTGCCCTCGCAACATTTTAAAAACCGAATTTTCTGCCACCCTGTCTAATGTGGAGACGCGCGTGGAAAGCGATGATTGGCTGCACCTCACAGACGGCTCTCCAGTTGCTGTGCCTGACCGCCCGAAGGCACAGGTCATGCGCCTTCCGATCACACCTTTGGACAAGCAATTCGCCGTTTTCCCCAAACGATCCGTGCCGGATGAATGTTATGATGCGCTTTTCGGGCAAGATCTCCCCGATGCGGCCTTGAACACCTATGCGGTGATTGATGCTGCGAAGATCACGGATTTGCGGGACAGTCTGGAACAAGCCGCTCTCCCACATGCCTGCCTGTTCAAGGGACAGGGGGCAGAGGAGTGGGGAGACGCGGCGCCATGGCTGGTCAAGATCACGCCCGAAGACGATCTGACACGCGCCCTGTTTACCAAGGGCGATAAGCCCTGGCAGCTTTGGGATCATCAGGCCGCGATTTTCCTGCGGACAACGGCGAGATTTGCTGATCTGCATGCGCATCTGCGCAAATTCCTGAAATTGACGGATGAAGCGGGGAAGTGGTTCTTTTTCCGCTTCTGGGAAGCTAAAGCCTTTCGATCAATCGCGGCCGCGTTAAGCGAGGATGCAGCACTCAGCCGGTTTTGGTGGCCGGAGGATGCGCATCCGATCCGCACCATGATCGCGCCGGATCGCGATGCGCTTTTGCTTTGCGCCCCCCCGAACGCACCTGACAAACAGGAAAGCCTTCGGCTTAGCACTCCGCTGCGCGCGCAAATTGACGATGCAACCGATCACCGCTTTTGCGACGAGATGGGCCAGACCCTCTTCGCCACGGCGCCCCGGCATATGCAAAGGCTTGGCGTGACAGATCCGGAGCCGGTCAAGGCGGCGTTGGCCCATGTCTTCGGCATGACCCAACATTACGGCTTCACGCGGCGGAGCGATTGCGCAAGGCTGATGTCGATGGCGCTTTTTTACGGGACATGGTTCTTATGGGACCCACGCGCGAGTGACGCCGTTGCCACAAGCCTTGCCATCCCCTCGGCGTCGTCCTTGCAATTACGGCGTCTTGATCTGGCCTTGCAAGAAACCTCTTGGCATCAGGCTGTCACATCCGACGCTGGTCTTTCGACATTACAAAGCCTTCTGGCAACAGGGGCACTTCAGGCTGATCGCCTTGATCCCCGGCAGCTTGCGCCCTTTGGCATCATCTCTCCTGGACATCTGGAGCAATTTTCCGGCCTTTGTGCCCAGCAACAGGATCAGGCCGGTTTCCGCCTGCCCGCGCAAAGGCGGGCACATCTGCTTCTTTCCTGCCTATACACGCCATGGTTTTTAAGCGATCCACTACACAGCATTTTGCAAAAGATATTCTACGCCCACACGCATGATCTGCCCGAGCAGCTTGCATGCGAGATTGAAAAGCGACTGATTTAACAGGTTTTATCCATGACCGATGCAACGCATGAATATAGCGCGGCACAGGAGGCCGCTCTCTCCCAAGGCGGCAGCACAGGCGGATGCGCCGAGTGCCATAGCGGCAATTGGATTCACGTCCGATACGAATACCCGAATGAAGGACCGGTTTCAGACGCGATTTACGTTGTCCAGAAGCCAAATAACGGAGAGCCCGGCGGAGAAATCATAGCCGAAGGCGTTCTTTCCGTGACAGAGCAGTCGCAGCACCAATTCGTCCATGTTGATCTTGGCAATTACAATGGTGAGGTCGAAGTCTTTTTCTTCGATGATCCGACAGAGCCGGAGGCCATTCAAGAACCAGCCCCTGTCACCGATGAACGCGCTTGGTACGAAAAGGCCGCGACAGCGATTGCCCAAGGGGCCAGCGATGCCGCAAGTTGGACCGGTGGCGTTTTGGCTGGCGACTTCAACGAAGAGATGTCGACGAGCCAGATCATCACCAGCGCCGTTGTCACGGCCATTCCTGTTGTCGATCAGGTGGCGGATGTGCGCGATCTGATCGCCAATGGCAAAGCACTGGTCTGGGATAGGCGGTTCAATGAAATCGCGGTGTGGGTTGGTATTTTTGCCTGCCTGATCGGGCTCGTCCCATCGCTCGGCTCTTTGGCGAAGGGGGTGATCAAGGTCATCTGGCGCAATGCGGGTGAGATTGGCCGGGTGCTTGTCTATATCAACAAGGCGTTGTTCAAGATGGGCAAAGCGCCCAATGGCTATCGGTTTGTGCGCAAACTGGCCGATGATGTGGTGGCCCAAGTTGGTTTCGTGGCCGGGAAGTTCGATGAATTCTTGGAAGTGCTGGCGGAAAAAATCGCATTGGCCCGAAATATTATGCCCGGCAAGGTCGCCGAAGCCCTCAAGACTTTGGAACTTGTGCGTGCCATGGGGGCGCAAAAGCTTGATGACGCGGCCCACGCGATCCAGAGAAAAATCTTGCAAGGGATAAGCCGCTTTTCAAGCCGCGCCTATTCCGTTCTGCCTCAACAATCCATCGTTGTCCGGCGCGCAACAGAACTCATCATCGAAATGGGGCCTTTCCCGAATTGGGAACGCCACATGGGGAGACCAGGGTTCAATAGGGCTGAGATGGAAGCTGGCGCGCGGCAAATCGATGAGGCCGCAGATGTGCGCTTCAAAGACATACAGAGAATGGCACCGCAGTGGAAGGATGAGATCGTAGCGGATCTCAACGCACATGCCGCGCGTACTGATCTGAGCGACGTGGAGCGTCAGGCTGTAAGTGATTTGCTTGCGGCAGCCAATAGCCCACGTTTTCTAGGAACCTTACGCACTTTTGGCTCTAAGCCATCATACCGTATTTTTCAGCCGGGTGACCGTGTTTATCGTGTGATCAACGACGAGAGCGGTATCGGTGGTCGATTTTGGAGTCCCGAGAAACCTCCAAAGACGGAAGCAGAATGGCGCTCACGAGATGCTGTTCTAAATGACTGGAATAACGGTGGTGCTTATGTTGTCGCAGATGTCCCGCCGCCGCCCGGCGCATTCGAGGGCGAAATTGGGCCGCAAGATCTAACCCAGGTGGGCAAGAATGGAATGATGCTGGATGGCGGCGGCACGCAGACATTCATGATTGATTCCGTGCCTGCAAACAGTATTCGTGAATATTGGTATACAGAGTGGAATGCTCCAACATCAGCTTTGCAGGCGGCTCGGAATGCCGGGAAATGGACGGAGTGCGATTTATGAATGAAGCAGTTGATATCGTTGAATTATTCAAACGTGCCGATCGGATGATGGGAGAGTATCTGGGTAAGATCTCTGAAACGCGCGAGCATATTATTGAGAAACTCCAAAAAAATGTGGAATTGCCTCACGGTGTGCGCGTGGCACTGAAGCGACCAGACGATAAAGCGTTCCTTGTCAAAGCTCATCAGGATTTAAAAGAAGACATCGAAGTTCTGACCATACACCAAAACTCTTTTAAAAGAGAATTAGGGGCAGCAACTAAAATCACGGATATTTCTCGTGCAGAAATATCTATGATGAACTGGCCAAATAATGCAGATCGCTCAATGGAATCAGTACTCGACTACGATTATCTTGAGAGTGATATTCTTCCTCCACCGCATGTATACTGGCAGACCATAGAACGCGACTATTACAAATATTTTTGCCACAAGGCCGGAAGCCCTGAGGATATTGCACAAGCCACTGAGATCCTGCGATACCTCAATACGGTTGAGAATCCTTGGCGATAGATCAAATCTCAGAAGTCGTTGCGCTTTTCCAACAAGCCGACAACATGATCGTCGATTACCTCGGCATGATGGAAAATATGCGGCAGCATCTCCGCGCGCGCATCGATCACGACACGCCGCTGCCTCCCGGCGCCATCGAGGCCCTTCATCATGGCGTCGAAAATGATATTCCGTGGTTGAGCCGTGCCTTGATTGACCTAGAGGACGATAAGCGCGTGGTTGCAGGGCATTTGACGCAGATGAGGAAGGCTCTGGCGACTGCAACGCAACCTTCTGATGTGGAATCGGCTCATATCTTGCTTGGAAATTGGGCCAATAATGCAGATCGCTCTATGGAATCGGTCATTAACCAAAACTACCAACAGAGCGATATCATGCCTCCACCGCCAAACTATTGGGCTCCCATCAGTCACCGAAGCAGTGACCTATTCAGGTATCAGTCAGGAAGTCCGCAAGATGAGGCCTTACTGAATGCCGTCCTAATTTACCTTCGAAACGTTCAAAACCCCTGGGCACGCTACGCCTCGCCATAACAGGCATCATGACCGCCGGAGGGGCTTTTCAATCTAGAGTAGGCATTATTGCATCAGCGAAACCGTCTAGATCAGCCTTCCTGAAACGCAGTGTCTTGCAGTAGTTCGTCTTGATCGTTCTGATCTTCCGTTCCGCAACCAGCCGCTTGAGCCTATCTGTACTGATCCCCAGATACTCCGCGCTTCGCTCGACGCCCCAACTGTCCGCGATCGCGCGGACGTGACGCCCGCACGCATAGAGATGGGTTCGGACTTGCTCAGACGTCTTGTCGGGATCAAGAGGCAGAAACCCGTCCACTTTCAGCACCTTGCGCACCCATCTTTCAGATCGCTTTGTCCGGACGGCGATTTTCTTGATGTGTGCACTCAACTGCGTTTCGGGGCAGGAGTACCGAGGCCGGTGGTGAAGCCCATAGTGGCCCTGGTTCTTGACGAGATCCAGCATGATCGACCGAAACTCGGCGCGCTCGGTCGCGGCAACAGCTTGCAGCGACCAACCATGAACCCAGCTCTTCGAAAGCCGGATCTTATGTTTGCCCAATGCGCGGTCGACTTCGTCGAAGATCTTGCCCTTGCCGTCTCTGGTCACCGAGAAGCCGACATCGAGAAACTCCCGCTTATGATCGCTGGTGCAGCTGTCCGGCCTGAGGGTGCCTTTCGTGATCAAGGCGCCCAATCCCAGGCACCAGCGCTCGAGGATGTCGAGTTGGGTGCCCGGGACGTTCGGCGCGGCTGACACACCCTCGGTGAACTGCTTCATCGCCGCCATTTCGAAGTCTGTCGGGGCCCTGGCGGTGACTTTGGCCTCAAGAGACGCGATCCACCCAGGCTCGAGCTTGGCACGCAGGACCTGATCGTAGCAGGTCGTGTAATCGGCATAGGGCAGCTCTACGAGCGCCGCCCCATGCAGGCTGCAGCTGGTGATGAACCGAGGGAGCCATCTCCACTGCATTGCCAGGGCATCCGGGGAGCCGCCCCCCTTCTCTACGCTTTCCAGCCAGCAGGTAGGGCAAATCGCAAGGTCGTGCTTGCGTATGGATCGCGTGAGGAAGCGTAGACCTTGGAGGTCAGTATGCTTCTCGCTCAGCTTGCATGGGCTATGCGCAATAAGATCAGACGCACGAGACCCCGTGAGGGCGGCCAAGGCATGAAGGTGCTGCGGATCGCCAGCACAGACCGCGGCTTTGCGCAGGCCCGTCGCCGTGCAGAACTCCGCCGTGGACAGGAAGGCATTGGCGAACGCATTGCGGGACAGGACTGAAAAGGCTGGCTCGGCCTCGACCGCACCCAGAGGCATCACCAACCTGGGCATGGCGAGCGACGAAGAATCCGGAATGGCTGCCCTCATTGCTCCGGGTCCTCATCCGTGGGGATGTTGGCAAAGTCTTCAGCGATGAAGGGGTTCAGTTCTGGGATGCAATCAAAGCGCTCGGCGTGCGTGATGCGGAAGTGCTCGATCTCCAAGACGTTATCGCCAGCCGAAATCGCCCCACTCAGCGCCAGGATGCAGATCTCGCATAGCTCACCAAGGGCATAGTAGGAGGCGTGCAGAAGGCGTTCCGCGAAGTCGCGCGTCTGAACGCTCGTTCCGAGCGCGACCCCCACCTTTTTTGCGTAGTGCGCCAGAACTTGTATCGCCCTTCGAGCATCGGCTCCCGGGTCAAGGTTGGTCATGTGAACGACGCTGTACCGGCGCCTGAGCTGCTGGTCCGAATTCAGGATCTCGGCGAAGCCTGGCGTGCCGATCAGGATCGGGACGACCTGTCCGCTTTGCGGCTGGACCAGGGATTTGAGCGCGTCGCGGACAGACTGACGGTCTTGGGGGCCAGCCGTTCGGACGTGCTGAATCTCATCAAGGACGATCACGCGGGTCTCGAGGCGGTCAATAAACTCGGCAACGTAGCGCCAGATATCGCCCGCAGAGTCGCGGCTTCGCGGTGTCCTGCCATATTGTTCAGAGATCAGAAGCCGCAGACGCCGAAGAGACACCCTGTCATCAAGCGACACGAAAATATGGTGGCGTGGATAGTCTCCAACCTTTGTCGGCTGCATCCCCAGAGCGCCCAAGGTCCGCAGAACGCTTCGAGTCTTGCCGGTCCCACTGCGCCCCAGGATGACGACACCACGGGCGTCAGCTGGATGCCCAACTTCTTTGGCTGCGAGAAACCCACGGAGCGCACTTTCGATCTGACGCGCAATCCGCTGCGCGTCAGGATGTTCTATGAAGACATCGCGGCGGAGCGTCTGTATCCGACGTTCCGCATCACCGATCTGAAGGTCGAGCGTCATAGGTCGTCCTCCGGCTTCCACCAATTGAGATCCTCACTGCCTTCGATAAGGCTGTGATCCACGTCGGCCTCTGGCATGCTGGTCGGCCGCTCGTCCTCAACGATATCCGGGCCACCGATCACGTAGCCGAATCCGTGCGTCGCGCGGTCCAATCCATCCAGGTCCGGCTCTTCGTTTTCAATGACCGAGAGCCCGAGAAAGAGTTCCTTCTCCAAGCGCTCCACGTCCTCTGCGGTGGTTTGTTGTGGCAGCACGCCCATGATCCGCATGGCTTCATTCGCCCGAGATCGCATTGCCTGAAGCGCATCCCATATGGTGTCGGCAGCAAGAGCCGCCTGCCCAGTGTACCGGCGTAGCAGAATCCGACCGACGGCAACCCATTCGTCGAGTTTTACCCCGTGGTAATTTTCCACGCGGCAGTCCACCTCGAGCCATTCCTTTCCAGTCCAGATGCTGATCGTGCCAAGGTCATTGGGGTCCAGATAGAGCTGGACTTTCGTGTTCTGAGGCCGGCGACGCAGCTCCTGAAGCATCCCAGAGTTGTAGGCGACCTTGAGAACCGAGATGCCTTTGGCTGTTACCTTTCGCTCCAGAGCTATCCCGAAAGCCCGGCGCCGCATGGTGGCGGGCAACTTTGGCGGAAGCCCGACTGTGCCGCCGAGACGCTCCAAGGCCGCCGCAGGCGTTTCCCCAAGGAGGCCAGTGTGAGGCGTGTTGTGATAGACGTCGACAATGTAGCGGATGAAAAGCAGCGCCAGTTGGTCGTCAGTTAGAACGGCCGTTTCCTCTGTCGGATAATCGCCGCGCTCTTTCGGGTTCGAGAAAGTCCTTCCCGGCACATAGGGCATGGCCCGGTGTGTCAGCGTCAGAAAAGATCGCTCTATTACCCCCCGCAATTGAGGCTCGCCGACGTTAGGATAGCTGTAGGAAGCGTGAGTCTCATTGACCGATCGAGTCGTCGCGCCTGCGCGGAAAGCAGATCCAGTATCGCTTTCGACGCCTTCAAATGGAAATCCTCGCCATTTGGAAGTCGCGCCTGCAGCAGCTGCCAAATCCGACTTATCTCGTGTCGACATTTCCAGCGCGCGAATGGCTGACGCTGAACTCTGTGTCGATGCAATGAGCAAACCCACGATGTATCTGGTCGCGACGTCAACAACGACGTAGAGCCATCGGCGCCCGCGCGGCAACCGGTCGATCGTCTTCTGATCGAGACCCTCTCTGATGGGCCCGTTCATGATGATCGTACGCGCATCAATTTCCCACTCATCCACCTGGAATGTCTGACCAGGACGGGTCGCCCGATTGGTCTTGCCAACACCCAGATAACGGCGCTTTGCGATCGCGCTGCCCTCACGACCGGCATCGACCTCCAGGCGATCAAAACGCTTCAGCCAGTCCCACAGCGCTGTTTTTCCACGCGTTTGTAGCAGCGGAAGCATGGCGGCCGCTCGTCGCTCGTTTTCCCGACGCAACGCGTTGATCGTGTTCTCAACGACTTCACGGCCCGTGTGGCGCTGGTTCAGCAGATACTCTCTGAGCTGTCGTTGGATGAAAAGGTAGCTGTCCTGGTCGATATCGAGCTTGGAGGCCCTTCCGCGCTTGTCGATGAGCGCATCCATGCGGCCACCGGCCTTTTTGACAGCGCGGTACCACCGCAAGATGCTTGCCGGCGATGCGTCGAAGCCAAAGCCGTTGCCACTGGAGCTGAAATACTTGGCCCCATAGATCTCATGGAACGTCTTCCACTCCTCTGCCGCATAAGCCTTGATGTGAGGGTAATGCTGTCCAACGTCATCGGGTCGAAGAAGCAATCCACCCTCCGAGCGCCTTCTGGTCAGGCCACAGACGAAAAACCACCGGTTACAGGTAAGAGTTTGGTTCTTCTGCGATAAAGTAGAGAGGCAGGTGTAGGGCTGAGGCCGAGACTTCGCTTCGTCCACACTTCGGGGAAGCTTTTCATAATCCCAATCCGGACGTTGCATGATCTCATGCATAATCTGCCAGGAAAACCTCTCGACCGCGGCCGATCCGTCATCTCGACGGAAGAACGCGTGCTGATCGTCGGCCTCCTCGAAGAAATACGGAACCGAGTTGATGTGATAGCGTGTCACCCTGTCGAAGTTCATTCTATAGGTCATTGCGGCCTCCGAACGATCGAATGGAGATTGATAGTCCCGGTGCTGATCAGTGTGAGGCGGTCCTCGAATATGGCACGAACTGCCGCGCGAAACCCTCGTGCGCCAGTCCGGCTGAGGACAATCAGATCTGCAATGGTCAATGCGCCGTCGAGCGTCGCCAAGGTTTTGCTTAAGCGGGCGTCAGCTTCCGCATCCGGGCAAAGGGTGAACCGCAGATAGGTGGCTGCGTTCACGGCTGTAGAACGCGAAAAGCATTTTTCGGTCACTAAGCGGACTTCGTCCACCAAGTCTGGCACCGCTGCACGCCTGATCTGCTCCAGCTCGGCCAGGAAACGACCGGATGCCAAACGGGACGTGGGTTTCACTGCGACCGCAACTCTGCGCCCGGTCCTGTACGTGATCACCAGGTCGAAATAGTGCGTGCCCATCGTACCATCCGGCTTGCGAAACTTCACGGGACCGAATTGCTCGTGGACATGGCTTACACACGGCGACACAAGCGTCAGCGCGAGGTGGTGATACTCCAGTTGGCTATCCAGACCATAGATCCGCGGCAAGCGCGTCTCAAGGTCGGGAAACACCGCAAAAATACGGCAGGCATTTCTGGATCTCGGGTTGATTTTGCGCTGCCCCCGATAGGGGAGCACCGGGCTATCTTCGCGGACGAGTTCCCCAAGATCATCGGGAAACGCTTCCGTTGGGCCATAGGCCCTTCGGAAGGCTTCCGGCATCCCGGAAAGGTCGCGACCGACCGGCGTGATCGGGGCGTTTAGACTGCGTTCGATTGGCATATTCATTGCAAAGCATCCCTGTTTCCGGGCCATTGGGCACCGGATTGCGAGGACACGCAGGAGCAAGCCGCTCACGCGTGCCTGTTGACTTTTCGCTGGTGTGGTGGGATGAAAGAGGTGACCAAACCTGACAATGGCTCTGCACGCTTCGCGCTGCGGGGCCTTTGTTCTTTCATCGAGATCGATGGTTTAGGTCATTGAGGCTTCTCCTTCGGGTTGGGCGAGCAGCGAAGCCAGTTCCTCGGGATCCTCGCCGAGCAGGCGCGCGATTTCAGTTATGACCGGAAGGCTCTTCCGCTGACCGCCAATGACTAGGCTGATCGTAGAAGGATTGCGCCCAAGACGGGACGCAAGCTCCTTGATCGTCAGACCTGCCTCAGTCCGCAGACGAAACTTGATGATCTCGGCCGTGCCGCGAATTTGCATGTGCGAACCCTAGGCAATTCTAATTGACGGATGCCCGAATCATGTAGGTTCGCGATTCGCAAGTCAACTGGCGGAGTGGATTATTCCTGTTTGTTTTCAATGGGATGTCTAAAGTCATTTTGACATTTAACATGTCGACAGGGTGAACGCAGAATTTGTTTGGCCGATCCGCTACATTCGATGAAAAATCGAGCACCACCGACCAAGCGTGACCTTGATCGCTTCATGTCGAGAAGGTGGTCGTGGACATTCGCGCTGTTATCGCTCAGCCCGCCATGCTGCGCGTAGGCCATGATGCCACCTAGCTGATCGGGAGACCTGGTCGTCCGGCTCCACAAACGGGGCAACGGCGCTGGAAAATATCAGACCCGTTTGCCCCGTACCGATGTTCGCAGCTTTGGCACCTCAAGATATAGGTGACCTGATTGTGGTCGTTTCCGGGCAGGCCGGTGTGCGTCACGACCTCCTGAAGGTTGCGATTTATGAAGCCAGGCTCTGTCGTTTTATTCCCAGAAGCGGTGCGTTTCTTCCGTGGTGCGCTCTTGGTCTTCTGTGGCGGCCAAGATGCTCCTAAGATCCATCCCTCCACCAATCCGGTAGCCGCAATCGGCTCAGGCTCCGGAGCCGTCAGCGCATTAATGATCTCCCCGCGCTGATCAGCCTCCTGTAGCCAGCGTGCAATCGCATAGGCATCATGCTGGTCCGAGGTTCGATCACCCTTGGAGTAAGCGGAACTCCAAAGCCTCGGGTAGGTCTCGGCGATCACTGACGTGCCCGCAGCCGGGGTCCATCCATCGAAGGGCCAGAAGTGTAACTCAGGGCGCGCAGCCCGGATGTGCTTCAGCCAAGGAATGCCAGCATGGGTCGACTTGGCGACAGAGCCCTGCACATCGAAGTGGAACACCGATTTGGCCGAACCGGTCGCTTCTTCCGTCAGTCGGCGCCAGCGCCGTTCACCTGTCCTGGCGCCACCATTACCGACATTCCCGTGCCGCACGAAATCGACATAGGTGTGAGGTTGATCGGTGGGCCAATGCCGGCAGAAATCGTCAAGGAAGGTTGGCCAATCCGGCTCCAATCCATGGCGTTCGAAGTAGCGCATTGGGAAAGAGAAAGCGTGATCAATGACGACGATCGTCGGACGAGCACCATCAAGCTCTTGCTTTAGCCACTCCGCCAGCCCTCTTCTGGTCCAGTATTTCTTGGGACCCGGCGGCGGCAAGACTTCGCACGCCTCACTGTCGCCAAAGGTTTCATAGACCCTCAAGCCCTTCAGGCTGGCCTCGGCGGTCTCAGCGCCCGAATAATCAATACCAATTGTGCGGGCGAACATGCGGTGGCTTTGCGTCATTGAAAACTGGCCTGGAAGTTGGTGGCGGTAAGTGTGACATGCGCGTCAAGCGGCGGCCTCAGCTCAAAGGCCTGAGGGGCGCGTGCGAAATCGTAGAGACGGAACAGATACCAGTCGTCGCGGCGCTCGACGGCGACCTCCAGCTCGTTCCGTGAGATATGAAATGGTGTGCGCTCCCATCCATTGGTCGTCTTTATCTCGATCAGACGTTCGCGCCCCTCCGGGGTAAAGCTCGCGATATCATAGCCCGCGCCGTCGCCATCCTCCTGTGAGACCCAGCGAACACGCCGGGCCAGGTCGTCCCGATCATGCTGTTTGAGCATCTGGCGCTCGTGAAGGAAAACACGCTCTTCGCCCGCATGCCCCAAGGCCCGATTGCGCTCGTCGCGTCCTGCAACATCAAAGTGCCGCGCGACCCGCTGCATCTGCTCTAGTTCTTCGGGTGGCGGTGCATTTCGAAGCGTAGGTGCTGTCCCCACGAAGAGAGAGGGTGGCTCTGCCAGCGCGGCGGTTTCCTTACGGTGAAGGGCGAGTTCCCACTCGGGATGACGCGCCAACCAACGCGAGGCAGCCTCTGCGAGCGACATCTGGAAATTGAACCGCGGCCGGTAGCCCTTGATGATCGGCAGGCCTAGCCCGACAAAGGCGGCTGATACATTGCAGAGCTTGAACTCGATTGAGCCGCGGCTCCGCCCTGTCTGCTCTTGCAGTGCACGGTTCTGCGCCGCCTTGTTATAGCTTCGTCCCGAGAGCTCATCACTGAGCATCTCGAAATAAGATGCCACGACTGCATCGTTCTCTATGTCGGACCAATCAGAGGAATTCATGTGGCCAGGTTAGGCTGTGCCAGAGGGATTGTCATTGGTAATCCCTGCAGCCGTGAGTGTGACTGATCGAATGATGGCCAAAGCTTCACGTAACATTGGAGGACTGCGACCGATCTTCGCTTAGCCCTATCGGATTTCAAACAGGCGGCAAATCGGAGGTCGGCACTATGGCTGATGCGACCGCTACGCGGCAGGAAGCAGACGCGGCATGCGGGGGCGCTGCTCGCGTGGTGACCAACGCACCCGGCCCTCTCTGGACATTCGTCGATCTGTGGAGCGCTGCATTGTAGCTCTCCCAATGTGGACATTGGTTTTCACTTGCTCCCCGTAGAGACCACGTTCCTTAGCTCGCAATGTTCAGGGGAGCAGGTGACCCTCCGTGAAGACCGCGCAACAGACAGCTTCACCAAAACAGATTCCGGCGAGTTCGATAGAGCGAAAGACGTCACTCTGGGATTCTTGGGGCGCTCCAGCGAGCAACGATCACGTCGCCAATTTTGCCAGCGCGTGCTTCGATGCTCTTTTCCGTCCAGTCATCGGCCTTCGCAACCATGCGGTTTAATGCAAGCAGGGAATCGGCCAGTTTCTCACGCTTCTTCTCCCATCCGGCATTACCCAAGCTGGACCTGTCGCGTATTTGTGCCGCCCCCAGTGCTCGTTTAAGCCCCTTGGCGTTCGAAGGCCAAGGGGCTTTTGCCTCCCAATGCTGAGTGCCGACGGCGCGGGTTATAGAAGCCGTTGATGTATTGGAAGATGGCGGTTTCGGCCTGGCGTCGGG
>NZ_MDHA01000049.1 GCF_001705665.1 Thioclava sp. SK-1 | reverse complement strand
GAGCCTCTATTGTCATCATGCTGCGCAGCCTCAAGCTCTACGGCATGGCAAATGCGGTCGACGATCTGGTCGCCCAGGGCGCGCCAGCGTTCGAAGCTGCCACGCCAATGCTGTCACAGCTGCTCAAGGCCGAGATCGCCGAACGTGAGGTACGGTCCATCGCCTACCACACGAAGGTCGCCCGCTTCCCGGCCTACAAGGATTTGACGGGCTTCGACTTTGCATCGAGTGAAATCATTGAAGCAACAGTGCGGCAGCTACACCGATGCGAGTTTATCGAAGCGGCCGAGAATGTCGTTTTGATC
>NZ_MDHA01000048.1 GCF_001705665.1 Thioclava sp. SK-1 | reverse complement strand
GTGGCAGGGCTTTGTCTATGTTGCCTTCGTCATCGACACGTTTGCAGATCGCATCGTCGGCTGGCGGGTCTCACGGTCGGCCAAGACAGACTTTGTTCTCGATGCTCTTGAACAGGCCCTGCATGATCGGCGGCCGGTCCAGAAAAGCGGCTTGGTGTGTCAATCGGACCGCGGCCGGCAATATTTATCCATTCGCTATACCGAGCGTCTGGCCGAAGCTGGCATCGAGCCATCGCTCGGCAGCGTGGGAGACTCCTATGACAACGCCCTCGCGGAGACGATAAACGGTCTCTACAAAACCGAACTGGTCCATCGCCAGGGTCCATGGCGCAACATGCAGGATCTGGAAATGGCGACGCTCGGCTGGGTCGATTGGTTTAATCACCGGCGCTTGCTCGGCCCTATCGGAAACATACCGCCAGCAGAGGCTGAACAGAACTTCTATGCACAGCGCGACGTGCTCGATATGGTCCCGTGAAATGAAGCTATAGGTCTCCGGTAAACCCGCGGCGATTCAGACCGCATATTTCGTCAGGCAATCCCGGTAAGGTATGCGTTCATTGCGAAGAACCGGCTGATCTTTGCGGTCCGGACAATGTGCCGAATGCTGCAAGTTCATCCCAGCGGCCTCTCAGCTTGGCTGGGAAAGCCGCTCAGCCCGCGTGCGTTGGAAGACGAGCGCCAGACTGTTCTGATCAAACAGGCTTGGGACGACAGTGACAAGGTCTATGGCTACGTCTATGGCTACCGCAAGCTACACGATGACATTTGCGATATGGGTGAAGACATCAGCCCCAACCGGGCTTGGCGACGGGTACGTCTGGCGGGGATAAAGGCCCAGATTGGTTGCAAAAAGAAGCCAGGGTTTTATGGCGGCAGCCCGGCTGTCGTGGCGGACAATACCCTGAACCGCGAGTTTGATGTCCATGCACCGGACCAGTTCTGAATCACCGACATAACTTATATCCGCACGCATGAGGGATTTCTCTATCTGGCCGTCGTGATCGATCTGTTTTCCCGCCGGGTCATCGGCTGGTCAATGCAGGGCCGAACCTATGCCGAGCTATCGCTGCAAGCCCTGCTCATGGCTGTCTGGCGGCGCAAGCCAAAGGACAAGGTCTATGTGCATTCCGATCAGGGTTCCCAGTTCACCGGCTATGAGTGGCAGGAGTTCCTCGAGCAGCACAATGTCGCGCCGAGCATGAGCCGCCGCGGAAACAGCTGGGGCAACGCTGTGGTGGAAAGCTTCTTCAACCTGCTCAAACGCGAGCGGATCTGGCGCAAGACATACAAAACCCGTGAAGAAGCGCGCCGAGACGTGTTCGATTACATCGAGTTTTTTCTACAACCCGCAGCGCAAACACGTTAGAAACGGCATGCTGTCACCGATCGATTTTGAGCGGCAGCAAGAACTGAAGCTGCAAAGCGTCTAGCAAACCAAGGGCTATTCAAAGGGACGCGCCCGAGTTTTGCGGTCCGAGACGCTGAACGCAGCCTGCGCAGGTCGCTGTGCAGTGCGACATGCCGCGCAATTGAGGCTGCATCTATCGCGCGAGTTGAGCTATATGACCCATATCTCTTGCACGCGAGTCAAAAACCGGTAGACCTGTTTGTAAACCGTCGAATACTGGACACTCTATGAGCGCCGAGGCCACATCGAAGTCACATCCACGGCCACGCCGCACCCAAGCCGAGCGGTCACTGGAGACCCGCACAAAAGTCTGCGAAGCCACGCTTCAGGCGTTAATCGACGTGGGCTACGAACAAATCTCTACCACGCTTATTGCCCAGAAGGCACAGGTATCGCGCGGAGCGCTGACACATCAATTTCCTGCCCGCAATGATATGCTGGTTGCCGCGTTTCAGCTGCTGGTCAGTGAATGGCGCGATGGCTACCCGTTTGGCTCCGACCCTGAACGCGAGCAGCTGACTGTTGATGAATTGATTGATGCGCTATGGGACAATATCTTCTCTGACCCGCGTTATATCGCGGCGATGGAGCTGATGCTAGCCGCCCGCCAAGACAATGATCTGGGCCACGCGCTGCGCGATATTCTGGTGACCTGGATTGGCAATCGCGACAAGATCACCGTGCGGCTTGTTGGCGGCGATGTAGACGATGATGAGGCCGGTTTAAAGGTGCAACTGCATCTGTCGATCTTACGTGGAATCGCAATGCACCAAAGCTTCGATTCCGATCCAGATACGGCCCGCAAGCTAATAGAATTGTGGAAGCGGATCGCCCGAAACGCCTGAGACAGCGCGTGCGGCTCTACATTTCTGCGCGTGCTGCCACGGTCAGCGATAGCTGCCTCTAAAAATGGCGATTTTATATTTAATGTATAAATTCAATTAATTAAATCCTTCCTGCTACGCCACGCAGTCTATTTCTTCGCGTTTATCGCAGAAATTGTCGACAAACATGTTGATTTACGAACAGCGCTGATTGCATGATGCAATCAAAGCTGTTCGTAAATTGCTTCTGCGGTTTTGCGCGCACATCCATACGAACGCCCGCCCAAGCGGGCCATATCAGGGACGACTATATGAAACTCACAGCGCTTATAAGCACCGTCGCCGCATTTGGCCTGGCCGCCGCCCTGCCGGCTGTAGCCGGCACATGGGATCTGTCCAGCGAATACCCGGTAGGATCGCTGCAAGGACAGACGGCCGATTTCTTTGCCAAAGCTGTGACCGAAAAAACCGATGGAGCAATCGAGGTCACCGTGCATCACGGCGCTGCACTTGGATATAAAAGCGTGGATCATTTCGATGCCGTGGGGGATGGTGCGCTACAGGCCGCATCGTCAGCTTTTGTATTCTGGACCGGTATCGACCCGATTTTCCAGCTATCCTCCCTGCCCTTCCTTGCCCCAACATCACAAGATGTCCACGATTTGTATATGCTGGCAAAGCCAGAGTATGAGAAGGTTCTGGAAGACAACAACCAGATCCTGCTGTTGGCGACGCCCTGGCCGTCATCGGGTCTATGGGGCAATAAACCTTTCACATCGGTCGCTGATCTGGACGGCGTGAAGGTGCGCACATATGACGTAGCCTCGACCGAGACGATGAAAAATGCCGGCGCCTTCCCGATCCAGATTTCCTGGGCCGATGTGCCAGCGCAATTGTCGACCAATGCGATTGACGCCGTGCTGACCTCGCCCAATGGCGGTGTCGGTGTGCAGATGTGGGAACAGCAATCTGACTTCACCAATGTGAACTATGCCTCCTCGTTGCAAGGCATCCATGTGAACCGCGATGCTTGGGAGGATCTGACACCGGATCAAAAAGCCGCGGTGAAAGAGGCCGCGACTGAAGCCGAGGCCTTGGGCTGGGATCTGCTGTCTGATGCCACAGCGCAGGATTTCGACACGATGCGCGACAATGGCATGACCGTGACGGCAGAGATTTCGCCTCAGTTCTCAGCGGATCTAACCGCTGCGGCCCAGCCCTTTATTGATGATTGGATCACCGCAACCGGTGCGCGGGCACAGACCATCATGGAAGCGTATTCCGCCCGCTAGCCCCCGTTACTCCCCTGACTTGCGGGCGGTCGAACCCTCGCCGTCCGCATCTTCTCTTTCGTCCGATCACGGAGACCCCGCCATGAGCTGCTTTTATTCCGGCGTCTATCTTTTGTCGCGGCTCGCCGCTGTGATCGCGGCCTGCGCATTGGTCTATATGGTGGGCCATATCGCCTATGAGATCATCTTACGCAGCCTGTTCGCCACATCCACCTTCGTGTTGGATGAATTCGTCGGCTATGCGATTTGTATCTGCGTGGTCTGGTCACTGGGCTACGTCATGGAACACGGTGATCTGATCCGCGTCGGGCTGGTGCTGGATCGATTGGCGATCCGCGCGCAAGACCTGCTGACCGCCGGCGCGGCCCTTGTGGCCAGTGCCGGGTCAGCAGGGCTAGCATGGATGTTTTGGATCCGTGTGGCACGCGCATGGTCGCGCGGTACCGTGTCATCCTCCGTGGCGGCCGTTCCGACATGGATCCCAGAGGGTGCGATGATGGTCGGCCTATGTCTTTTTGCGCTTGCGGCGTTGTCCCATGGGTTGCGCCATATCACCGGCCATCCCTCCCCCGCGCCGCAGACGCCGCTGACCACCCCGGTCGAATAATCGCAGATTTTTCTGAAAGACTGTTATGGACACGTTTTTGACCGCGGCCGCCACTTTGGCCTTTTTGTTACTATTCCTGGGCCTTGGGGTCTGGGTATTTGTCAGCCTTGCGTTGGTGGCCGCCTCTGCACTATTTTTCCTGCATGGGATGGACCTGTCGCGTATTGGCTCCATCGCAGCAAATATCTTGTATCGCTATTCCTCCAGCTGGGAGCTATCGGCCATACCGATGTTTATCTGGATGGGCGAAATCATCTTCCGCACCGATATTTCGACCCGGCTGTTCAGGGGGTTGTCGCCCTTTGTCGATTATATCCCCGGCAGGTTGCTGCATACCAATGTGCTGGGCTGCACACTGTTTGCTGCTGTATCAGGGTCGTCGCCCGCCACCACCGCCACCGTGGGCCGGATTACAACACGCGAATTGCGCACACGCGGCTATGATGAGCAGCTATCGCTGGGATCATTGGCCGGAGCCGGCAGCCTTGGCCTGCTGATCCCGCCGTCAATCGTGATGATCGTCTATGGGATCCTGGCCGAGCAGTCGATTTCACGCCTGTTTGCCGCCGGTGTGCTGCCGGGGCTGATGATCACTGCGCTCTATTCCGGCTATATTATGATCTGCGCCAAGCTAACGCCCGGGCTGGTGCCCGCCGCACGAGAAAAACGTTCAGTGATGGACTTTTTACGCGCGCTTGTGGATTTGGCGCCGCTGGTTGTGCTGATGACGATTGTGCTGGGCTCAATCTATACCGGGATCGCTACCCCGTCAGAAGCTGCGGCCGTAGGCGTGATTGCCGCAATTGCCATCACCGCGCTGACCCGTCAATTGTCACTGGCATTGCTGCAAGACACATTGATGGGAGCGTTGCGAACATCCACAATGGTGTGTTCCATCCTGATCACGGCGGCATTCATGTCCACCGCGATTGGCTATTTGCATATCCCCGCAGATGTCGCCGCCGGCATCGCGGCATTACAGCTACCGCCTTGGGGGCTGCTAATCGTGCTATCGCTGTTCTATCTGGGGCTTGGCTTCTTCCTGGATGGCAATTCGATTGTGGTGATGAGCCTGCCTATCTCGCTACCGCTGGCATTGCAGGCCGGGTTCGATCCGATCTGGTTCGGCATCTATCTGGTGTTAATGGTTGAAATGGCGCAGGTCACACCGCCAGTGGGGTTCAACCTGTTTGTTTTGCAAGGCATCTCTGGCCGCTCAATCGGGTATGTCGCACGTGCAGCGCTTCCGTTCTTCGCCCTGATGCTGCTGGGTGTTGTCTTGCTGGCCATGTTCCCCGAAATCGCGCTTTGGCTGCCCAATTACTTCTATGGATAAGATCATGACACAACGGATCGACCTTGCCGCCTTACTGACCGCGCAGGCGCAAGCCAATCAACCCCAAACAGTGTTTCGCGCAGTGCAAGACGCCTGTGCCGAACGGTTTGGCTTTCGGTTTCTGACGGTTTTAAAGGATCTGCCGGGCACCGGGAATGTCATGCGCATGCACAGCTCTGAGCCAGATTACCCAATCGGCGCCCTCAAACCCATGGGGCTGACAGATTGGGGCCGCGTGGTGCTGGATGGTGGCCAGCCTTGGCTGGGGAATTCACGCGAAGATGTGCTGTGGGCCTTCCCCGATGCCGAGCTGATCTTGTCCAAAGGGTGCGAGGCCTGCGCCTGCGCTCCCGTCCTGTGGGCGGGCCGCTGCGTGGGCGTGCTGTCGCTGAATGCCGAACGCGACGCCTATTGCACCGATGACATGCACGACATGACGCTGATTGCGCAAACCCTGGCGCCCGCGCTGATCTAATATACAAAAGGACTGCCCCATGACCCGCTTATTGATTAAAAACGCCCGTATCGTCGACGGCACTTCCCCCGCCCCCACAGACCCGATGCAAATCGCTATTGAAGACGGCCGTATCTGCGATCTGGGGGCCAACCTGTCCTTTTCCGCCGCGCCTGAGCTGGATCTAAATGGGCTGACGGTGATGCCGGGCCTGATTGACTGTCATGTCCACACAATCGCCACCACAGCCAATCTGGGCGCCAATGCTGCTTTGCCATCGTCCTTGGTTGCGGCCAAAGCGTCGCATTTGATGCGCGACATGCTGATGCGGGGCTTTACCACCGTGCGTGATCTGGGCGGCGCGGACCGTGGGCTGCAACAAGCCGTCGAAGACGGGTATTTTACCGCGCCCCGGTTGGTGATCTGCGGCAAGGCGCTAAGCCAAACCGGCGGCCATACCGATTACCGCGGTCCCTATGACAACCGCGATGTCAGCTGGTATGCGCAGACGCTGGGCACGTTGGGTCGGATTTGTGATGGCAAGCCCGCGTTGATGCAAGCCGCCCGCGAAGAGCTAAAAAACGGCGCGCAATTCCTGAAGGTCATGGCCGATGGCGGCGTCTCCTCTCCCTCGGATCCGATCGGATATCTTGTCTTCTCGGTCGAAGAGCTGACAGCGTTGGTAGAAATCGCCAAGGGCTTTGGCACCTATGTTTCTGCCCATCTGTATGATGACACCGCCATCATCCGCGCGCTTGATTGCGGGATCACCTGCATTGAACATGGCAATCTGATCGGAGATGAAACGATCCAGCGCGTCGCCCGCGAAGGTGCTTTCGTGGTGCCGACCAATATCACCTATGATCTTTTGGCGCGTAAAGGCGCCGAATTTGGCCTGCCGCCGGAATCGGTGGCCAAGGTTGCCGATGTGCGCGAAGCCGGGCTGGAGCGGGTTGTGAAACTGCACGAAGCCGGTGTGACGATGGGTTATGGTTCTGACCTGTTGGGTGGGATGCAAACCGAACAATCGGGCGAATTCCCCTTGCGCGGGCGCTATATTCCGGCAGATGCCGTGATCCGCTCGGCCACGGTCGATGCCGCCAAAGTGCTGCGCATGGAAGGTCAGGTGGGTGTGATCGCACCCGGCGCCCATGCCGATATCATCGCAGTCGATGGCAATCCCTTGGAAAACCTTGATCTGCTGACCCATCAAGGCGCGCATATGCCCCTGATCATGCAAGGCGGCCGCGCGATCAAAAAAGCCGCAAGCCTGTAACACATTTAACAGCGGTGGGCCTGAACCCGCCGCAGCCCAACACGGAGACGAATGATGAAAAAATTCCTGACCTCGACGCTGCTGGCAGGTTTGTTGGCGCAACCCGCGATGGCGCAGACCAGCTTTATCGCGAATACATTCTATGATGCGGCGCACCCGTTGGCGAAATACGGCTATACTGAATGGGCTGATATTGTGAAAGATCTGTCAGATGGCGATCTGACACCGCAAGTCTATACCGGCACTGTATTGCTTGCACCGCGCGCTGCATTGCAAGGCATTCGCGATAATGTCGTGCAGGTCGGGCACCATGCGGCGATCTACACACCCTCAGACCTGCCGGTTGCCAATGCGGTGCAAGAGCTTGGCTTCAATTACTCCGATCCGCTTGCCGCGATTTTTGCCGTAGCCGATTTCTCCATGCATAACACCACACAATTGCAGGAATGGCGCGATCAGGGCGTTGTATATCTGGGTGCCTATGCCACCCCGCCATATATCTTGATGTGTGCACAGCCTGTGCGCAATCTGGCAGAATTGAAGGGCAAGCGCATCCGCACTGCAGGTTCGGCCGTGTCGCAGTGGGTCGAAGAGGCGGGCGGGATCCCGGTCAATGTGCCATCATCTGAGATGTATACCGGATTGGAACGCGGCACGCTGGATTGTGCGACCAATGCCGCCAATGACCTTGTCGACCGATCCCTGATGGAAGTGGCCGAACATACGACGCTGCTGCCCACCGGGATGTATTGGTCCGGCCCGAACTGGGGCTATAACCCGCAATTCTGGTCCGGGCTGACCGCCGATCAGCGCGCCGTGCTGATGCAGGCCTCGGCCCGATCAATGGCCCGCCTTGTGATCAACTATTCCGCTCAGGCCGAAAGTGCGCTGGCAACCGCGAAAGACCAGGGCGGCAATGTCTATGAACCAGACGCCGACCTGAAAGCGTCGGTTGAAGCGTTTCGCGCCAAAACTCTGGCCGAAGTCTATGACAAAGCAGGTGAGACCTATGGCCTGACCAATGCCCAGGCCACAATCGACGATTTCCGCGCCACGATGGACAAATGGACTACGCTGCTGGCCGATGTCGATCCCACGGATGAAGACGCGCTGACCGCGCTTGCGATGTCGCATCTTTTCGCGGACATCGATCCAACAACCTATGGTGTTAATTAACCAGTGCGGCGGGGTTGTGTGTTGACCCCGCCTTTTTTCCCCTGACAGGAGCACCGCAATGCAAAGCCTGATACATTGGATCAACCGTGCCATCATGATGTTTGCATGCCTGTTCATGCTGTTGATGATGGGCCATATCACCGCCGATGTCGCGCTGCGGTTCTTCTTTAACGGACGACTGATCGGGACTTTAGAAATCGTGTCCTACTATTACATGGTCGTAATTGTTTTCCTGTCGCTGGGTTATGTCGAATTGCGCGGCGAACATATTCGCGTGGATCTGTTCGCGCAAATGATGCCACATGCGGTGCAACTGGGCCTGTATGTCTTTGCCTGCACCTTGGGCCTGATCTTTTTTGGCATGTTGGGCTGGCAAACCCTGCAAGATGCGATCAGCGCGACGGCCCGATCCGAAGAAGCCATGAGCAATTACACCTTTTATATCTGGCCCGCGCGATGGGCACTGCCTTTAGGGTTTGCCGGGATTTGGCTGGCCATCCTATCCAACCTTTTGAAATCCGTTGCGACCCGTCGCGCGCTGTGATTGCCGAACAGGGATAAAACCACATGAGCAACCTTGATATCGGCGTTATCGGCACAATCGTCGCCCTTCTGCTGATCGCTATCCGCGTACCAATCGGCCTGTCACTGGGGCTGGTTTCGATTGTCGGCATCGCGCAAATGTTCAATATGAATGTCGCATGGGGAATGATTTCTGCGACGCCATTTGATTATGTCGGCCAATGGGAGCTATCGGCCGCGCCGATGTTTCTTTTGATGGGATTCATCTGTTCGGCCACGGATATGACACGCGGGCTGTTCTTGTCATTACGGCTGTATCTGGCGCGTCTTCCAGGAGGGTTGGCGATCACTTCTGTCGGGGCCTGTGCGTTTTTCGCCGCCGCATCGGGATCATCCGTAGCCACCGCCTCTGCCATGTCGCGGATGGCTGTGCCCGAGATGTTGAAACAAGGCTATGACCGGGGGCTGGCCACCGGTACGATCGCGGCGTCGGGCACGTTGGGATCCCTGATCCCACCATCGGTTTTGCTGATCCTTTATGGCGTGTATGCGCAGGTATCGGTGGGGCAACTGTTCATGGCAGGTTTCATCCCCGGCATCCTGTCCGCGCTGATCTATATGGCGATGATCGTGATCCGTGTGAAATTGAACCCAAGCCTGGCAGGGGACGCACCCCCGCCCCCAACCGATGCCGAACGCCGCGCCGCCCTACGCGATGTCTGGCCCTTGCCAACGTTGATCTTATTGGTGCTGGGTGGGATTTTTTCGGGCGCATTTTCGCCGACCGAAGCCGGCGCATTAGGGGCGTTCTTTGCCGCCGTCATCAGCGCCCTGCGCGGCACATTGACATGGCGCGCGGTG
This sequence comes from Thioclava sp. SK-1, assembly GCF_001705665.1. Taxonomy (GTDB): domain Bacteria; phylum Pseudomonadota; class Alphaproteobacteria; order Rhodobacterales; family Rhodobacteraceae; genus Thioclava. The sequence goes on along the minus strand of NZ_MDHA01000048.1, from coordinate 34,247 downwards.
AAAGAGGCCGTAACACAGGCCGTTATCTCCACCGGGTCGATCTTTATCATCTTGATCGGGTCCTTGTTCTTCACCCGGTTCCTGGCACTGTCGGGCCTGCCAACGGCATTTTCCAATGCAATCCTGTCTGTCAGCTCTGATACATGGTGGATCTTGTTTGCCGTGGCGGTCATTTATCTGGTGTTGGGGATGTTGATCGACTCCATCGGTTTGCTGCTGCTGACCCTGCCGATTTTGGTGCCACTGGTGCAAGCCACTGGGATCGACCCGATCTGGTTCGGGATCATCATCGTGAAATTGCTGGAGATCGGGCTGATCACCCCCCCGATTGGGCTGAATGTCTATATGATCAACGGGGCGCTGAACAATGCCGTCACCTTGCCAGAGATTTTCAAGGGCATAACATGGTTCTTGCTGATGGATCTGCTGACATTGATGATCTTAATCGTGTTCCCAATACTGACACTTTGGCTGCCGTCTTTGGCCTACTGACCCATCCGCAAAGGACATTTCCATGATCGACAGACCCGTAATGATGTTGACCGGTGGCAGCCGTGGCATTGGCGCAGATATTGCCCGCGCCGCCCAAAAGCGCGGCTGGCATGTCGCCCTTGGCCTGCGTGATGGTACCCCTGCCCCCGCAGGTGTGGATATGGCGCAAGCTTGCAGCTTTGCTTATGATGCGACGGATCGCGCCGCCGAAGCCGCCTGGGCCAAGGCGGTGATGGACCAATATGGCCGCATTGATGCTGTTGTGGCCAGCGCGGGCCTGTTCACCGACCAGTCAATCGTCACCGCCACCGAGGCAGAGGTGGACATGTTGCTGGAGGTCAATCTGCGCGGGCCACGCCGCCTTGCGATGGCCGCGTGGCCCGCGTTGCAGGCCTGTGGCCGCGGGCGGGTGATCATCCTTGGATCGCTATCTGGAAAGCGGGTCGCATCAAAAGGATCGGCGCTGTATTCGGTCAGCAAATTCGCCGCTGTCGGGCTTGCCCATGCTTTGCGGCATGAAGGCTGGGACGATGGCATTCGCGCAACCGCAATTTGCCCCGGCCTGGTCGCGACAGACATGGGTGAAGCCGCGTCGCGCGGCAGCCGCGCCCCCAATCAAATGACCCAACCACAAGAGGTCGCACATTTGGTCATGGAGGCGGTGTCACTGTCCAACACCACCTCTGTGCCAGAGCTGCATATCAACTGCAGGACGGACGGGATTTACTAAACCCGCAACGCCCTTTGCGAAGAATGCATGCCCCTCGGCCTGACGGTTGCAGGGGCCGTGTTCAATCATGCCAATCATAAATCCATCTCATTGAAAAATATCGATATAAGGGCGGACCTACGACTTGCCCTTTGTCATGTGAATGCGCGCAAAGCGCCGCGCAACCAGCGCCCGAACGCACCCGCCCACCGCCATCAGCCACACGTCATCAAAGCTTCATCTGGCCGTATTCAATGGGTCACATTTAACCGCCAAAGGCACAGGAGAATTTTGACCAAGGAGTCCCAAACGTGCCCCAATCCATTCAGCTTAGTCATATCACGAAAGGGTTCGGCACCACACATGTTCTGCAAGGGATCGACCTGACCATCGAACCGGGTGAATTTGTGTCTTTGGTTGGCATGTCGGGATGCGGAAAATCCACATTGCTGCGGGTGATCGCCGGGCTTGAAAGCCCGACTGAGGGGCAGGTTCACATCGGTGGCGTTGATGTAACGCAGGACGACCCCAGCGACCGCAACCTTGCGATGGTGTTTCAATCCTACGCGCTTTATCCGCATATGACCGTGCGCCAAAACATCGCCACGCCCCTGCGAATGCGGCAGCTGTCCTTGCGTCAGCGCCTGCCTCTGATTGGCAAGCTATTGACGCCTGCGCCGTTACGCCGCGCCATTGATACAGCGGTGGCAGAGGCGGCTGACAGTCTGCAAATCTCGGCCTTGCTGGATCGCAAACCCGGTCAGCTGTCCGGCGGGCAACGCCAGCGCGTCGCCTTGGCCCGCGCGCTTGTGCGCAACCCGGCCGCCTTTTTGATGGATGAGCCCTTGTCGAATCTGGACGCCAAGCTGCGCGCCCATATGCGCGAAGAGCTGGTCAGCCTGCACAAAAGCCTAGGCGCTACTTTCATCTATGTCACCCATGATCAGATTGAAGCGATGACCATGTCAGATCGTATTGCGTTGATGTCTGGCGGGCAGATCGCACAGGTCGGCACGCCCGATCAGCTGTATCACGCGCCGGCGACGCTGACGGTGGCGCGATTCATTGGTTCCCCCACGATTAATCTTTTACCCGCCGAAGCTGATGGCGCTGGCCGTGTGCGGGTTTTTGGGCATGACATCGGCCTGACCACTACAGCACGCGGGCCGGTCACATTGGGCGTAAGGGCGGAGGGTCTGCATGACGCGCCGCAAGGGCTGCGCCTAACGGTTCTGCGCTGTGAAAACCACGGCGCGGATCGCTTTGTGTCCTGTGCGCTTTGCGACGATGACACTCAGCGGGTCACTTTGCGCCAATCGGCCCCAACGCCCGGTCCGGCGGTGGGCGATCACATGCAGATTGGGATCGACGCGCGTGCCGCACATGTGTTCGACGCGGATGGCAATCGCTGCCGCACCCAAGCCTGCCAGCAGGTTGCAGCATGAGCACGGCCGACATTCAACATAGCACCGCAGTGGCCAAACGCCGCGCCACCACCACCCCGCGCGAAGCCCGCATGCTGCGCAAGGGGCTGCTGTTTGCGGCCCCCGCCAGCCTGCTTTTAGTGCTGATCTATCTTTTGCCGCTGATCATGTTGGGCGGGTTTTCGGTCACTGATTATACATTGGGTGCGCTGCGCTGGAATTTTGTCGGAATTGACAATTTTACCGCCGCCTTTGCCGATCCGGTCTTTATGCGTGCGCTGTGGAACACCGTCCTTTATGCGCTGATCGTTATTCCCTGCGGGATTTTCGGCGGCTTGGGTGTGGCCCTTTTGGTGCATGCTCGCAAACGCAGCCGGGGCTTTTGGGAATTTGCTTATTTCCTGCCCGTCACGGCGACACTGGTTGCGATGGCGACCGTGTGGCAATTCCTGCTGCATCCTACATTAGGGCCGGTGAATGCCGTCATCTCCTTCTTTGGTGCGGCGCCCGTTTCGTTCCTTGGCAATCCGTCGCTGTTGATACCGACCCTTGCGATGATCGGCATATGGCAGGTGATCGGGTTCAACATGGTGCTGTTTCTGGCCGGGCTGACCGCGATCCCGCAGGACCTGCAAGAGGCCGCGCGGCTGGACGGCGCCAAAAACCCGATTGACCGCTTTTTCACCGTGACATGGCCGCTGCTGGGGCCGACCACAATGTTCGTCACTGTCACCACATCCATCACTGCATTCAAAGTGTTTGAAACGGTGGCCGTGCTGACCAAGGGCCGAGCCGGGTCTGAAACCCTTTTGTATGCGCTTTATCTTGAGGGGTTCGACTATTCCAACACCGGATATGCCGCCGCGCTGACCCTGATTTTTTTACTGATCGTGCTGGTCTTGTCGATTGGTCAGACGCTGCATCTGGAAAAGAAAGTCCATTACTGATGTCTGTGACCCGATATATTCCACATATGGTGTTGACGCTTGGCGCAGGGATCATGCTGTTGCCGTTCTACTGGATGGGCCTGACCGCGATCCGCCCCCCCGCAGAGGTCTTTGACCTGACGTTGTGGCCGATCCCCAAGACCCTTGCCGCAGCCGAGAATTTTACGCAGGCCGCGACCTCGGTGCCGATGGCACGGTTCATGCTGAATGGGGTGATCGTATGCGCCGGGATCTTATTGGTGCAGGTGGTTACGGCAGTTCCATGTGCCTATGCGCTGGCCAAGCTGCGCTTTCCCGGCCGCAGGCTGCTGCTCGCCACGGTCATCGCCGCCCTTTGCGTGCCGATGCAGGCGCTGGCACTGCCGCTTTTCGTCGGCCTGGCCAAGGCGCAGATGCTTAATACCTATTTCGCGATGATGGCGCCGTTTTTCGTATCGGTTTTTGCCATCTTCCTGTTTCATCAATCGTTCCGCTCTTACCCTGATGAAATCATCGATGCGGCCCGGATGGACGGGTTTTCCGAGATGGACATTTGCTGGGGCCTGGTCTTGCGCGGCTCGTTGCCAGCGCTATCGGCCTTTGCTGTATTCTCTATCGTGGCGCATTGGAACGATCTGTATTGGCCAATGATCGTCATCACAAAAACCGAGCTGGCACCGCCACCGCTGGGGATGTTGTTCTTTTCCGATGCCGAAACCGGCGCGAACTACGGTGCATTGATGGCCGGGGCGACCCTGATCACCGCCCCTATCGTCATCTGCTTCTTATTGGCCCGCAAACAATTCATCGCGGGCATCACCATGAGCGGGGTCAAATGACCTTGGCTCTTCTCCTCCTTCCCTCTTTTCCCACCATTTCGGAGATACCGATGAAACCGAACCGTCGTTTCATGCTGCGCGGATTTGCTGCCGGCGTTGCCTTGGCTGGCTTTAGCCTTCCTGCCCTTGCCGAAGATGTGACGCTGAATGTGTTGTATAATATGCCGGGCTTCACGAAATTCCACCAACCATTGGCGGAGGCATTTGAGGCAAATAACCCCGGTGTTAAGATCAATTTCCTGGCCCCTGCAGCCAACTATACCGATGGGCAGGCACAGGTGCTGCGCGCGGCCGTCACCGGCGAGCTGCCCGATGTCTATTTCTCCGGCTATAACCTGACCGCAGAGCTGGTAAATACATTGGCCCCGCGTGGTCAGATCACCGATCTTGGCCCGTTTATTGCGGCCGAAGGCGGCCAGGAGTTTCTGGATGCAAATTACACGCCTAATATGGCCGCATTGGGCCAGGTTGATGGTGTGCAATATGGCCTGCCGGTCAATGCATCTTCGCCGATCTTGTTCATCAATGCGCAACTGGTCGAACAGGCCGGGGCCGATCCGCAAAACATGCCCGACACGATGCCAGAGTTGATCGCGTTGGGCAAAAAGATCCATGAAGCACATCCAGATGTTGCCGGCATGGCCTATGACATTTCGGGCTGGCCCGATGATTGGCTGTGGCAGGCGCTGATCTTTGAACAAGGCGGCAGCCTGGTCGATCCGGCCACCGGCAAAGTTGCCTTTAACAATGACATCGGCCTGAACGCGCTGAAGATGGTGCGCCAGATGGTGACCGAAGCCGGCGCGCCGACACTGGATTGGGATCAAGCCCGCCAACAATTCGGAGCGGGCAAAACCGGGTTCATGGTATCAACCCCCGCCCATGTTCAGACAATCGAGGGTCTGGTTGGCGATCGCTTTACTTTGGCTACTGCCACTTTCCCACTGGATGACAAGGTCAATGGTGGCGTGCCCACCGGTGGCAACTCTGCCGTGATTTTGACCCAGGACAGCGCGAAACAAGCCGCCGCGTGGGACTATCTGAAATGGATCACCGGGCCGCAGGCACAAGATGTGATCGTGCGGATCACCGGCTACCTTCCAACCAATAAAAATGCGACGGGTGAACAATATTTGGCCCCTTATTATGCCGAGCATCCAAATGTCAAAACCGCGTCTGAACAGGCGGATAAATCGCTTCCCTGGGCGGGGTATCCCGGCGGCGATTCTGTCCGTATCTGGCGCACGCAGCGTGACATCATTGGCACCGTCGCACGCGGCGAAGTCTCCCCCGAAGACGGGCTGGCACAGATTGTCGCGGCGACAGACACATTGATGAACTGATCTATCCATGATCACCACCACAGGATGCGGGGGCGGTGTCCCTCGCATCCTTGACGTTTTGAGGGTAATATGAAGATCATTCAGCTGACAGACACGCATCTTATGGCGCCGGGCGTTTTGGCCTATGGCATGAACCCAGAAACCCAACTGCGCGCCGCTATCCAAGATATCATGGCCCGCCACGCCGATGCCGATCTGTTGGTGATGACAGGCGATCTGTGCAATCACGGCGATCCAGAGGCCTACGCGCTGCTGCAAGACATTCTATCCCCTGTCCCCTGTCCGGTGCGCCTACTGCTGGGCAATCACGATGACCGCCCGAATTTTATCGCCGCATTCCCGGACCATCCACGCGATGAAAACGGGTTCATTCAGGGCTTTCAAGATACGGATTTTGGCAGGCTTATCTTTCTGGACACGCATGCGGCAGGTGTGGTGGGCGGTGTCTTTGGGCCAGACCGGATGGCGTTTTTGGATCACGCGCTGAACACAGCAGGCGCGTTGCCACCAACCATTTTTGTTCATCACCCGCCGGTCGCAGACGGCCTCCGGCATTTCCGCGATATCGGCCTGCATGACGAAGGGCGGATGGTGGCCCGGCTGGCCGCCCATCCTGCCGGGATCCGCCACATCGTGTTTGGCCATATCCATATTCCGCTGGCGGGCACATCGCCGGAGGGGATCGCCTTTAGCTCTGGTCAGGCTTGTTCGCATCGCTTCGTGGCAGATATCGACGCGGCAACACCCGATTGGGCATCGGGCAACCCAACCTACCGCGTGATCATGGTCGACACATTGGGATTTCGCGCCTTTTCGGCAGAGATTGGGCAGGACGTTCTTGCGCGCTCGCAACTTTGCGTCGGGCCATAGCGCAGCGGCGCACTTTACGCCCAGCGCATAAGACGCGGCAGGGGGCGGCGCCAACCGCCCCCTGCAAACATCAGCAAAGCCTGTCTTACGACGCGGGCAGGCCCGACGCCTCATTGGCCAGGACAACGGCCATGGGATAGCACAGCATATCGTCCAAGATCCCTTCGGCGACGTCCCAGAATTTCTGATCTTGGGACAGATGCTGTGGCACAATCTGATGGGTTTGCACAGCGCGGGCTATGGCCTTTGCCGTTTTCCCATGCGCCAGCGCCATTAGCTCTGACGCGCACGGATCGCGCAGCACATAGGCCGCGCAATCATGTGTCGACCCACTGATGTGGCGCATCCATGCCGCCGTTGCGAATGCAAAGGGACGGGTATCACTGCCTGCCTTGCGGGCCGCAATCGCAGCCCCAAAAATGCGCTGCGGCATTTTCTCAGTTCCATCCATCGCGATTTGAAACGTTTCATGCGCGATGGCAGGGTTTTCAAACCGCTGTGCCAAAGCCGCGCCATATTGCGCCAAATCCATGCCCGGTATCCGTGGCAAGGTGGCCGCCGCCGCGCGCAAATGGCGCCGCACCAGCACCGAAAGATCCACGTCAGCCATCACATCACGAACATAGGCCAATCCGGCATGAAACCCGGCATAGGCCAACATCGAATGACTGCCGTTCAGCATCCGCAGCTTCATTGCTTCAAACGCGGCGACATCATCTGTGAAAATCACCCCGGCGGCCTCCCACGCGGGACGGCCTTGCGGAAAATTGTCCTCAATCACCCACTGACAAAAGCTTTCGGTTTCAACCGCTGCATGATCATCGGCACCGATCAATGCCGCAGCCTGTGTCAAACTGGCCTGTGTGGCCGCGGGTGTAATCCGATCAACCATCGTAGAGGGAAAGGCGACCTGGGCTGCAATCCATGCGCTTAGGTCACGGTCGATACGGTCGGCAAAGGCGATCACGGCGCCGCGCAGCAGCACGCCATTATCGGGCAGGTTATCGCAGCACAGCACTGTGAACGGCGCCAATTTTTCCGCGCGACGCCGGCGCAAGGCCTCAACAATCAACCCCAAAACACCATGGGGCGCATGCGGCGTTTGCAAATCGGCCGCCACCGACGGATGCGTCCAATCGCATCCTTTCGCCGCGCGGTCCAACCCATAGGCCTTTTCGGTGACGGTCAGCGATACGATCTTGGTGTGTGGCGATGCCATCGCCACCAACGTGGGTTCGGGATCTTGCGCCGCGCAAATAGCATCGGCCACAGCGCCGATCACCTTGGTTGACGTGCCCTCAACCCCTTTGGCCATCAGCGTATACAGACCGTTTTGCGGCTGCAGCTGCGCCGCCGCCGTAGCAGAGCGTAGCGACACACCAAGGATGCGCCAATCTCCGCCCGCCGCTGCCAGTGCCCTATCGGTCAGCGCGGCTTGATGTGCCTTATGAAAGGCGCCAAGCCCAAGATGCACAATCCCAACACCATGATCGTCGGGCATATAACCCGGGCGCATATTCTGTGGCACCTGTGCCAGCGATGTCAGCCGCATCATGCCCCCGACCGTGTCACAAGCGGATGTTCAAAACTGCGATACAGCCCTCTCAGCTCTGCCAGACCTTTCAGGCGGCCAATCGCCGGATATCCCGGCTGCGCCTCACGCCCGATATCATCCAAGATATCTTGGCCGTGATCGGGGCGGAACGGAATCGACCAATCGGTACGTCCGGCCGCTTTGCGGCGGGCTTCTTCAGCAACGATCGCATGCACCATCGCCACCATATCGGTATGACCCGACAGATGTTCGTCTTCATAAAACGAGTTCATTACGGCAGAGCCTTCGATCGCAACATTGCGCAGATGCAAGAAATGCACCCGATCCGCCAAGCCTTTGAAAATCTCAACCGGATTATTGTCGGGCCGCGCCCCCAAACTACCAGTGCATAGGGTCACGCCATTCGCAGGCATGTCCACCGCATCCAGAAATTTCCTGTAATGCGCTTCGCTTGACGCGATCCGCGGCAAGCCCAGCAATGGGAAGGGCGGATCATCTGGATGGCAGCACAGGCGCATCCCGATGTCTTGCGCAACCGGAGCGACCTCGGCCAAAAAGTCGATCAAATTCGACTGCAGCTGTGCCTCTGATATGTCGTTATACTCTGCCAGATGGTCTTTGACATCCTCTAGGGTGAATGTCTCGGCGGCGCCGGGCAGGCCAAACACCACATTGCCCGCAAGCTGCTGTTTGCGCGCGTCATCCATCTGGGCAAAGCGCTGCTTCGCGGCGGCAACGACCGCTTCCGGGAACTGCTCCTGCGCCCCTTTGCGGCATAATATGAACAGATCAAACGCCGCGAAGTCGATCAGATCAAATCTCATACACCGCGCGCCGTTGGGACGTTCCCATGCAAGATCCGTGCGCGTCCAATCCAGCACCGGCATGAAATTATAGCACAGCACTTCGATGCCAGAGGCGCGCAGGTTCCGCATCGAGATTTTCCAATTCTCAATATGCGTCTTCCAATCGCCTTTTTGCTTTTTGATATCCTCTGACACAGGCAACGATTCCACCACATCCCATGTCAATGTGGATGGCCGCCCATCCCTACGCATGCTGATTTCCCGATGCCGCTGCGCGATATCTGCGGGCGTCCAGACCGCCCCGGTGGCAACGTGATGCAGGGCCGAAACAACGCCTTCTACACCGGCTTGCATCATATCGTCGATGCTTACGCGGTCCTTTGGACCAAACCAACGCCAAGTCTGACGCATAAGACTTCCTCCCTCATATTGCGCACCATTGGGATGCGCCCGGCTGTTGGACAATGCATAGCATTCGGATTCAATGTTGACTAGTATGGAAGTATGGCGCATGCTTAGCCACGGGAGGAAGATATATGGATTTCGCACAGCTCAATTTGCACAGGGTCGATCTGTCGCTGCCCGTGGGGCCGCAGCTGACACGCGTTTTGCGCGATTGTATCGTGCGCAACCTGCTGATCCCTGGCACGCGGATTTCCGAAGCCGAGGTAGGGGCGAAATTCGGCATATCTCGCCAACCCGTGCGTGAAGCATTCATAAAGCTGGCCGAAGAAGGCTTGCTGGAAATCCGCCCGCAGCGCGGCACATTTGTGCGCAAAATCTCCTTACAGGCGGTGACCGATGCGCGATTTGTCCGCGAGGCCGTGGAAGCTGACATCGTTAAGGCCTGCGCGCTTGCCCCTTCCGCCGAGCTGATCCGTGAATTGCGCAGCCAGATCCGCGCCCAAACCCGGCTGGCCGATGATCGCCCCGCAGCCTTTGTCCCGCTGGATGACGAATTTCATCACACCCTCGCCGAAGGTGCAGGCCGCACCAATGCCTGGGCTGTGATTGAGGGGATGAAATCCCAGATGGACCGGGTGCGGCAAATGACATCCACCGCCTACCCCCTTGCGCATCTGATCAAGCAGCATACCGCCGTGGTCGATGCCGTCGAAGCAGGCGACCCGCTCGCCGCGGAAAACGCGATGCGCGGACATTTGCAGATGATTTTGCAGGATCTGCCGGGCATCCGCGAAGAATATCCCGATTATTTTGATCCCATGCCCGCGTAACCGCAGCACAGGATTCAAGACAAGACTACAGCAAAACGACTTTTAAGGGAGGAAACCATGACCGTCGTTACAACCCTCAAGACCGCGCTATTGACCGGCGTGGCGACTGTGGCCTTAGCCACATCCGCATTGGCCGCCGATATGACCTTGAAGCTGGGGCACCCGGCAAATGAGGATAACATCTGGCACAAAGCATCTGAAAAATTTGCGCAAGAAGTTGCCGGCCTGACCGATGGCAGGATCGAGGTCGAAATCTACCCCAACGAAACGCTGGGCAAGGAAATGGATGTCATCAACGGCATGCAACTTGGCACAGCCGATATGACGATCACGGGTGAATCGCTGCAAAACTATGCGCCGATGGCCGCGCTATTGGCGATTCCTTATGGCTATAGCTCGCTTGAGGATATGGATGCCGTCGCTGGCGGCGAGCTGGGTGACCAGATCGAGCAGCAGATCATTGACAAGGTTGGCATTCGCCCGATCGCCTATTTCGCCCGTGGTCCGCGCAACCTGACATCCAACCGTCCGATCACCTCGCCCGAGGATCTGAACGGTTTGAAAATGCGTGTTCCCAACGTGCCGCTGTTCTTGAACGTCTGGAAAGCGTTGGGCGCCAATCCCACACCGATGGCTTTTTCCGAAGTGTTCACCTCGTTGCAAAACGGCACGATTGATGCACAGGAAAACCCGCTGGCGCTGATTAAATCCGCCAATTTCAACGAGGTTCAGTCCAATGTGAACCTGACGCAGCATGTGCGGTCCTGGATCTATCTGACGATTTCGGACATGGCATGGAGCCAAATGTCCGAAGACGATCAGGCCGCAGTGATGGAAGCTGCAAGCCGCGCCCAGACATGGGAGCGCGAGCAATTCCTGGCGGATGAAGCGCAGTTGCAAACCCAACTGGAAGATCTGGGCATGGAATTCGTCGAAGTAGATAACGCAGCCTTTGCGGCCGCGGCCAAAGACGCAGTTCTAAGCTCTGTCTCGGAAGAAATTCGGCCCCAGGTCGAACAACTTTTCGCTGAATAACCGCGCCAATCAAGCGCCAGCCCAAGCCTGAGTGCACTGGGCTGGCCTTCCCGGTTTCGGGACGCAGATGCGCCCCGGGCCACCGTCCCTTTGCCGCGTGAGTTCATCATGAAACTGGTCATTGCCACCTTAATTACCATCGCCCGTATCGCGACCGGGATCAGCTTTGCCGTCATCATTCTGGCGGTGTTGTTTCAGCTGGCCGGGCGCTCTGGGCTGACAGATGCCGTCGTTTGGACCGAGGAGCTGACACGGTTTGCCCTGCTGTTTCTGGCAGCGTTTGGCGTGGGGCTAAGCTATCGCTCCGGGAACCTTGTGAATGTCGATATTGTCATGGATCTGCTGCCGGCCCGGCTGGCATGGGCGCTGCGGCTGATTTGCGCCGTGATCACCTTTGGCTTTGGCGTGGTGCTGATCAAATCAACCTTGCTGTATCTGTCGATTGGTGCGCGCCAAACCGCGCCGTCTTTGGGCATTCGGATGGATGTCATCCATGCGTCGGTCATGGTTGCCCTTATCTCGCTAAGCTTATTTGCCGCCCTGCGTGTGATTGAAATGTTGATCGGTGTCTCCGACGGCACCCCCGACCGCCTGAGTGAGGATTACTAAGATGGAATTGACAATCCTTCTGGGCTGTTTCGTTGGCGGGCTGGTGATCGGTCTGCCGGTTGCGGTAACGCTGGGCGTTGCCTCTTTGGCCTATCTGACGGTCGCTGGCATCCCGTTGGTGGTGATCCCGCAGAAAATGTATGCCGGGATGGACAGCTTTGTTTTGCTGTGTATCCCCGGATTTATTCTGGCCGGAAACCTGATGAATGCAGGCGGCATCACCGAGCGTATCGTACGGCTGGCGCAGGCGTTGGTGGGGTGGATGCGCGGCGGGCTGGGCCTGACCAATGTCGCGGCCTCCATGCTGTTTGGCGGAATTTCGGGCACGGCCGCTGCCGATGCGGCCTCTATCGGCGGGATGATGATCCCGGGTATGAAGAAGGCCGGCTATCCGGCCGATTTTTCCGCCGCGATCACCGCTGCCTCTTCCACCGTTGGGCCGATTATTCCGCCCTCGGTCCCGATGATTATCGTCGGCACGCTTTCAGGTATTTCGGTCGGGAAGATGTTCATTGCCGGGGCTTTACCGGGGGTCTTGATGGGCGTCGCGATGATGATCACCGCATGGATCATTGCCCGGCGCAAAAATTTCCCACGCCAGCCGTGGCAAGGCATGGGAGAGCTGTGGAAGGCCTTCCTTGGCGCTTTCTGGGCTGTGGCCATGACCGCCTTTATCGTTGGCGGCTTGTTGATCGGCTTCGCCACTCCAACCGAGACAGCGATTGTCGCATCCGTCTATGCCTTTGTCGTCGGGGCCTTCGTATATCGTGGGCTGAAATTGCGTGATGTGCCCAAGATTGTGATTGATAGCGCGGTGTCAGCGGCAGCAATTTTGGCGCTGGTGGGATTGGCGAATGTATTCGGCTGGATCTTGGTATCTGAACGTATCCCGCAAACCATTGCCGATGCCGTTCTGGGCGTAACCGACAATAAATTTCTGGTAATTTTGCTGATCAATCTGGTGCTGCTGGCGGTGGGTATGTTCATGGAAACCATTGCGGCGCTAATCATCTTGTTCGGGCCGTTGCTGGCACTGGCAACCGGGGTTGGTGTGGATCCACTGCATTTCGCGGTCTTTGCGGTATTGAACCTGATGATCGGCCTGACCACACCGCCGGTGGGCGTGTGTCTGTTTATCTGCGCCGATATCGGCCGGGTCTCGCTGTGGCAGGTAACACGGGCCATCGCCCCATTCCTGATCACAAATCTGATTGTGCTGATGCTAGTGTCTTATGTTCCATTCTTCAGCACATGGCTCCCTTCCCTTCTGAACAATTAGGACGCTGTTATGACGATCCGCATTGCACGGCTGCATGGTCAACACGATCTGCGCGTTGAAACGATGGACGACCCGACCCCGCAACCGGGCGAGGTGATCGTGGCGATTGGCGCGGGCGGGATCTGTGGCTCTGACATCCACTACTTCACCGATGGCGGAATTGGCACGATCCGCGTGCAAGAGCCCATTATCATCGGCCATGAAGCCGCAGGCACCGTAATCGCCCTTGGCGCTGATGTTTCGGGTCTGGCCGTGGGTCAGCCTGTGGCGGTTAACCCGTCCCACCCCTGCCACAGCTGCAAATTCTGCGAGGCGGGCGATCACCAACATTGCATGAACATGCGGTTCAAAGGCTCTGCGATGTTCATGCCCCATGCGCAGGGATTCTTCCGTGACCGACTGTCGATCGGGGCAAATCAATGCCACCCGATTGCCCATGATGTCCCGATGGCCGAGGCCGCTTTGGCAGAGCCATTGGCCGTGTGTTGTCGGGCGGTGACACGCGCAATGGACGTGGCTGGCCCATTGGCAGGCAAACGCGTGTTGGTCACCGGGGCCGGACCGATTGGGGCGCTTTGCGCCGCCTTGGCGAAATATCACGGCGCGTCTGAAATCGTCGTCACCGATTTGCAAGATGCAACACTGGCCGTCGCCAAACAGGTTGGTGCGACACGCGCCATCAATGTCGCGCGCGACCCCGCCGCCCTGTCGGAATATGAGGCCGACAAAGGTGCGTTTGATCTGTGCTTTGAATGTTCTGCCGCGCTGCCAGCTCTGCACTGTGCAATCCGTTGCACCCGTCCGCTTGGCACGATTGTGCAAGTGGGCGTGATGGGCGACACGCCTGTGCCATTCAATATGCTGGTCGCGAAAGAGCTGAACCTGATCGGCACGCATCGCTTTGATGCGGAATTCGGCCAAGCTGTGGATCTGATCAATTCGCGCAAGATGACGCTTGCGCCTATTGTCACCCACAGCCTGCCGGTTGAAAACGCCGCGGATGCGATGGCATTGGCACAAGATCGCGCCCGCGCAGTCAAGGTGCAGCTGACTTTCGATATCAACGCATAAACAGGCCCCCAGCCAACGGCCCAACGGGCATGCCAAGAAGGCCGCGCTGTGATGGTGTTCACGGCGCGACCTATAGGTTTTACACCGTCAACGGCGTTTCGCTACGCTGCCATGCCAGTGGCTTGAACACCTCATCCACCGGGGTTTGCGCCACATGGTTCACATAGTTGGACATGGTTTTCTGCGCCAACCCAAGGATCACATCCAACACCGCACGATGGCCATAACCCGCGTCGAAGAATGCCTGCATTTGCCGCTGCGAAACATTCCCGCGTTCACGCACCATCTGAACGGTGAACCGGCGCAGCGCCTCAAGCTTTGCGGTAGGCAAAGGCGTTTCCGCGCGCAGCGCCTGCGTGATTTCATCTGAAACCTTCATCATTTTCGCGATCCCGGTATGGGCGGGAACGCAGTAATGGCATGCATGTTCAACATTAATCGCCTGCCAGACCACCGTCATTTCCTCGGCATCGAAATCGGTCTGTGTGAACAGCTTATGCAGCAGCTGATAGCCCTCATAGGCCTGGGGGCTTTCCGCCAGAACTTTATGCAGGCCCGGCAAACGGCCGAACGCCTTTTGCGATGCCTCCAGCAGCGGTTTGGAAGCTTCGGGCGCGCTGTCGTGATCATGCGATGGGAAGGTCATTTTCATTTCCTGATAATTTGCGATTGGGGGATATTTAGACTTTATTGAGCAATCACTCAAGTATATATTTGAGTGACCATTCAAGTAAGAGAAAAAATGCCGCGCAAACCAAACCATGACCGTGATGAATTGATTGAACGCGCCCGCGACCTGTTCTGGCGCCGGGGCTGGGCAGGAACATCGCTTAAGGATCTGGAGGCCAGCTTGCAGATGAAGCCAGGCAGCTTTTACGCAGCGTTTGGATCCAAAGAGGCGCTGTTTGCACTGGCACTGGACAAATACGCAGCCGACGGTGCTGCCCGGCTACAAACGCTGGCGCAAAGCTATGGCGCGGTAGAGGCCCTGAAGCGCTTTCCGCATATGGCCATCGCGAATGACAGTGCGCCGGCCAAAGCCTGCATGTTGTCGAAAACGCTTTTGGAACTTCATGCGCATGACCATCCGCTGGCGGCCAAGGCAAATGAGCACCTTCTGCGCATGGAAACCCAATTTGCCCAGCTGTTTCGCCAAGCGCAGGCAGATGGTGATGTCGCAGCGTGCCATGATCCACAGGTTCTGGCGCGGCGATATCAGTCGGATCTGTTGGGGCTACGCCTGTCAGCCGAGCGTGAGGGCGTCAATGCCGTAGAAATCGCGCAGGAAATTGCAGATGGGCTGACCCGTGACATGCCCGCACACATCCCCCAGCAGTAGCGCGTGGACGGCACGCCGCTTAGCCAAATAGCCAATACGGTCAGATGGATTTTTGATTGACCCGCGCCGACAGCTCTGCCGCGGTTTCAACACGTTCACTGTAACGATCCAGCAGATAGTCCTTGCTATCGCGGGTCAGCAGCGTGAATTTCATCAGCTCTTCCATGACATCCACAACCCGGTCATAAAAAGGCGATGGTTTCATCCGATTGTCGTCGTCGAATTCCAGAAATGCCTTCGGGGTAGAGGATTGGTTCGGGATCGTCAGCAACCGCATCCAGCGGCCAAGAATGCGCAGCTGATTGACCGCATTAAAGCTTTGCGATCCCCCGCTGACCTGCATAACGGCCAAGGTCTTTCCCTGTGTCGGGCGCACGCCCCCAAGTGACAGCGGGATCCAGTCAATCTGCGTTTTCATGATGCCGGTCATCGCCCCGTGCCGTTCGGGCGAACACCAGACCATCCCCTCGGACCAGGTGACCAGATCGCGTAGCTCTTGCACTTTTGGGTGACTGGCCTGAGCGTCATCGGGCAGCGGCAGACCAGAGGGGCAGTAGCTGCGCGTTTCGGCACCCAGCCGAGTCAGGATGCGGGCTGCCTCTTCGGTCATCAACCGGCTGAACGACCGCTCTCGCAGGGACCCATACATCAGCAAGATGCGCGGGGCATGCGTGGCGCGTGTGGGCGGCATCAGGCGGTCGATATCCATCGGCCGAAAATGATCTTCGACAAGGTTCGGGGTATCAGCCAATGCATTGTCCTTTCACGTCAATTAGATACATCGTGCAGATGCCGTCCGGACTGGGCAGGGTCGTTCGCATTTGGGAACCAGTGCTGCGTTTTATTAGCAAATGCCACTAGTGACAGCATCACCGGCACTTCAACCAGCACGCCCACCACCGTAGCCAACGCCGCCCCCGATCCCAGCCCAAACAGGCTGATCGCGACTGCGACGGCCAGCTCAAAAAAGTTCGATGTGCCGATCAATGCACAAGGGGCGGCAACATTGAATGGCATCCGCCATGCCCGCGCGGCGCCATAGGCCAAAAAGAAGATGGCGTAAGATTGCACCAGCAATGGCACCGTAATCAGGGCAATAACCAAAGGCTGCGAGGTAATCACCTTGCCTTGAAAAGCAAATAACACCACCACAGTCAGCAGCAAACCAATGATGGAAACCGGCTGAACGCGGGCTTTGAAACGCGCGACCGCAGGGGCTGCCCCTGTGGCGATAAGGCGCGTCCGCGTCAGATACCCTGCCAGAAGTGGCAAGATCACGTAAAGGCCAACCGATATCAGCAACGTATCCCACGGCACGACAATATCCGTCACCCCCAGCAAGAGGGCCACAATCGGTGCAAAGGCAAAGACCATGATCACATCATTCACGCTGACCTGCACCAACGTATAGGTCGCATCGCCGCGCGTCAGGTTCGACCATACGAACACCATTGCAGTGCACGGCGCCGCCCCCAGCAATATTACCCCCGCCAAATAGGCCTGCGCGTCTTGCGCCGGGATCAGCCCCGCAAAGACATATTTGAAAAACACCACGCCCAGCGCGGCCATTGTGAACGGCTTGACCAGCCAATTCACCACCACCGTCACAATCAGGCCCTTTGGTCTGTCCCCCACCTGACGCAGCGCAGAGAAGTCCACGCCCACCATCATCGGATAGACCATCGCCCAAATCAGTACCGCCACAGGCAGGTTGACCGATGCCACCTCTAGCCCGGCGAGAGCGGCGAACGCCGTGGGAAACAAATTTCCAAGCACCAGGCCCGCCAAGATTGCCAGCGCAACCCAGACAGACAGCCAACGTTCAAATGGCCCCAATCCCCCCGCTGCGGGGCGCGATATCTTGTTCATACTGCCCTTCCAAAACGTTTGGCGATTCAATCCGCTGCGGCGACAGATTTGCCGATGTCGTCCAGGTTGCGCTGCAATGCCAACCGGTCCAGAGACCCAATCGGCAGGCTAAGGAAAATAGAGATCCGGCTGCGCAGCATTCGGTAGGTTTCCGAAAAGGCCAGCCGTTTCACCGCATCGGCCCCTTCAACCTGCACCGGGTCAGGCATACCCCAATGGGCAGTGATCGGCTGGCCGGGCCACAGCGGGCATTCCTCGGCCGCGGCCGCGTCACAAACGGTAAAGACAAAATCCATCTGCGGTGCCTGTGGCAGTGCAAATTCATCCCAGCTTTTAGAGCGGGCAAAGCCCGTGTCGTGGTTCAGCCCACGCAGCAGATCCAACGTATAGGGATGCGGCGCGGCCCCGGGGCGCGATCCCGCGGAGTAGGCGTGAAACCGGCCCTGCCCTTCGCGGTTCATGATCGCTTCGGCAAGGATCGAACGCGCCGAATTTCCGGTGCACAAGAACAAAACATTATACAGACCTTTGGCCATTTTCTGTCTCCTAACAGGGGCACGCAAGTTCTTTGATAATAGGTTGGCACAGTTCTGGGCGCCCACCGCAACAATCTTCCATCAAAAACGCCAGTAGCCCGCGCAGCCCCTCCATATCAGAGGCATAGCGGATGGCCCGCCCCTCGCGCGTGGGGCGGATAAGCCCAGCGCGCGCAAGCGTCGCAAGATGTGCTGACATGGTGTTTTGACGCACCTGAAGCGCGTCACTGATATCACCGGCCAACATACCCTTTTCACCGGCCTGAATAAGCAGACGGAACACATCAAGCCGTGTGGTTTGACTTAGGGCCGCAAAAGCATTGAGTGCATGATTCTTATCCATATATCCGGAACTATCGATATATGGGCGGCGCGTCAAGCGGTTTGCCTGCCTTGATCGGCCGCGTTCGCGGGATGCCGGCACGACGCCCAACAGATTTATGCGCCCCCTTGGTGCAGCGTTGCACCGTATCGGGGGCGCAGGCGTCAGGGGTAGGTTTGGGCGGTCAAACTGCCCTCCAACATCGACGGCAAAAACAGCGTTTTGTCATGAACCGAAATATCGGCAAGTCCGACGGGATAGGTGTTCACAAGCTGATGCGTGCCATTTGGCGCAACCGTGAAAAGCGCCCCGGTGTTCCAATCATTGGTCAGCAACATGTTCCCTGCGCGCGCGACCCCATCAAGATTCCCAAGATCAGGCGCGATAGTGCTGATACTTTGCGTTTCCAAATCAACCGCCAACAAAGCACCCGGTGCATCTGTCGAAAAATCCTCATGCATGCCCTGCCCCCATGACGCCACGACAAGGCGCGACCCATCCAACAACACACCATTGGGATGCGACAGCGCCGCATCTTCAAGCCAGACGCGCATTTCCCCCGCCTGATATTGCCAGATGCGATTGCCAAGGAAATCGCTGACATAAGCCAGCGCCCCATCTGATGTGATATCATTCAAGAAATCTGCACCCGGCACCTTCAGGCTGCGCGTCAATGTGCCTGTTGTCAAATCGACCTCATGCAGCCGCGTCAGATCCGCCACAAGAAGCGTGTTGCCGATGATAGCCATCCCCTTGGGCGCATCCAGCCCGGTGATCCATTCCCGGTTCAACATCACGCCATCCGGGGACATAAGTGCCAGATGGCCATTGCCATCGGCCTGCCCCGGATGCCCGCCGATCACGCTTAGCACGATACGATTATGTGCAGCGTCAAAAATGGCGCTTTCAGGCATATCAAAGGCGGTCACGGTCCAGCCGGTCTTCGTCTCTGCACAGGCAGGGCTTGCCAGCCCCAGAATGCTGGCTGCAATGGAAGGGAAAATATGTTTCATTGGTTGCTCCTACATGTCACAGCAACCCTACTGATCAGATACCAACTCTGATATATCAACATTTTGAGTATCAATATATGATACCAATGGTGACGATCAGCATACAGGGGGCGGCATGCAGGCGGAACTATTCGAGATTTTGAAATCTGTTTTGAAGGCGCGCAAAGTTACCTATGCAGATTTGGCGCAGCGGCTTGAAGTGTCAGAGCCCACGATAAAACGCGTCTTTGCAGACCGGGATTGCAAATTAAGCCGAATGGTTGAGATATGCGCAGCCCTTGACCTGACGCTTGATGACCTGATGGCACAGGCCAGCCATGTTGACCTGCGCCCAACCCAATTGAGTGGCATGCAAGAAGCCCGATTGGCAACCAACCGCCCTGCCTTCAATCTGTTCCTGCTTTTGTTAGACGGGATGCCATTTGACGCCATCCGAGACCATTATCAGTTGTCGCCGCAGCAAAGTTTCAAGCTGGGCATAGCGCTGGAGAAATTGGGCCTGGCTGAGGTCATGCCGGGTAACCGTGTCCGGCTGACGGTGCAAGGCCCAGTTGACTTCCGCCGAGACGGCCCATTGCACCAGGCCCTTGTCGCGCTGAATATGGATTTTCTGCGCCGTGCCTATCTTGCGCCCGATACAGATCATTCAGCATATCTGACACAAACCCGCCGCATGACACAAAAGACAGCGCACCATATCCTGACACGTCTTCGCGATGTGCAAACAGATCTGGCGACCCTTGCGCGGCGCGATCAGCTGACACAGCCTGAAGAGGCATTGCAAAGCTACAAAATCGGGATCGCGCTGTCCCCTATCCAGTTTTCCCAACTGCTGTCTTTGACCGACACGGCACCCTAACCGAACCGCTTTGCCGCCCGCATCCGCCCCGCCGAACCTCTCCGTGGTGCAAATGCGGGCGTTAATATTATGATTTGGGCGCAGTGCCTTCCCACGCGCGCTGCAACAGTGCGCGCAGCGGCTGCGCCTCAATAGTCCGGGGGTTCCAATATGGATTGGCCAAAGCGATTTCGCAGGCGCGGTCCAGATCGGCTTCTTCCACCCCCAGATCATGCAGCGCAAGCGGCACGCCCAGCTGGCGCGCCAGATCGTACAGGCCCTGTGGCCCGTCTGACGCACCAATGGCCCGCGCGATCCGCGCCATCGCATCGGGGGCCGCCGGGCTGTTGTAAGCCAGCGCATGGGGTAAAACGATGGTATGGGTTTGCGCATGAGGCAGATTGAAACTACCACCCAGCGTGTGGCACAGCTTATGATGAAGCGCCATGCCGACATGGCCCAGAACCGTTCCACACAGCCACGCGCCATATAGGCATTGCGATCGTGCCTCCACATCCTTGGGTTCGGTGCGCAGCACGGGCATGCCTTGGGCCAGCGCGCGAATGCCTTCCTCGGCCATCAGCGACATCACCGGATTGCCATCGCGCGCATACAGCCCTTCCGCCGCATGGGCGATCGCATTCATCCCACTAACAAGCGACATCTCCACCGGCAGTGTGTAGGTCAGCTCGGGGTCATAGATCACTGACCGCGGCACCACGCGCGCATCCTTGCCTGTGGTCTTCAGGCCATTCTTGGTGATCCCATACACCGGCGTCATTTCCGACCCGGCATAGGTGGTGGGAATGGCGATGATCGGCAACGAGGATTCCAGCGCAATCGCCTTGCCCAGGCCTATAGTAGAGCCGCCACCAACAGCCACGGCGCAATCGGCCTGTAGGTCGCGCGCAACCTCCCGGGCTGTGCGCGCGCTTTCGATGGGCACATGCATTTGCGCCCCATCATGAATACCGGCACATCGTTTTCCCAAAAAATTCGCGATCTGCTGCGCCTGTTCACGTTGGTCTGGCGTGCATAAAATTAAGGCGCGGTGGGCACCGATGGCCTCCACCTCGGCACCGACGCAGGCACGCTTACCGGGGCCAAATACAATGCGGGACGGCAGGGCAGTATAGGTGAAATCCATAAATGCTATCTCCTGTTTAAAGGGCCCGATGTTAAAATCTATAATCGACCTGATGCCGGGCGATGCGCGATTTTCCTAGCGCCTCTTTCACCCGCAAATGCGCCGGGTGCACCGCATAGCCATCCAACGATTCCTGGCTGTCAAATTCTGTGTAAAGCACCACATCGCAGGCGTAATCCACGCGGCTGTGATCAAAACCTACTTCAAGACGCAGCAGCCCGGGTATTTCAGCGCGAATGGCTTCAAACTGCGCGCGCAAAAATTGCGCGGCCTGAAGCCGTTCTTCAGCCGTGTCACCGGCCATATTCCACATGACGATATGCTTAATCATGATCGCTTATCCTATATCTATGGCCCCTTGCCAGAGACCCGTTTGGCAGGTGAAAGACCGCAAGCGACCGGCCCCTTGGAACGGATCCCAAGGGAGCGGCACGACCAGCCCGTCAAAACTGGGCCAGGTCAAAGGATGACTTCTGCCCCGTTGTCAGAGGATGATTTGAACAGCGCCTCAAGGATGCGGTTGATGTTATGTGCCTGTGATGCGGGCACATTGGACGGCGCGCCGCTGCGCAAAGAATGCTCAAACGCGGCCGCTTCACGATCAAAGTAAACCGGGTTGCCGATCTCTGCGATTTCAGGCGAATAAACGGTTTTGCGCACAGCCCAAATTTCAGGGAAAGAATTTTCGTTATACTCTGTCCAGCCCTGTGCAAGCCCGTGTTTGCCTGTGCTGTAGATTTTATAGCTCGCAGGCATAGGGCGCGAATGCATCACACCATCGGTGCCATAGGCCGTGATATCCCAGCTTTCAGTCCAGGGCATCGGATCCCAGGACATGAAGTCGATGGTGATCATCTTGTCGTCGTAATTCAAGATCGCACCTGCAGCGTCTTCGCGGGCATTGTCGGGCATGACACCCGCGAATTTGGAAATCCGCGCGTTTACACTGTTCGGCATACCGAAATGCAGCAGCAGCCGGTCGATGGTATGGCAGCCGATGACATAGAACGCCCCGCCAATATCGCCGGGCTGGCGCATGTGGTCGGTATCCGCCTCGTTATGCGAACAGCCCGCATGGGCGCGCACTTGCAAAATTTTGCCAAGCTGGCCCTTGGACAAAACTTCCTGCATTTTGTCGACCGATGGCGCATAGCGCCAGCAATAGCCAACCTGAAAAAGCTGGCCGGTGCGTTCGGCGGCATCCACCAGCCGCGCTGTGTCTTGCGATCCGCGACCGGCGGGTTTTTCGCATAGGACGGCTTTACCGGCCTCCATCGCCTCGATTGCCCAATCGGCCATCCGGTAGCTTTTGGGATGGATCATCACCGCATGGACATTCGGATCGGCAAGAATGTCTTCCTTGCTGCGCGCCTCAATTCCCATCGCCTCCACGAAGGGCTGCAACAGCGGACTGTCATCATAGGCACCAAGGACCCGGGCGTTGGCCATGCGTTTGAACGCTTTCACCCGGCCAGAGGTATGCGGATGGGTGATGCCCAGACAGGCTATACCCAGCGGTGTGTCGGATCCGATTGCATAGGTCATAAGATATCCTCCCTTTAAATTCAGACCGAGACCGTGCGGCCAGTGCGCACAGACTCCAAAGCCGCTTCGGCAAGGCGCAGCGCCTGCACCCCGTCTACGGCGGTTGTGGGCAGCGGGCCACCGCTGGCCAGCGCGGCGATAAATGCCTCCATCTCGGCCCGGTACGCCTGCGTATAGCGTTCAAGGAAGAAGTTCAGCAGTGGCTGCTGCGCATCTGTCATCGTCGCGGTGGTCAGGCGCATGGTGGTGGGACGCAGATTGTCTTGCGTCAGCATCCCGGTGGCACCCAAAACCTCTATCCGCTGATCATAGCCATAGACCGCTTCACGGCAGTTATTGATATGCGCCTGCTTGCCGCTGGCGGTTTGCAAGATCACCATCGCCGTATCGAAATCATCATATTTCTTTACCAGCGCAGGATCCACAACGCGCGACGCCATCGCGGTCACGCTGACAGGCTCTTCGCCCAGAAGCCAGCGCGCCATGTCCAGATCATGGATCGTCATGTCCCGAAACAGCCCACCCGAAGATTTCACATAGCCTTCGGGCGGCATGCCCGGGTCACGGCTGGAAATCACGACCTGCCGAACCTCGCCAATCTGGCCCACATCAATGGCCCG
Source organism: Thioclava sp. SK-1 (assembly GCF_001705665.1). Lineage (GTDB taxonomy): Bacteria > Pseudomonadota > Alphaproteobacteria > Rhodobacterales > Rhodobacteraceae > Thioclava. The sequence continues at coordinate 10,825 of NZ_MDHA01000048.1, read as the reverse complement.
GCGAATTTCGGCAAATGTTGGGTCGAAGCGGCGGTTGAATGCCAGCATGACCTTTGCGCCCAGCTTTTCGATCTGGGCGGCCGCCTGCGCGCTTTTGCCCATATCAAGGTCGATGGGCTTTTCGCATAAAACCGCTTTGCCCAGTTTCACCGCATGCATCAGCAACCCGATATGGGTGTCGGTGGGTGTGCCGATCACCACGGCATCAACGTCATCACGGGCGATGGCCGCCATCGGGTCCGTCATCGCACAGGCGCCGTATTGCGCGGCCAGCGGTTCGCAGGCCTCGGCAAAGGGGTCAGCCACGGCAACCAGCCGGGCGTTGGGGTTGGCGGCCACATTGCCGGCATGGATTTTGCCGATGCGACCTGCGCCCAGTGTTGCAATTCCGATCATGGGAGAGTTCCTTGAATTGACGTGTCAGTCAGCCGGCAGGGCGATTTTGGCAAATTGTTGCATGGTGGTGTCAAAGGCGCGGGTTGCGGCCATTTCCAGCGGCAAATGGCGATGATAGGCCGAGATAAGCTCCACCCCCCAATAGCTGCGATACCCCTGATCCAGCATCGCCTGGATCTGCGCCGGAATGTCGATGGCCCCTTCACCGCACAGCCTGCGGTAATGGGTGGAATCGTTGAACAGATCACCCAAAATCTCGGGGCCGGCATCGTCCAGCTCTGCCGCGAGCAAGAACTCGGGCGGGATTTTGCGGATGTCATCGGCGCTCATTCCACCGCGTTCCACATGCCATGTATCGACCAGTAAGCCGCCATTGGTCACGCCCAGATCGCGGAACAGTTCCAGACCGCGATCAATCGTGTTGATACTGGCAAAGGGCAGGAATTCGATCACAATATCGATGCCCAATGGTTTCGCCTTTTCACAAATGTCAAAAAGGGCGGCCCGCATCGCGCCCACATCCGGCGCCTGAGTTTCAAAGACGCCGCCGCCCAGCTTGATCTTACGCACACCAAGCGCATCACTGATCTCAAGCATCCGATTATACATCCGCCCCGAAAGGGCGCGGCGATCGCCATCAAGGTGCCAATCTACTAGGAATTCCAGCTCGACATGTTGGATATTGTTGTCGTCAAAGATCTGGCGCATCCCAGCCAGGCCATAGCGTTCAATGGACACTTCCACATCGTCCATGACAAAGCCCATGCCCTGCCAGCCTGTGCGCCCGCAAACGGCCGCACGTTCGGCCAGGCTATAGGGGCTGACCTCGGTCGGGGCACCGGGATAGGTATTGCCTGCCACAGTCCAATAAGAAGCGCAAAGGCTGATATCGTCGAGTTTCATAGCTTTTATCCGTTGGATGCGGGGGTTTTGCGTGCAAGGACAAAGTCCCAGTCCGCCAAAAGGAAAGGATTGGGCATGCCGTAGTCTTCAGCCATCTTTGGATCGTCGATATGCTGAAAATTCGCCACAAGATCTTTCTTCACGCCAAAGACCGTATCCTCTTTCAGGTAAGGGCAATCAGGGGTGAAGATATGGGTGATGATCTCATCGTAGCCCTCAGAAGTGACGATGAAATGCATATGCGCTGCGCGGTTGGGATGGCGGGCCAGATCACCTAACAGCTTGCCCACCGGGCCGTCATCGGGGATAGGATAGAACCGCGGCTTGACCGTCTGGAACCAGTAACGCCCATCGGCATCGGATTTGAACACGCCGCGCAGATTGTATTCAGGCTGTTCGCCCTTTTGCTGCACATCGTAAAACCCGTCATCATTGGTTTGCCATACATCGATGGTCGCCCCTTCAACGGGGTTGCCATCAACATCCATTACGCGCCCGCGCACCAGTGTCGGTTCGCCTTTCTGATCAAGGCAGATATTCGCACCGTTGGGATAATGCGGTGCACCCTCCACATAAAACGGCCCTAAGATGGTGTTGGGCGTGGCGCCCGACGGGCGGCGGTGGTTAATCGAATCCACCAACATCGTCACCCCCAGAACATCAGACAGCAAGATATATTCCTGACGCCAATCGGTGCACATATGTCCGGTTTCGGTCAAAAACCGGATGGCTGCGAACCATTCTTCATGCGTGGGTTCGATCTCTTTAACAGCCGCATGAAGATGTTTTGTCAGAATGCTCACCACCTCTTTCAGGCGCGGATCGGCGGCACTACCAATGCGAGAGTTCACAACCTCAACCGACATTTCTTCGTCGAAATATCCGCCGTCGAATGCGCTGTCTTGCGTATTTGCCATGACATTTTCCTTTGGATTGAGCGGCGCTTACGCCCTTTTAACCTATGTATTGGGGCCACGCCTGGTAACGGGCAGGCGTGGCCCAAGGCCTTGTCAGAAGCTTTGCTGACCCGTGGCCTTTTCAATCAGTTTGTCGATGGAAACGGCAAGCACCAGCAAAAGTCCGGTGACGATCAAACGGATTTCATTTTCCACCCCCATCAGGTTCAGACCGTTGCTGACCGTGCCGATCACCAGCGCCCCCAGTAATGCCGCGTGGATGGAACCGCGTCCGCCGAACAGGCTGACCCCACCAATCACTGCCGCCGCGATGGATTCCAGCAACAAGGTGCCACCCCCAACGCCACCGCCGGAAAAAACGCCCACACCGAGGGTCCGCGATGCGGCAATTACCCCGGCCAGCGCCGCGACACCGCCCGCAATGGCAAAAGCCGTCATTTTGATCCGGTCGACCTTTACGCCCGAACGACGCGCCGCCTCGTCATTATTGCCCACCGCATAAAGATACAGACCGAACTGGGTCTGCTTTAGCACATAGCCACCCAACCCCAGCAACACCGCGAAAATCAACACCACCAGCGGAATGCCCTTATGCGCCGACAAGATGGCAACCACGACGATACCAAAACCTGTGGCTGCGACGATCGGCGCCACCACGCCGCGCATCACCGGGGTTTCCAGCCCGGCTTTATTTCGCCGCGCCGCCTCGGAAAACACCAGCCCGGCAAAGACCAGCAAACCAATGACCAGCACGACCCACGCCCAGATGCCGCCAATATTGGTCAGCGCGATCTTCTCCAGCCCCGTGCCGTTCAGGCTGTAACGTGCGGTGGCGGGCAATAAGATCAGCTGTAAACCATTAAGCGCAAGGCCCAACCCAAGCGTCACCACGAAAGAGGGCACGCCGACAAAGGTCACCCATCGCGCCGACAGGCTGCCGATCAGCGCCCCGATCGCAATGGCCATAGGCACCGCAAGCCAGGGTGACACCCCTGCCTCAACGATCAGCTTGGCCATAAGAACCGAGGTCACGCCGTTGATCGCGGCCACCGACAAATCGATCTCCTTCACCAGCAGAACGAACATGACGCCCAGCGCCATAATGCCCACCACAGTGCTTTGCACCAAAAGGTTCGACAGGTTGCGCGCCGTCAAGAACACGTCGCTTTGAATGGTGAAAAAGACCCAAAGCGCCACAAGACCGATAACAATCGGCAAGGCGCGGAAATCGCTGGAGAGCAGCTCTCCGATGCTGCGACGACGCACAAGGGGTGGGGCCGCAGTGGTGACAGTGGTATCCGCCATGAGGGTTCCTTTGAATATCTGATGCGGTCAGCCCGCGAGATTGACGCCTTCGTTCCCGCCAACCATGGCGTTCACGACCTGCTCGCCGGTCACTTCGCTGGATTTGAAGCTGGCGGCATTTGCCCCCAGCCGCATGACCTCGATCCGGTCGGTGGCGTTGACGACGAAATTATGAATGTCGTGGCTGACCACGACGATGCCCAGACCCTGATCGGCAAGGGTGCGGATCAATGTGCCGACCTGCTCGGCCGCGGAATGGCTAAGCGCGGCGGTGGGCTCATCAAGGATCACGACCTTGGGTGTCCAAAGGATCGACCGGGCAATGGCGATGTTTTGGCGTTGCCCGCCTGACATTGCGCCCACCGGGCGGGTCAGCGACAGATTGCCCAGACGCATCCGGCCAAGCACCTCACGCGCTTTGACTTCGCTTTCCGCACGGCGAAGACGGCGGCCAAACAGGCCCGATCCGGTCAATTCACGACCAAGAAAAAGGTTCTGCACCGCGTCAAGATTAGCGCAGAGCGCAAGGTCTTGATACACTGTCTGAATACCCAGTTTTTGCGCATCGGTGGGCGAATTGATCGTAACCGGCTTGCCTTCAAATTCATACTCGCCCGAGGTGGCCATATGCACGCCTGCCATGACCTTGACCATGGTGGATTTACCCGCGCCGTTGTCCCCAACCAGCGCCACGACCTCGCCCGCGTGCACATCCAGCGATGCACCCCGCAATGCGTGCAAAGAACCGAACCGCTTGTGAATATTGCGCATCGAGATCAGCGGTGTAGCTGACCGACCCGGTGTCGCGTCCGTCATCTCAATTTCCTCCCTTGGAAGTGATGGGGCGACCATTACGCCGCCCCGCAGCAGCGTGTTACTGATTTGACTGGCAAATTTCGGTATCTTCAACGCCTTGGCAAATTTCATCCCAGGTCCAGACGCCGGCAGTGACCGCATCTCCCAGATTGTTCTGGGTGATATTGTTCACAGGCAAGAAGACGGCCGGAACATCCATATATTCATTGTTGACGCGGCCATTGATCATGTCTTGTGGCACGCCGTTTCCAGCCAGGATCGAGGCGGCAACATCCGCCGCAGCATTGGCTTCCAGCCGCAAATCCTTCAGCACAGAATTGTCCTGCCATCCCTGTGCGATATAGCGCAGTGCTTCCACCGTGGCATCTTGCCCCCCGGTGACGATTTTCTCACCCGGTGCATAGCCTTGGCTAATCAGGGCCGCGACCGAACCGCCGGTGGTGCCGTCATTCATTCCCAGGAAAATATCCACATCGCCACCGGTTCGCGTCAGGCAGTCTTCGGCAAAGGCCTGCGCCAGCGTCGGATCCCAATTTTGGGTATATTGTTCACAGACGATCTCAACCTTACCGCTGTCGATCAAGGGCTGCAGATATTCATCTTGGCCCTTTTCATATTGCCCGGTGCCAAATTCGCCCTGGTTGCCCTTCACCCGGGCGAGTTTCACGGGCGCCTTGTCCATCGCATCAATCAGCTCTGCGGCGCGGCTGCCCTGTGCTTGCCCTACGGCAAGTGAGTCAAACACAACATGCGCCTCGGCCTTGCCGCCAATCGCATCGTGATCATACAGAACGACCGGAATTCCGTCGATTTCCGCTGCGGCCAGGCCACCGGCAACAAGGTTTGCATCTGCCGAAGTCAGCAAGATCAGATCCGCGCCTTGCGCAATCGCATCTTCGATCTGGCGTTGCTGTTGCTGCGGATCACCCTGTGCGTTTTGCACGGTCACATTGGCGCCGGGCAGCTTTTGCTGCAGCGCTTCCACGAAAAATGGCGCGTCGCGGCTTTCAAACCGGATCGTGGTGGTATTGGGCAGCAAAAAGAACACTTTGCTGCTGTCTTGTGCCTGAACTGTGGTCGCCAATGTTGTGGTCGCCAAAAGCGCCGTCGCGAAATGCCTCATCATCAGTTTCTCCTCCCTGATGCTATGTCCCGATGCTGGCACTACACGGGCTGACCCTCCCAGATCACGCCGATGACCGCACCAAGCAGAGACTGATTAACATTCACGAATTACGGGATAAACAGACAATTTTGGGAAACTTTATTGCAAAATCTGCAAAAAGCCTACCGCGTCCAAAGCGCTTCAAAGTTATTGTGCTGAAAGGTCTCGACCAAGAAGTCGATGAACAGCCTTGTGCGTAAGGGCATGAAATACTTGCTGGGATAGGCGATATTCATCGTTAGTCGGGGCAGATCCCAATCGTCCAGCACGCGCACCAAACGCCCAGCGTCCAGATCAGCCTGAATGATATAGGTGGGCTGCGCCAAGATCCCCAGCCCGTCACGTGCCGCCGCGCAAATCAGCTGCCCATCATTGGCCACAATGCCGCCGTCAACCTCGACCTTGATTTGCTCATCTGCGCGACGAAAGTTGAATTCATTCCAGTTATCCGCAAGGGAATATAAAATCAGGTCATGGTCTTGCAGCTGTGACGGGTGTTGGACCATGCCGCGACGCGCAATATAATCCGGCGACGCGGCCAGCAGCCGCCGCGTTTCTGCGAGCCTGCGAATGGTGATAGAGCTGTCTGCCTCTACCCGTCTTAGGCGAATGGCAAGGTCAAGACCGTTCTCAATCAGATCATAATAGCGGTTCGACGAAACAATCTCGACCGACAGCGACGGATAAAGTTCGCGGAAGGCTTTCACCGCCGGCATCAAATGCAAAAGCGAAAAGGACAAGGACGCACCGATACGCAAGCGCCCCGTAGGCACATGTGAGCCCATCGCGATATTGGCCTCGGCCTCCTCCCACGTAGCCAGCAGGTCGCGGGCGTCGCGATACAGCCGCTCCCCCTCATCTGTCAGGCTCAGCTGCCGGGTAGAGCGCTGAATAAGCCGTGTGCCCAGGCGCGCTTCCAGATTGCTTAGGTGCCGGCTGACGCCAGACACAGACGTATTCAATGCCTCCGCCGCGCGGGTCATGCTGCGTTCATCGGCAATCTTCACAAAGACCTGAAATTCTGTCCAACGGTCCACATCGTCTCCCTTCGGTATCCTCTACCGTCCAGGGTAACCTGCATCCGTTACACCGCATGTTCAATCCGCTGCCGTATCCGACCGTGTGAATCGATGGCCAACCACCAAAGTCACCGCCGCCGATGTTGGACCCGAAAATCAGCCCACGCGCCTGCGCAACAAGCGCGTTGTCATCAACACCGCCAGATGCGCCGCCATCGCAATTGTCATCAGCGTCGCCCCCCAATGCGCAAAGAACGGCAAAACAGACGCGTTGAAATCCCACATCGACAGCGCATAGCTGAAGCGCAACCGAGGCCAAAAGCCAAGGATCGTGCCGCTGAATATGCCCTGAATTGCGGCCGCCATACCCATCAACCACAGCACCGGCACACCCCATCGCGGCACACCACGCCCGGCCACCATCCGCAATAACGCGAAGATCCGGACCCAGTTCACCCCCAGATGCAGCGCCGCCAAGGCGATCACCCAATAGGCCGCGAACCAGTGAACTTCTTGCAAAATGAAAAAGCGCGGCATCGGCAGCCACTGGGCCAATACGCGCGAGACGCCGATGCTGGTGATTAACAACAGCGCAATCGTCACCGTAAGGCCCATACCAACGATCAAATTGAACGCTCGCTGGACCGTCATGCCGCCACAGCGCAGCCCTTTCCACCAAAACAGATTATTGCCCACATGGCGCAACACGATGATCAAGAAGACTGTGCCCGTCGCCTCATGCACAGCATTGCCCAACCACCAATAGGCAAAGGCCAACATCAAACACATCACCATCGCACCGTCCACGATCAGGCGCGGCCAAGGGCGGGTCCAGCGCAGCACCATCATTCAAATCTGCGCGCGTCATTATAGGTATACAGATAGCTGCGGCTTTCGCGCGACATATGGCAGGATCGGCAGCGCGCCGTGTTTTCATCTGTGTTGATCTGACCCGTGGGCCAATACCACTGAAACTGCCAATCGCCAGTACGCGTGCCGTCGGTATAGGCATCGCCAAAACCGTCACCTTTTTCCATCACGAACAGGCGATAGACCTCTCCTTCGCGCCAATCTTGCAAGATCACCTGCGTGCCGTCAGGGATCTCTTCGCCTGCCTTCAATGCGGCCAACGCCTGAGCAGAGGTATACATGAACTCTGTCACATCTCCGCGCCGGACCGTGGTATAATGGACCAAACCGCCCAACATGTCTTGTGTCGGATAGCGGACTTGATTTGGCTCTGCCCATGCAGCAATGGCGCATATTCCAGCAAGCCCGAGGCCGGCAGAAAGGGTCGTCGTTACCTTGTTCATCATAAACATCCCTTGGTGTCGTTGTTCTCAGACCAAGTCGCCCCGAGAATTATGTATGCAGGTCCAAAATGGGGCACCCCCCGCCTGTCGATTACCCGCATAAATGGGATAAACCGCATAAGCAGGGCCGATAAATCTGCTCTGCCAATACTGGCTTAGGGCTGTCGCCGCAGGATAAAGAGTTTGGAAATCACAAGCGCAGCAAACACCAGAACCGCGCCCCCCATAAGCGCATGCGATGTGCGTTCGGCAATTGCGGCAGCGGAACTGCCAGAGGCCGATGTCAACGTGGCCAGTGCCACCAAAAGGGCCAGACCCAATGAAGACCCCATCTGATGTGCCACATTCACCGTGCCAGATGCCGCCCCAACATCGCGCGGCTCAACATCGGTGATACCAGCAGAGGTCAATGGTGCCATAGCGGCCCCTTGCCCAAAACCAACAAAAATCATCGGCAACATGATATCGGTCCAAAGGTTGCTATCGGTTCCCAGCAGTGACAGCCATGCAAGCCCGACACCGCAGGTCACAAGGCTAAGCAGCAGAACCCGTCCACGCCCCACACGCCCCATCATCCGGGTGACATTCATCGCAGCCAAAAAATTCACAAAAGTGGCCGGTAAGAACGCAAGCCCGGTCATCGCCGCCGACAGGCCCAGAACCTCTTGCATGTATTGCGCGACGAAAAAGTAGAAGGCGACATTGGCCCCAAGGAACAAAACGCGCGCACCATAGGCGCCACTGCGTTCGGCATGTGTCAAAAGCCGGAGGGGCAGAAGCGGCTCTCGCACCCGTGCTTCAACCATCAAGAACGCTGCCAGAAGGACCGCACCGACGGCCAGCACCCCAATAGAGCCCCAATTGCCCCAGCCCGTTTCTGCCGCATGGACAGCGGCAAAAACCAAACCGCCCAGGCCCAGGGTCGATAAAACCGCACCGCCCAGATCAATCTTGCCCTGAAACGTTGGCGTTTCCTGTACGAAACGCAGCGCCACAACCAACAACCCAAGGCTGACCGGCAGGTTCAAAAAGAACCCCGCGCGCCACGATACGAAATCAGCCAGTAGCCCCCCCAGCACCATACCAAAACTGGCCGAGACACCCGCAGCCGCCGAATACAACGCAACAGCCCGGTTCCGCTGTTCGCCCGCCGCGAAAGTCACTTGCAGCAGCGCCAGCGTAGAGGGCGCAAGAATGGCCGCGCCCAGGCCCTGAACCGCCCGCGCCGCCACGATAAATCCCGCACTTTGCGCCAGCCCAATGGCCAGCGACGCAAGTGCAAAGATGCCAAGGCCGATCACATACATGCGGCGGCGACCAAACAGGTCGCCCAGCTTCCCCCCCAATAGTAAGAACCCTCCAAAGAACAAGGTGTAGATGGAGGACACCCAGGACAGCCCCGCATCAGTGAAGCCAAGATCCGTCTGCAGCCGTGGAAGGGCCGTCAATACGATAGAAATATCAAGCACGATCATCGCATAGCTAAGTACGATTAATGCGAGCACAGCCTTGATGTGCGTAGAGGAAGCCTGTGTCATAGGTGGTCCCGTATAGCGTCCCCTAAGGGAATTGCGGTTTCCCCGGGGCATGCCCGGGCTTGTCCCTTACCTAGAGCGCCCCTATTTATTCGATTAGGTGTATAAAGTTGAATGCCACCATAAGCAAAAGGGCATAATATATGCGCAGGACGTTTAATGAACTTTACGCCTTTACCGTGGTGGCACGGCACCGCAGTTTTACCCGTGCGGCGGCTCATTTGGGAATGTCGCAATCGGCATTATCGCAAACCGTCAAAAACCTTGAAGAAAACTTGGGCGTTCGGCTGTTGACCCGATCAACACGCAGCGTGTCTCCTACCGAAGCAGGGGCGCGCCTGATGTCACGGCTGGGCCCACAATTCGATGATATGGAAGACGCGCTGGACGCGCTGAATTCTGACCGGCAAACCCCGCGCGGCACGATCCGCATCAGCGCGGGCGAACATCCCGCCATCGCCATTCTACAACCGAAACTGGGCGTTTTTTTGGACGACTATCCCGATATAGCGGTGGAAATCGGGGTGGATGGCGGGCTGATCGACATTGTGGCCGAGGGTTTTGATGCCGGTGTACGGCTGGGGCAACAGGTGGCCAAGGACATGATAGCAGTGCGTATCAGTCCCGATATTACTATGTGTATGGTTGCTGCGCCCAGCTATGCGCAAAAACACGGCATGCCGCACACACCCGAAGCACTGACCGAACATCGCTGCATCAACACTCGCTTACCTACCCATAACGGGCTATTTGCATGGGAGCTGGAAAAGGATGGCGATGAAACCCGCGTGCGTGTGGATGGCCCTGCAACCTTTAACAACCTACCGCTACGACTGGCCTCTGCTTTGGATGGGATTGGCATTGCCTATATGCCCCATGACCGGGCGGCGCCATATCTGAATGCGGGGCAGCTGCTGCCGGTTTTGCAAGACTGGTGGCCGGTCTGGGAAGGCTATCACCTGTATTATCCCAACCGACGACAAATGAGCCCTGCATTTCGCCTGCTGATTGACCACCTGCGCCACAGGGGATGATCTGTGGCGCAGCCCCTTTTTAGCGTTGCGATCAAAATCCATCGTCCGGCCCATGCCCCGCGCGAATGATACGCTTTGACTTATGTTGGTTAGCGCCAGTCGGATGCTAATACTGTGCCGTCCTGTGCCCTAGATTGATAGCTGTCCATCGCCACCGAAGACTGCATCCGCCGCCTTCCATCAGACGTAGGGGCAAACTGACAGCCAGCACCGAATTGAACCGACGCGTGGCGTTGATGACGCTGATCGGACCGACGCTGTCGCTTGGACTTGTCGCGGTTTGGTGCCGCTCCTTTGATGACGTAATGTGCAGCAAAGGAGATAAACCATGGGCACAGGCAGAACGGATGAATTTCGCAAGGATGCGGTGCGGATTGCGCTGACCAGCGGGCTTTCGCGTCGTCAGGTCGCGGATGATCTGG
>NZ_MDHA01000047.1 GCF_001705665.1 Thioclava sp. SK-1 | reverse complement strand
TCGGTGGTGAGCGGGTCAAACTGCAGGTCGCACATGTCAAACTGTCACACAGCCGCGCGTTCCTGGTACGCGCTTATCCGTTGCAAACGCATGAGATGCTGTTCGACGCTCATTGGCATGCGTTCAGGGTTTTTGGCGGCGTCCCCGGACGTGGCATTTATGACAATATGAAGACGGCAGTTGACCGCGTTGGCAAAGGCAAGCAGCGGGCCGTCAATGCGCGCTTCAAAGCTATGGCCAGCCACTATGTGTTTGAGCCCGAGTTCTGCAATCCGGCGGCCGGTTGGGGGAAGGGTCAGGTTGAGAAGAATGTGCAGGATGCGCGCAACCGTATGTGGCAGGTCATGCCGGTCTGCGCCGATCTGGCAGAGCTGAACCAATGGCTTGAAGATCGCTGTATCGCCCTTTGGACGGAGACACCGCACAAGGCTCTACCGGGGTCCATCGCTGACGTGTGGGAGGCCGAGAAGCCCACGCTAATGGCACTTCCGCCGGCATTCGATGGCTTTATCGAACACAGTAAGCGTGTGTCACCCACATGCCTGATCACGTTCGAACGCAATCGCTACAGCGTTCCCGCCAGCTTTGCGAACCGACGTGTCAGTTTGCATGTCTATCCCGAACGGCTGGTCGTGGTCGCTGAAGGGCAAACGGTGTGCGAGCATGCGCGGATCATTGAGCGTTCTCATCGCAAACCCGGCAAGGTCATCTATGACTGGCGCCACTATCTCGCGCTCGTCCATTGTCCTCGGACCAATGGCGGACAAGGCCTCGCTCCAACGCAAACCGGGCGCACTTCGGAATGGTGCGCCGTTCACGCAGATGCCCGATGCCTTCCGTCAATTGCAAGATCACATGGCTCGCGTAAAGAAGGTGGCGACCGAGAGATGGTCGACATCCTGTCACGGGTGCTCCAGCACAACGAAGAAGATGTCCTCTGCGCGGTGGAGCTGGCGCTGGAAGCAGGCGTGCCAACCAAAACGCACATTCTGAACCTGCTGCACCGACTGATCGACCGCAGACCGACAGATCATCCCGAGGTCGATCCGCCGGACGCACTGGCA
>NZ_MDHA01000046.1 GCF_001705665.1 Thioclava sp. SK-1 | reverse complement strand
GCCGCTATCGCGCCCGCTTGCGTTTCATATGAACCTTGATGTTCAAACACCATCCGGACCGCCCGCGCGCGAACTTCTGGCGAGTAGCGATTTGCCATTTTGCTTTTTGTCATAACCATCATCCTTACTTAAGTTGATGGTCTCCGACAAACTCGGGACGATTCAGCATGCGCTTTTCCCGCAGATTGCTGAAGTGGCAGCGCCGCGGATTGCAGACGTCGTTGGGCTGCTCGACGATCCCGTGCCGGCCTGTCGTTGCCTTTGGTAAGCCCGTCATAACATCAGTTCCGCTATGATCGTGTTGAAGTAGGTAGGAATGCAATGAACGACAGTGCATTGGACTGCCGTCTAGGGCACAAAATGGCGGCATTGACGTGCCTGTATTTATACAGCAACGATTTCGGTTGTTAGTGGCGCACAAGTTGGGCCCTGAGTTTCACGAAAAATAAAACGTTTAAGGCCTTGGATGACCGTGCTGTTGCTCTTTGATGTCTTTCACGTGATCCTTGCCATGGGCCAGTGTTGACGAATGGCCGTGCAGCCTGGCGATATTGGGCTGCACATTGCATTGCAGAGTGGTCGAGCGCGACAACCACTGCCGTTACAACACGAGCCTTCTGAACCTGACCATTCGCAAAATAAAACCATGCCAGCCGACCTGCCTCGCTGGAGCGGTATATGCCCCCGCTTAGCAGGCCTTAATCGACACTTGATCAACAAAAAGGATCAGCAGATATTTTTCACCTGACCGGTCAGGATCAGGGGGCTGAGTTACAGTTCATGTGCTAATAAGGCGCGGTGGATTTCCCGGCGGACAAGCTTGCGTACATTTCGGGTGATCTTTTCGCCCAGAACGCCTTGAAGCTCCTCTCGGACCACCTGTGCGATCAATTCGCGCAGCGCATCTTCATTGAAAATCTGCTCACCATCATGGGTTGCATTAGCCCCCAAGATCGCCTCTGCTGCGTCCTCCCATGCGTCATCGTCGCGCATCTCTTCATAGGTGGTGCTGCGACCTTTATGTGGCGCAGCAGGGGACGCATCCGAAAGATGCAGCCGGCGTGGTGGCGCATTCTCTTCGGCCTCTGCCTCTGACCAGTCAGCTTCTGTATCCGTGCTATGCTCGGTAACCCAGGCCTGATCGTGCAGGTCGGGATCCTCTTGTGCGGTTAGTGCGTCGTCGGCTTCAATTGTCGCAGGCTCCGGATCAGCGGCACCTTCAGCAGGTTCGGCCAAGTCTGTGTCTTCAATCCCAAGACCTTCGTCATGGTCTTCGGCAGCCAAGTCTACGTCTTGCACCTCGGGATCTGCGGACAATGCCATCGGGTCAGGTGAAGGAACCGCAGCATCCTCCGAGAGCCCGACCGGGCAATCTTGCGCCAGCGCTGCAATGTCATCAACCGCCTCATGATCTGCGAATGTCGGGGCAGCCGTATCTTGTGCGATGTCAAACGGGTCGCCTTCATCGGGTTCGAAGTCACTGTCGGGCAGATCCGCGCTTAACTCCGAGATCGAATGCGCTGATGTGTCATCTTTATCTGTGGCATCGGTAGGCTCCGCCGCGTGAAGATCAGACCACTCTGCATCCAATGTGTTTTCATCCAAGATGTCAGCGGATGCGGTGGCGATATCTTCTTGTTCGTGCACCATCTCAGTGGTGTTGAGGGCGTCATCTTCGGTCTCCCCGTCCGTGACAAGGGGCGCTGGTGACAATATATCTTGAGACAAATCATCGTCCAGCGCGGGGGTGTCGGCGGAAAGATCTTCATCCGAAATGGCCATATCGGGCAGATCACCCGCAGTCATATCGTCTTCGGTTTCTGGCAAGGGCTGGGCCTCATCGGCCGTATCTGCCTCTACCCGATCTGATGGGGTCAGCAACAACAGGTCGTCAGTGTCGCAGGCGTCGTCGTCTGCCGCGGGATCATCTGCCTGAACGGGCTGCACCGCCTGAAGCGGTGGCGGCGCCGCAGGCGTTGGCTCTTGCGACACAAGACGACGTATCGACGATAACACATCCTCGATTTCGATCTTATTGGGTTCCGACATCATACCTCCAAATACCGAAGCAAGCGGCCTACTACACAGGCTGCGCATAGCGGTGGGTATACGTCACATTGCAACCGTTCACATCGAACGATCACCGCATCACCCCCAGTGCACGAACGGGCGCATTGTGGTGCGCCCGTGCCGATCACATCCAAACATCAAGCCATTGCGCGCTGAAATCAAGCGCATTGGCCCGCCGGCTTAGTTGTTCCCGATCGCTTTCAGCACACGATCAAGGCTTTTGCCTTGGATGCTGGTTAGCGGCGCATTTTGAACCGCATTATAATAAGCTGCCGGGTCATAGGTGGGGATGCCCAGTTTCAGATTGTCCACCGTCAACAAACCCATAGCGGATAAAAGTTGATAATACGCTACCTGCAGATCGGCTTCTGTATCAATTCGTGCCGCTCGTGCATCCAGAAGATCCTGTTCGGCATCAAGCACATCCAAGGTTGTGCGCGCCCCCAAAGTGGCTTCTTCACGTACACCACGATAGGCAATCTCGGCGGCGCGGATCTGTTCGGCATAGGCACTTATCTGTGCACGATAGACGCCTATGGCGGAATAGGCTTCTGCCACGGCCTGCGCGACCTCCACCGATGCTTGCAGCAGCGACGACCGGCTTTCATCGCGGTTTGCAACGGCCTGCCGATAGGCCGAATCAAGTGCACCACCGGAATAGATCGTCTGCGTCATGCTGAGCGCCGCCGAGCGGCCCAAAATGCCGCCTTCATTGTTGTCCAGTCCAACAGAGCCCACCAGCTCTGGTCGTTTGGCTGCTTTGGCAGCTTTGATCCCCAATTCCGAAACGCTGACGACATGTTGCAGCTGCTTGATCGTGGGGTGGTTGCGCTGTGCCGTGCTGCGCGCCGCATCTGGTGATTTCGGCAAGCTTGGTGCCGGGGGCAGCGCAGCCAGATTGACCGGATAGTGTCCTGTCGCGGCTTTGTAATCTTCGCGTGCTGTGCTCAGCGCCCCTTGCGCCGCAACCAATGATGCGCGTGCGGCTGCCAATTGCGATTCCGCCAGTGACACATCGGTGCGGGTCACTTCTCCCACATCAAACCGGTCACGTGTTGCGTTCAGCTCTTCGTTTAAAACCCGGGTAGAGTTTTGGTTGATTGACACCTGTTGCTGCGCACTTTTCACATCAGAATAGGCCTGAATGGCCGCCAGCAAGATCGTCTGTTCAACGGCACGCAGCGATTCACGCGCGGCCAAAACCGTCTCTTTTTGAATGTCGATTGCAATCCGATTGCGACCGAAATCCAGCAATGTCATCGATGCGGATATCCCTGCCTCGGCGCCGCGTGAAATCGCGCTGCCGTCATTTTCCACCCAGTTATAACCGGCTGAAAACTGAAATACAGGGCGCAATGACGCGACTGCGCTTGCCACGTCTTCATCCGCAGCCCGCACGGTTGCCCGGTTTTGATCTAGCAAATTCGAACTGCGGTAAGCCGAGATCAGTGCATCTGCCAATGTCTCTGCCGCAACGATGCCTGTCGTCCCCATTAGCGCTGCACATGTGACCGCGCTGGCCACCATCGTTTTGAAAATCCTGCTCGCCATGCCTCGGCCCTCATGTTGTTTTGGGGGTGCCAAACATTCTGTGGTCCGGCTACCCCATGTCCGTATCGGACGCCAAAATCTTAGTTTTCAGCCGACTTAAGCCGCCTGATCAAAGAGAGAATTCGCGTGTTTTCTCAAAGCCGGGAAGGATCGGAGCAGAGCCATTGAAAATGTCTTTCCAGCTGATCTGACCATTCACCTTATGGCCAATCCGGGCAACGCCCAAAACGCCTTCCATAAACAAAGCAGCGATTCGACCGCCGTCTTTCAGGCTGTCCAAGATCGCGTCAGGGATGGTTTCGACCGCACCTTCCAGGATAATCGCATCATAGGGGCCATGTTTCGCCGCGCCATCCATCAGCGCGCCATTGACCACTGCCACATTGTCAACACCTGCCTGCGTCAGGGCTTGCTCTGCGTCTTTTGCCATATCCGAAGTTTCGACCGCGACGACCGCTTCGGTCATATGGGCGATAACTGCGGCTGAATATCCAAGGCCGCAGCCAATATCCAACACCAGATCCACAGGTTGCAGATCCAATGCGTCAAGGATCTTGGCGAAATTACGTGGCTCTAGCAGGACACGGCCCGGCGTCAGCGGCACGTTTTCCCCAATATAGGCAGCTTCGCGCTTAGAGGTCGGCACGAAATCTTCACGCGCGATTTCCAGCATCGCTTCGATGATCGGGAATTTCGTGACGTCACTGGGACGAACCTGCGTGTCCACCATCATGACGCGGCGCGTGGCGAAATCTTGCATTTTGAACTCTTCCGTCTGGATGAACTAAATTCCTCATGCCACAGAAAGCAGCATCGGGCAAGTTATGGTGCGGCTTTGCCTTTCCAAGAGTTGAAGGATTGCGCTTCTTAAGTCACAGACCCTCTTGCAAGCCGTGAAATGATGTATTATCAGGCCCCCACCACACGGCGGCGAGTTGGCGGAGTGGTGACGCAGCGGATTGCAAATCCGTGTACAGGAGTTCGATTCTCCTACTCGCCTCCATTTATTTTCAATGACTTGCGTCAAACCACCCTTTACGCGCTGTGCGCCGTTTACAGGTACGTTTACAATTTTGTTCACGCTGCACCCCCTTTTGCCTGCGCCAGTTTGACCAAAACGGCGTCTGTTTCGTCCGGTGAAACCCGTGCGTAGTGCTCGATGACATTCGCCGCGTATCGGACAGACCAGCCCATGTGATTTGCGATTTCGGCCAAAGACAGGCCCGCATTCAGCAGCCGTGTGGCGGCTGTGCCCCGCGCATCATACAACCGAAGGTCTTTTGACAGCTTGGCCTTGTCCCGCCACTGTCTGACGCCCTCCGAAGCCCTATGCGTGGTCAACTGGTTCCCGGTTGCGTTCGTCAGGATCAACATTTTCCCCGGCGGGGTTGCGTCGATGACTTCTGCAAGCGTGGGCGTAATTGGGATATGCGCAAGCCGCCCGCGCTTCTTCGTTCGGACGCGGAGCCGCCTTCCCATCGGCGTCTCTTCAATTTGACCGATGGTCAGGGTGGTCAGGTCATGGGGACGCAAGCCTGTCTCACAAGCCACACAGAGGATGCGGCGGACCCATTCGGGCGCAATCGCGTTGAATGCTTCGCGGTCGGATGGTGCCCAGATGACCTCAGAGCGGTCCACTTCGTACAGTCGGTGCAGCTTGTGGCAATGGTGTTCGGCCAACTTGCCTTCCTCCACCGCCCAATTCAGGATTCGCGCGGCATGGGTTCCCGCTGCATCATGTTGCTTCGGGGAATGCTTCCACTGTGCCCGCCATGCGTTCACGTCACCACGCGAACCGCGTTCTTCGAAGATCACTGCGGGCGCATCCCAGAAGTGTTCCGCAAACCGTAGCCCCCATTTCCGAAGGTCGGCGCGGGATCGTTCGCCTTTGGGCATGGCTGTACTAGACAGGAAGTCATCGACCATCTGCGGCGTCATGTAGTCCGCCGGTTGCGGACGTGCCGTCGCTTCCGCGAATGCCTGATAGAATTCGTTCTCGGTCGGGTGTCGCTTGTCGTCGGTCCAGAATTTCGGTCCGCCGCGCCATGCGTAGAAGTGCCAGCGATAGCCGCCTTTGACCTTTCGCCTTACCCGGTGAACGCCTTTCGGTAGATCATGCTGCCCCATGGCCTGAATGCGCCTCCTGTGCGATTTCAAGGCACTTCGGGTGGTAATACAGGACCCCGGCACCTTCGCACCGACACAGTTCCCATCCCGTGAGCGGGTGCAGGTCTTGCCACATGAGCCGCTGCCATTGTTCCAGCGTCTCGCCCACCAGCCTTGCTAAAAGTCTTTCATCGGTCGGCAAGGTGCCAACCGGGTCTTCGCCCTGCGCGATGCAGAACAGATCAAATGCCACTGCCCTAACCTGCTTTTGGCCCAGCAGGCGCATTTCAGAACGAAGCCACCAGTCAACAGGCCACGTCATCACGCGCGGGCGGTCGAACCTCACGCCCGCCGAAAATGGATAAACGAATAGTTTGTCAGCGTCTTTGGGCATGGCGCGCCTTCCACTTCTCGCGCGGTGTCATTTCCGCTTCGGCGGGTGTGGCGGTGTCGTACGAAGGCAACAGAACAATGGTCCCGTCAGGTTGCACATGAACCGCCGGGGGCGTGTCCCATGCAGCCTTCCACGCCTTCAACATGCGTGTCAGGTCCGATTGCTTCACTATTGCCTTCGCCGCTGGCATCATCACACCCGCCCTACGCTGCCGTTCCGTTCAGGCGGACGCGAACCGTGGTCGCGGCATCAGCCGCGGCTTCGGTCGCCGCGCCAATCAGCTTGTTGCCGGTTGCGGTCGTGGTCACGTTGGCGGTGTCGGCCTTCCAGTAGACCTTCGCCCCGGCTTCGATGGCACCCGCCGTCTTCGGCAGTTCGAACACCCCCACCACGGCGGCTTCGAAGGGGTCACCGGCGGATGCGGCGCTTGCGGCCACCCCGAACAGTGAATTCATGACAACGCCCTGCCCGGAGGTAACCGGATCGGGGCTGGTGAAGGTGATCGTGTCACCGGTTTGGACAAAATTACGCATCAGATCAGTCCCTTAGTCGCCTGCGGATAGATGGTGCGCGGGCGCGGCCCGCGTGTGAGTTTCGAGATTTCCGCCTCGATGGAGGCCAACCCTGCAGCCATTTGGGCGTCCGTCTTGTAAGTGATCGTTTCGCCGTCGATGGTGACAGTCATTATCCCCTTGAAGCGCGCGCGCCGGAGCTTATCCCGGCACGCGATAAGTTCTTCCAGCGTCATTCTGCCACGCCATTAACTTTCTGGGCGGGGCGCCAGTCCAACCACCCAGCGCCAAAATCGAGGAAAGCCCGGAATTTCAAACCAAGGGTGTCCCACGCTTCCGTCCGCTGGATCTGCACGCCCTGCGCGGCGGACAGGTAAGCATATTGCATTGCTGCGAATCGGGCCGGATCTGCGAAGACGTACCAAAAATTGTCCGGCAGGCGGGGTTCCACCAGCAAGGACAGCTTACCCCCGAAAGGGTTTACTTCATCCGCCTTGTTAGGCTGAATGGAAGCTAGGGCCTTTTCGGCTTCGGTTTCAAACCCCGCTGGCACCAGTACATACCGTGGTGCGGCCGCGATAATGGTTTTCCCATCTATCCCCTTACGGGTGCGCATCTTCTCTCGAATCGGGCTAAGGGCAGTGAGCACCCCTAGACGTCCGGATGTAATGTTCCCCCGGCTTTCGTCAAATACAGCGGTTCCGTCCGACATTGCCGGGTTGCCGGTCAGAAGCTTCACCAGTTCGTCCGCCTCGGTCTGCGCGGCGGCTTCGCCAAGAGCGGTGGTCATGTCGCCCAACATACCAAGGTCATCGTTGATAAGCAGTTCGCGGGTGACTGTCAGGCCACGGGCGAAGGTTTTCAGGCGCATGGATTCGCCGTTTTCGGCGCGGCTCGTGGCCTTGATTTCCCCGTCTTCGGACAGCGGTTCCAAACGCCCCATGTCACCCAAGCGGATGGCATTGCTTTCCTTGAAGTTCGGAAGCGTCCGCTGGCGGCAGAGGGTTTTCAGGGGGCTTTCCGCCGCCTTGTAGGTATCCAGCGCCACCTTGTTCGCAGCGTTCGACACCACCAGCGGGAAATCGCTGGACGTGTGCGCCGCCCGCGTGAATACTTCATCGGCGGACATACCGCGTGTCGAAACACCTTCGCGGGCGAGACTTTCAACCGCCATGTCGCGCAGGCTCATGTTTACATATTGCCGCGCATCGTCGGGCAGTTCGCCGGGGGCCATGCGATACGCCACTGCGTCCGTCTGGCGGCGCGTGATAACCACCGGGTCATCGTTGGCCGGGGCATGGCTGCGGATGATCGGCGCGCTACGCTGGCGGTTTTGCTGCGCATCGAAGATTTCGGCCTTGGCGCGGGTCAGGTCCGCCCTAGCGTCAATCAGGTCATCGGCAATCTGCGGCTCAAGGCCAGCAGAACGGACCAGCGACCGAATTTCGGCGCGGCGGGTTTTTTCGGCGTCATCCGCCGGGGTGGTTTCAATCACATCATCAGCCATACCGGCCTCCTTTTTGTGTCGCAGGGTTGCCGCCGGATCGGCGGGGTTCGAAGTCAGGGTGACTTCCGTCAGTGCCCATTCTGCGGGGCGTCGCGTGCGGGTTCCCCCGCTTTGGTTTTCAGTCCAGCGCGTGACGCGGTATCCGATGGACACGCCGCGAATAGTGCCGTCCGCAATCCTTTGCAGAACCGGGGCCACGTCATCGGCGGCGCTCAATTTCAGCTTGGCAATCAGCTTGTCGCCTTCCACCCGCACCGCTTCCACGGTGCCCATGGTGTCGCGGATGCTGGCGGTGCGGTGACTGTCCAGAACGCGAAGGTTCGCGGCGTTGGTCAGGTCCAGCGTTGTGAAGTCCAGCACTTCGGCAAAGCTGCCCCGCGCATCGCGCCGGGTGACGGGGGTTGTGGTGGCGATAACCGCCTCCACAGTGCGGGCTTCGGGGTCGAAGCTGGCCGGGGCCATGGTGGCGTCAAGCGGCATCGGTGCCCTCCTTCGGGTTCATCGTTTGCGTTGTCGGGGTGGCGAAGGTCAGGCCCAATTCGGCTTCGCGGGCGCGGTCCGCTTGGATTTCTTCGTCAATATCGTCCGCATTCCACCCCAATTCATTGATGGCATTGGTGCGGCTGGTCAGGCCAAGGGCCAGCGCCTTTTCGGTCGCTTCCAAGTCCTTCGCCGGGTCCACCTGTTGCGGGCGCGGCATGATCCAGTCGCAAGGGGTATCGGCGGGGGCATCGATGCGGCCCGCAAGGATTTCAAGTGCCAGCCAGCGCCGCCAGACAGGGCGCAAGACTTGGGGAACAAGGGTGTTGTGCTGCACTTGGTCGATGCGCGCCCGGAAGGGAATCAATCCCGCCCGGAGGCTGGAATAGTTCGCGTTGGTCAGGTCACCCGACAGCAGGAATTCCGGCACCCCAAGCGCAGCGGCCAATTCCTGCAACGTCATGCGCAGCAAGGCGGGTGCATCCTTGATCTGGTCCGGGGCGCTGAATTTCACGTCAGTTCCCAAGGGCAAGCGCGTCAGCGCCCCCGGTTCCCATGTGGGTTCTGCGAACAGTTCGTCTTCGCCGCCGGTGTCGGATGTATCGGTGATGAAACCCGCCTGCATTGCGGCCATTTTCGCACCCACAAGCGTGGCGTCCTTCCACTGGTTCAGTTCATTCGCCGTCACAACCGCCGGTGCTACCCAAGACAGTCCGCGCACCTGTCCCGGCGCGATCGGATGGAAGACGTGCAGAACGTGCGCCGCCTCCACCCGGACGGCAGGTGAATGGTCAGCAAAAACCGAATGCGGGCGTTCGGGGAAAATCCAATAAGCCACCCGCTGCCCGCTGGCGTCGAATTCCACCCCCTGCACAATCTGGCGACCATCGCGCAGGATTGCGGTTTTCGCCGGGTCCAAATGATCCGGCGGGATGACTTGGATTTGCAGCCCGTCCGCCGTGTCGTGCATCACGGCCAGACCTTCGCCATACACCACCATGTCGCGGGCGATCTGCGCCAGAAGCCCGCCAAAGTCGGTTCGCCCCGCATGGTCTGCGGTCTCGCAAAAGCGGTCGAACGCAAAATGTAGCTGGCGGCGCAGTTCCCGTTCGACACCACGCACATTCGGGCGCTGCCCGGTTCCGACAAGGGCGGTGACAAGGTTTGCAACCGCGTTGGCAATGTAGGGGTTATTTACAGCCTGATAGGCTGCGCGGCTCCCGACAAGCGACTGTCCAGCCGCTACCTCTGAATTGATCTGACCGAAAGTGCCCAAGCCACCGCCACGCCGCCCGCCGGTTGCGGCGTCGAGGCTGCGGCGATGATTGCCGCCCGTGCCACCCTGCGCCATGTGGGACGCGGCAGGGAAGTGGAAGGCACGGGCGGCGGTGCCGATGATGCGCGACAAGGAGACACCTTTAAGATTGCGCATCACCGGATTCCTTTATGATGTTTCAAGAAAACATAGGCAGCGGGGGCGCGCTTGGTGGACCACGCCCCCGCCTTACCGATGGTTATGGCACCCAACCTCACCACCGGATTACTCCCCCTCGCGTTTCAAGAGGGTTTCACAAAAATGGAAATTCGCGCCGTAAAGGCGGGCAACTTGCCGGTGAATCTGATCGAGGCTCAGAACAACTGCGGGTTCTGGATTGTAAGACTCGTCAAGCCACTCGGCCAATTCGTCAGCCGCAACCACATGCGCGGAGGTGTCGCCAATAACGATTGACCGTGTGCCGGGGCGACCGTCACGTGAGATGATATCTTCTTCCTGGGTGTCCGCTTCATCCAACACGCACAAAAAGGCAGGACTGCGGCCAAGCTCAAACACTCGCCGCGCGTGACGCCCAGCCTCTGCCGCAGGTAGCAGCCGCGAAAGCTGAAAGAACGCTGCGACGGGAAGCGCCTCGTGCAGCGTGTACATACGCCGCCGCCCGACCATGGCCCCTTCTGGCGGGGCAAGGTGCCCACGTGAATACGCAAGTTCCAACCGCTTCTTCTCGAAGCCAAGGCTGCGGCAAAGTTCGTCAGTGCCAATCGTTTTCACAGGACCACTCCTTCCGTGAGAGTTTCTGAATCACCTTTCAAGACTGGTGAATAGGCTCCCACAACACTTATACACTCAATAAGAGTGTATCAAGAAAAATCTGTTAGATTGACCAGATGCATGGCATCGGCCTTGATCCGATTAACTGCGTCATCGTCCAGCGCCTCGGGCGTGGCGAGAACCACCAGAACCTTTACTGCAAGGTCGCGGGGTCCGGTGACAGGCGCGGCGATCATCGCCTCTTGAAGCGTGTCAGCGCGGTCATAGAGCGGCCCAAGTATGCGGCTTTCATCAGCTTTTGTCAGCTTATCCGCCGGATGCAGGATCAGCGTTTCTTCAATATCGTTCAGCGCGGACAGCCATTCCACATAGGTTTTTTCAAGCGTGGTCTGCCCTTCGCCGCCGGGTGCGGCTTGCGTGGCGACCGAAGCAATAGTTAACGGGCTTGCGGTCAAAGCGACCAAGGTGGCGCGGCGGGTGATAGTCATGGGAAACTCCGTTGTCTAATTTCAAGTCATGTGATAGCTTTCCTATCATGTCACCTAGGCTAGATCAATATGCTATCACCTGATAAAAAAAATATCACCGCAGAACAGCTAAGGGCTGGACGGGCATTGGTTCGATGGTCCGCGCAGGATTTGGCGGACAGGGCAGGTGTCGGGGTGGCGACGGTCAGGCGTTGCGAAGCAGAGACAGGCTTCGTCAGCGCGACCCAAGCGAACAAGAGTGCGATGCGGTCTGCACTTGAAGCCGCCGGTGTGGTCTTCATCGAAGAGAACGGCGGCGGCGCTGGCGTTCGCCTTTCGCGGCCCAATAGCCCCAATGATTGAAGCCCTGTTCTGGATAACATGCGCCGCCGGTGCATTCTTCGGCTTCGCCATTCTTTGGGGCGTGGTGGAAATGATGATCGGCACCGGCACCAGCCGCCAGAAGCGCGACCCTACCTTAAACGCCTTCCAGCAGCCTTTGCGCCGGGATGGCTAACCAGTAAGAAATTTCGACCGATAGACGTTCTTCGGCTTTGGTCGGTCCTGAATACCCCCGGCGCGTAACTGTGCGTACCTCTCTTCGAAGTTCACGTGCACTACCTGCCGTGCTGCGATGGCATAAACCACGCAATCCAGCGCCTCGGCCCGCCGTCCGGGCACCCGCTCAAACCGGCGCTGCGGCTGGCCCCGCACATACCGCGTCACTTCCCTTTCGCTAGCGAGTTGCTCGTACCACACCGGCGGCAGGTCATCGGAAAACCGGATGGACCCAGCCCGCGATAACCGTGCAAAGATGGTGGTTTTGATCCCGTCTACACCCACCAGCCAAAGGCGCGCCCCCTTTGTCTTTCGCCCCCGTGATGGTTCGATAAAGGGCCGGGTTCCAGAAACCCCCTTGATAGCCATGATGCGGCGGCGCTGACGGGGGGCACAGAAGGCTTTCACGGCTTCCATGGTGCCACCGTCGCCCGCGTCGATTGCGGCGGCTTCCACGCCCAGAGAACCGCCAAGCGGATGCTTCCACTTCGTCTTTAGCAGGTCATCCAGTTCGGCCCATGTCTCGTGGTGGTCCCATTGCCCCCAGATGACCCTGTGCCCTAAAATGAAGGCGGTTTCGTCCTTGGCGTAGCCGATTAGGGTGCATTCCAATCGGTCATGTTGGGTGTCGATCCCGGCGGCGATGGTCAGAACGTCTTCGGGCAAGGCGTCCAGCCCGAAGGGTTCGTTGCGGCCCGCCAGTTCGCTATCGTCCAGTTCATCGCCTGCGCCGGTCCAGCCTTGTCCAAGGATGGTGTTGACGAAGGTCTGCAAGGTGGTCGGGTCTTTCTTCGCGGAAAGGAATTCGCGGACCAGCTGCGGCCAAGAGGCGTTAGCGTGAAGCGATACCAGGGCGTTCAACTGGAAGCCCGCATGGCCCTGAACTTCGGGCCGGGTCGCGCGCCATTGCCCCTGCGCCACCATCTTTGGCTTGTGGCGTTCCGCTATCTCGGCGGCGCAATGTGGGCACTGCCAGCGGGCGGTCTCAGGCTTGCCTTCATCCCACCGGATGGCATCCCAAAGGATTTCGGCAAAGGCCCCGCATTCCGGGCAAGGCACTTCATAAATTCGGGCGTCCGAATCCGCGAAGGCGCGCAAAACGTTGCTGGTTTCCTCGTGAACCGGGGTGCTGCCCATGACAATCTTGCGGTCAGGAAAGGACAGCGTTCGCTTTTCGGCCAGAAGAATGGGCGAACCTTCGGAGGTCGCCTCCATGCCGTCCACCTCGTCCATGAACAGAACCCGGACGTTGTGGCGGCGCAGGTTGCGCGGGGCCTTCGCCGCGACCACCTTGAGCGATCCGCCCGGAAACCGGCGGGACATGAGCGTGTTGCGGTCATCGCCGTCAAGGTCATAGGCCAACGCCTTCGCCACGGCAGGCGAAGCTGCAAAGATCGGCTCCACGTCGCTCACCATGTAATCCCGGCAATCCGCCTCGGCGGGCAACAGGCACAGAATGGGCGCGGGTTCGTTGGCAACGAAGGACGCCACCGCCGAAGTCAAAAGGGTGGTGAAGCCCACCCGCACCGGCTTGACCAGCGTCACCCGTTCAATCGCCGGATCTCCGATGGCATCCGCGATTTCGCGCTGGAAGGGCCAAAGCTGGACCGGCCCCGGCTGCGCGCTGACGCCTTCGGGCAGAACCACTTCGGACTCGATCCACTCGGACAGCCGAAGACGCGGCGGCGGGATGAGGGCGCGCAGGGCGTTGGACAGAACCTGTTCAATTTCCATTGCCAGCCTCCGTCAGCGTAGCCCGCAAGGCCCGGTCCATCGCGTCGATTGTCTGCGGGTCAATATCGGGCAATTCGGTCCGCAAGCGCGACGGAACGGCCATAACGCGGGCACGAAGCTGGCGAAGAGCGTCTGCCCATGTGTGTTCGACTTCGGACGCCTCCACCAGTTCGCCGCGCAGCTTGGCGTTCTTGATGGCCTGCGCGTCTGCCTGTTCTTTGGCAAGCCGCGCCCGCTCGCTGGTCAGGTTCGCCGCCTGATCCCCGGTGCCCCAGCCTGCAGCCATGCCCCGAAGGTGCTGGACATAGGCGCGGGTTGTGGCGGTCAGGTCGTAAGTGTCGTGTGACAGGTGAACGGCAATCCCGCGCTTCTTCAGGTCGGTCAGGGCTGCGGGTGAGATTTCGAAAAGGTCGCAAAGGTCTTTTCCACCCACCGTGTGCAGCGGCTCTTTCCCAAGCGGCAGTTCCGAAAATATCTTCATTTTTCACCCCTTAGCAATATTTGCAGCGGCTGAACCCTCGGGCTGTTTCCCACCCGCAAGGGGGAAACACGGGAAGGACCCAAAGCTGGGGATGGGCTTGTTTTCATGGCCTCCGGGGTCACTGCGCAGCATAGCGAAGCCCTTCCGGTTCGATCATGGCAGAGAAATAGGCCCGTGCTTCATCGGCACGTTCCATGTCGGTCGGTGGCCGCTTCCACGGAAAGGCAAAGAATTCGCCGCCCTTCTTCGAACCTTGTCCCTTGATCGGGAATTCCGACAGTGCCGGAAAACCTTCTGCCTTGAGCCAGCGACCCCACTCGGCAAGCGCGGCGTGTTCGGTAGCAGGCACCACGGCTGGACCTGTCCAAGCATTGCCGGTGAATTGATGATGGCGGAAGCGGTCGGGGTTCGCGCCCCCTTTGTTCAGAGTTTGTTTAGCATCATTATAGGAAAGTGCACCGGTGCCCCCTTTTCCGCGCACCGGTGCCCCCTTTTCTTTTGTTAAAGGTGCATCCCTGCCCCCTTTAGTCTGGTGCACGGGTGCCCCCTTTCTGGTGCTGGAAATGGCGATAACCTTGCCCGGTGACAGCAGGGTGTATTCGGTCTTATTGCCGCGACCGCGTCCCTCTGTGCGCGCCAGCCACCCCCCTTCCGTTAGGTCGCGGATAGCGCGCTTCACGGTGTCCACGGTCTGCCCCGTGGCGTCCGCCAGCGTGTTGACGCCGGGGTCAAGGCGTCCGGTCTTATCGTTGTAGAATTCGACAGCCAAGGCGGCTGCAACCTTGGTGCAACGGGGCAATAGGTCAGCCCGATTCACGGCTTTCAGCCATTCGAAGCGGTTGAGTGTTTGAGCGGTCATTTCGCCCCCCAAACCGCCGGAAAAACGTTTACAGGGCGTTTGTAAGCCCTTGTTTTCCCGTCATGAACAAAAGGGGCACGTTTACAGTCAAGTCTTGTGAT
Source organism: Thioclava sp. SK-1 (assembly GCF_001705665.1). Lineage (GTDB taxonomy): Bacteria > Pseudomonadota > Alphaproteobacteria > Rhodobacterales > Rhodobacteraceae > Thioclava. Next base: position 2,827 of record NZ_MDHA01000046.1, on the reverse strand, counting down.
TTCAGGGACATCATATGGATTGCAAATCCGTGTACAGGAGTTCGATTCTCCTACTCGCCTCCAATATTTTCAAGCACTTAGCGGCTTGATTAATAATAGCGTATCACTCCTGGTATCATGTTCGAGCTTTATGCTCGGTTTGTTCCGCGCTTGTCGCGTTTTCGGTTCGCCCTGATGGCGTTCATTTCCTTTCGGGCTTCCCCGGCATATTTGACGATCATCGACTTCTGATAATGTCCGGAGTAGCTGGCGATCTCATCATCCGAGCACCCCGCCCGTGCGAGCTCTTGCACACCACGGTAGCGAAGGCCGTGCAGATCAAATTCCTCGATATCGAGACGCTTGCGCTCGTTGCGCATGACTCGAGCCATGGTGTGGTATGTCAGTGAAGAGCCGTCTTCACGCGCGATGATTGTTTGGTCAGACGGAGGGGCAACCTCCATGCTCTCGATCAATGCACCGAGATAAACTTGAAGCGCCCTTGTGCAGGGGAACTTCAACCGTGCGCCGGTCTTTGACTGCGTGATGCGCAGGGTTTCTCCGTCATAGTCCCCCCATGTAAAGCGCAGCCAATCGCTGGGGCGTTGCACAGTCGCCAAGCCGATCTCAAAGATCAAGCGCGGTAGCCCTGCACTCTGTTGTCGCATCTTTGCGACAGCCTCGTCAGACCACGGAAGATGCGGCTTGCGACGCTCCTCTGGGACTTTGGCGCGCTCAATGTCTTTCGCCGGGTTTTCGTCCAGCCATCCCTTACGCTTTCCGAGTTCCGCTAGCAGCGAGACCGCGACCGGGATGTAGTTGGCAAAACGCGTCCGACTGCGATTCGCATCCATTGCTTGATAGATATGGACGGGCCTCAACAGCTTGACGTCTTTTGAACCAATTCTCTCGCCCAGATAGAGCAGCACCGGCTCCAGATCTTGCCTGTAGCGGGGTGAGAAGTTCCTCCACTTTTCAGATTTGCGGAGCTCGTCGATCAGAAGCGCCCAACTGCGTCGTGCCTCGGTCGCCCGACCGCGCAGAATTTGCCAATAAAGCATGTCAAACTCTGGCGTCCCCGCCTCTGCCTCAATCGGAAAATAAACACCTTGCTTCCGCACGTACCAACGTCCTGATGGGTGCCGCCAAGTGTATTTTTTGCGCGTCACCAGTCGACATCCTCCATACCGTCGATTTTGTCGCCGGAACCGAGCCGCTTGATATCATCTGCGGACCACCTCGATACTCCTGGCGCGATCTCGGTAGGCTTCGGAAGATGACCGCTATGCACAAGGTTCCGAAACTCTTCGACGCCCATATCCAGAAGCCTTGCCGCAGTCGCCTCCTTCGCAAAAATCAGATGGCTCTTCATTTTGTTACGCCGTTTTCGCGATTGCATGGCGCAGCATCGAAACCGAAGATCACCTCAAGATGACGAGGATGCAGGAGCATAGCTCGCCCCAGACGATAGAATTGACAACGCTCACGCGCCTTCGCTCGCAGGCGGCGGGGTGAAATCACGACATCTTGTGCGCGAAGTTCTTCACACCATTGTTCGGGTGTCATGCATTCCTTCAAGAAATTATAGGTCATCACATTCCCCTATTGGGTACAAATGTTCCCACTTATGTCCATATTGATACAATAGGCGCAATGGATAGATGCGTCAAGTCATGATAGGTACAAAAGGACCTAAAGAGGTGAGAATGAGTAAGTTTCAGCTTCCAGAACCAACATCCGACGAAGATGACGGCTCGGACCTCGCCGCAGAGATGCTTGAGATCGAGCAGAATCGGAGGCGGGATCTATATGCGATCGACAAGGGGCTTTTCCGCCTGAGGAAGCACCTCAACCTATCTCAGACCGAGATGGGCAAGCTGATTGGTGTATCGCTACGGACTTACCGCTTCTACGAGCAGGGCGAGCGCTCTGTACCCAGCGAGGCCATCAAAGAGCTGCTGGTTAAGACGGACTGCGATCTGACTGAACTATTCACGGGTCAGCCGATGAAATTCCCCCCTAGCATGACGGAAGCGCTTCTGAAGCATTATGATAAGGTACGTGACAAGTTACGTGCCAATCACCCTAACCTGAAACAGGAAGAAGTCCGAAAGCTTGCGCATGTCTACATGGCCTTCAGTGAGCCAGATGAACCCGTCGACCTGACCAAGGTTCAACACGTCTATGACGCGATGTTCAAAGACGACTAGGCCGCTGAAGGTCGGCGGCCTCGTTCACCGCTGTAGGGCTTGGTTCGGCTCCACGATGCCAAGACCTATCAGGACTGCCAACGTCGCTTCCCCATCATCGTAGCCTCGTCTGGACAGGGTATCGCCTGGACTTGCATCACTTCCGTTCCGGTTTTCTGTGAGCAATGCTCGCTTTGAAGGAGACTGGATATGGCAGCCAAGCATAGTGAAGATTTCAAGCGCGAAGCGGTTCGGATCGCGGCGCACAGCGGCCTGACACGGCGACAGGTTGCGTCGGACCTTGGGGTTGGTTTTTCGACCTTGGGCAAGTGGATGCGGGATTACTCGACCGATCCAACAGCCGCTGAGGACGCGGAGTTGCGCCGCGAGAATGAGCGCTTGCGCAAAGAGAACCGTATTCTGCGGGAGGAGAGGGAGGTGTTAAAAAAGGCGGCAATCTTCTTCGCGAGCCAAAAGCAATGAGATTTCAATTCATTGCGGAGTATCGCGGAGATCTTTCACGTGCGTATCTGTGCCGCCTGATGCAGGTTTCAGATCGTGGGCTACGGGCGTGGCGTCGCAGGCCGCCCTCACATCGCCAGCGTCGTGACATGATCCTTCTGGCATATATCCGCGAACAACATCGGCTCAGCTTGGGC
>NZ_MDHA01000045.1 GCF_001705665.1 Thioclava sp. SK-1 | reverse complement strand
GTAACAGCGGAACGGAACACCCAGTTCGGACCCAAGCGCCTTTGAGCGCGTGCCATTGATCGGAACCTGTCCGCCGGCTGACTTCATCAAGGCGCGCAGCTATGATGCTGCGAATTGACGCCGTATACATGGCCGCGACCGACCGGAATGCCAGACCCAAACAAAGCTCTTGCCAAGGGGCCATCCATACATGGTCCGAGGGCAATGGACGACGATTTCACATACGTCCCGACCTGGGCCGGAACGGTCTATGTCACTTTCGTCATCGATGTCTTTGCGCGCCGCATCGTTGGCTGGCGCGTATCGACATCAATGGCAACGCAGTTCGTTCTCGACGCTTTGGATCAAGCGGTAATCTCCCCATTTTTACGCGGGCTTGGACGTAGAACTTATGCGGCCATTTTCAGCTTCATGACGGGTGTGGTGCCGCCGATGCCCATGTTTGGGCGATCGTTGTTATATGTCCAGGGCCATTGTGTAGCCTGATCCTGTGCCTCCTCGATGCTCTTGATGATGTATTGATCCAACCACTCGTGCCGAACCGTCCGGTTGTAGCGCTCGACATAAGCGTTCTGCTGCGGTTGGCCCGGTTGGATGTGCTGGATCGTTATACCCTGCTTCTCAACCCACATTCTGAGCTTCTCGCTGATGTATTCGGGACCATAGCACGTCGGGAATGACGCGCTGTTTATAGGTTATGGCCACGCGCGCAGCCCCCAAATAGCGCAGCGTGTGGCCATAACCGGTCTCAGGTCTCAACAGTGGTTTTGCAGAACCACACCGCTGAGGAGATCGGCTATGACCGTCAACCATTCTACTGCTGCGACTGTGCTTGTCGCCATCGACATTTCCAAGTACCGCCACGAGGTCCTGATCGGGATCCCGGGAAA
>NZ_MDHA01000044.1 GCF_001705665.1 Thioclava sp. SK-1 | reverse complement strand
CAGCAAAACGCTTGCGGATATCGGCCGCGACCGTCTCGGGCCCATCATCGGCCGCCAGTGCCATCCGCACCCGCCGCTGCCGCGCGGCATCCCCCTTCACCGCCTCAAGGAGTAGATCGGCCAGCACCTCGGCCCCGAGCGCGGTTAGATTGGCTTTGTTGAGGGATTTGCCGGCCATGAAATACGCCCTTGGGTCTAAGAGATCGGATTAGCCTAGCCGACAGCGAAGGGAAATCAACATATAGAAAAGGCGCCCAGTGGGCGCCCTATATATAGATCTCTGGAAAAACTTAGCCTTTGTTGGGAAAAACTCAGGTTAGTTTTACAACGTTCAGTGCGTCCAATTTCCACGCCGACCGGAGGCAAAATTCTCACCGTATCCACCAGCGCGCACATTGGCGGCACGTTTCTGCGGTGTTGTGACAGCATAATCGATGTTGTTTTCTTTCGCATAGGCTTCGGCCTCGGCACGGCTTTCAAACCGCAGGCGAACCTGTGTTTGCGTATCAGCCGAACTGGTCCAGCCCATCAACGGATCGATTTCGCGCGCGTCAGTCTGTGCGAAATCCAGATACCAGAACTTGGTTTTGCCTTGCCCGGATTGCATCGCATTTCGGGACGGTTGGTAGATACGTGCGCGCATGGCTGTCTCCTCAGAACTTGAGTACTTTTAAAACATACGCAAAAAAGAGCAAGTCCGAAGGGAAGACATCGCTCAGGAAACCTTAATTGCATAAATGGGACGTGCGATGTGCACCGCGCAACCTGTAGGCTTGGGCGCAAAATTTCGCCTGTTGGCGAAAGCAGAGCCTTGGCTTGAGTGTTTGGCTGCGCCTTAATGCGGCTGTGGTCGGGCGATGGCGCCTAAGCGCGATGTTCGTTTTGGGCGCGAATTATGTTCAATGCGCGCCCAAAACGGTGTTTCCACTATATGCTGATAGCGGACCGGATGGTCGAGGTTAAATCGACAGGCAGATATATTTCATTTCCAAGAAGTCTTCGATGCCGTGATGGCTGCCTTCGCGGCCCAGGCCGGATTGCTTAACACCACCAAAGGGTGCGACTTCGGTGGAGATGATCCCGGTGTTGACGCCAACGATGCCATATTCCAACGCCTCTTGCACGCGGGTAATGCGGCCGACATCGCGGGCGTAGAAATAGGAGGCCAGACCAAAGATCGTGTCATTGGCTTTTTCCACCGCCTCTTCTTCGGTCGAAAAGCGGAACAGCGGTGCCACCGGGCCAAAGGTTTCTTCTGTCGAAACTTTCATATCCTGTGTCACCCCGGTTAAAACCGTGGGTTCGAACCATGTGCCACCCAGATCCGAGCGTTTGCCACCCACCAGAACCTTACCGCCACCGTCAAGCACGTCTTTGATATGTTCTTCGACTTTTTCCACCGCTTTAGGGGTGATCAACGGCCCGGCATCGGTGCCGTCGTCCAAACCATCGCCCAGTTTCATCGCGCGAACAGCCTGTACCAGCTTTTCCGCAAAGGCATCGTAAACGCCGTCTTGGACATAAATCCGGTTGGCGCAGACGCAGGTCTGACCGTTGTTACGGAATTTACATGCCATGGCGCCTTTGACTGCTTCATCCAAATCGGCATCATCAAAGACGATGAACGGGGCATTTCCGCCCAGCTCCATCGAGCATTTCATGACTTGATCGGCCGCTTGGCCCAGCAAAATGCGCCCGACATTGGTGGATCCGGTAAAGGTCAACTTGCGCACGGTTTCGTTTTCGCAAAATTCTTTGCCGATGTCGGAGGCTTTGTTCGACGTCACAACATTGAACAGTCCCTTGGGCAGGCCGGCGCGTTCCGCCAGAACCGCAAGCGCGAGGGCAGATAGCGGCGTTTCCGACGCAGGGCGGGCGACAAAACCACAGCCTGCGGCCAAGGCGGGTGCAGCCTTGCGGGTAATCATTGCAGTCGGGAAATTCCATGGTGTAATGGAGCCGACGACGCCGATCGGTTGTTTGATGACGCTGATCCGCTTATCGGGCATATGGCCAGGGATGGTTTCGCCGTAGATCCGCTTGGCCTCTTCTGCGAACCATTCGATGAAGCTTGCGCCATAGGCGATTTCGCCAGTGGACTCTGCAAAGGGTTTGCCCATTTCGGCGGTTAAGATGATGCCCAGATCCTGTTGGTTCTCCATCATCAGATCAAACCAGGCCCGCAATGTATTGGCGCGTTCTTTAGCAGTTTTTGCGGTCCAGCCCTTCATTGCATTTTTGGCGGCTGCGATTGCGCGAGCCGTTTCGGCGCGGCCCATATCGGGAACGGATGCGATGATATCGCCACGGGCAGGGTTGGTGACGTCAAATGTCGAGCCATCATCAGCGTCGATCCAATCGCCGGCCACATAGGCTTTGGTCGCCAGTAGGCTGGGGTCGTTGAGTAAGGATTTCAGGTTGGTGGCTTGGTCAAGCATGCAAAAGGGTCCTTATCATCATGGTCGCTTTTCTGTGCGACACATTATCGGGTTGGGCGCAGGCTGACATGTTGGCCTGGCACTGTCCATCTGTCGCAATGAACAGCAAGCCAGATGCACTGTCAGTTCTGGTATCTTGTGCTGCCATATGGGGCGATTGCCGCGCTTGGCAAGGTGGCGCTGCGGGCGGGGGGCTGGCGTTGAAGGGGCTCTGCCCCGACCACCGTTTTCCGGGGCTTAATGCCCCGAAAAACGGTGGTCTCCCCGGGATATTTAAGGGCAAGATGAAAGACAGATGGGGCTTTCGGCGGGGCGCGGTGAGGGGTATGGTGCGCTATGGATCAGACACTCGAAATCTCCGCAGAAGATACGGCTGAAAAAGCCGCCACGATCACGTTTTCGGAAGATCAGGCAGAGGCTTGGGATGGTATCGCAGCCATATTGGAAGCGGCTGGTGTGGATATTGTCGACGGCACGGTAGGGCCAGAGACGGGCGGATCGAGGGTGTTATCTGTTGTTGGGAAGGCCGGGTCGGGCAAAACCATGTTGTTGGCCGCGCTGTATAAAGCCTTGGATGAGGCCGGTGTAGATTTGGTAACCGGTGATTATGAAGGCAAGCCACGCAAGGACCGTCGCACGCTTGCCATTTTGGCCCCTACGAATAAGGCCGCCAGTGTTTTGCGATCACGTGGGGTGCCGGCCACGACCATTCACCGGATTATTTACACGCCTGTTTATGACCCTGAATATGAAAAAATTGCAGAATGGCTGGCAGGGCAGGGGGCGCGGCCGAAAATTGACATGCTGGGTCTTGATGGGTTGACCGAAGAGGCTTTGGACCGGGCGAAAGCATTTTACGATATTCATACCTCGATCCCGGGTGCGTTGGCGGCTGCGGGTTTGCGTGGGTCTGATTTCATCAATGGCTGGAAGCGTCGCGAAGATCCGCTTGATATCGGTTTTGTCGATGAGGCGTCGATGCTGGATGACAAGCAGTTTGAAGATCTTAAAGAGCTGTTTTCAACATTGGTGATGTTTGGGGATCCCGCGCAGCTGGCCCCTGTTAATCAATCGGGCCAGATGGTTTTTGAAAGCCTGCCGGAAGAACGTACCCATATATTACACCGCATCCATCGACAAACAGCAGATAACCCGATTTTGGATCTTGCGCATGCTTTGGCGGATGAAAGCCTGAGCTTCGAGCGGTTTGAACGGATGATTGAAGACCGCGCTGCCAATGATGACCGTGTTGTTTGGGCACGACGCGTGGAAAGTGATTTGATGGCGCGCTCGCCGGTATTGGTGTGGCGCAATGCGACGCGTATCCGGTTGATCCATGCGTTTCGCGGTGCCCATCACGCGCCTGCGGATGAGCTGTTACCAGGGGAGCCGCTGATCTGTGACGGCATTGAGCTGCCTGTCAAACATCGCAAGCGGCGCATTGATTTGGAAGCGCGCGGCTTGATCAAAGGTGCGCAGGTTGTCTATCTGGGACCGGGCAAGAAACCGGGGTTTTCACGGCTGCATGTTTTGGGGGCAGAGGATCCGCGCCTTTCTGCCGCATCGATCGTCAAGATTGAGCTACCCGATGAGGAAGAGCCGTTCATCCCCTTTGCTGCGCGGATGGGGGCAACATTTTTGCACGGGGCGGCGGTCACGATTCATAAGGCACAGGGCAGCCAGTGGCGCGATGTTCAGGTGTTTGCGCCAGACATCTATGCGGCACATCGCGCGGGCCGCACAGAAGCCGGGATCCCGCTGTGGAAACGGCTTGCCTATGTTGCGATCACGCGGGCGGAGCATCGTTTGTTGTGGGTGACGCGTAACGCGTTGGCGCGTCCGGCGGCACCTTTGGCGATTGACGATTTGCCCAAAGGGGCGCAGGCGCTGAAGCTGGAGCTGCAAGAGCCTGAGTAATCAGCGGAACCGACGGAACACAAATGCCGCCGCCCAACCCGCAAACACGGCAATCGCCAGTGATAACAGGCCGTAGAGAGGGGGATAATCCTGTGACAGCATGAACAGCCAGCGTTCCAGTCCGACTTTGCGTACTTTAATTGGGGCGCTGTAATCATCGATCACGCGTTCTTGGCGCAAAAGAAAGATGCGAACCAGATAATCGCCTTCGATCAAATTCGCGGGCAGCTGAAAATCGGCGCGAAACAGGGTGTCTTCGATCAGTGTGACATCCCCCTCTTTCAGCCGGTAGAACCCTTCATTGATGCGGATCCTCTGCAGCGCCTCTGCAAAGGGCGAGGCATTGGCACGTTCAATCGCATCCGAGAAGCTGCGCATCGCAGAGGGGATCATTATCCGGTAAATTGCATCCACTTCTGACGCCAGAATATCCTGACGTGGGCCGGTTGTGGCCACCGCATAATAGCTGGGCGCAGAAGGGATTTCGATGGCATCCGTATTGACCCAAACCCCTAATTCACGCGATTTTCGGCGCACGATCACCGGGCTGGACGGGCCCTGTAGTGTGACGATCACATCCAGCCGGCCTTCGGGTTCGGGCTCATATCGTTTGACGGCCCCATAGATCAAAATCTCGGACCCATCGAAAGAGGCGGTGATGCCGATGCTTTCTTTGCTTAGGCCGGCCACGACCTGTTCGGCGTGTGCTGGCAATGCAAAGGCGAATAGCAGGATCAACAGCCGGATCATGGGGCACCTGCAATGCTGATGGAATACAGCTCTGCCGGGGTCAGAACCAGATCCAGGCCCAGCTTGATTGCGACAGAAAGGACCAACACAGCCAGCAAAATGCGCAGCTGTTCGGCCTTTAGCAGCGCGCCCAAACGCGATCCGAATTGCGCACCGATCACCCCCCCCACAATCAGCGATAAGGCCAGCATGACATCGACCGATTGATTGGTGACCGCATGCAACATTGTCGTGAAGGCTGAGGTGAACAGGATTTGAAACAGCGACGTGCCAATCACCACCTTTGTGGGCATGCCCAGCAGATAGATCATCGCAGGCACCATGATAAAGCCGCCGCCGACGCCCATAATCGCCGCCAAGATGCCGACGCAGACGCCGACCAAAATCGGTGGGATTACAGAAATATACAGTCCCGACGCGCGAAATTTGATTTTCAGTGGCAGCTTATGCACCCAGGTGTGGATATGGCGCTTGCCACGTTTGCCACCCTTCTTGGACCGGCGCATCGCGCGCAGGCTTTCCAAGAACATCAACATGCCGATCCCGCCAAGAAACACGACATAGCTTAGCTGCACGGCCAGGTCGATTTGTCCAAGTGACTGTAATATATTGAAAATGATGATGCCAAAGCCGGATCCAACAAGTCCGCCGACCAGCAATACAAGCCCCATCCGCACATCAACCGCTTTGCGTTTGAACTGCGCAAGCACCCCCGAGACAGAGGAGGCAACCACCTGATTGGCCCCTGTGGCCACAGCCACGGCAGGCGGGATGCCGATAAAAAACAACAGCGGCGTGATCAAGAACCCGCCGCCAACGCCGAACAGGCCTGACAGCAGACCCACGAGCCCACCCAGCCCCAGAAGGAGATAAAGATTAACCGATACCTCGGCGATGGGCAGGTAAACTTGCATGGACATCCGTCACGAGCTGGTCAGCCAAGTGTCGCCTTGAAACCGGGCGGTGTCAAACGGCACAGCGGGTGTTTTGCCGTAATTTACGACAATATCTGATTACAGATTGCGCAGATAGCGGCGTAAGATCCGCTCTAACTTGGCGGCGCCCAATGGGGCCATCGCTTTTGTCTGCGCATGGCTGATCTGTTCATCGGCTTTCATGCCCGCGCCCATATTGGTGATGACTGATACGGCAGCGACGCGCAGTCCCAAAAAGCGTGCCAAGATGACCTCGGGAACCGTGGACATGCCAACGGCATCGGCGCCCAGGATCTTGGCCGCGCGTATTTCTGCCGGGGTCTCAAAGGAGGGGCCGGAGAACCAGCAATACACTCCCTCTGGCAGCGCAATATCTTCGGCGGCTGCGGCCCGCGCCAGACCTTGCCGAATGGTTGTGTCATGGGCTTGCGTCATTGGCACGAAACGCGTGTCCGATGGCTCTTTGATCAGCGGATTATGACCTGCGAAATTGATATGGTCAGACAGCATCATCAAACCGCCGGGCATGATGTCGGGGCGCAAACTGCCTGCCGCATTGGTCAGCAGCAGCTCTTGCGTGCCCAGCCCGCGCAGGATCTCCAACGGCACGCGCATTTCTGCGGGATTGCCATGTTCATAGTAATGCGCCCGACCGCCAAAGACGGCGACGCGCACGCCCTCCAACTCTCCGATGACCAGCTTGGGATTATGGCCCGACACACCTGCCTGTGGGAAGCCGGGCATATCAGAATAAGGGATCTCAACCCCGTTGACCTCATTGGCCAAATGACCAAGGCCGGACCCCAAAACCAAGCCCAATCGCGGGGCGCTATCACCCGCACGGGCCCGGATCAATTCAATCAGTTCATCGGACATTCAGCGTTCTTTCACATAGGGCTGTCCACCCGCCTTTGGGGCAACGGATTTGCCGATAAACCCGGCCAGAGCGATCACGGTCAAGATATAGGGTAGGGCGTCCAAAAATGGACCGGGGATTTGGAAATGCAAAACGCGTTCTACGATATCACCGCGCAACGACAGGGCTTGGAAAAAACCGAACAGCATCGTCGCACCCAGCGCGTTCCACGGTTTCCATTTGGCAAAGATCAATGCCGCCAGCGCGATATACCCCCGCCCCGATGTCATTTCTTTGCCAAACCCCGCCTGTAGCGCCGTGGCCAGGTAGGCCCCTGCCAAGCCGCATAAAACCCCGGTGATGATCACCGCGCAGTAGCGCAGGCGGATCACGGAAATTCCTGCCGTATCCACGGATTCCGGGTTTTCCCCCACAGCGCGCAGGCGCAGTCCAAAGCGTGTGCGATACAGCACCCACCATGTCAGCGGCACCAATAGCAGCGCGATATAGCTAAGAATGGAATCCCCCGACAACACGGTGGAATACAGCGGCCCAATCACCGGGACAGGGGCGATTTGCGCGGTAAAGGGCAGCTCAATTGCGTTGAATCTTGCCGCACCGCGCAGCGCTTCGGTTCGGCCCCCTTGATGGAAAATTGCCTGCGCCGCCAGAACCGTCAGGCCAGAGGCCAGAAAATTCAACGCCACGCCAGAGATCAGCTGATTGCCGCGAAAGGTGATCGAGGCCACCCCATGGATCAGTGCAAAGAGCACTGAGGCCACGATCCCCGCGCCCAAGCCAACCCATGCTGACCCGGTGAAATAGGCCACCGTGGCAGAGGCCATCGCAGCGGCCAGCATCTTGCCCTCTAGCCCGATGTCAAAAATTCCCGCCCGTTCGGAAAACAGCCCGGCAAGGCAGGCCAACAACAATGGTGTGCCAAGACGAAAGGTGGAATCCAGCAGCGCGATCAGATCCAGATAGCTCATGCTTGCGCCCCCTGTTTGGCCGATAGCTTGGCAAATACCCAGATCACGGCGCGTTCGGACATGCCGTTCAACGCCCCGGTGAACAAGATCACCAGACCTTGCAGCACGATGCGCAGCTCAATCGGAATAGAGGTCCATAGACCCAGCTCGCCACCGCCCTGATACAGCATTCCGAACAAAAGCGCCGCGATGAAGACGCCAAACGGATGATTGCGCCCCATCAAAGCAACCGCGATGCCAATAAAGCCCGCCCCTTCAGCCGAATTCAGCACCAAACGTTCGCTTTCGCCCATCACATTGTTAATCGCCATCATCCCGGCCAAACCGCCCGAAATCAGCATAGCAATCACGATCACTTTCGTAGGTGAGATGCCGGCGTAGATCGCCGCGCTTTCAGATTTTCCATAGGCACGAATTTCATAGCCCAGGCGCGAACGAAACAGCAAAAACCACACGGCCACACAGGCCAGAACCGCGACAAAGAACGAAATATTGACCGGGGTGTTATTGGCAAACAGCATGCCAAGGCCGGGCACCTCATTCAACGCGGGCAGATGCGCACCCGGCCCAAATCGCGCAGTGGCCGGGTCTGAAGATCCCTCCGGTTTGAGCACCCCACCCAGAAGATAGACCAGTAAAGCCGAGGCGATATAGTTGAACATGATGGTGGTGATGACGATATGGCTGCCGCGCTTGGCTTGCAGCCATGCGGGTATCAACGCCCACAGCAGCCCAAACAGCGCAGCACCAATCATCGCAGCCGGCAACGCCAGCGCCCAATGTGGCCACGGAACTGCCAGACAGACCAAGGCCACACCCAACCCGCCTAGCTGTGCCTGGCCTTCGGACCCGATGTTGAATTGGCTGGCATGATACGCGACCGTGACAGACAGGCCGGTGAACAGAAAACTGGTGGTGAAATACAGCGTGTAGCCCCATGCGTAGCTGGAGCCGACCGCACCTTCGACCATGACCTTGATCGCTTCGACAGGATCGCCGCCGATGGCCAGAATTACCAACATCGAAATTCCAAAGGCCAGCGCCACATTGATCAGCGGCACCAACCCTAAATCGGCCCATTTCGGCAGTTTGTTCATGCGGCTTCTCCACCGTCTTTTTGCGGATCACGTACGCCGGCCATTAGTAGGCCAAGTTCGCGTTCGTTCGTGTCGCTCGCCAGACGCTCGCCCATGATTTCACCATCAAACATCACTGCGATGCGATCAGACAGGGACATGATCTCGTCGAGCTCTACCGAGACAAGCAGAACGGCCTTACCTGCGTCACGCAATTCAATGATGCGTTTATGGATGAATTCAATTGCACCAATATCGACACCGCGTGTCGGCTGACCAATCAGTAACAGATCCGGATTGCGTTCAATCTCGCGGGCCAGAACGATCTTTTGTTGATTGCCGCCCGAGAAATTCTTGGCTGCCAAGGACGGGATAGGGGGGCGGACATCAAACCGTTCCATGGCGCCTTCGGTGGCCTGAACGATGGCCGGGTTATCCATCAAAACAGCATTTTTCTGATATTGCGGCGCGTCGTGATAGCCAAACACAAGGTTCTCCCACGCAGCAAAGTCCAAAATCAAACCATGGTGGTGTCGGTCCTCTGGCACATGCGCGATTGAGGCATCACGGCGATCGCGCCCGGTCGCTCGCGCTGACAAATCGATCGGCGTGCCATTCATCTTTACGCTGCCGGTGGCAGGGCGATAGCCACCCAAGACCTCCAGAAGCTCAGTTTGACCATTTCCGGCGACACCGGCAATGCCAAGGATCTCACCGGCACGAATGGTCAGGTTGATACCGCGCAAACGTTCAACTTTGGCCGCATCAACCACGCGCAGATTTTCTATTTGCAGCACTGCATTTTTGGGTTGCGCCGGTGTCTTTTCAACATTCAGCAAGACTTTGCGCCCGACCATTAGCTCTGCCAGATGTTCTGGGCTGGTTTTTGCGGTTTCTACCGTAGCTGTCATTTGCCCGCGCCGCATCACAGAAACTGAATCTGTGGCTTCCATTATTTCGCGCAATTTATGGGTGATCAGAATGATGGTTTTTCCCTGCCGCTTCAGGTGATCCAGAATGCGGAACAGATGGTCGGCCTCTGACGGGGTCAGGACCCCCGTCGGCTCATCCAAAATCAAAATCTCGGCCTGCCGATACAGCGCTTTCAAAATCTCAACGCGTTGTTGATGGCCAACAGACAGGTTTTCAATTTTCGTATCGGGATCTACATCCATCTCATATTCATCAGACAGACGTTTCAATTCTTTGCGGGCCTTGGACAGGGAAGGGCGCAGCAACGGCCCGTCTTCCACGCCAAGGATAATATTTTCCAGTACGGTGAAATTCTGCACCAACTTGAAATGCTGAAAGACCATGCCGATACCGGCGCGGATTGCGGCATCGCTATCGGGGATCTGGGTGGGCGTGCCATTGATCAAGATCTCGCCCGAATCAGCCTTATAAAACCCATAAAGGATCGACATCAGCGTGGATTTTCCCGCGCCGTTTTCGCCGATAATGCCATGGACGGTTCCCGGCATGACGCGGATTGAGATGTCTTTATTCGCCTGCACTGGTCCAAAAGCCTTGGATATGCCGCGAAGTTCGATGGCGGGGGCGGCCGTTGCCGGCTGCCCCCCTGTGTTCGGCGTTTGGGTCATGCGTTATTCAATCGGGCAGGAGTTATCCGACATGTAATCATGGACTTGGATCTCTCCAGACGCGATTTTCGCCGCAGCCTCATCCACGGGTGCAAGCATTTCCGCGCTGACCAGCTCGGCGTTGTTTTCGTCCATTGCATAGCCGACGCCCTTATCCGCCAGCCCCAGCACGACAAGCCCGGTTTCCGTATCCTCACCCGAGGTAAAGATATCAAACACCGCGTTGTCCACGCGCTTGGTCATCGAGGTCAGAACCTTGCCCGGATGCAAATAGTTCTGGTTGCTGTCAACGCCGATGGACAAGATGCCCTCATCGGCAGCAGCTTGCAAAATACCGATGCCGGTGCCGCCTGCCGCGGCATAGATGACATCTGCGCCCTGGCTGATCTGCGCCTTTGTCAGCTCGGCCCCTTTGACCGGGTCATTCCATGCGGCTGGGGTCGTGCCGGTCATGTTTTGAATGATTTTCGCATCAGGGTTTGCGGCTTTGACGCCTTGCGCATAGCCGCATGCAAATTTGCGGATCAGCGGGATATCCATGCCGCCGATAAAGCCGACCGTCCCGGTTTTCGAGGCCTCTGCCGCCATCATGCCCACCAGATAGGATCCTTGCTCTTCTTGGAACACGACCGAGCGCACGTTGGGCTGATCAACGACCATATCAATGATGGCAAATGTGGTGTCGGGATAATCGGCTGCGACCGAATTCAGGACATCGCCAAAGGCAAAGCCGGTCATCACGATTGGGTTCGCACCCGATTCGGCCAAGCGGCGCAGCGCCTGTTCACGCTGGGCTTCGGATTGCATTTCCAGCTCTTTGTAGCTGCCACCGGTTTCTTCGACCCAGCGTGCAGCACCGTTATAGGCGGCCTCATTAAAGCTTTTGTCGAATTTTCCTCCCAGATCATAGATCAATGCCGGGTCGGCCAAGGCTGCGCCTGCACTGATAGCAAGCGTGGCGGTCGCGCCAAGGAACTGTTTTAAAACTGTCATGGATCTCTCCCGGTCGATGTTTGTTCTGCCGTTAAGGCATGTTTTGGCGGGGGTAAATAGCCCGCAGACCCCGTGAATTAGGGCGGAACCTGACTGTTTGGTCAAGTCCGATTCCGCCCTGGTCGAAAACGACGTAGCGGGTCCTCTGGCAGATGGTCAGAAATAGGGCGTTATATCGCGCGCCATGATAAGCGCATCCTGACGCCTGCCATCGGGCCTGCGGTAATAGCCTTTGCGCCGGCCGGTTTCATGCCAGCCCGTTGCATCATACAGGGCAATGGCGGCAGCGTTATCCTCCACCACCTCAAGAAAAGCTGTCTGCGCGTCGCGTTCGGTGCTGACGGCCACGAATTGCGATATCAGCGCCCGGCCCGCGCCACGTCGCCGCGCAGTTGGATCCACAGCAATTGTGATCAGCTCGGCCTCGCCTGCCACGGCGCGACCCAGTGCAAACCCATCGGTATGAAAGACGATAAAGCTGAAGCGATCCGCCAATGTTGTGCGAAATTCGCCCGCTGACCACGGGCGCGGAACGGTGAAACATTGCGCATGAAGGGCCGCAAGCTGGTCTGGTGTCATCTTCGGTCAGTCCAAAATTAGCGGCGGCGGATCCGATGGGGGCGCAGCATCGGCCGCACGCACATAAAGCGGAGCTGGGCGATCTATGGGATCGCCAGCCTCGAATATGCGCAGGGCGATCCGCGTCAATCTGGGGGCAAGATCGGTGATTTCACGCGGTTGGGCTACAAGCCCCAGCGCCGCAGAAATGGTCTGTGCATCTTGGCCAATCACCCGTGTAGCCCCCATCACTGCCAGTCCCGTATCGGGGGCGGATGGGTCATGCATCATCGGTTTGCCGCGTGCGACGCCTTGATCGAACAGCTGCAAATAGGCCTGGCCTCGTGGTGCTGTCAGCGCCACCAGGGCGGGATCATCGCCCGCCCCATCGGCAATGACTTGAAATAATGAGACACCGATGGCGGGGATCCCCAGCGACAGCGCCAGTCCACGTGCCGCAGAGACGCCAATGCGGATCCCGGTGAAATTGCCCGGCCCGGTGCCAACGGCCACGGCGCTTAGGTCAGACCATGCGACACCGCCTTGTGCCAGGATCTGTTCCAGCAGGGGCATCAGATGCTCTGCCTGTCCGCGCTTCATTTCAACATAGTGGCTCGCAAGGGTTTGATTGCCCTGCACCAAAGCGGCCGCGCAATGCGCGGCCGATGTGTCAAAGCCCAAAACCAACGGCAAATTAGCTGGCAACGGGGCGAACCTCTGTCACCTCAGGAATGTAGTGGCGCAGCAGGTTTTCAATCCCCATTTTCAACGTCAGCGTCGAAGACGGGCAACCTGCACAGGCGCCTTGCATATGCAAATAGACGACGCCGCGATCAAACCCGTGGAAGGTGATGTCACCGCCATCTTGGGCGACAGCCGGGCGTACGCGCGTGTCCAGCAATTCCTTGATCTGGGTGACGATAGCACCGTCTTCGGCATCGCCGGTATGTTCTGCATGGCCAGAGGAGCCTTCGCCCTCAATCACCGGGGCGCCGGATTGGAAATGCTCCATGATGGCGCCTAAAATTGCGGGTTTGGCATGGTCCCAGTCGGTCGCGTCATCTTTGGTGACGGTGACGAAATCGCTGCCAAAAAACACACCGCTGACACCAGGAATGTCGAACAGGCGCTTGGCCAGTGGCGATTTCTGCCCGGCTTCGGCACTTGGGAAATCTGCGGTGCCCGCGTCAAGCACGGTCTGGCCCGGCAAGAACTTCAATGTTGCGGGGTTCGGCGTGGTTTCGGTCTGGATGAACATTTGCGCCTCCTTGGCTTCGGTTGCAGATATGCGCTTCCCGAGCCTTTGCGTCAAGATTTACGGGCAAAAAAGCCCGCATGGTCTAAGCGGTGGTTGGGGCGTCCAATTGGGCCCGGCTTAGGTGATTTGTTCCAATTTCTCTTTTGACATATCGCCGGGCACGATGGTCAAAGGGCAGGGCAATGAGCCCGCGCTTTTGGTCATCTGCGTTACAAGTGGCCCGGGGTTGTTGCCATCAGTCCCCGCGCCCAGCACCAAAATCCCGATATTTTCGTCTTCTTCGACCAGCTTCAAAATCTCGCGCACGGGTTCGCCCTCACGGATCACCAAAGTGGGGTTCACGCCCTGGCGGTCACGCATCCATTTCGCGAAAACCTCAAAATGCGCTTCGATCCGGTCGCGGGCCTCTTCGCGCATGATCTCGCCCACACCGATCCAATGTTGGTATTCCTCGGGCGGGATCACAGAGATGATCGTGACACCTGCCTTGGTGCGGGCTGCACGCATGGCTGCAAACCGCATAGCGTTCAGGCATTCTCGGGTGTCGTCAAGGACGACAAGGAACTTGCGCATGGTGCCTCGTTTGGTCGGCGGGCTGGGGGCCCAGATCGCGGCATCATCGCGTGCGATCGGGGCTTTGGCAAGCGCGGCTGAACAGTTACAGCACTTGGCTTGCGGCCCAGTCCATATACAGTTCGCGCACTTTCTGGGTTGCAGGGCCATAGCTATAGCGAACATCGTCAAATGCGCTTACGCCCTGCACTTTGGAAAAATTACCCGAAAGAAAGATTTCATCTGCGTTACGGAAATCGTCCAAGGTCAATACAGCCTCATGCACGATATAGCCCGCGTCGCGCAGGTTTTTCATATGGCGTTTGCGTGTCAGCCCGGACAAGAACGTGCCATTGGCGATCGGGGTGAAATATTCGCCATCCTTCACCATCCATACATTGGCCGTGGCAGTTTCTGCGACATTGCCCTGCGCATCTTGCACCAGCGCATTGCCAAAGCCTTTGCGCTGCGCCTCGACCAGCATCCGGGCGTTATTGGGATACAAACACCCTGCTTTGGCATTGCAAACATTATCGGCCAGAACGGGGCGGCGAAAGCTGGTTGTGGTCAATGTGGTCATCGCCTGCGCGTCGGGCATAGCCACCTCTTCCAATGAGATCGCAAACCCCGTGGCACCCAACGCGGGCGCCACGCCCAGATCAGAACCGTTCAGCGCCCAATACATCGGGCGGACATAGACCGCCGCACCTTTGGCATAGGCGCGCAGGCCCTCACGGGCGATGGCAGTGATATCTTCCCCCGAGTGGGTGGGGGTGATCATCAACGCCTCTGCCGAGCGGTTCAGCCGGGCGCAATGCGCGTCGAGATCCGGGGCCACGCCATCAAACAGCCGTGCGCCGTCAAACACGTTGGATCCCTGCCACAGCCCGTGATCGGCTGCGCGCATCACCATCACATCGCCATCATGCCAAGCGCCATCGAAATAGGTGCGAATATTCTTGCCGAATGCCATCGTCGTCTCTCCAAATTTGCGGCTGACCCAATCACTTGCGGACCAAACTGTCCAGAGTGCGTCTGGCATGGCTGTGTTGCAATCGCCGCAGGTTGCGTGCGCAGGCGCACAGCCCTGGCGGGGCGGCGAACTGTCGCGTGGCCGCATACGACGCCGGGCAAACAAAAGGAACTGTGACTTTCAGATCCTGACAACCGATGATAAGTCCTACAAAACCGTGTGTGTTTTGGGTCAGTCGCGCTGTCCCACCCGCCAAAGGAGCAAGCCGTTTACATGGGTATCGACGGGCCAGCCACTGATATGTTGCAGCCGTTTGGCAAAACGCAGGCTTTGCGGCTGTTGGTTATTGGCGGCACTGGGCGGCTTGGTCGGCTGATTGGGCCTGTGCTGCGCGCGCAGCCCGGTTTGGCCTGCGTATTTCAGGCCCGGGCAGAGCATCGCGGTGGCGATATCATCTTTGACCCCCTTGGCGATGCGGCTGCTTACGCGCATGCGGCTGGCGCGGCGGATGTGATCTTGAACCTTGCCGGGCCCGTCAGCTTTGTCAGGGGGGGCGATACGCAGGCGCAATGGGATCAGCATGTGGCACTGGCGCAGGCGGCGATTGCGGCCTCCAATGGCTGCCCGGTTGTGCAGGTTTCCTCTGCAGCGGTGTATGGTGATCCCGGACCGCAGTCTTGCGCCGAGGCGCAGCCACTTGCGCCGTTGTCGCCCTATGGGCAAGCGAAACAGGCGACAGAGAGTGCCGTGGCCGATCACGCCAATGTCACGGTGGTGCGTATCGGCAATGTGGCCGGTGCGGATGCGCTGTTGGCAGGCAGCAACGCGGCGGCCACCCTGCGCAAGTTACATGTGCTGCCCGATGGGCGTGGATTGCAACGCAGCTACATCGGGCCGCTGGCGCTTGCGCGGGCGCTTACGCGTTTGGTTCGGTTACTGGCGGCGGGGGCAGATGTGCCCAAAACCATCAATCTTGCGTTGCCCGGCGTCGTTGGCATGGATGATTTGTTGCGCGCCGCAGATATGGCCTTTACGCCCGAAACGGCCCCTGCGGGAACCATCGCGCAGGTCGATCTGGATGTTGGACGCGCGATTGACCTTGGGCTTGTGCCGGGCGCGCCTGCGCGTGCCGACGATATTATTGCGGATCTGCGTGCCGTAATTGAAATGGAGCCGCGCCCGTGACCTTGTCGAAACGCCTGTTTGATCTGACTCTGGCGCTGATCTTGTCGCCGATTTTGCTGACCTTGATGTTGGTCGTGCTGGTGACATTGATGTTCACCGAGGGCCGGCCCTATTTTTATGCGGCCGATCGGATGAGATCTCCGACACGCCGTTTCCGGCTGTGGAAGTTCCGCACCATGACCATTGATCACAGTGATCATGGTGTGACTGGTGGGAACAAAGCCGCAAGGATTACCCGCATCGGTCGGATTTTACGTAAAACGCGCGGGGATGAGCTGCCGCAGCTGTGGAACATCTTCAAAGGGGACCTTAGCTTTGTTGGTCCGCGCGCGCCTCTGCCCGATTATGTCGAACGCTTCCCGGAAATATATGGTCAGGTTTTGCAAAGCCGACCCGGGGCGACCGGCATCGCGTCGCTGTATTATCATCGCCATGAGGAATGGTTGCTGGCAAAGACCACCACCCCGGCCGAGACAGATGCCGTCTATTGTCAGGTTTGTATCCCTGCCAAGGCCAAGTTGGATCTGTTGTATCAACGTCACCAATCCGTATGTTTTGATCTGGTTTTGGTTGTGCGTACCATCAAGCGAGTGTTGAGTTGACGGTAGAAATTTCTTCGATTGATGGTTTGGACCTGAAAAGACGAACGGATAGACGACAATGATCCGCACCAACCGTAAATTGCCATCGCTTGCGCGGCGCCTGATCCGGCTGACACCGACGCATAAAATATGGATCCTGACATCTGTTCAGTGTTTGCTGGTGCCGGTGGCGTTTTGTTGTGCGCTGGCGTTGCAACAGGGCGCAAGCAATTGGACGGCGGCTTTTGAAAAGAACTGGGTCTATCTGCCGTTCTTGTTGCTTGTCGATGTGTCGCTGAATTACATGTTCGGGTTGAACCGGCTGAAGCTGAAGGATTTTGAAGGTGATGCGATTTTGCGCAGCCTTGTGGTGTCTTTGGGGTTGGGCCTGTGTTCCTATGCCTTATCCAAACTGTCGTCCGAGGGGCTGCGTGGAAATATCCATGTGGTATTTGCCCTTCTGCATTTCATTACCGGGCTTGTGACGCGGCGGACGCTTTTGGCAGTTTTGCAGCAAATCTATCGTAGCTCAAACGTGGTCAGTCGGATTGCGATCTATGGGGCCGGACGCACCGGAATGACGCTGGAGCGTGAATTGCGCAATCGTCCGGGGCTGATGGTTCATGCCTTTATCGACGACAACGCGGCTCTGGCAGGGGCCAATGTGAACGGCCTTCAGGTCTATGCCGGGGTGCATTCCAAAAAGTTGATCGACAAATATAAAATCAACCGCGTTATTTTGGCGATGCCATCGGTATCGGTTGACAAGCAGACTTATCTGATTGACCGGCTAACCAAGCTGGGGCTAGAGGTGCAAACCCTGCCTTCTTTTGCGCAGCTTTTGGGCGGAGATGCGTTGATGAGCAAGCTGATCCCGGCAGGTCCGGCAGCGTTGCTGCAGCGCGAGGCATTGGATGATCGTCTGGTCACGGGATGTTCGGCCTATCGTAACGCCAATATTTTAATCACTGGTGGCGGCGGCTCTATTGGATTGGAACTGTGCCGTCAGGTGCTGATCTGTCGCCCCAAGAAGTTGGTTTTGTTCGAACTGTCCGAATTGGCACTTTATAATGCCGAGGCCGAGATGCGGGTGCTGGCGGCGCAGATTGGCTGTGAAATCGTGCCTATTTTGGGTACGATTTGCGACAGTTTGCATATTCGCGACGTGTTGGACCGTCATCAGATCGACGTTGTCTTGCATGCCGCCGCCTATAAACATGTGCCTTTGGTCGAGGCCAACGCCCGTGTTGGTTTGGCTAATAATGCATTGGGGACGGCCGTCTTGGCGCGCGCGGCGCGCGACGCGCAGGTTAAGCGCTTTGTTTTGGTGTCTTCGGACAAGGCAGTGCGGCCCGGCAATTTGATGGGCGCGTCAAAGCGCCTGGCCGAACTGGTCGTGCAGGATTTGGCGGCGCGTTCGGGGCGCACAGTCTATTCGATCGTCCGTTTCGGCAATGTCATGGGCTCTTCCGGGTCGGTGATCCCGAAATTTCAGGAGCAAATTGAACGCGGCGGACCGGTTACGCTGACGGATAAGGACGTAACGCGCTATTTTATGACGATCCCGGAAGCCTCGCGTTTGGTGCTTGTGGCGGGTTCTTTGGGGGATGGCGGAGAGGTCTATGTGCTGGATATGGGCAAACCCATTCGGATCTATGACCTGGCACATCGGATGATCGAGGCAGCAGGTTATACCCTGCGCGATGAGGCCACCCCAGAGGGCGACATTCAGATCGTAACCACTGGCCTGCGCCCGGGCGAAAAACTGCATGAGGAATTGATGGTGCGCACCGGTGCGCAGACCACGGCCCATCCCAAGATCATCCGGGTGCGCGAAGATCATCTATCGGAACTGGAAACCGCGGCCATGCTGCGTGACTTGCGCGAAGCGGTGGAAGAAGGCGATGAAAACGCTGCGATTTCCATCGTGGTGAAGGCTGTGCGTGAATATGATCCGCAAAGCCTGCCCGATACAGCGCCACAGCTGGTCGCCGCCCGCGCACGTGAACAGGCGGATCTAACGGGCCGTGAGGGGAAACCGACAACGCGTTAAACCCGTGGGCATCACGTTTCGCGAAACGGATCGTCGGGGTAACCTACACCGTTCAGATACAAGCCCTGCGGTGGGCAGACCGGGCCACAGGCCGCACGGTCGCGCGCCTGCAAGGCAAGCGCCACACGGTCGGGTGCCCAGGATCCGGCGCCGACCCGCTCTAATGTGCCGACGATAGAGCGGACTTGATTGTGCAAGAAGCTGCGCGCTCGCAGATAGAATCGGAATTCTTGCCCATGCGGAATGTCGCTACAGTCAATCTGAATATCGTCAATGGATTTCAACGGTGATTTCGCCTGACAGATAGAGCTGCGAAAGGTCGTGAAATCATGATGGCCCACCAGATGCTGTGCGCCTTGGCGCATCGCGTCGATGTCCAGTGGGTTGGTAACGCGCCAGACCTGCCCTTTGCCATGCGTCATTGGGGCGCGGCGTTGCACCAACCGAAACAGGTAGCGCCGCTCAATGGCGGAAAAACGCGCGTGAAAATCATCATCCACCCGGGCGGCGGCCAAAATTGCTACAGGGGCGGGTTTCAGATGAAAGTTCAGCGCCTCTGACAGACGAAAGGCGTCCCAGTCTTTTTCCAGATCAACCGTCGCGACCTGCGCCGTGGCGTGAACGCCTGCATCTGTGCGTCCGGCTGCGGCGATCGTATGGTCGCGTGGTTCCAGTTTCGCCAAGGCGGTTTCAATCGCGCCCTGGACCGAGGGCTGATCAGCCTGTCGTTGCCACCCTGCAAAGGGTGCACCATCGTATTCAATTTTCAAAGCATATCTGGGCATGTTTTGGCCATAGCCTTGCGCGTGGATCTGCGCAAGGCTCTGTTATCAGGTTACGACAGCTCATGCCGCCTGGGCAGGAATATGGTCAATAGTCCCAGGATCGGAAGAAAGGCACAGATGCTAAACACGGTTTCAATGCTAGTGGCATCGGCAACAACGCCCAATGCAGCGGCGGCGATGCCGGCCACACCAAAGGCCACGCCAAAAAACAGCCCCGCAACCATGCCGACCCGGCCCGGCATCAGCTCTTGTCCAAAGACCACAATTGCTGGGAAGGCAGAGGCCAGCGTGATGCCGATGATCACGCTAAGCGTGCCGGTCCAAAACAGATTGGCATAAGGCAGGATCAGGGTGAATGGCAAAACCCCAAGGATTGAGACCCAGATAACGGTGCGTCGTCCAATCCGATCCCCAACAGGTCCACCAATCACCGTGCCGACGGCCACCGCGGCCAAGAAAAAGAACAGCATTTTTTGCGCCTGCGGTGTGGACAGACCAAAACGGTCGATCAGGAAAAACGTATAGTAGCTGGTCATCGACGCCATATAAACATGTTTAGAAAAGATCAGCAGCAACAACACGGTGACGGCTGTGATCACCCGGTTGCGCGGCAATCTCTTGGGGTTGGTGGTGGCTTTGCGCTTGGCCGCGGCCAGACGTTCACGGATGTGCCAGCGGCTGACATTGACCAAAATCACCATGCCTATCAAAGCTGCAAGCGCGAACCACGCGACAGAGCCGCGGCCGAAGGGCACAACGATAAAGGCCGCCAACAATGGACCGGCGGCGGTGCCAAAATTGCCGCCAACTTGAAAGACGGATTGCGCCGTGCCGAACCGCCCGCCTGAGGCTGCGCGCGTCACGCGCGAGGCTTCGGGGTGAAACACCGATGATCCGATTCCGATCAGCCCGGCACCGCATAGCAGCATGCCATAGCTTGGCGCGCTCGCGAGTAAACCAAGGCCGCACAGTGTCGCAAACATACCGATAGGCAGCGACCATGCAAAGGGGTGGCGATCTGTCACGATGCCCACAACCGGTTGCAACAGCGATGCGGTCAGCTGAAAGAAAAAGGTCAACAGGCCGATTTGCCAAAAGCTAAGGGCAAACTCCGCCTTAAGCATTGGATAAATCGCTGCCAGCAAGGATTGCATCAGGTCATTCAAGAAGTGACAGCCACTGATCGCTGCCAGTATCACATAGGCGGTCTTGGCTGTATCGTCTTGGGCTATAGGTGTCTTACCTTGGGCCGTGGGTGTCGTGGCATCGACCATCTGGCTGTCTCCTTTTTTGCCCTCAATACGGGGATTGAGGGCGGCGATCTTTCGTGATTTAGTCAAGCTCTTTCGCGATTGGGCCAAAATGCAACCTATGTCTTCCGGCGCTTTGGTGTCGCTTGCCAATCGTATCGCCTTGGTTGAACAATCAGCGGCGGCGGTGATCAGCCTGGCGTCGGATTATCCCGAAGGCACCTGGGTCGCGCCGCATTCCCATCCGCGCGATCAGCTGCTGCATGCTTTGTCAGGTGTGGTGGATGTGTCGACGGAACAGGGAAATTGGCGTGTGCCCCCTGAAACGGCACTATGGATACCGGCGGGCTGTGTGCACGCGGTAGAGATGCTGGGGCCAGTTCGGATGCGCTCGGTCTACGTCAAAGCCGGACATGTCACGCCGGCGACGGGATTGAGGACGCCGCAGGTGCCGCGCGTGGTGTCGATGTCGCCTTTGGCGCGTGCGCTGGTGCTAGAGACCATCGGCATCGGCAATCGCGATTGCCTGGACCGGCGTGAACAATTGGTGCTGGATTTGCTGCTGCATGAAATTCCGCGGCTGCCAGAGCAGCCATTGGCGCTGCCCTTGCCGCGCGACCCTCGGCTGTTACGCCTGTGTCAGGCGTTCATCGCAGATCCCTGTGCGCAGGTATCGCTGGATGGCTGGGCCGCGCAGGCCGCCATGAGCCGGCGCAGCCTGTCACGCCATTTTCGTCAGGAAACCGGGCTGACCTTGGATCGGTGGCGGCAGCAGGCCTGTGTGATGGCGGCGCTGCCGCGTTTGGTGCGCGGGGATCCGATCACGCAGATCGCGCTTGATTTGGGATATGACAGCCCGGCGGCCTTTACGACGATGTTTCGCCGCCTGTTGGGCGTGGGGCCGCGGGCCTATGCGCAATCAGGGGCAACCTGATCTAGGCGCGGCGCAGTAAGAGGGATCTGGCCGACGGCCAAAATTGGCCTAACCCTTTTGCCAATCGCCTCTGGAAACGGATCTTCGCGCACCCTATCTTTCGCGCAGGAGGATTTGCCTATGAAAATGACACGTCTGCCATCCGCGGCTGAGGCTCTGCCTGGCCGCGAGGTTCCGATGCCGGTGCGTGCACCGCATTTCCTGTTTCAACGCGATCTTCATGCGCCGGTCCCCAAAGGGATGGCGCAGGCCATGTTTGGGATGGGGTGTTTTTGGGGTGTGGAGCGGATTTTTTGGACCCTGCCTGGGGTATGGCTGACCATGGTTGGCTATGCCGGTGGACATACGCAAAATCCTGATTACCGCGAGGTTTGCTCGGGCATGACGGGCCATAATGAGGTGGTGCGGCTGATCTATGATCCCGAGGTCATCAGTTATGAACAGCTGCTACAGGTGTTTTGGGAAAACCACGACCCGACGCAGGGCATGGCGCAGGGAAATGACCGCGGCACGCAATACCGGTCCGGCATCTACACATATTCCGCCGCGCAGACACATGCGGCAGAGACCAGCCGGACCGCCTATGCTGCGCTGTTGGTGCAGGCCGGGCATAAGGCGATTACGACCGAGATCCGGCGGGCTCCGGATTTTTATTTTGCCGAAGAATACCACCAACAATATTTGGCCAAAGAGCCCAACGGATATTGCGGTATCGGGGGGACGGGGGTGTCCTGCCCCATCGGGTTAATGGCATAGTCCAAAACCGGGACCGACGCGCCATCCCGATACGCGCTAGGGCCAGGCAAGGGCGGCGCGCGGCGGCATTGAGCCCCCGCGAGCCGCGTCGGGACCATTGTCATGGTCCCTCCCGCCCTTGACCTGACGTGGTTTGCAGGCCAAAGCGGGGGCGGATCTGTTTAGGGAGACCGCGATGACCACCAGCTTTACTGCGTTCACAACGCTTGATGACGCCGCCACAGCCGAAGCGCTGGAAGCCCGTGTTGCGGATTTGGACCCGGCCCCCTACGGCACCGGCGTTTTTGAAATCGAAGATGGCTCGGGCCGGTATGAGCTGGGCGCGTATTTCACCCAAGCCCCCGATGCGATCGCACTGGCGCTGCTGGCGATGGTGCATGGTGCGCCTGACTTCACGATTTCCGAGCTGCCCGAGACAGATTGGGTGGCCCATGTGCGCCGCGAGCTTGCGCCCGTGGATGCGGGTCGCTTCTTTGTCTATGGCAGCCATGATGCGGATAAATTGCCCGCCGACCGCATTGCGCTGAAAATTGATGCTGCAATGGCTTTTGGCACCGGGCATCACGGCACCACTTTGGGCTGCCTGAAGGCGCTGGATCAGCTGGAACGCGATGGGCTGGTGGCGAAGAATGTCGTGGATATTGGCTGTGGTACGGCTGTATTGGCGATGGCTGCCGCCAAGCTGTGGCCCGATGCCGTTCTTGCGTCAGATATTGATCCAGTTGCGGTGGAGACCGCGCAGGCCAATGTGCGCAGCAATGATTTGGACGGTCGGGTGATATGTTTGCAAGCAGCCGGGTTTGACCATGACACCTTGCGATCGGCCGCGCCGTTCGATTTGGTCTTTGCCAACATCTTAAAGGCCCCGTTGATCGCATTGGCCCCGGATATGCGACAATACTGCGGCGAATCAGCATATGTAATTCTGTCGGGAATCCTGCATGAACAGGCCGATGATGTTATCGCCGCTTATAAAAATAACGGTTTTTGTCTTCGTATGCGAAACGAACACGGCGATTGGACGACATTGGTTCTACAGCATAGTTAACGCAACGTTAAGTGATTGGCTTTTCGTTTAGATTTCAGTCATAGTGATCTTGCCCGGAATGAGGCAATTTCATGACTCGGATCTTTAACATGCCCGGAACACATCAGACTGATTTTGAACGCCGCCTGGCGCGCATTGATCAAATTCACAAAGCAGGTGGCGCGTTTGAAGCCACCGGCGCTTTGGGCCGTGCGTATTTTGACAGCCATCGGGTGAAAACGCGTAGGTCGATCCCGTGGCGCGGGATTGCGGCGCTTTTGGCGGGGATGCTGTTGTTCAAGGCCACGATGCTGGCGCAGATCGGGGGCGAGGCCTATGCCGCGCGCGTTGATCTGTTACGCGATGGCACGATGTTGGAACAGCTTGGTGCTTGGGTGCTGCATGCGGATACCGCGACGCGTTTTGCGGCCGAATATATCCGGCCTTTGCTGTATTAGACACGCTTTAGATTGCGCGGCAGGGGCGGCGCCAAGGCATAGAAAAAGGGCCGTGCAGTTCAAGCTGCACGGCCCTTTTAAGTGTTGAAGGGTGCTGGGCCCCGCATGATGCATCAGCGAACCTGGGCAATATCAAAGCGGGTCAGGCCGATATCATCCAGCTCACGGTCGGACAGTTTGTCCAGTGCGCGGCGGGTCATGCGGGCATCATTCCATGCCAAGATGGCTTGAAACGCTTGAGCGAACAGGCCTGTGGCTGCGCCAGAGCGAAGTTCGATACGGTTTGTGGTTTGGACGGACATTTAAGAAATCTCGTTTTCAATATGCTGATAGGGTGGGCGGTGGCTGCCCTTATCCGCTCATATAATGGGCTATTTACGAAAACAACGCGCATGTTGTCAGGCCTGCCATGCGGTTTTTGCATGCCCTGCACGCCTGTCGGTATGCAGCATCAAACCTGCACACCATAGCCGGGTTTTCGCCGCCCCCAGGGGGAGTGAGGCCGGCGTGGGACAGTTCTGGCTTCCCGATGTTCTCTTTTCGTGCTACTTGATGGAAAAGTAATGAATAATGAGCATCAAGGGGCGCACCATGCGGGTGATCGGAATCGATCCGGGGCTAAGGAATCTTGGCTGGGGTGTGATCGACATGGAGGGCTCGAAGCTGCGCCATGTTGCCAATGGGACGCTGCATTCCGCTGGTGATGCCTTGGCCAATCGGCTTGCAGTGCTGTATCGTGATTTAACGGCAGTGTTTGATAGCTATGTGCCAGAGGCCGCCGGAGTTGAGCAGACCTTTGTCAATAAGGACGCGGTCGCGACGTTGAAATTGGGTCAGGCGCGCGGCGTCGCCTTGCTGGTGCCCGCGCTTGCGGGGCTGGAGGTTGGGGAATACGCGCCAAATGCTGTCAAAAAAACCGTGGTTGGCGTGGGACATGCAGATAAAAAACAGGTGCAGCATATGGTGGCGCATCAATTGCCGGGTGTAAAATTCGACAGTGCGGATTCGGCAGATGCCTTGGCCATTGCGATTTGCCACGCCTTGCATCTGCAATCCGCGCGGCGCATTGGGGCGGCGCAGCTGTCACGCACGATGGTGACATTGAGCGACCGGGGACAGGCGCGGATCAAAAGGACACCGGTATGATCGGCAGGCTTTCAGGTATTATTGCCCACCGGGGCTTGGATCAGGTGATGATCGATGTGCGCGGTGTGGGCTATATCGTCCATGTCAGCACGCGGACGGCGCAGTCATTGCCACCCGTGGGGGAGGCCTGTGCGCTGTATACCGATCTGCTGGTGCGCGAAGATTTGTTACAGCTGTTCGGGTTTTCCAGCCTGTTGGAAAAGGAATGGCATGGGCTTTTGACATCGGTTCAAGGGATTGGCGCGAAAGCGTCGCTTGCGGTGCTGGGGCAATTGGGACCAGAGGCATTGGGCCGTGCGATTGCGCTTGGCGATTGGGCTGCGGTAAAGGCGGCGCCCGGTGTGGGGCCGAAATTGGCGCAACGTGTGGTTAATGAGCTGAAGGACAAAGCGCCGACGGTGATGGCGCTTGGCGCAACATTAAGCGTGGATGCGGCTCCGGCGCCGGAGCTAATCGAACCCGCGGTAAGGTCGCGTGGGCGCGCGGGGGCAACCCCGATGGCGGCCCCAAAGGTAAATTACCAAGCAGAGGCATTGTCTGCGCTGACGAATTTGGGCTATGCGCCGTCAGAGGCGGCTTCGGCTGTGGCGCAGGCGGCAGAGGCACCGGAGGCCACCGATACCGCCAAGTTGATCCGTTTGGCACTGCGGCAGTTGGCGCCGAAAGATTGATATGTGGTGGATTAATACCGGGGGAGCGCGGCATGGGGGCATCGAACCCCCATCCCACGCGGGGGGCTGTCGCCCCCCACGCCAAACCCGACCGACAGCGAGGCAGATGAAGCGATGACCG
Organism: Thioclava sp. SK-1; assembly: GCF_001705665.1. Lineage (GTDB taxonomy): Bacteria > Pseudomonadota > Alphaproteobacteria > Rhodobacterales > Rhodobacteraceae > Thioclava. The sequence continues at coordinate 346,438 of NZ_MDHA01000044.1, read as the reverse complement.
ACCCGGACCCGACATTGCGCCCAGATCGTTTGCCCGATGATGCGGATCGTGCGCTTCGGCCACAGGTCTTGGAGGAATTCGTTGGTCAGGCTGAGGCGCGGGCAAATCTGCGTGTATTCATCGAATCCGCCAAAATGCGCGGACAGGCGATGGACCATACACTGTTTCATGGCCCACCCGGTCTGGGGAAAACCACTTTGGCGCAGATCATGGCCCGTGAACTGGGGGTGAATTTCAAGATGACCTCTGGCCCGGTTCTGGCCAAAGCCGGTGATCTTGCCGCGATTTTGACCAACCTGGAAAATCGCGACGTGCTGTTCATCGACGAGATTCACCGGATGAACCCGGCGGTGGAAGAGGTGTTATATCCGGCCATGGAGGATTTCGAGCTGGATCTTGTGATCGGGGAGGGGCCTGCTGCACGCACGGTGCGCATTGAATTGCAGCCCTTTACCCTGGTAGGGGCGACGACGCGGTTGGGATTGTTGACCACGCCGCTGCGTGACCGGTTCGGTATTCCGACGCGGTTGCAATTCTATACCGAAGATGAACTGGATTTGATCGTTGCGCGTGGGGCGCGGCTGCTGGGTATTCCTGCCCATCCCGAAGGCACGCGCGAAATCGCCAAACGCGCACGCGGCACGCCGCGGATTGCCGGACGATTGCTGCGCCGGGTTGTGGATTTCGCTCTTGTCGAAGGCGATGGAACCTTGTCCCGCAGCATTGCCGACAGCGCCTTAACGCGGCTGGGTGTCGACAGCCTTGGTTTGGACGGTGCGGATCGGCGCTATATGATGTTGATGGCGGAACATTACGGCGGCGGTCCCGTCGGGATTGAAACGCTTTCCGCTGCGCTGTCGGAAAGCCGGGATGCGTTAGAAGAAGTGATCGAACCCTATTTGCTGCAACAGGGGCTGGTGCAGCGCACGCCTCGCGGGCGTATGTTGGGCGCGCGGGCCTGGCGCCATCTGGGCATAGAAGCCCTACGACCGGAGCCGCCTGTCGCCACCCCGCAATCCGATCTGTTTACATAACCCACTGAAAGATCAAGATGACCGAACCGCTTGCCCGTTTTGAGATAACATCCGCCCAGATCGAGCATGTTGTAGGCGCATTTTACACGCGCGTGCGGGCGCATCATCTGCTGGGGCCTGTTTTTGCAACTCATGTCACAGATTGGGCAGAGCATGAGGCGAAGATTGCGCGATTTTGGAAAGGCGCGATCTTGCATCAACCGGGGTATGAGGGATCACCGATGATGGCACATCGCCGGGCAGGCAACGTATTTGCAGGACATTTCCCTGTGTGGTTGGGCCTGTTTGATGACACGTTGCGGCGTGAATTGGACCCGCTGGCCGCTGCGGGCTGGTCCGCCCTGGCGCATCGTATCGGGGCGGGGCTGCGCATGGGGGTTGCGGATGTCGGCAAGGCACCGGCTGATGCACCTGTCTTGCGCTAGATTAACTGTCCTTCGTCCCCGCCTGGTTGCGACCAAATAGGCCGGTCAGACTGCGGCCGATGATATTGGTCACTTTCGGCTTGGGCAAGGCACGGAAAGGCATCGGTCGGCAGACCTCCATCGCGGCAATGCCCACGCGTGCGGTCAGCGCGCCATTGACCACCCCTTCGCCAAAACGGCGAGACAGTTTGGCGGCCAAATGCCCGCCCGCCACCGTCTCTATCAGGTCATCGCCTGCGGCCACCGCGCCCGTGGCGACCAGATGCGTCATCACTGCGCGGGCCAGCCGTATGGCCCCCAAACTGCCTGCGCGCCCGCCATAAATCTCGGCAATGCGTCGGATCATTCGAATATTGGCGATCAACGCAGTGGCCACATCCACCAATGCCAGTGGCACCAGCGCTGTTGTCGCCGCGACCGAGCGGCTTGCTGCCTCAATCTCAAGGCGGGCGGCGCTGTCAAGCGGGCGCATCAATTCGGTTTCTGCCAGATCAACCAATGTATCACTGTCGATTACCTCTGGCCCGCGTTCGGCCAACCGCTTGCGCGACCATGACATTTCGGCCCTTGCAGCATAGAGGGCTGACAGTTTCGTAACTGTTTTGCGGGTTCGGGTGACGTCATGTGTCCCTGTCAAAGATGAGACTTCGCGGTGTAATACATCCAAGCGTTTCATCCGCGAGAATGCGGCGATTTCGCGCAATGCAATGATCAACGCAGCGATCACCACGCAGGCAAGCAGCCCGGCCCCGATCCAGCCAAGGATGGGGTTTGACGCAAAAAGCCCCTCGACAAAGCGCCAAGCGGCCAACGAGGCCATAAACCCCAAAAGTGCGAGGATCGAACGCCACAGGAGCTTTGCAACCAATGATGGTGGACGTGCACCCAAGCGCGCGGCGATTTGCATAGCACGGCCGTGCAATTGGTCTTGGGTCGCGTCGGGCAAATCCTTAATGGGTTCTGCCTGTGCGGGATTTTCGGCAGCCTCGTCCAGTTCGATCATCACCGGGCGTTTCATAGCTTATCTCCGATCAAAAATTGCGCGGCACGGTCCAGCCGGATATGGGGCGGCCCATCCCCGGGGCGTAATGTTACAGGGGCCGGTGCAAACCCCATGATGGCATAGGCGTCATTCAGCCATTTCTGCGCGCCTTGGCGGGCAGGTGATAGCAATTGCCCTGGATCATCGGGCAGGGCGCCTGGATACATCGCGACATTGCGTCCATCGGGCAACCGCCCCCGCACAGCAGGCAAAGTGCCACCATCTTGTTCGATCATCGCCTCGGTTGTGGTGCGCAGCGATGCCAATGCAAGAGCCTGCGTTTGCGCACCGGAAAAATCGGCACGGTCTTTGGCATCACGTAAAAGAGCAGTGGTGATCGCGGTTAATTTGCCATGATCGATCGAATGCAGATGATCGGCCTTGGTCGCTGCGAATAAGATTTTTTCGACCCGCTGTGCGCCCATCAGGCTGGTCAGCCAGCTGGCACGCCCGGGGCGAAAGGCCTGCAATACCTCTGCCATCGCGCGGCGCAGGTCTTCCAGCGCAGCAGGGCCTGCATGGATTGCGCCCAACACATCGGCCAGCACTACTTGGCGGTCGATTTTTGAGAAGTGATCGCGGAAGAAGGGTTTGACGACCTCCCTTTTGTAGGCATCGTAACGGCGTTCCATTTCATGCGCCAAGCTGGTGCGGGGGGTGTCCGTCGCCGGAAGGGGGGCAAATGTCAGCACGGGGGAGCCCTCTAGCTCCCCAGGCAACAAAAACCGACCCGGGGAGCAATCGGAAAAACCGGCCTCTTTCGCAGATTTCAGATGTGACGTGAACTGAAAGGCCAAAGCTTTGGCTGTTGGCTCTGAGAAATCCGCTGCGGGGTCGACTGTTGTCAAAAGCTGCAAATATTCGGTGCCTTGCGGGCGATGTTCTAGCCGCATGAGCACACCATCTGACCATTGGCGATAGGATTTGTCTATCAAAGACAAATCCAAAAGCCATTCGCCGGGATAGTCGAAAATATCCACATGCAATGTGCGCGGCCCGCGCATGCCCGATAGTAGCCCGCGCGGCGCAATGCGAAAGCTTAACCGCAGTTCCGATGTGGCGCGTGTCCCTTCAGGCCAGAAAGGTTCTGGCCCGGTCAATGCCGCCAAATGCGATTCGTAATCAAACCGGGGCACCGTGTCATCGGGCTGGGGCTGCAAGAATGCCGCCTGTACATCGCCCGCGCCCGTCAGTGCCTGCATCCGCCCCCGGTCCAGAAGATTGGCCACCAAAGAGGTGATGAACACGGTTTTACCTGCACGCGACAGGCCGGTGACGCCAATGCGCAGAACGGGTTCAAACATCGCCCCTGAAAGCTGGTCGCCAAGTCCCGCAATGCCGCGCGTTACGCCATCTGTCAGATCGGAAAATCCCACCACATTCTATCCTTATATCTTCATAGGTTAGATAGGTGTGCAGTCGCCGCGATTCAATTCCACGCAGAGATCAATAAAAACCGCCACCCCCGGAGTAGGGGCGGCGGCAGGCGCGTGTCGGGCTTGGGTTCAAACTCAAACGCCGGTAGGGCCGGATGTATCGGTTCCGGTGGCCTTCTTGGCGACAGGGGCGCGGCGGCGCATCGGCGTGACCGTGCTATCGCCGGCGATTTCTTCGTCCTTGGGGCCATCGGCATGTTCGTCAATGAATTCCAGCACAAGCGGGCGGATATTGTTCCGCCATGACCCGCCCGCAAAGATGCCGTAATGGCCTGCGCCGGGCTCCAAGTGCTGTGCTTTCATCGCATCTGGAACGCCCGTGCACAGATCAAGCGCGGCAACACATTGGCCCGGCGCAGAGATATCGTCATTCTCGCCTTCGACCGTTTTCACCGCGACCGAGGTGATTTTGCCCAGGTCAACCGGCTTTCCCTTAATGGTGAATTTGTTCTGCGCGATCTCCAGCCCCTTAAAGATCCGCTCCACCGTCGACAGATAGAACTCAGCGGTCATATCCATAACGGCCAGATATTCATCATAGAATTTATTGTGCTTATCGACATCAGGGACGTTGTCGGACTGTGCATCGCTCATGATTTTGTCATGGAAGGCTTGCGAATGCTTCTCAGAGTTCATTGAGATGAACGAGGCCAGCTGCATCAGCCCGGGATACACCAGACGACCAACGCCGTTATATTTGAAGCCAACGCGCTGAATCACCATCTGCTCCAACTGGCCCATCGTGATGCGGCGACCAAAATCGGTCACATCGGTGGCGGCGGCATCGGGGTCAATCGGTCCGCCGATCAGGGTCAGGGTGCGCGGCTGCGCATCAGGATCCTCTTCGGCCAGATAGGCCGTCGCCGCCAAGGCCAGCGGTGCGGGCTGACATACGGCGATCACATTGATATCTGATCCCAATTCCCGCATGAAATCGGCCAGATACAGCGTGTAATCTTCCACGTCGAATTTGCCAACACTGACGGGGATGTCGCGCGCATTGTGCCAATCGGTGATATAGACCTCGGCATCGGGAAGCAGGGAGGCCACAGTGGACCGCAGCAAGGTCGCGTAATGGCCTGACATTGGGGCCACTACCAACACGCGCCGCGGCATTGGCCCACGGCCTTGCACGTCAAAATGGATCAAAGAACCAAATGGCCGGTCCACGATGGTCTTGATTTGCACCAGATGATCGCGGCCATCCGTGCCAGTGATCGAAGGGATGTTCCACTCTGGCTTGACAACCATACGCGAAAAGCTGCGCTCGGTGACGGCGCCCCATGCTTCGATCACACGAAACATTGGGTTGGGTGATAGGCCCCAGACTGGGTAAGATGCCATGGCCCGAGCAGACGCCCCAAGCCATTCGTTGGTGTTCCTGATTGATTCCATCAGGTCGTAGCTCGACATGGCTTTCATCTACGTTACTCCTTCAAACCGCCCGCCTTGATAACATTCTTTATCAGACGTCGGTGAAAAACTCCTCAAGCTTTTGCGAACGAACTTGTTTGCTGCGCAAAGCCGGGTCTATCCTACTAAAAACAATAGGAGGACCACTACCTTATGACAACCGGGGAGGAAGAGGTTTCTGCTGCATCGCAGAAAATGCAGCGAAATTTGGAAAAAATCGAAGCTTTGACGCAACGCATGGTTGATGCAATGACGCGAAAACGTGCGCCAAACCTTGCGTTGGAAGGGCCTGGGCCTGATTTATACATGTCCACCGCGAATGCCTATATGCGGGAACTGGCCGATAAGCCGTCTCATATCTTCGAATCTCAGGTGAAATACTGGGGCGAGGCGATCACTCATTACATGGAAGCCTCACATACGTTGGCGACAGAGGGTCTGAAGGTGCCCGAGGACACCGGGCCAAAAGACAGGCGTTTCACCAACCCGTTGTGGGACACGCACCCCTATTTTAATTTCGTTAAACAGCAGTATATGATCGCGTCGAAGGCGCTTGACGACGCGTCCAAAGGATTGCCGGGGCTGACGCAGAAAGATCAGCAACGGGTTGATTTTTTCACCCATCAGTTGATCGATATGATGGCGCCTACGAACTTTCTGGCGACCAATCCGGATGCGCTGGAACGGGCCGTCGTGACCGAAGGGGAGAGCCTTGTCCAAGGCCTTGAAAACCTTGTTCGGGACATGGAGCAAAATGATGGTGATCTGCTGGTAACGCTGGCCGATCGCACAGCCTTTGACGTTGGCACAAATTTGGGCGCATCAGAGGGGGCGGTGGTTTACCGCACCCGCATGTTTGAACTGATCCAATATGCGCCGCTGACAGAACAGGTGCACCGCACCCCGTTGTTGATCTTCCCGCCATGGATTAACAAGTTCTATATCCTTGATATGAAAGCACAAAGCAGCTTTATCAAATTTGCCGTAGAGCAGGGGTTCACGGTGTTTGTGGTCAGCTGGAAGAACCCCGATGCCACATTTGCAGATGTTGGGTTTGAAGATTATCTGGAAAGCTATCTGGATGCGATGACGCAGGTAAAGGCGATCACCAAAGTCGCTAAGATCAATGTCATCGGTTATTGTATCGCCGGCACCACGCTAAGCCTTGCGCTGGCGCTGATGAACAAGCGCAAGGACACATCGGTCAATTGCGCGACCTTCTTCACCACTTTGACCAACTTCTCCGAACAAGGAGAGTTCATCCCCTTCTTACAAGATGATTTCGTCGATGGGTTGGAACGGCAATGTGAGCGCGATGGCGTGTTGTCGAGCTATTTCATGAGCCGGACATTTAGCTTCCTACGCTCCAATGATCTGATCTGGAAACCCGCCATTCGTAGCTACATGATGGGGGAGGCGCCGCCGGCCTTTGATCTGCTGTATTGGAATGGCGATGCCACAAACCTGCCAGGCAAGATGGCGATGCAATATTTGCGTGGGCTGTGCCAGGAGAATCACTTTGCCGAAGATGGCTATGAGATTCTGGGCGAGGTACTGAAACTGTCGGATGTAAAAGTGCCGCTTATGGCTGTGGCCTGCGAAACCGACCATATCGCGCCGTGGATCACGTCCTTCTCCGGGATCGCGAAAATGGGATCGAAGGACAAAACCTTTATCCTGTCCGAATCGGGGCATATCGCGGGGATCGTGAACCCACCGTCGAAGAAGAAATACGGTCACTATACATCACCGGCACCGCTGGAAGATGCTAAGGATTGGAAATCAAAAGCAGAATTTCATGACGGCAGCTGGTGGCCGCGTTGGCAGGAATGGCTTGCCTCGCAATCTGGGCGCATGGTTGCAGCGCGCGAACCCGGCGGGCCGGACCATCCGGTGCTTGCCGAGGCTCCGGGGATCTACGTAAAGGAGATCGTCAAGATATAATTCGCTAATAGGTTGTAAAATTTCTGCGACGCAGCAAGAAAGGACTTGATTTGCTGCGTCGCAGCATTTATATCTGTATTCAAGCGAACGGGGTCCCGCAACCGAACATCCAGGACCTCAATGATATTGGAGATATGACAATGGCTACCACGACCCCGGACTTCACAAAGATGATGCAAGACATGATGGCTTCGATGCCGATGGACACATCGAAGTTCCAGGAAGCCTTCAAATCGCAGGCTGCTTTCGGCGAGAAAATGTCGAAAGTCGCGTTGGACGCAGCAGAGAAATCCGCTGAAATCTCGTCCAAATGGACCAAAGAATCGATCTCGAAAATGGGTTCTTTGTCGACCACGAAAGACGAGCCGGCAGATTACGCCAAAGCGATGAGCGATTTCGCATCCTCCTCCGCTGAGCTGGCGTCGGAAAACATCTCTGCTTTCGCTGAAGTTGCAAAAAAAGTGCAGATGGAAACGGTTGAGCTGATGCTTGCCGCTGGTAAAGATTTTTCTGAAGATGCTACGGCTGCTGTCAAAAAAGCGACCACCGAAGCAACGACGGCTGCGAAAAAAGCGACCGCTGCCGCGAAGTAATCAGGTTCCTCCCGCAGTTTCAGCAACCTCCTCCCTGCTGGAACACGGACCTAGGGCGGGCTTCGGCCCGCCTTTCTTTTGTTGCTTTTAACGGGTTACAGCTTAATCATTGCTGCAATGCAAAATAAACGGGAGGTTCCTATGACGGACGCGCAGAAAACGCTTCTGATCAAGCGCTACGCCAGCCGCAGGCTCTATAACACCGAGACCAGCGACTATGTCACGCTTGAAGATATTGCCCGTTTTATTCGGTCGGGCCGTGAAGTAAAAATCGTCGACCTTAAGACAGGTGACGAGCTGACACGCCAGTATCTGCTTCAAATCATTGCAGAACATGAAAGTCGCGGCGAAAATATGCTGCCGGTTTCCGTTCTGACGGATTTGGTGCGTTCTTACACAACATCGGCGCAGGCCATGATGCCGCAGTTCTTGACCAATACATTTGAAATGCTGCGCCAGGGTCAGGAACAGATGATGGGGAACCTGAATCAGATGCCGAATCCCATGGCCAAAGTGCCGGGGTTTGACGCGCTGCATAAACAGCAGCAGGCCTTCTTAGAATCGATGATGTCAGGTTGGCCCAAGGGCGGCACCAGCCCGGCGGCCGACAGCAGCGACGCGGCCTCCGACAAAGAGGATCTGCAGGCGATCAAGAAGCAGCTTGCCGAACTGCAGTCGAAACTGTCGAAGTTGTAATCAGGCTTTGGGCGTATGTGACCTACATGCGCCCGGCCATGCCCTGGGCTGCGACGGTGATTGATCTTGCGGCTATCGCCGCTATATCTGGCCCGAACTGTCGAAAAGGGATTTCCATGTCAAAGGTTCCAACACCCTGCATCGGTGTGTGCAAGTTCCGCCGCCAAGGTCATTGCATTGGTTGTTCAATGACCAAAGAACAAAAGCAGATTTCAAAGAAATTGAAAAAGCCCAAGCTGCAAAAAGCCTATGTCGAGTTGATTATCGCCCAGCAAAAAATTATGGGACGGTATAGCCACTGGGTGCCAGCCTATCTGAAACGATGTGCCAAAAAAGGCGTAACACCACCAGATCTGTGATCGCACCACTAGGGCTGCACAAATTAGAGATCAAATATAAAACGGGCCGACACGTTGATGCGTGTCGGCCCGTTTTGTGTCGTTAGATCAGATTAGCCCAGATGTGAACGCAAGATCCAAGCGAATTTCTCGTGGATGCGGCCGCGTTCGATGCATAGGTCTTCGGTCAGGGTGTCGCCGTTATCGGCAGCGATATCGCCGGCGCCGTGCAATGTGGCTGCAACGATTTCTTGTGCTTTGACCAGCATTGCGATCATTTCACGATCCGTTGCGGGGCCTTCATGCTCTTCAACTTTGGAGCGTTCCAGCATGCTTTTCAGCGTGCCTTCTGCCATAACGTCGATGGCCCGAATACGCTCGGCCAGATCGTCTTGTGCAACGAAGTGATCTTCGTAAATGGTCTGGAACAGCTCGTGCAGGGGGCCGAAAGCCATCCCTTTGACGTTCCAATGGAAATTTTGCGCCAGCATGGTGGCAACAACGGTTTCCGCAACGGATTGCTGAAGTGCCTCAGCAATGGCTTCGCGTGCGGTGGGGGATAGGGATACTGCGGTTTGGGACATGGGTCCTGCCTTCCAATTGAATCACGGGACGTTGGCTGGCGTCTTGCTGGCTGTCCAAATTATATGGCACATCCAGAGTGCATTGCAACCCCTTGAAAAATATAGATTAATTCTGATTAAAAAAGTCAGGCAATTATGGATTTGATCAGTTGCGCTGATCTTGCAGCGACGACAATCGTGCGATCCCATTGAGAAGAAACGCGATATTGCGCCAGTGATGCCGTGTCACGCGGGAGCGAAGCAGAAATTCTGCTGACCCAAGGTCATCATCATGCAAACAATAGGCCAGACGAACCAACCATGCCTCGTCAAAACTGACATCTGGGGAACCGGGGCGATATAAAACCGCAGGCGCTGCCAGCGCCTGCGCCAACACACGCGCCAGGCCATCCGCCATTGTGGTGACGGAACGATCACGGTTTAACGACAGCATCGCACAGGCCCGGAAGGCATCAATATAGCGGGTAGAACGGACACGCAGGGCGGCGGCACGAATCTCATCCAGCAGCGCACGCTGCTCGGCGCGCAGCACAACAGGGCGATGTGCGGGCTGTTCATAGCGTTCAGATTGAGCAGCGGTGATCGCGATAGCGTGCATGGGCGGCCTCCATTGATTGCCCGAGTAATACAGTCAGATATTGATTCAAGCAAGATATTTTCTGATTGTTTCACTCGGGCTTCATGGCGTGCCGCAAATTCCAGGCGGGGTTTTGCCGCAATCCATGCGCGGCATCAGCCTTAGGAATATAAAAAACCCGCAGCGCCTTGCGACACTGCGGGGATAATCATGGCCACATCAGCGGCGTTATTCGGCGACGCAATCAGCGAAATAGCTGGGCGCGCCATCAGGGCCTTTTTCAACCACCAGGCCGTGAATATCGGTTTCAAACCCGGGGCATTCGCGCGCAAATTCGCGGTTAAATTTCAGGTAATCGACGATCTTCTTATTAAATACCTCTCCGGGGACCAGCAGCGGGATGCCGGGCGGGTAGGGGGTCACAAGGCTGGTGGTAATGCGGCCTTCCAGCTCATCCACCGGGACGCGCTGTGTCGTGCGCCGCGCGATGTGCGAGAACGCATCGGCCGGTGTCATCGCCGGTGTATGGTCGCTAAGATAGATGTCGGTCGACAAAATCGCGACATCATATTTTGCGTACATCTGATGCACATGTTGGCAAAGGTCGCGCAGGCCCATCTGTTCATAGCGTGGCTGCTTGGCGCAGAAATCAGGCATTGTGCGCCACAATGGCTGGTTCTTATCAAAGTCATCCTTGAACTGCTGCAACGCCGCCAATAGCGTGTTCCAACGGCCTTTGGTGATGCCAATCGTGAACATGATAAAGAAGCTGTACAGCCCGGTCTTTTCGACAACCACACCATGTTCGGCCAAGTATTTCGACACAATCGAGGCCGGAATCCCAGTTTCTTCAAACCGGCCATCAATATTCAAACCCGGTGTGATCAATGTGGCCTTGATCGGGTCCAACATGTTGAACCCCGGGGCCATATCGCCAAATCCATGCCAGGCATCTTCACCGTCAGATTGCTGCACGCCATCGGCGTCAGTGCGTTTCAGAACCCAGCCGGTGTTGCGCCCAATGCCTTCTTCTTCCAGCTCATCGGGGCCCCATACCTCAAACCACCAGTCATTTTCGCCATATTCTGCATCGACCTTGCGCATGGCGCGGCGGAAGTCCAACGCCTCATCAATGCTTTCTTCCACCAAGGCGGTGCCACCTGGCGGCTCCATCATTGCGGCGGCAACATCGCAAGATGCGATGATACTGTATTGCGGGCTGGTCGATGTGTGCATCAGATAGGCTTCGTTGAACAGATGGCGATCCAGCTTGGTCTCTTCGCTGTCTTGCACCAAGACATGGCTGGCCTGCGAAATCCCGGCCAACAGTTTATGGATAGATTGCGTCGCATAGGTCACCGAATGTTTGGTGCGCCCGCGCTTACGCCCCATCGCGTGATAGGTGCCATAAAACGGGTGGAAGGCCGCATGGGGCAGCCATGCTTCGTCAAAATGCAGGTTCTCAACATACCCATCCAGCGCGGTTTTAATCGTCTCGGTGTTATACAGCACGCCGTCATAGGTCGATTGGGTCAAGGTCATGACCCGCGGCTTGATCGTCTCGGCGTCATAGCCTGCCAAAAGCGGGTTTGCGCGGATCTTGGCCTTGATCGTTTCTACATCAAATTCGCTGCGCGGGATCGGGCCGATGATGCCGTAATGGTTGCGTGTGGGTTTCAAGAACACCGGAATCGCACCGGTCATGATAATTGAGTGTAGGATTGATTTGTGACAGTTGCGGTCTACGACCACCACATCACCGGGCGCAACCGTGTGATGCCAGACCATCTTATTACTGGTCGATGTGCCGTTTGTGACAAAAAAGCAGTGATCGGCATTGAAGATCCGCGCTGCATTTCGTTCAGATGCGCCAATGGCGCCATTGTGATCCAGCAGCTGGCCAAGCTCTTCTACCGCGTTGCACACATCCGCGCGCAGCATATTTTCGCCATAGAACTGGTGATACATCTGCCCAATCGGGCTTTTCAAAAACGCCACACCGCCGGAATGGCCCGGGCAATGCCAAGAGTAGGATCCATCTTCGGCATAATCCAGTAAGGCGCGGAAGAAGGGCGGCTGGATGCTTTCCAGATAGGATTTCGCCTCGCGGATGATATGGCGGGCAACGAATTCCGGCGTGTCCTCAAACATATGGATGAAACCGTGCAATTCGCGCAAAATATCATTGGGCAAGTGCCGCGATGTCTTGGTCTCCCCATAGATATAAATCGGAACTTCTTCGTTTTTCCAGCGCACCTCTTCGATGAAATTACGCAGGTTTACGACAGCGGGATCCAGATCGGGACCGGGGGTGAATTCCTCATCATCAATGGACAGCACAAAGGCGCTGGCGCGCGACTGCTGCTGGGCGAATTGTGAAAGATCACCGTAGCTTGTGGCGCCAAGCACCTCGAACCCTTCGTTTTCGATGGCCTGCGCCATCGCCCGAATACCAGAGCCGGAGGAATTTTCTGACCGGAAATCTTCGTCGATGATGACAATGGGAAAGCGAAACTTCATAGGGTTCTCCTACCGGGCAGACCGCGATTTCAGCGCGCGGCGTGCCGGGGCGATATAGGTGCAGATCTTGCGCCGTTTGTTTCTGCTTCGGATGCGCAGGTCAAGGCTTGCGCATCAACTGTCGGTAAAACGGGCGCGACAACCGCGCCCGTGATGGCAGGTCAGGCGACTTCGGCAAAGACCTTTTTCAAAGCGCGGTCCAGTTTTTCAAACATCTCATCCATTTGCGGTTCTGTCATAATGAACGGCGGGCATAGGACGACCGACTGCCCCAAAGGACGGCAGATCAGACCCATATCCGTGCACGTATTGGCGATCCGTTCTGACACGGACAGATGCCCGTCGAACGGGGTTTTGGTGGCACGGTCTTTCACCGCTTCCAGGGCCCACATATAGCCCACGCCGCGCAGTTCCCCGATATTTGCGGATGTCGCGATTTCCGCCAGCCCGGCTTCCATACGCCCCGACAGGCGGTTGACGTTATCGGCCAGCCCTTCGTTCATCACTACATCTATCGCCTTTAGCGCGATGGCGCAGCCAACCGGATGGCCCGATGCGGTAAATCCATGCGGGAATTCCTCAATTGCTTCAATCGCGTCTTGCAGGCGTTGGGCCAAAGTGCCGCCGATGATCACCGCGCCCATCGGGAAATACCCCGCTGTCAGCGCTTTGGATGAGATAATCGCATCAGGCATGAAATCATAGGTTTGCGCGCCCCAGGTTGACCCGGTCCGGCCAAAGCCACAGATGACCTCATCCGAGATCAGCGGAACGTCATATTTTGCCAGAACCTTGGAAATAGCCTGGAAATAGCCTTTGGGCGGGGGCACGACGCCACCTGCGCCGATCACCGGCTCTGCGAAGAACCCTGCGATTGTGTCCGCGCCTTCCTTGATGATGGTTGCTTCCAACTCGGCGGCCAGCCGGGCGGTGAACTGTTCTTCGGTCTCCCCCTCTTGGCCAAAGCGCCAGTAATGCGGCGAACCAACATGGATGAACCCCGGCAACGGCAGCCCAAAGACCGAGTTATAGGGCTTGCCCGTCATTGATGCCGACACCGCCGTCACCCCGTGATAGCTATTCCACCGAGTCAAAATCTTGCGCTTTTGTGGCTTGCCTTCGGCGGCGTGCAAGAACCACAACATTTTAACCATCGTGTCATTCGCCTCTGATCCAGAGTTGGTGTAGAACACCCGCCCGGTATCAAATGGCGACACTTCGATCAGCTTTTCACTTAGCAAGACAGTCTGATCCGACATCCGCCCGAAAAAGCTGTGATAGCCGGGGAATTTATCAAACTGGGCTTTGGCGGCCTGCGTCAACCCTGCGTGATCGAACCCGGCGACCATGTTCCACAGGCCGGAATTGGCATCCAGATATTTGCGGCCGTTGGTGTCGAAAATATACGGGCCTTCCCCATGGGTCACCACAACCGTGCCACGGTCATGAACCGAGGGCAAATCGGTGAACCCATAAAGGGAGAATTCTTCTGCTCTGGCTTCCCAGCTTTGTGTCACCGACATCGTCGACTCCTTGGTCAGATTTGGAATGCAGGCTAGCGTTGGCGCGGGCCGCGTCAATGGGTGTCATTGATCCAATTGCACGGGATTCGGTTGCCAATCCCTGTTGCGATACCGCAGTCTGCGCGCGAACCGAAGGGGGAAATATGGCAACCCAACGAGAACGTGTCAGCCTATGGGCGGTAGAGGTGCTGGTCGCTGTGGCTGAAGAAGGCGCGATCACTGCGGTGGCGCGCCGTTTGGGTGTATCCGCCTCCGCCGTCAGTCAGCAACTTGTTGCGCTAGAGGCAGCTTTGGGCGCTGATCTGGTGGACCGCTCCGCCCGGCCGATGAAATTGACAGCAGCGGGAACTGCGTTCTTGCCACATGCGGGGGCGATGTTGGATGCCTTGGCACAGGGGCGCGGGGATATTGCCGGTGCCGATCACCGAAGCCTGCGTCATTTCCGCCTTGGTATGATCGAAGATTTTGAGCATGCCGTGACCCCGCAGCTGCTAAGGGATATGGCGCAAACGCTGACCTCATGCAGGTTTGAATTGGAAACCGGCCCCAGCCACCGACTGCTTAGCAAACTGGAGGCCCGCGCATTGGATGTGGTGGTGGCCGCAGCGCCGCATGCGCCCGCAGCCGATGGGTTGCAGGCCTATTCAGTCCTGCAAGAACCTTTTCTAGAGGTCTGGCCAGATAACCGTATGGATGCGGATCTGCCGCTTATTCGGTACAGTCAGCGGACATTGATGGGCCGGGTGATCGCACAATATCTGGCACAACACAGCCTTACGCCACCGTCGCGCTATGAAATGGACAGCTATCCGGCGATTTTGTCACTGGTGGCGGCAGGGCAGGGATGGACGATCTTGACCCCGTCCGCCCTGCATCACGGCGCGCGCAGCGGTCTTACCTTGCGCCCGATGCGCAGGCCCGGTCTGACCCGCGAGATTTCGGTGTTTGCACGCGCAGGGATGATGGCCGATTTGGCACAGATGGTCGCGCGGCATTTGCAAACCTCCCTTATGGCGCAGATTGTCAGCCCTGCCATTGCGCAAAACCCTTGGCTGCACGGCCATTTGCGTGTGCCGCAAGATCTTTGACCCTCTCCGCGACATAACACCGGGGGCACAAGGCCCCCGATGTCCATATCATCGCAATCCGCATGGTCTTAGACTAATCGGTTTTGCTCTTTGGCAGCTTTGATAAAGCCTGCAAACAGCGGATGCGGCGCGAAAGGTTTTGATTTCAGCTCAGGGTGGAACTGCACACCGATGAACCACGGGTGGTCTTTGTGTTCTACAATCTCGGGCAGGCGACCATCAGGCGACATGCCGGAAAAGACCATGCCACACTCTTCCAGCTTTTCGCGGTATCGTGCGTCAACCTCATAGCGATGGCGGTGGCGCTCCTCGATTTCGGTGGTGCCATATTGCGCGGCCACATTTGACCCCGGCGTCAAAGCCGCAGAATAGGCGCCCAAACGCATGGTGCCGCCCTTATCGTCGGTCACTTTACGTTCCACCCGATGATTGCCCTGCACCCATTCTTTCAGGTGATAGACGACAGGTTCAAACCGCTCTGCGCCGGCTTCATGGTTGAATTCTTCCGAACCCGCATCTTCAATCCCGGCCAGATTGCGCGCAGCTTCAATGACCGCCATCTGCATGCCAAGACAAATGCCCATATAGGGGATCTTCTTCTCGCGCGCGAATTGTGCGGCGCGGATCTTGCCTTCGGTTCCGCGTTCACCAAAGCCACCGGGCACCAGGATCGCATCATAATCTTCCAGATAGGCCGCCGGATCTTCACGGTCGAACACTTCGGCATCGATCCACTCGGCTTTCACTTTCACGCGGTTGGCCATACCCCCATGTGTCAGCGCCTCGGCAATGGATTTATACGCGTCTTCCAGCTGCACATATTTACCAACGATCGCCACACGCACAACACCTTCGGCGTTGTTCAGACGATCCATCACGTCTTCCCAGCGGCTCATCTCGGGTTTGGGCGCAGGCGATATACCAAACGCATCCAAAACGGCCTGATCCAAACCCACCCGGTGATAGGCCAAGGGCGCTTCATAAATCGATTTTAGATCATAGGCCGGAATTACCGCCTCTGGTCGCACGTTACAAAACAGGCCAATCTTGGCGCGTTCTTTTTCCGGGATCGGGTGTTCTGAACGGCAGACCAAAACATCAGGCTGCAACCCGATAGAGCGCAGCTCTTTGACCGAGTGCTGCGTTGGTTTTGTTTTCAGCTCCCCACTGGCCGCCAAATAGGGCAGCAATGTCAGATGCATGAAAATACATTGGCCGCGCGGACGATCTTGGCTGAACTGACGGATCGCTTCGAAGAACGGCAAACCCTCAATATCGCCTACCGTGCCGCCAATTTCACACAACATGAAATCAACCTCGTCATCCCCGATAGAGATAAAGTCTTTGATTTCATTCGTCACATGGGGAATCACCTGAATGGTCTTGCCCAGATATTCGCCGCGGCGCTCTTTCTCCAGAACATTGGTGTAGATGCGTCCAGATGAAATCGAATCTGTCTTGCGCGCGGACACCCCGGTGAACCGCTCGTAATGCCCCAGATCCAGATCCGTTTCGGCGCCGTCATCGGTCACAAAAACTTCGCCATGTTCAAATGGCGACATCGTGCCGGGATCAACGTTTAAATAGGGATCAAGCTTGCGCAGCCGAACGGAAAAACCGCGCGCCTGAAGCAAAGCCCCCAGTGCCGCCGATGCCAAGCCTTTGCCGAGCGAAGAAACCACACCGCCGGTGATGAAGACGTAACGTGCCATGGAAGCCCCCGTGAGTGTCTGTCACTGCCACCTTGTTTCAAGGCAGCACAAAAGAAAAAGGCCCGACACGATTGCACCGGGCTCACGGGATTTAATGCTTACATGATTCGCAGCCCGCCCGCAATCGGACCGCAAGCAGTAGAGTTAAAGCGCCCGCTCAACGCGATACTTTGCGGTGGGCGCTTTGAAAATACGGTCCAGACAGGCCGCCTTAGGATTACTCCGCAGCAGGGGGTGTAATCGGCGCGTTTGTGCTTGCAGGGGGCGGTGTCAGGTCAACAGAGGGCAGCGCAGGTGCGGACCCATCTGTTGCAGGCATCAGATCCACAACAGAACCGTTTTGCGCATCGCGCGCAGCCAAAACCGTCAAGGTGATCGAGGTCGCAAGGAACCCGGCTGCAAGGATCCAGGTCAGCTTCGACAGCGCATTCGCCGCCTGACGCCCGGTCATGACACCATTGCCTGCCCCACCACCTGAATCGCCCATCCCAAGGCCGCCGCCTTCGGACCGCTGCAGCAGCACCACGCCAATCATCAACAACGCAAGGATCAGGTGGATGGAAAGAACGACAGTTTGCATGCGGACAAGGCCTTCTGTATCGGATGACGCGCCTATCTAGGCGGATGTATCCTCTCGTGCAAGCCCCCGATTGCCCGTCTTGCGCCCGCATGGGCCAAAACATCCATTTTTCTGCGCAGCTTTCAGCTTGCTATATATATCCCGGGGGAATTGGCCGCAGGCCAAGGGGGCAGAGCCCCATGCGGATCCCGCTGATACATCGCGACGCGCTGCAATTGGGCTTTTGTCATGAAACATCCATAAAAACAGGTTTCGCATTCGGCCCAGCTTCGCTATACCGCGCAAGGTTTTCTTAGCCTTCAGGAGTATATCATGGCCAATGTCGTCGTCGTCGGTGCCCAATGGGGTGACGAGGGGAAGGGCAAGATTGTAGACTGGCTCTCAGAACGTGCCGATGTCATCGCGCGCTTTCAAGGTGGTCACAATGCCGGCCACACGTTGGTGATTGACGGCAAAGTCTACAAGCTGAACGCGCTACCTTCGGGGGTTGTGCGCGGCGGTAAGCTTAGCGTGATCGGCAACGGTGTCGTCTTGGATCCGTGGCATCTGCTGGGTGAAATTGATAAGATCCGTGAACAGGGCGTCGAAATTTCGCCCGAAACGCTGATGATTGCGGAAAACACACCGCTGATCTTGCCATTCCACGGCGAGCTGGACCGCGCGCGCGAAGGCGTGGCCACCGCGGGTACAAAGATTGGTACCACAGGTCGCGGCATTGGCCCTGCCTATGAAGATAAGGTGGGGCGCCGCGTCATCCGCGTCGCAGATCTGGCCGATCCTACAACGCTTGCCGCGCGTGTGGACCGCGCGTTGGTGCATCACGACGCGCTGCGCCGCGGTCTGGGCCTGGAGCCGATCGACCGCGATGCAATCTTGGCACAGCTGAATGAGGTTGCGCCGGAAATCCTGAAATATGCAGCTCCCGTCTGGAAAGTTCTGACAGAGCAGCGCAAGGCCGGCAAACGCATCTTGTTTGAAGGCGCGCAAGGCTCGCTGCTTGATATTGATTTCGGCACCTATCCTTTCGTCACTTCCTCTAATGTGATCGCCGGGCAGGCTGCGACGGGTGTGGGCATCGGTCCGGGCTCAATCGATTATGTCCTTGGTATTGTCAAAGCCTATACCACACGGGTCGGCGAAGGCCCGTTCCCGACAGAGCTGGACGATGAAGACGGCAACCGGTTGGGCACGCGCGGCCACGAATTTGGCACCGTCACCGGGCGCAAACGTCGCTGCGGTTGGTTCGATGCCGCGCTGGTGCGCCAGACCTGCGCCGTGTCGGGCGTCAACGGTATTTCCTTGACCAAACTTGATGTATTGGACGGTTTCAAGACGATCAAGATCTGCATCGGCTATGAGCTGGACGGTGAACGACTTGACTATCTTCCGACGGCTTCGGATCAGCAGGCGCGTTGCAAGCCGATCTATGAAGAGGTCGAAGGCTGGTCGGAATCGACCGAAGGCGCACGCTCATGGAATGACCTGCCCGGCGCGGCGGTGAAATATGTCCGTCGCATCGAAGAGCTGATCGATTGCCCGGTGGCCATGCTGTCCACCAGCCCAGAGCGTGACGACACGATTCTTGTCACCGACCCGTTCGAGGATTGATACCATGGCGCTCAGCTATAAGGCGCGGCGGATGTGGTCCATTGTCGCATTGCTGATCGGTCTGCCGATCTACATTGCGGTGGCGGTCACTGTCACCAATCTTGCCGAAGGCTATTTCGGTCGATTGCCGATCCTGATTGAGCTGGTCGTCTATGTAGTTTTGGGTGTTGCTTGGATCATTCCGCTGAAACCCGTGTTTTCCGGGATAGGGAAACCCGACCCGGACGCACCGCCATCCGATAAATAAAGCAGCCTGTGCCGGAATGCGTGCGGGGCATTTTTTGGCGCGGCATCTGCACCTACCTGATTCATAAGACGGGCCGGCACAACAATAAGTGCCGGCCCGTCTTATGTGATCTGTAATTCCGCTATCGGGCCGACGCCCAAGTGTTGCGCTCAGGTGATAAATACCTGAATGTCGCAAGAGCGCGCGGCAGGCATCATACCCCGCCGTGTTTACGGCCATGCGAACTGTTGGAGCCAGCCTCATGTATCGTCCACCGGCCTTTGCAGAAACCCGCCGCGAAGTGTTGCATCATGCGATCGCGCAGATTCGACTGGCAGCGTTGGTCACGCCACATGACGGCGGAATTGACGTTTCGCATGTGCCAATGCTGCTGCGCGATACGGGGAAGGCCGTCACCTTAGAAACTCATGTCGCGCGCGGTAATCCCCATTGGCGAAGGCTTGCACAGGACCGTCCGTCGGTCGCGATTTTTCAAGGACCCCAGGCTTATATATCTCCGTCGTTCTATCCGACGAAGGCGGAAACGGGAAAGGTTGTGCCAACTTGGACCTATATTGCGGTGCATGCCCATGGCCAGCTTCGCGCGGTTCAAGATCGCAGCTGGTTGGCGCAGCATTTGCACGACCTGACGCAAGCGTCAGAGGCGAATATGCCGCAACCATGGTCTGTTGACGACGCCCCGCGGGAGTATCTGAACAGCCTTGAACGCGGAATTGTGGGATTGCAATTTTCCGTGGATCGGTTGGAGGGCGCGTGGAAGATCAATCAACATAAATCCGAAGCGGATCGGCGTGGCACTGCCGATGGGCTTGCGGCCTCAGGCGCGCAAGGGGCTGCTTTGGCAGCCGTTTTGGCCCAGACATTTGAATAATCTGCGTCGAAAGGGGCCGGCGGATTAAGGGGGCGCTCCAATGCGCGCGTCCCCCCGCAGTGTCATTTGCAATCTGTTGTAGCACTGTGGTCACCGGCCCCGAATGCGCGGGTCCAGAGCATCGCGCAACCCATCTCCAATATAGTTGACCGACAACACCGTAAGCGAAATCGCGATACCGGGTAAAATTACCCGTGCAGGATACAGTTGCATCTGATCGACTGCATCAAACAGCAATCTGCCCCAAGTTGGAAAATCCGGTGGGAATCCCAACCCCAAAAACGATAACGAGCTTTCGGTGATGACAGCGGTGGCGATGCCCAAGGTCGCAGAGACCATGATCGGACTAAGGGCATTTGGCAAAACATGGCGCAGGATCATCCGCCGTGGCGGGGTACCAATGGATTTCGCCGCAAGGACAAATTCACGCTCTTTCAGCACAAGCACATCGCCGCGCACGATCCGTGCCGTTTGCATCCAAGATGTCGCCCCGATCGCGGTGACAATCAGAATGAATATGCCGGTTTCAGGGCCAAACGCCTTGGATAGGGGCTCACGAAACAACGTGACCATCAGCAACAATAGGGGCAGTAGGGGCAGCGCTAGGAACAAATCGGTCAGGCGCATCAGCGGGCCGTCAAGCCGTTTGAAATACCCCGACAATACGCCGATGGCCGTGCCTAAAAACAACGAAAGCAACATCGCGGTCATCCCGACGGCAATGGTGATCTGGCCCCCGGCCAGGATACGCGCCAGCAGATCGCGGCCCAATTGGTCGGTGCCAAAGGGATGTGCTGCCGATGGTCCTTTGTTGCGCGCCAACAGATCAACATAGCTGGGGGCAGTTTTCCACACCAACGGCCCCAAGAAAATGCCAACAAGAATGATCACGAAGATCGACAGGCCAAATAACGCACCTTTATGCGTTTTGAATTGATCCCAAACATCCCACCACTGAGAGCGCGGCGCGCGGCTTGTCGCCGTGATCTGAACCGGGTGCGGAGGGGCAGGTGGCGCTGCGGCGGGTGCTGCAGCAGGCTGTGCGGCCTCAGGTTGAGGGGCTTCACCGCGCTGCGCCTTGGCGGCATCCATTTTGGCCATCGCTTTTTCAAGTTTAATCATAGCGGATCCGTGGGTCGAGAATGCCGTACAGTAGATCGGCAACCAGATTGAAAAGAACGATAAGGATGGCAAAGATGAACGTCAGCGTCATGACCATTGGCAGGTCATTGGCATAGATCGATAAGATCAATTGCTGGCCCAGGCCGTTTACCTTGAACACCTGCTCGGTGATGATCGCGCCGCCGAAAATCGTGGGAACACCCAGGGCGATAACAGTGATCACAGGGATCATGGAATTGCGCAGCACATGGATCAACACGACGACATTTTCGGTTAGCCCTTTGGCGCGTGCCGTGCGCACATAATCTTGTCCCAGGTTGTCAAGCATCGAGGCCCGCATGAACCGCGAGATTTGCGCAGCATTATACAGGGCCAATACCGTGACGGGCATAACCATCTGCCGGATTTGTTGCCAAAAGCTTGACCAATCGGTGACCTCTAACATTGTGTCATAGACCGAAGGAAACCATTGCAGCTTTACCGCGAAAACGATGATCAATACCACGCCAGTAAAGAACGTGGGAACCGAAAACCCCAGCATGGCGATGAATGTGCCGATATTGTCGAACCAGCTATACTGCTTATAGGCGGAAATGATCCCGATCGGCAGTGCAATCAATACGCCAACGATATAGGCCAGCCCCACAACCATCAATGTTTGTGGCATCCGCTCGGCAATGATGGCCATCACGGGTTGGCGCGATTGAAATGAAATAACGCGCTGCATACCGTCGCCAAAATGCGTGCCAAAGGTATAATCCCACAGGTGAACCGGCTCGACCCAGAAAAACTGTTTTAACCACAAAAGATAGCGTACCCACCAGGCCGAATTCAGACCAAGTGCTTCGCGCATCTTGGCTTTGACCTCCGGCGGGACGGTTAAAGGAACATCACCCAATGGATCGCCGGGCGCGGCCTCTAAAAGTAAGAATATGATCAGGGAAATGATCAAAAGCGTGGGGATCGCAATCAGCAATCGTCGCAAAGTATAGGTGAACATCGGCGGCTGATACTTTCTGGCTGTCCGCATTTTAGCAGGGCGGTCCGGTATGACCGGGGGGTGGCGGTGGCGGGGGCCGGGCCAAAGGCCCGGCCCCCGCCACCGCCCGGGTTCGATCCCCTAAAGGGGGATCGAACACCGCGAAGCGGCAAATGAGCGGAAAATTATTCAGCCCGATACCAGTCTGACGCGTTCCAAAGCTCTGAATCCCAAGTGTTGAGCACCACCCCACCCAGTGTATTGGATTTCGCCGAAACACGACCACGATCGACCAAAGGCACGATGGTCATTGTGTCTTTGGTCAGCATGTCATTCATGGCTTTCGCAAGGGTCGCGCGTTCCGTCAGCTCTCCGGTCAGGCCCAGCTCTTTGACCTTTTCATCATAGGCTTCATCACAGAAACGGTTGATGTTTTCGCCTTGCCATTGCGTTGCCGGACGTGGCGCTTTTGAACATGTATATTGTGCCAGGTAGGGCTCTGGATCCGTGCCGTCGAAATTGTTGGCATACATCTCCACATCGGCATAAAATTTCTGGAACGTATCGGGCGAGCCTGCATCGCCACCAAAGAAGACCGAGCCATCAACGTTTTTCAATTCGGTCTCGACACCCAGCTCGGACCACCATTGTTTGATGATCGATTGAAAATCTTGGCGCACGGCATTGGTGGAGCTTTGGAACAGCAAGCTTAGCGCTTTGCCATCTTTGTCACGAATGCCATCGCCATCCGTATCAGTCCAGCCTGCGTCATCCAGCAAGGCCTTCGCGCCGGCCATATCCTGTGTCAGACATTCGGTGTTGTCAGAGGCAAACATTGCCGGGGCCGGCACCAGATTACAGGTCGCGCGCCCTGCCTGACCATAGCCGATTTCCGTTAAAATGTTGCGATCAATCGCCATCGATAACGCACGTCGGACGCGTTCATCCGACAAGATCGGATGTGGATGAGCCGCAGTCGAGCGCTCGCCCTCCGGCAGATCGGAGGATGGATCTGTCATATTCATTTCCAGCCGCTCGACCAATGTGCCAAAACCTACCACCAGTTCGCCTTTGCCTTTGGCTTCCATCGCAGCCAAAACATCGGGGGCAAGCTGCAAATTCCACGCATAGTCGAATTCGCCTGTTTCCAGAACGGCACGCCCTGCCGCAGCCGCATCGCCCCCACCTTTCAGTACCAATGTTGAAAACGCAGGTTTAGCCGCATCGCGATATTCTGGATTTGCCTCCATTGTGATCACGTCATTGGTACGGAATTCGGTGACGCGGAACGGCCCTGTGCCGATCGGGTTGAAATTTTCCGCGGTGCAGCTGGAGGCGGCAGCGCCCAGGCATTTCTCAAACTGTGCTTTTTGCAAAACCGGCGAGGTGGCGCCGGTGAAGGCTGTAAACGGGTTCGGGCGTGGCGCATCATAGGTGATCTTGACGGTCAGATCATCCAAGGCTTCAACTGATTGAATGCCCTCATATCGTGCCAGATAGGCGCAGCCGCCCTCTGGGTGCATACAATATTGCGCGGTAAACGCCGCATCTTCGGCGGTCAATGGCGTGCCATCGGACCATTTCAACCCCGGCGTGATATGCCAGGTGATCGATGTCAGATCCTGCGCGATGCCACCGTTTTCCAGGCTCGGGATTTCCGTCACAAGACGGGGGATGATTTCACCTTTTTCGTTGAAACCAGCCAGTGGTTCCAACACCAAAGACGAGGCTTCAACATCCTTCGTCCCGGCTGACAAATATGGGTTCATGGTGGACGGGGCTTGCCAATAGATCACATTGACCTGACCGTCAGCGCCGCGTTCGGCAAATGCCGCTGGGGCAATCCCAATGGCCGCGACTGCGCCCAGCAAAGCGGTGATATGTTTCATTCTGTCCTCTCCGTTATGGACTATTTTTGTTGGGTCAGACCAGTTCGGTCTGCGGTGCCGCCGTGTTTCCGGCAGTCGTGTTTTGGTCCTGATAAATATGGCAGGACACATATCGCCCCGGTTCAACCTCTTGGAATCTGGGTTCAATCTCGTGGCAAATTGGTTTCACCTGTGGGCAACGCGTGCAAAAATTGCAGCCCTTGGGCGGATTTGCGGGGGAGGGCACATCCCCCGTCAGTAAGATGCGATGGCGGTCGACCTCGGCCTCAGGGTCCGGTTCTGGAACCGCAGATAGCAACGCTTGCGTATAGGGGTGCAGGGGCTGTGCATAAACCGCGTCGCGCGGTGCAAGCTCTACGATTTGGCCCAGATACATCACCGCGACGCGATCCGCGATATGGCGCACCATCGAAAGGTCATGGCTGATGAACAGATAGGTCAGGCCCAGCCGATCTTGCAGCTCTTCTAGCAGGTTGACCACCTGCGCCTGGATCGACACATCCAATGCGGCAATCGGTTCGTCACAAATGATAAATTTGGGATTCAGCGCCAAGGCACGCGCAATTCCAATGCGCTGCCGTTGCCCACCGGAAAATTCATGTGGGTAGCGATTGGCAAAGGTGCGGTTCAGCCCCACCTGATCCATCAGCTCATACACCCGCAGCAACTTTTCCTTTTTCGATAGCTGCGTATGCTCGTCTAGGGGCTCGCTGATGATGCCGGCAATTGTCATGCGCGGGTTCAGACTGGCCTGCGGATCTTGGAACACCATCTGCATGGTCGGGCGCATTCGCCGCAACTGGCGCTCATCGGCCTTCGCGATTTCGATCCCGTCGATTTTTACGCTGCCTGCCGTAGGCTCATACAGCCGCAAAATCGCGCGTCCTGTGGTCGATTTCCCGCAGCCCGATTCGCCGACCAGCCCCAGTGTCTCACCTTCGTGAATGTCAAAGGAGACGTTATCAACCGCCTTCACATCCCCCACATGTTTGCGAAACACACCTGCGGTGATCGGAAAATACATTTTCAGGCCTTGCACCTGCACCAAGGGTGGTTTGGTGGCATCAGGCATGATCATGCTCCGTCAAAATCAAAGGGGCTGCGCGCGGTGAGTCGGCGGCTGAATTCCAAAAACACGCTGCGTCATGGCCCGGACCTGCCTCAAACCGGGGCGGGTTCTGGCTGTGGCACAGATCGAACGCCTTGGGACACCGATCACGGAAAGAACAGGCGGCCGGTGCTGCGGTCAGGATCGGCGGTTGCCCTTCGATCACGGACAGTTTGGGCGCGCGATCGCCGCGCACGCTTGGCACAGTGCGCAGCAACGCCTGAGTGTAGGGATGCGCAGGCGCGCGGAACACCTCTTTCACGGGGCCTTGTTCCACGATCTGCCCACCATACATTACCATAATCCGGTCCGCGATCCCGGCAATGACGCCCAGATCATGGGTGATCCACACAATGGCCATCCCCAGTTTTTGGCGTAAATCTTTCACCAGCTCTAATATCTGGGCCTGAATGGTTACATCCAGCGCGGTTGTCGGTTCATCCGCGATCAGCACTTTGGGGTCACAGGTCAGGGCAATTGCAATCATCACGCGCTGACGCATGCCGCCGGAAAATTGATGCGGATAATCCTTTAACCGGCGTTCCGCATCGGGGATGCCAACAAGTTCCAGTAGCTCTTTCGCGCGGGCATGCGCCTGTTTCTTGTTCAATCCCATATGTTTGATCAACGGTTCGCGCAGCTGATAGCCAACCGTGAACACCGGGTTCAAAGAGGTCATCGGATCTTGAAAAATGAATCCGATTCCGGGCCCGCGCACTTTGCGCAGATGTTCAGGCGAACAAGTGCGCAGGTTCACCCCTTCAAACATTACCTCACCTGCGCGGATCTCCGCAGGGGGCTGTGGCAATAATCCGATCAATGACATCATTGTCACGGACTTGCCCGACCCTGACTCCCCGACCACCCCAAGCAGCTCCCCGGGATAAAGATCAAAAGACACAGAATTGACGGCATGGACCGCTCCGCCACGTGTGCGGAAAACGGTTTTCAACCCATCAACGCGAAGCGCGGGCTCTGCCCCGTTCGGCATATGGTTCTCCAGTCTGTTGGTATCGCTTTGATTTTAAGCGATTTTATGTGCGGCCTGTCTGTGCAGATGCCTATTTTTTACTAACTGTTAGATAAATTTCTTGTGCTTGCAAGTCTGATTGTCGACATTCGACATAATCCAGATGCATAGCTGCCATGGCTTGACGTATATGGTTGGTGTTGACAGCGTCTCGCCTGAAATATGATCTTAAACGGGAGCCCCCAATGTCCGATCTTGCCACCGCCCGGCAGCTTCTTGAACGCCTTGTGGCGTTTCCTTCGGTTAGCCGGTCCAGCAACCTGGACTTGATTGAATGGGTTGCCGCTTGGCTGGCTGAACAGGGGATTGAGGCCACGATTGTGCCCGATCCCAATGCGCCCAAAGCCTCGCTTTACGCGATGGTGGGGCCGGCCGTCGAAGGCGGGACGGTTTTGTCGGGCCATACCGATGTCGTGCCGGTGGACGGTCAGGAGTGGAGCACGGACCCGTGGGTGGTCAGCGAACGCGACGGGCGGCTATATGGTCGGGGCTGCTGTGATATGAAAGGGTTCGACGCGCTGGCGCTTGCTGCGATGGCATTGGCGGCCAAGCGGGATTTGAAACGCCCGCTGCAGATCGCGCTAAGCCATGATGAGGAAATCGGCTGCATCGGGTGTATTCCTCTGATCGAAGCAATGACGGCTCTGCCGCGTGCTGCGGGCGTGATCGTCGGAGAGCCGACGCAGATGAAAGTGGTGTCTGGTCATAAGGGAGGCTTGGCATTCAAAGTGGCGATCCACGGCGTAGAGGTCCATTCGTCTTTGATGCACACCGGGGTCAGCGCGATTTTGGAAGCCGCAAAAATTCTGAGCTGGATCAATGAGATGAACCAGAAAGGTGAGGCCAGTTCTGATCCCCAAGGCCCGTTTGTGCCACCCTGGACCACCGTGCATTGCGGCCAGATCAATGGCGGCACAGCGCATAATATCACCGCCGCATTATGTGAATTGGATGTCAGCTTTCGGGTGATGCCGCCTGAAAATCCAGAAGATTGGCGCGCCGTGTTCATGGCCAAAGTTGCCGAGATTGAGGCGCAGATGAAGGCGGTGGATGACGAAGCCTTTATCGAAGTTTCCGAGCTGTTCGCCTTTACCGGGCTTGCGCCTGAACGCGACGGCGGGGCAGAGCTGCTGGCGCGGCACATCACCGGGGAAAACGCGCCCGAAGTGGTCAGCTACGGCACAGAAGCGGGGCAGTTTCAGCAACGCGGCTGGTCTGCCGCCGTTTGTGGTCCAGGAAATATTGAGCAGGCACACAAGCCCGATGAGTGGCTGGCGCTTTCGGAATTTGAAGCCGGGTGGACCTTTATGGAAACCCTCGTGTCGCGGTTATGCGACTGATTTGAAGGGTAAATATTGTGGGTATTCCGATTTCAATGAACAGCAGTCCGCGCCATCGCGCACAGTTGCCAGAACAGACGGATGTTGTCGTGATTGGCGGCGGCATCGCCGGCATCATGAGCGCGTATTTTCTGGCCCGTGCGGGACGCCGAGTTGTTCTGTGTGAAAAGGGGCGCATTGCCGGGGAACAGTCTGGCCGCAATTGGGGCTGGATCCGGCAACAAGGGCGCGACCCGGCAGAGCTGCCGATCATGATGGAGGCGCTGCGGCTGTGGCACGGGTTGGCAAAAGAGCTGGGGCCGGAGCTGGGGTTTAAAACCTGTGGTGTCACTTATCTGGCCAATACGCCGGAAAAAATGGAAGGCAATGCACGCTGGGTATCACTTGCACAACAATTTGGTCTGGATAGCCAATTACTGACATCGGCGCAGGTACAGGCAATGGCTCCCAATTCTGCGGGTTGGCTTGGCGGGGTTACGACGCCGTCAGATGCACGTGCAGAGCCGTTTCTGGCGGTACCGATGCTGTCGGATTTGGCGGTTGCAGCCGGTGTTGTGATCCGAGAGCGCTGCGCGGTTCGCACGTTGGAACGGCGCAATGGCGCGGTTTGCGGCGTGGTGACCGAGGCAGGTACCATCGACTGCGAGCAGGTCTTATTGACGGGCGGCGCTTGGTCATCGC
Source organism: Thioclava sp. SK-1 (assembly GCF_001705665.1). Lineage (GTDB taxonomy): Bacteria > Pseudomonadota > Alphaproteobacteria > Rhodobacterales > Rhodobacteraceae > Thioclava. The sequence goes on along the minus strand of NZ_MDHA01000044.1, from coordinate 318,058 downwards.
TTTTTGCCCGTAATGAAGGGGTGATATTCCCGCAGCTTGCCGTGCGCGCGTCGGTGGCGCGGACGCAGGCGTTGCCGCTGTTGGGCGAAACATCTGGTGCGGATCGTGAATTTGCGTTTCGCAGACGGGCGGATGGCGGATATACGCTCGCGCCAGGGACGCAGCATGATTTTTGGGTCGGGCCAGACGCATTCCGCCATTTCACAGCCTTCTTGCCACAGCTTTTGCGTGATTTCAGCCAGACCAGCTTACAACCGATGGCGCCGGCAGGCTTTCCTGACGCATGGCGCACGCCGCGCAGCTGGACGGGGGAGGATGCGACCCCATTCGAGGCGATGCGGGTCTTGGATCCCAAGCCAAACGCGCTGCTCTTGGACAAGACACGCAGCGCATTCTCGCGTGCTTTCCCACATTTAGGACCAATACGGCTGCAAGACAGCTGGGCCGGGATGATTGACGTGATGCCAGACACGGTGCCCGTTTTGGATGAAACCTCGGTGCCGGGGTTCTGGGTGGCGACAGGGCTGTCGGGTCATGGGTTTGGGATCGGGCCGGGTATTGGCCGTGTGATGGCCGATCTGATGCTGGGGCGGCCAGCTGGGCATGATCTCAGCCGGTTCCGCCTATCACGTTTCACGGATAGTTCGAAAATTGACCTTGGGCCAAAATTTTGACCCGCTACCGCGCAAAAAACATCGAAAAATGAATAGGGGGCGTTATGCCAATCAAAAATCGCTTCGCGGAAATGTTGAACGAAATCACCCGGTGGCGCCGCGATTTCCACGAAAACCCGGAACTGCTGTATGAGGTTCATCGCACCGCTGGCAAGGTGACGGAACTGTTGCAAAGCTTCGGCGTGGATGAAGTGGTCACGGGGCTGGGCCGCACCGGTGTCGTCGGGGTGATCAGGGGAAGGACCAATGCCTCGGGTCGGGTGATCGGGCTGCGTGCAGATATGGATGCACTGCCAATTGTGGAACAAACCGGTGTGGAGTATGCCTCTAAAACACCGGGTGTGATGCATGCTTGCGGCCATGATGGGCATACCGCGATGTTGCTGGGGGCGGCGAAATACCTCGCCGAGACACGGAATTTCGATGGCACCGCCGTTGTCATCTTCCAACCCGCAGAAGAGGGCGGCGGCGGTGGTCTGGCCATGTGTGACGATGGTCTGATGGAGAAATTTGGCATCGATGAAGTCTATGGTATGCACAATCAGCCGGGCATGCCCATCGGCCAATTTGCCATCCGCGAAGGTGCAATGATGGCGGCAGCAGATCATTTCGAAGTGGTGGTGACGGGTGTCGGGGGCCATGCCGCGAAGCCGCAGATTACCGTGGATTCCGTGCTTGTGGGCAGCCAGATTGTCGTGGCGCTACAGTCGATTGTCTCGCGCAATGTTGATCCGCTGGGCAATGCCGTTGTTTCGGTCTGTGCATTCCAATCGGAATCTACGGCCTATAACGTCATCAGTCAGACGGTTACGCTGAAAGGAACCGTGCGCAGCCTAGATCCCAAACTGCGTGATTTCGTGCAAGAGCGGTTTACTAAGGTTGTGACCGCCACGGCGGAAGCCTTTGGTGCATCCGTCGATATCACCTATGACCGTGGCTATCCGGTGACGATGAATGCGCCCGATAACACCGCCTATGCGATTGAGGCGGCCAAGATCGTGTCCCCCGATGTCCAGATCGGGATTGACCCCATGATGGGGGCCGAGGATTTCAGCTATATGCTGGAAGAACGCCCGGGCGCATATATTTTTGTTGGCAATGGCGATACCGCCAGCGTGCATCACCCGGCCTATAATTTCGATGATGATGCGATTCCCTTCGGCTCCAGCTGGTATGCGACGATGGTAGAGACCCGCTTGCCCATAACATGATCAACCGCCTGCGCGCCTTGCTTATGTGGCGGGGCGTGCAGGGACAGTTGCCCGGTATTTACTTGGAACCACTGGGCTTAGAACCACTGGCCGGGCTCCATCAGCCCAAGGTTCATCAGCTGCGCACTGTTCCATTCAAATGGGGTGGAATTATACCAGTAAAAGCTTTGCACATCGAAGGTCGATCCGGCATTGGCCTTCAAGGCTTTTGCCGCACGAAATGACGCCACCGCAGCGGTCAGATTGTGGTGCCAAGGGCAGGCATATGTGTTGTATTCTTCATCCGAAAATGTGTGATTTGCGTGGAATTGCAGCCCCGGCTGAGTGCGAAACAGGCTAATTCTGTCAATTTTCCGCTTTTTCTCTGGAACATGCTCTTCAAACCGCCAGCGCAGCCCACCGAAGAAATCCAATTGGCGTTCTTTTGGGTGATTGTCATTGGCCGGGTCCGGGCGGGCCAGCGCATAATATCCGGCACGGTCAATCATTGCCTCTTGCAGGTTCACGCCGTTGGGATTGACCTGAAGATCAGCGGCATAAAGATCGACAACATAGGTCAGCATCGCAGAGCGGCGTTCTTCGGTGTGAAAGGCCAGAACCTCGCGAATATTGCGTGTCTCGCTGAACGGATAGAACAGATATTCGCCGTTATAGCAGTAATACAGCCATGTCTGCGGCGGGCAGGCCGCGATGATCTGATTCATCGCAGACACCATCGCATCCGGATGGCGCAGCGGATAATCGATCCTGTGCACTTTTTGTGCGATATCTGCAGGCAATGTCAGCTCTGGCGGGGCCAAAGCGATAACGGCGGCAAAGCCAAGTCCCAGATGATGGGTCAGCGTGCTGTCAACTTCGACCAGATCTTCTATAAAAATCAGCGCGATCGGGCCTTTGGCCAACAGGGTTTGGCCGGTGTCTAAAAACACGTCGAGGGAGGAGAAATTCATATGCCTATCCGTCTTGTCCCTGCCAAAAGTCTGTTAACCGCCGGGCAAATGCAAGTGTGAACGGTGCTGTGGCTTGTCACGATGGGGTCTTTTGCGGTATCGGGCAGCGTCATCCAGACATATGAGGCCCCACAATGTCGCAAGACAAGACCGCTACGACAGACGCAGTCCCAATTCTGACAGGTGCCGGCGCGCCCAAAAAGCTGCATATCAAGACCTATGGCTGCCAGATGAATGTCTATGACAGTGAGCGCATGGCCGAGGCGATGGGGCCAGAGGGCTATGAGCTGACGGATGATCCCGCGCAGGCGGATATGGTGTTGCTGAATACCTGCCACATTCGTGAACGCGCTGCAGAAAAGGTCTATCATGAGCTGGGTCGATTGCGCCCGCTGAAAGAAGCCCGGCCAGATCTGAAGATCGGCGTCGCGGGGTGTGTGGCGCAGGCCGAGGGTGAGGAAATCCGCCGCCGTATGCCGTTGGTGGACCTGGTTGTCGGGTCGCAAAGCTATCACAAGCTGCCCGCAATGGTGAAAGCTGTGGACGCAGGCAAGAAGCCTGTCGATACGGAATTCCCGCTGGAAGATAAATTTGACCATCTGCCAGAACGGCCAAGCACCACCCGGCCCACAGCGTTTTTGACCGTTCAGGAAGGCTGCGACAAGTTCTGCGCGTTTTGCGTGGTGCCCTATACCCGTGGCGCAGAGGTATCGCGCCCCGCCGAGCGTATCATGGGCGAGGCCAATAAGCTGGTTGCTAAAGGCGTGCGCGAAATCACGTTGCTGGGGCAGAACGTCAATGCCTATCACGGTCCGGGGGCAGATGGGGATTGGTCATTGGCGCGGCTTGTGCGCGAATTGGCCAAGATCGACGGGCTGGAACGTATCCGCTATATGACCTCGCACCCCAATGATATGGAAGATGATCTGATCGCGGCGCATGGTGATGAACCCAAGCTGATGCCCTATCTGCATCTGCCGGTGCAATCGGGCTCTGACCGCGTGTTAAAGGCGATGAACCGTAAACATACGGCTTCTGAATATATTGCGTTGATAGAAAAAATCCGTGCGGGACGGCCAGATTTGGTGCTGTCGGGGGATTTCATTGTTGGTTTCCCAGGCGAAAGCGACCAAGATTTTGAAGACACGCTGGAGCTGGTCCGCCGGGTGAATTACGGGATGGCCTATTCGTTCAAATATTCCGCCCGCCCTGGCACCCCCGCAGCAGAGCGCAAGGATCTGGTACCTGACGATGTGGCCGATGCACGGTTGCAACGCTTGCAGGCCCTGCTGGGTGAACAACAGCGCGCCTGTCAAGATGCCATGGTCGGCCGTGAATGCACGGTGTTGGTTGAAAAACCCGGGAAATTGGAAGGGCAATGGGTTGGCAAGTCGGATTACCTGCAGGCTGTCCATCTGCGTGGCGAAGGTCTTGCTCCGGGTGTGATGGCGCGTGTGCGGATTGTTTCGGCGGTGCGCAATTCGCTCCATGGAGAGCTGATTTAACCACCACATCACGCAGGGGGACGGCAGATGATATACGCTGTATTCAGTGATGCAGCGTGTTTACGGTGTTTGTTGCTGAAATAGACACAATATATGGGCCGAATTTGCTTCCAATGCGTCACGTTTTTGCTACTGTAGCAGGAATTATTATTAACGCTCGCGCGGGTATTATTGTGACGCGACGGTCTGGATGAGGAGGCGGAAGCGCTTATGTCAAAGCTGTTCCCAAATATGAAATCGGCGCTGGGCCTTGTAGGGGCTGCCGCCTTGGCTATGGCAAGTGCTGCGGCGCCTGTGTCTGCGCAGACGCAGCCAGAGGCCTATGTGCCCACCATTTGGATTGACCCCGATGGTTGTGAACATTGGGTGATGGATGACGGTGTCGAAGGCTATATGGATATCCGGCTGGACCGCCAGGGCCGTCCGGTTTGTCACCGCAATGTTTGTGGCGTGGTGCCGACCGATCGCCTGTTTGCGACGGACAAATCCTCGATTTCGGCATCGGGCCGCGAATATTTGCATCAATTTTTCCGGTCGGCGCAGGCGCGCAGCTTTATCATTACGGGCCATACCGATAGCCGGGCCTCGGATGAATATAACATGCGCCTGTCCAAACGTCGTGCAGAAGCCGTGGCCAAAACGGCGCAAGAGGTCGGCGCACCTGTTCTGGCGGTCAATTGGTATGGTGAACGCCAGCCCCGCGCGACCAATTCAACATCCACAGGTATGGCGCAAAACCGTCGTGTCGAAATCATCTGCGTGAAGTGAGGAGCCTCTTGATGAAAACGCTTAAGACAGTGCTCTTCCTTGGCGCGGCGCTTGGTGCGGCCGCCTGTACCCCAGTTGGCCCGTATAAAGGCTATGATCGTCAGTTGGGCGGGAAGCAGGATCTATCGACACTGAAAGCCGGTGTCTGGATCGATCCGGAAGGCTGTGACCACTGGATCATTGACGATGGTGTGGAGGGCTATCTGTCCGCGCGTCTGGATGATTACGGCAAGCCGATTTGTTCGGGCGCAGGCCCCAAGGGCAGCGCCGTTGGTCCCTTCCGTGGTGGCAGCGAAGAACCTTTCGACCCGCTCTGAGTCGCCTGTCCAAACAGGTTTTGCTTAAATTTTCATCAAATGGGCCGTGCAGTATTCTGCATGGCCTGTTTCGTTTCAGTGATGTGACAATTGTCGAGCCAGATCAGGGACTAGGGCAACCAAGGCTTGCGTGACATTTGGCAAGCATGCACCATATATTTACAGACCCATAGCCAGGAGGTTGTTTTTGGGCTTTAGCGCGATCACCCCCCCGCCCAGCACTCAAGATGCGAGAGAGACGCTTCTTGAGTTTCCCGACAATCGTCTTTTGATCGACCTGTGCGGCGAATTTGACCGCAATCTGGCACAGATCGAACATAAGCTAACCGTGCATATCCTGCGACGTGGCAACCAGCTTGCTGTTGTTGGCGCGCCAGAGATGCAGACACTTGCCGCCGCCGTATTGCATCAATTGTATCAACGCCTTGAAGAGGGCAAAGCAATTGAAGCCGGTGATATTGATGCCGCTGTGCGCATGGTCGATCTGGTGCAAGGTGATGCGGTGGACGATCAGCTTGAGATGTTCAAAGGCGGAAAATATGAGATCCGCACGCGCAAGAAACATATCGAACCCCGCACAGAGGCGCAAAAAGCCTATGTCCGCAACCTGTTCGACAATGAGCTTGGGTTCGGCATTGGTCCGGCGGGGACGGGTAAAACCTATCTTGCTGTTGCCGTCGGCGTGACGCTGTTGATCGGCGGTCATGTCGATAAAATCATTTTGTCGCGTCCTGCAGTTGAGGCCGGCGAACGGTTGGGCTTCTTACCCGGTGATATGAAGGAAAAAGTCGACCCCTATATGCAGCCACTGTATGATGCGCTGAACGACTTTTTGCCTGCCAAGCAATTGGCCAAGCTGATGGAAGAAAAGCGGATTGAAATTGCGCCGCTGGCGTTCATGCGCGGCCGGACCTTGGCCAATGCGTTTGTCGTTCTGGATGAGGCGCAAAACGCGACCACCATGCAGATGAAGATGTTCCTGACCCGTTTGGGACAAGGGTCACGGATGGTGATCACCGGCGACCGCTCTCAGGTGGATTTGCCCCGCGGTATGCCGTCGGGTCTGGCTGATGCGGAACGTATCCTTGGCGATGTAAAAGGGATTTCGTTCAATTACTTCACCTCGGCTGACGTGGTGCGTCATCCGCTGGTGGCGAAGATTATCGACGCATACGACAAAGTCGAAGGTTAACTGCGACGACAAGCAGGGGATTTGGGGCAGCCGGGCGAACAGCCTGTGCTGCCCTTTCCTTTGCCCGAATCCCAAGTGCCAAATTACATCCGTGCCTTGTGAGGTTCTGGGAAGATATGGCGCGCGGATATCGAAAAACCCAAAAACAGATACCCCGTGCAGTGCATGCCGGATATGCGCTTGGTGGTTGCCTGCTGGAACCTGTCAAAATGAAAGGTTTTTTGCGAGTATCTGTTCGCCAAATTAATCCATTGATTTTATTAATTGATTGATCCACGTCCCACCGATGCAGCGCGGTTATTGGCAAGCTCGTGAATTTCTGATGATTTTTATCAGAAAAATCACGGATTTCTCACGTGGGTTTTCATTCCGAAGTTTAGCGCTAACACAAGGTGAGGCCCCGCAATGACAAGGGCCGGAATTTCAGCAGGAGCGCACCGTGCAAAACAGCATGCAGCTAAGCCGTCGACGATTTTTAGGAACCTCTGCAATGGCGCTGTTTATCAGCAGCGCAGGCGTGGCACGCGCGGCAGGGCAGGCGATGCAGATCGACCGCTTCATGACATTGTCGAAATTTGCCACCGGTCACGATGCGTTGGATACAACTGTGGGGGCCGGGTTGTTGGGTGGGTTGCAAGCCAACGATGCAGGCTTTGATGCACAGGCCATCGCGCTGGAGGCTGCGATTTCCAAAGGTGCGTATAGCGATGTCGAGGCACTTGATGCCGCATTGCAAGGCGATGCATTGCGCCAGACTTTGTTGGATATCATTCACGCCTGGTATTCCGGCGTGGTTGCCAAGGGCACAGATGCGACGGTCTATGCCTTTGATAAAGCGTTGATGTATCAGCCCGCGCTGGATGCGGTGCCGATCCCGACCTACGCGCTAAACGGACCAGATTGGTGGACCGCCGAACCGCCTGCCTTGTCTGCAATGCCCTCTTTTTAAAGAATTGATGATTTGATGTTGTCGAAAACGATTTCTCTGTTTGCCCTATGCGCAGGCGCGATGCTGGGGCCTTGGGGCGCCGCTGGTCATGCTGAGCAGCTGTCGGGTGCCTATATCGCCACCACCGCAGATTGCGCCGCTTGCCACACCGATGGTAAGAATGGCACGCCTTTCGCGGGGGGCTATGCGATCACCTCTCCTATGGGGTCGATCATCGCCTCTAATATCACCCCGTCGAAAGAATTCGGGATCGGTGATTACTCGTTGCGCGATTTTTCACGCGCGGTGCGCGAAGGCGTGCGCAAGGATGGCGCTCATCTTTATCCGGCGATGCCCTATCCAGCCTATTCAAAAATGAGCGATGCGGATATCGCCGCGCTTTACGATTACTTTATGAATGACGTAGCGCCGGTGGATGTGGCCGCGCCGCAAACCGATCTGCCCTTCCCGTTTTCGGTGCGCATGTCGATGGCGGGTTGGAACCTGCTTTATGGCGGTGGTGCGCCACTGGTCGATGACCCCGCGCAATCGCCAGAGTGGAACCGTGGGCGGTATCTGGTAGAGGGGCCGGCGCATTGCGGCACCTGTCACACGCCGCGCAACCTGTTGATGGGCTCAAAAACCAGCGCGTTTCTGGCGGGGGGCGCGGTGGGACCGTGGTTTGCCCCCAACCTGACGCCCGGTGCTGGCGGCCTATCGGATTGGTCGGATGCAGATCTAAGCGCCTATTTGTCCACTGGTGTCGCCGAACATGCGCGTGCCTCTGGCCCAATGGCCGAAGCGGTGGAATTCAGCCTGCAACATCTGAACGATAGCGATATTGCCGCGATCGTCACCTATCTGCGCACCGTTCCCGCGCAAGACACGGCTCAGGCCGATACAGCGTCGATGCCTGATATTGCTGCCTTTGTGCCCGCCGATCACAGCGCGAACCGGTCCCGTCACACATTGGCCGATGATGCCAGTGGCGCGCAGCTATATGAGACCGTTTGCGCGTCGTGCCACGGTCTATCGGGGCAGGGGTCGGCCGATGGCACTTATCCCGCGCTGACGGGCAATGTGACGCTGGAACCTGCGCAAAGCTATAACCTGATCTCGACGATCCTGGACGGGGTGTCGCGCACTGTCGATGGCCATGAAACGCTGATGCCCGCGTTTCACGAAGGCAGCCTGGTGCAGCCGCTAAGCGATGATCAGGTCGCGACAGTTGCCAGCTATGTCTCTACGAAATTTGGCACTGAACCGGCCGATATCACGGCACAAGAGGTGGCAACGGTGCGCACTGGTGGCCCCGTCGCCCTTTTGGTCAAGATGGCCGCGCCGGGTGTGATGGCCGCAATCGGTGCAGCGCTAGTGCTGATCCTTGCCGGGTTGGCCGTGATGTTATGGCGCCGCAAGCGCAGCCGATGACCCTTTACGGGCGGCCATGGTGCCGCCCGACCGTAATGCTGTGCCGCGACAGGATCGTGGTGCGCCGATCTAAGGAAATAAGATGACTCAGGAAACGCTTAGCGCCGATGTGGTGATTGCGGGTGCCGGTATTTGTGGCGGCCTTATGGCGCTGGATCTGACACGTGCCGGTCTGTCGGTGATCGTGCTGGACGCTGGCCCGCGATATGATCGTGATCAGGTGGTGCAGAACTGGCGCTATATGCCGCCCGAAAACAAGGCGGGGTTTGACTATGCCACGCCTTATCCCACCGTGCCTTGGGCGCCGCATACGAATTTCTTCCCTGACAACGGATATTTGCACACAACAGGTCCGGATGCCGCTGCCTATAAACAGGGGATCATCAAGGGCGTCGGCGGTACGACATGGCATTGGGCGGCGTCCAGCTGGCGCTATCTGCCCAGCGATATGCAGCTATATTCAACCTATGGTGTGGGCCGCGATTTCGCGATGACCTATGATGAGCTGGAGCCGTATTACTACGCCGCGGAAACCGAAATGGGCGTTATGGGGCCCAATGATCAGCAAATCACCCCCTCTGCGCCGCGGTCAAAACCCTGGCCGATGACATCGATGCCCTATGGTTATGGTGATCGCCGCTTTACCGAATTGGTCGCGCCACTGGGGTATGACAACACGCCGGTGCCGCAGGGGCGGAATTCACGCCCCTATGACGGGCGTCCGCAATGCTGTGGCAACAACAATTGCATGCCAATTTGTCCGATTGGTGCAATGTATCACGGTGTATATTCGATTGAAAAAGCCGAAGCCTTGGGCGCCAAAGTGATCGAAAACGCTGTCGTCTATCGCATTGATACCGATGCGAAAAATGATGTCACGGCGATGCATTTTTACAACCCGGATAAAATCAGCACTAAGGTCACAGCGCGGCGTTTTGTGATTGCAGCCAATGGGATTGAGACGCCCAAACTTTTGCTGGTGGCTGCTAATGACAAGAATCCGAATGGTATCGCCAACTCCTCTGATCAGGTGGGGCGGAACATGATGGACCATCCCGGCATTTCCATGAGCTTCGTCGCGGCAGAGCCGATCTGGTCCGGCCAAGGTTCGGTCCAGATGTCGTCGATCACCAATTTCCGCGACGGGGAGTGGCGCGGCGAACGCTCTGCGATCCAGATCGGTTATAACAATACGGCACAGACATCGAAGGGCGGCATGAAGGCGCTGGCCACGGGTAAGGTTGGGCGCGCCCTGGATGAAGAGATCCGTCGCCGGGCGGCCTGCGGTGTCGATATTTATGTGAACCATGAGACATTGGCAGACCCGAACAACCGACTGACCTTATCGTCCAAGCGCAAAGACGCACTGGGGATCCCCGAGCCTGATGTCTATTATGATGTGGGCGATTATGTCCGTCGTGCCGCCGTCTCTTCGCGCGAGCATCTTAAAACCATCGCGCAGGCTTTGGGCGGCACCGAGATTGAGATGAGCAGCACGTTCACCCCGAACAACCATATCTGTGGTGGCACGATCATGGGCACGGATCCGCGCGATTCCGTCGTCGATAGCTGGTGCCGGACGCATGACCATCAAAACCTGTTCCTGGCCACGGGTGGCGCGATGTCTGCCGTTGGCACGGTCAATGCCACGCTGACCATGGCGGCGCTGTCACTGCGTGCCGCCGATGCGATTAAGTCGGATTTGCGCGCGGGTTAAGGCTGCGCGGAAATGCAATGAAACTGTGCCTGCCGGTTTTTTTCCGGCAGGCTCTCTTGCGTTTTGTTTTTTGTATGTAGTTGAAATTTAATACAAAAGTTGGAACTCGACGCGGTGTTGTATGTTGATTTTACAGCTGCTGCACGGCAGCATGATTTAAACGACAGAGGTTCATATGACACGATTGATGACAGCCCGCGCCGTTCCCCTTGAAGGCCAAGAGGCCCGTTTGAAAAACCTTGTGACCACGCTTGCCGGTAACGTTCGCACCGAAGCGGGCAATATCCGGTTTGAGGCCTATCAAGAGCCCGAAACCAAAGCGATGGTGATGATTGAAGAATACCGCGATGATGCTTGCTTTGACGCGCATCTTTCTGCCCCCCATACGCAGCAATTTAACGCAGCTTTGGCGGAAATCGCGGTAGATGGTGGCTCTGATGTCACCGATCTTACGCCGGTGGCACGAGAAACGTGCGCATTGGGGGATGTGCGTGCGCTCGATCACATCGGGCTGACGGTCCCTGATATTTCCGCCGCTACGCAGTTCTTTCATGACGTCTTTGGGGCGGTGACATTGTATGATGTTCAGCCCGCAGACGCCGAGCCGATGCAAGGCGCCGATGTTGAGGCGCAGCTGGGCCTGTCTAAGGGCAGCAAAGTTTTGCATATGCGGCTATTGCGGATCGGGGATGGCCCCTGCCTGGAGCTGTTCCAGATCGACGGCCCGTCACAAGACGCTGCGCGTTTGCAAGATATGGGCCTGACTCATCTTGGCCTGTATGTCGACGATGTTGACGCGGTTGTGCAGCGCTTTTCGGCGGCTGGCGGGCGTTGTTTGGCTGGGCCACATCCTCTCTCTGGGATTGAAGGCGCTGATGGGAATGCGGGTATCTATGGCTACGCCCCTTGGGGGACATTGATTGAATTGCTGACCTATCCGGGCGGTTTGGATTACCCCGCCGATGCGGCAGCGACGCGTTGGACACCGGCCCCTTCGACCGGGGGTGCGAAATGATTAAGATGACGATGTTTTTAAAGCGTCACCCGGATTTGACACGGGCAGAGTTTGTTCGCCACCATATTGAGCAGCACGGCCCCCTGTTTCGCGCCATCCCCGAGGCGAAAAACCATGTGCTGCGCTATATTCAGACCCATCCGGTGCCTGCGCCCGAAGGCACGGTGGCAACCGCTGATTATGACGGCACTGCCGAGATCTGGTTTGATAGTGCGGCGGGAATGCATGCTGTCCTGACATCGGACAGCTATAAAAACCGCGTATTCCCGGATGAAAAAACCTTTCTGGATCATGATACGACGCTGATCGTTCTGGGCGATCAGGTGGAGATCATCGAAGGCACGGTATGACCGTGACGCCTGACGGGTTGGCCAGTTTGTGGCCGGCCCATTTGCGAAATTGGAGGATTGAATGACACAGAATTTCTTGCAGCCGCTGACCGGGTCATTTGCCCAACCAGCCGAGGAAAACCCGACGGGCCCAATGATCGAGGCGGCGTTTCGTCATCACGGGCTGGACTGGCGCTATATCAATTGCGAAGTTGCGCCTGATGATCTGGCCGCGGCGGTTGCGGGCGCACGGGCAATGGGCTGGCGCGGGTTCAATTGTTCGATCCCGCATAAGGTTGCGGTGATTGACCATCTGGATGGTTTGGGCGAAAGCGCGAAAATCATTGGTGCGGTGAATACTATCGTGCGACGCGGCGATCAGCTGATTGGTGAAAATACCGATGGCAAAGGCTTTGTCGGCGCGCTGTCGCGGGTTGTCGATCCCAAGGGCAAAGAGGTGATGTTGTTTGGCGCAGGTGGCGCCGGGCGTGCCGTTGGGGTTGAACTTGCCTTGGCTGGTGCACGCAAGATCACTGTTGTTAACCGGTCGCACCAGCGCGGCCAGGAGGTGGCGCAGGTGATTGCCACCCAGACCCCGGCACAGGCTGAATTTATGGCCTGGGACGGTGTGGTATCGGTGCCAAGCTCCACGCAGATTGTGGTACATGCCACGTCGCAGGGGCTGTATCCGAAGACCGATCAAATGCCTGATATCGATACAGACAGCCTGCATCCAAAGATGGTTGTAGCTGACGGAATTCACAATCCGCCGCAAACACGTCTGTTGCGGGCCGCACAGGCGCGGGGCTGTCAAACCGTTGACGGGCTGGCGATGTTGGTCGGGCAGGGGGTGATTGGGTTGAAATATTGGACCGGGGTCGACGCCGATCCAGAGGTCATGCGCCATGCATTGGAGGCGCTGGATCTGTAACCTTGTTTTTTGGCCCCCGATGTGGGGCCGATCACAACTGTGTCGGCAGGGATGAAAACCTGACCGTTTCTATCGGACTGCTGTTAGCTTGGGCGCATTAACAGGAGGAACCGATGACGACGCTTGAAAGATTAACCGCCAAGGATTTCAGCCCCGAGTTGCTGGAGCTGTACGATTTTTACGCCCATGGCCATTTGACCAAGCGCGAATTTTTGGATCGTGCGGGGAAATTTGCGGTCGGCGGACTGACCGCTGCTGCCATTCTTGGGATGATGAGCCCGAATTACGCAATAGCTGAACAGGTCAGCTTTAATGACCCGGATATCAAAGCAGATTGGATTACCTATCCCTCTCCCAACGGGCACGGGGATATGCGCGCCTATATGGTGCGTCCCACCGGCCTCCAGGCCGCGCCGGGCGTGGTGGTTGTGCATGAAAACCGGGGCTTGAACCCCTATGTGCGCGATGTTGCGCGCCGCTTGGCCAAGGCAGGTTTCATCGCACTGGCCCCCGATGGGTTGACCCCGGTCGGCGGTTATCCCGGCAATGATGAGGAAGGGCGCGCGCTGCAACAGCAGGTTGATGGCGAAAAGCTAATGAATGACTTCTTTGCTGCGATTGAATTCTTGATGGCGCATTCCGATGTGACGGGTAAGGTCGGCATCACGGGCTTTTGCTATGGCGGGGGGGTGGCGAATGCGGCCGCTGTGGCCTATCCAGAGCTGGGCGCAGCGGTGCCGTTCTATGGCCGCCAGCCCGACCCCGCCGATGTGCCCAAAATCAAGGCTGCGATGTTAATGCAATATGGCGAATTGGACACGCGGGTGAATGCGGGCTGGCCTGCCTATGAACAGGCGCTTCAATCCGCTGGAACCACCTATGAGGGCTATGTCTATCCGGACGCGAACCACGGGTTCCACAATGACAGCACCCCGCGTTACGATGCGCAGGCCGCAGAGTTGGCATGGTCACGCACGCTGGAATGGTTTCGTAAATACCTTGTCTAAGCGTCTAAGATGACGGTCTTTATAACAAAACAATAAGGTTATGCAGGGTTCGCGGCCTGCATGGCCGACATAAGATCAGCTTGGGTCAAAGGCACGGGATTGGCCTTCATCGAAGACGATTGCGCGGCCGCCGCCGCCGCTTGTTGCATGGCCTGCGCGCTGATACCTTGGGTGTCTAGGCCGGGCAATCCCGCATCCCAGGCCCAATCGGCCAAGGCGTCACAGGCCGTATTCATATCCGCAGCCTGTGGCGCGAATTCCGCCGCGATCCATGCGGCGATCTGATCGCAGCGGGCGGTATTGGCCCCTTTCTGCTGATTAAGCCGCAGAATATGTGGCAATAGCGCGCCGCAAATCGCGCCATGGGTCGCACCGGTGGAGCCGCCCAAAGGCCCCGCCAGACCATGCACCGCGCCCAACCCGCTGTTGGCCAGGGTGATCCCACCGCACAGGCTGACCCAGGCCATTTCATCACGCGCGTCGGGTGTGTCTGCTTGCATCAACGATTTGATCGCAGCCAGTCCGCGTGGGATCGCATCACGGCACAGCGCATCGGTAAATGGATTGGCCTTGGTCGATAGATATGGCTCAATCACCTGGGTAATCGCATCCAACCCAGAGGCCAGTGTGATATGGCGCGGGCATCCGTCAGTCAGGCTGGGATCAACGACGGCCAATCGGGGTAACATGCGTGGGTCACGCAAACTGACTTTTCGTTGATGTTCCGGCACGCCGATCACTGCATTCCGCGTGACTTCGGCGCCAGTGCCTGCAGTGGTGGGAATGGCAACGAAGGGCAGCGGATCCCGGTCCAGCGGCAGACCTTTGCCCACAACTTCCAGATGGTCCATCAGTGGCCGCGGTGCCGGGATCATGGCGGCCAATGCTTTGCCGGCGTCAATCACCGCGCCCCCACCCATCGCAACGACCACTTGGCGATCGCCCGCAATGCGCAGACCCGCTTCAATATCGGCCAGGGTCGGTTCGCCCGCAACCGGATGCGCAAGCACGTCACAACCCAAATGTTGCAACTGGGCGCGAATTTCTTCGGATCGCTCCGGGTTTTGACCATGAACGAACAAAACCCGATGCCCCATTGCCGCGATTTGCGCGGATGCTGCCGCGATCTGCCCCCGGCCAAAAGCGATTTTTGTAGCTGTCAAAAAGTCAAACATCACGCACCTTCCACAACACGAATTTCTGTGCCCCAATCGGCGCATCGTTGGCTAAGCACCCTCGGCAGGGGTTGATCGATAAAGACTGTGTCAATTTCCGACAGGGAGGTCAGCCGTACCGGAGCAGAGCGTGCAAGCTTACTGGAATCCGTCACCAGAAAGGTTTTGCGCGCTTGCCGAATGATGGTTCGGCTGACGCGGATCTCGGCCAGGTCAAAATCTAGTAAATCGCCATCTTCATCCAGCGCCGAGGCACCAATAACGGCGAAATCCACTTTAAACTGGCTCATGAAATCGGCGGTCAAGTCGCCCACCAGCCCACCATCAGAGCGGCGCAAATGCCCGCCTGCAACCATGATGTCGCAGCTGTCATTTGCCAGTAATATATTGGCAACATTGCTATTATTTGTAACAACAGTGATGTTCCTGTGGCATAATAGTTCGCGGGCCACGGCTTCGGTCGTTGTGCCAAGGTTTAAGATGATCGAGCTGTTATCGGGGATGGCACGCGCGCAGGCCCGGCCAATCCGGGCCTTGGCATCTTCGCCCATGCGGCGGCGTTCCTCATAGGCGAAATTGGCAACGCCTGTGCGAATGACTGCGCCGCCATGCACCCGGTCCAGCAGGCCTTCTTCGGCCAGTTCAGACAGATCACGCCGAATGGTTTGCAGCGAAACATTGAATTGTTCAGCCAAGAGTTCGACAACAACCCGACCTTCGTTGCGCGCGATCTCAAGGATCTCTGCCTGTCTGAAATTATGTGCCATATTCTGTCAGTCTCCCCCTGAGCGCCATTGCTGCCACAGGCGGTTCGCTTTGTCACCAAAAGCTTCCGCTGCGATTGCAAACACTCATGCTGCAACCGCGAATATGCGCGAAAATGTTCGATTTAGACAAAAGCGAAAATAAATGTTTGACACAAACTGGTGAATCGCGCTTTATCCCTGTCAAGCGAGGGGAGGCGCGGCACATGACACAAGCAGCATATCATCAGACCCCGGTCGACCTGTTTGTCATTGGCGGCGGGATCAACGGTTGCGGGATTGCGCGTGACGCATCCGGGCGCGGTTTGTCGGTTGTTTTGGCCGAAATGGGCGATCTGGCGCAGGCGACATCATCGGCATCGACCAAGCTGTTCCACGGTGGCCTGCGCTATCTTGAATTTTTTGAATTTCGCCTTGTTCGTGAAGCATTGGAAGAGCGCGAAACATTACTGCGCGCGATGCCGCATATCAGTTGGCCGATGCGATTTGTCCTACCATATCATAAGGATATGCGGTTCGACAGTGAAACGCCTACATCGCGTATTCTGTCGGGTGTGATGCCTTGGATGAAAGGTCGGCGCCCTGCGTGGTTGATCCGTTTGGGGCTGTTTCTATACGACACATTGGGTGGGCGTAAAATTTTGCCCGGCACGTCGACTGTGGATCTGACCCAGGCGGAAACGGGTAAGCCGCTGAAATCTAAGTTCCAATTCGCCTATGAATATTCAGACTGCTGGGTGCAGGATGCGCGTTTGGTGGTTTTGAATGCGCGGGATGCGCAAGCGCGCGGCGCGTCAATCCTGACACAGACCAAAGTGACCTCGGCATATCGTGCGGATGGTCTGTGGCACATCACGACCGAGGGCGCACAAGGGCTGCAAACCTATGTTGCGCGGGCTTTGGTGAATGCGGGCGGCCCATGGGTGGAAGATGTGATCCGCAATACGGTTCGCATCAATTCCAGCGAACATGTGCGTTTGGTCCGCGGCAGCCATATCGTCGTGCCGAAACTTTACGATCATGATCGTTGCTATTTCTTCCAAGGCGAAGATGGGCGTATCATCTTCTCTATCCCCTATGAGCAGGAATTTACCCTGATCGGCACGACCGATAAAGAGCATCAGGGCGACCCGAAAGACGCGACCTGCACGGATGAGGAACAAGAATATCTGTGCCGGTTTGCTAGCCAGTATTTTGAAACGCCGGTCACACGGGCGCAGATTTGCTGGACCTATTCTGGGGTGCGGCCGCTGTATAATGATGGTTCCAGCTCGGCCACGGCGGCGACGCGTGACTACGTTTTATCGATGGATGAAAACGGGGCGCCGTTGTTGAATGTATTTGGCGGAAAAATCACGACCTATCGCCGTTTGGCGGAAAGCGCGATGGAGAAGCTTGCACCACATTTCAGTGACTTAACCGGCAAATGGACCGCTGGCGTGACCCTGCCGGGTGGGGATTTCACCCCTGACCAAACGGCGCAGATCACGGCCGATCTGCAGCGTGATTATCCGTTTTTGACACCTGCTTGGGCGCAGCGGCTGATCCGCCATTACGGCACCGAAGCGCGGCAAATCCTTGGCACGGCCAACGCGGTTGAAGATTTGGGTCAGAATTTTGGTGCGGGTTTGACCGAGGCCGAAGTGATCTGGCTGATGGATATCGAATGGGCGCATCATGTGGAGGATGTGATCTGGCGCCGCACAAAGCTTGGCCTAAGGCTGACTGAACAGGAGATCGCAACACTGCGTGCCTTTATGGCGGCGCGTGTGCAAACCGCAGCGGAAGGGTGATCCGCATGCGGGGGAGGGAGGATATATGACACTCGAACTACGGGATGTGGCGACGACTGTGAACGGGCGGCCCCATATCTATACCACGAATTTGACGCTGCAAAAGGGCACGATGAATGTGCTTTTGGGGCCGACATCTGCTGGCAAAACCTCGTTGATGCGGTTGATGGCCGGGCTGGACCGTCCAACCACGGGGCGGGTATTTTGGAACGGTGAAGATGTGACCGATATGCGCGTGCAAGATCGCCGCGTGGCGATGGTGTATCAGCAGTTCATCAATTACCCTGCCATGAGCGTTTACGACAATATTGCCTCGCCGATGAAGTTGATGGGCAAGTCCAAGGCTGAAATCGACCGGGCCGTGCGCGAAACTGCGGATCTGATGCAATTGACCCCGATGTTGCAGCGCAAGCCGCTGGAATTGTCGGGCGGCCAGCAGCAGCGTTGTGCTTTGGCGCGTGCGCTGGTCAAAGGGGCCGGTCTTGTGCTGCTGGATGAGCCTTTGGCAAATCTGGATTACAAACTGCGCGAAGAATTGCGCGCTGAAATCCCCAAGATCTTTGAGGCGTCCGGGGCAATCTTTGTCTATGCGACCACCGAACCGGAAGAGGCGTTGTTGTTGGGCGGGCAGACGGCGGCCCTGTGGGAAGGGCGTGTGACGCAGTTTGGCCCGACCGCTCAGGTGTATCGCCAGCCCGCTGACCGGATCACGGCGCGGGTGTTCAGTGATCCACCGATGAATTTCGTCAGGTGTCAAAAGCAAGGGCATCGTCTGTCCTTTGGCAGCGGTGTGAACGCCCCAGCCGATGGCGCATTCGCGGCCCTGCCTGATGGTGCCTATGTGGCGGGGTTTCGACCCAATCATCTGGAGCTTGCAACGCATCATGATACCGGGCTGCATTTCGTATGCCAATTGACCGGAACCGAGATCACCGGGTCCGAGACCTTCTTGCACCTGCGTCATGACGGCGCACCGTGGGTCGGGCTGGTGCATGGTGTGCATTCACTGGCACGCGGCGCGGATGTGACCGTGGCATTGGACCCTGGTCATATTTATCTGTTCACCGAGGATGGGCGGCTAGCGGCCCCTGCCTCCTATGCGCAGGCGGCGTAACATATGGCACAGATTACACTTTCCAACCTTGCACATAGTTATCTCCCTGAACCGAAAGGGGAGCAGGACTTTGCCTTAAAACATATGGACCATGTTTGGGACAATGGCGGGGCCTACGCGCTTTTGGGATCGTCCGGCTGTGGGAAATCCACGCTGTTGAACATCATCTCGGGGTTATTGAAACCTTCACAAGGGCGGATCCTATTCGGCGATACGGATGTGACTGACGCCCCCACTGCGGAACGCAATATCGCACAGGTTTTTCAGTTTCCCGTAGTCTATGACACGATGACCGTGCGCGACAACTTGGCCTTTCCATTGCGCAATCGCGGGATGGATGCGGGCTATATTGCGGGGCGGGTCAACCAGATCGCGCAGATGATCGGTATGGAAGAGATCTTATCGAAGAAAGCGCGCGGTTTGACCGCAGATGCAAAGCAAAAGATCAGCCTTGGGCGCGGAATGGTGCGCGAGGATGTGAACGCGATCCTGTTTGATGAGCCGCTGACGGTCATCGACCCGCATATGAAATTTGAACTGCGCACGCAGCTAAAGGCGCTGCACCGTGAATTTGGCCATACGATGATCTATGTCACCCATGACCAGACAGAGGCACTGACCTTCGCGGATAAGGTCGTGGTGATGTATGACGGGCGTGTGGTGCAGATGGGGACACCACAAGAGCTGTTTGAACGGCCTGCGCATACATTTGTGGGCTATTTTATCGGATCTCCGGGGATGAATTTCTTCGATGCCACCGTCACGGGCTCCGGCGCTGTGGTCGAGGGTATCGAGGTGCCTCTGGGCGCGGCCAATTATGATGGGCCAGTCGCGGGCCGCGTCCAGATCGGCATCCGGCCAGAGTTCTGTGTGCTGGATAGCACCGGTTTGCCCTTTAAAATTGAGCGGGTCGAAGATGTTGGTCGGCACCGGATTGTGCGCGGCAGCTGCATGGGCCGCCCGGTCAATGTCACCTTGCCCGAGGGGATGCCGATTTCTGAAGATGCGTCGCGCGTGGCCTTCGCGCCTGAGCGGATCAATGTCTATGCCGATGACTGGCGTGTGGCGCCGAAAGGGGAGGCGGCCTGATGGAAAAGACACTTAATAACAAAGCGTGGTTCTTGGTTCTGCCGGTTCTGATACTGGTGGCGTTTTCAGCGGTGGTCCCGCTGATGACCGTGGTCAATTATTCGGTGCAAGATACCTTCGGCAATAACGTGTTCTATTGGGTCGGGCTGGAATGGTTCGCCGATATGCTTCAGTCGGACCGGATGTGGAATGCGCTGGGTCGGCAGGCACTGTTTTCTGCAATTATCTTGGCGATTGAGGTTCCATTGGGGATTTTCGTCGCGTTGAACATGCCCAAAAAAGGATTTTGGTCCAGTTTCGTTTTGGTGACGATGGCGTTGCCATTGTTGATCCCGTTCAACGTGGTAGGCACGATCTGGCAGATCTTTGGCCGGGTGGATATCGGTCTTTTGGGCTATGTTTTGGCCAAGCTGGGCGTGGATTACAACTACACGGCGGATGCGTTTGACGCCTGGGCGACCTTGATTGTCATGGATGTGTGGCATTGGACATCGCTTGTGGCACTGCTGGCCTTTGCCGGGCTGCAATCCATCCCTGAGGCGTATTACCAGGCTGCAAAAATTGATCAGGCCAGCCGCTGGGCCGTGTTCCGTTACATTGAGCTGCCAAAGATGCAAGGCGTGCTGTTGATCGCGATTTTGCTGCGCTTCATGGACAGTTTTATGATCTATACAGAACCATTCGTTCTGACCGGTGGCGGTCCGGGCAATGCCACCACATTCTTGTCGATTGATCTGGTGAAAATGGCAATCGGGCAATTCGATCTGGGACCCGCTGCGGCATTCTCGCTGATGTACTTCCTAGTGATCCTATTGATTTCATGGGTGTTCTACACCGTTATGATCACCGTCGAAAAAGCGGAGGGCAAGTGATGCGCTTAAAAGGTCAACCCTTTGTCATGGCAGCTTATCTGATCTTTTTGATGCTGCCGATCTATTGGCTTTTGAATATGAGCCTGAAAACCAATACCGAGATCACGTCGACATTCTCTATGTGGCCGGTGAATCTGACCTTTGAAAACTATGCGACGATCTTGACCGATCCCAGCTGGTATATGGGCTATGTAAATTCGCTGATCTATGTGGTGTTGAACACCGCGATCAGCCTGGGTGTGGCACTGCCGGCGGCCTATGCGTTCTCACGCTACCGGTTCATGGGGGACAAACATTTGTTCTTCTGGTTATTGACCAATCGTATGGCCCCGCCTGCTGTGTTCGCTTTGCCGTTCTTTCAGCTGTATTCCTCGGTTGGGTTGTTTGACACCCATCTTGCGGTTGCGCTTGCACATTGTCTGTTCAACGTGCCACTGGCCGTGTGGATCCTGGAAGGTTTTATGCGCGGCGTCCCCAAAGAGATTGACGAGACCGCTTATATCGATGGCTATTCCTTTGGCGCGTTTTTCATGAAGATCTTCCTGCCGCTGATTGCGTCAGGTGTGGGTGTGGCGGCGTTCTTCTGCTTTATGTTCTCATGGGTGGAACTGCTGTTGTCACGCACGCTGACATCGGTGGATGCGAAACCGATTGCGGCCACAATGACCCGCACCGTTTCGGCCTCTGGCATGGACTGGGGTGTGTTGGCGGCAGCTGGGGTTCTGACGATTATTCCGGGCGCGCTAGTGATCTATTTCGTGCGCAATTACATTGCCAAGGGCTTTGCCCTGGGCCGCGTCTAAGGAGGATATCGATATGGCTTGGATGGCTTGGACCCTGCCTACGGCGCTGTTTTTCGGAGCGATTGCCTGTTTGATCGTGACCTTCACGGTGCTTGCGATCAAATTCCCCGAAACCCCGCGGGTTGGAATTTTGCGGATTGAAACCACGCGTGGTGATCGGCTTTTTATTACGCTGCTTGGCTCTGCCTTTTTGAACTTGATTTGGCTGGCCGTCGGCATTTCGCCCCAATGGGGCGCACTTATTCTGTGCTTTGTCTATGCCTGTGCGGTGTTCCGCTGGGTATGATCCCAAAACAGGCAAAGCATTGATGTTACTCGCAGACCACATCTCAGGGAGGAGACTATGAAACTGCACCTTACTACCGCTATGGCGCTTGCGCTGATGGTATCGGGACCGGCTTTTGCGGATATGGACGCTGCCAAAAGCTTCCTTGATACGGAAATCGGGGATTTGTCGTCGCTGTCGCGCGCCGACCAAGAAGCCGAGATGCAATGGTATATCGACGCGGCCAAGCCTTTTGCGGGCATGGAAATCAAGGTCGTGTCCGAGAATATCGCCACGCATGAATATGAATCCAAAGTTCTGGCGCCGGCATTTGAGGCGATCACAGGCATCAAACTGACCCATGACTTGATTGGTGAAGGTGATGTGGTTGAAAAGCTGCAAACCCAGATGCAATCGGGCCAGAATATCTATGACGCGTTTGTCAATGACAGCGACCTGATCGGCACACATTGGCGCTATCAGCAGGTGCGCAACCTGACAGATTGGATGGCCAATGAGGGCGCTGATGTGACCTCGCCTACGCTGGATCTGGAAGATTTCATCGGGTTGGACTTTACCTCTGCCCCTGATGGAAAACTGTATCAGCTGCCCGACCAGCAATTCGCGAACCTATACTGGTTCCGCTATGATTGGTTCAACGATCCGGCGATCAAGGCCGAGTTCCTTGAGAAATACGGTTATGAGCTGGGCGTGCCGGTCAACTGGTCAGCCTATGAAGATATCGCGGAGTTTTTCACCGGCAAAAATATCGACGGCCAGGAAATCTATGGCAACATGGATTACGGCAAGAAAGACCCCAGCCTGGGCTGGCGTTACACTGATGCGTGGATGTCGATGGCTGGCATGGGCGACAAGGGCGAACCAAACGGCCTGCCCGTCGATGAATGGGGCATTCGGGTGAATGAAAATTCACAACCCGTAGGTGCTTGTGTGGCACGCGGCGGGGCGACCAATTCACCCGCGGCCGTCTATGCGATCGATAAGGCCATCGACTGGCTACAAAAATACGCCCCACCGGCGGCGGCTGGCATGACCTTCTCTGAGGCCGGTCCAGTGCCTGCACAGGGCAACATCGCGCAGCAGATGTTCATGTATACTACCTTTGTGGCCTCTTTGGTGGAGCCGGGTCTGCCGGTGATGAACGATGATGGCACGCCGAAATGGCGTTTGGCACCAAGCCCTCACGGCGCCTATTGGGAAGAGGGTATGAAAGTTGGCTACCAGGACGTTGGGTCTTGGACGCTGATGGATTCTACACCCGAAGATCAGGCGAAAGCCGCGTGGCTTTATGCGCAGTTTGTTACCTCGAAGACGGTGGATGTGAAAAAATCGCATGTGGGTCTGACCTTCATCCGAGAGTCCACAATTCAAGATGACAGCTTCACCGAGCGCGCGCCGAAACTGGGCGGTTTGGTTGAGTTTTACCGCTCGCCTGCCCGCGTTCAATGGTCGCCCACAGGAACCAACGTGCCGGATTATCCAAAGCTGGCACAGCTGTGGTGGCAGAACATCGGTGACGCCATGTCGGGTGCGAAATCCTCGCAAGACGCATTGGACAGCCTTTGCGCCGATATGGAAAATGTGATGTCGCGTCTGGAACGTGCCGGGGTGATGGGTGATCTTGGTCCAGCCTTGAACGAGGAAAAGGACGCCGAGTATTGGCTCAGCCAGCCCGGTGCACCCAAACCTGCGTTGGAAACCACGGATGAAGAGCCCAAGACGATCGCTTATGATGAGCTGATCGCATCGTGGAACTGATCTGATACACCGGGCGGGGGATGCCCCGCCCGGCTTTTTTTCACCTGCGCGAAAATTGGCGCGCAGATGTAAAAAAGCCATTTGGCATTTGGGGGGAGCCATGACTTATATTCTTGCAATCGATCAGGGCACGACCTCGTCACGGGCGATTGTCTTTGACGAAAACCTTTCCCCTGTCGCGCAGGCACAGGAAGAATTTCCGCAGAAATTTCCGCGCTCTGGCTGGGTGGAGCATGATCCGGCGGATCTGTGGTCAACGGTGGCACGCACAACCCTAGATGCGATCAAAGCGGCGCAGATCGGGGCGGGCGATATTGCTGGGATTGGCATTACAAATCAGCGCGAAACGGTCGTGGTCTGGGACCGTCACACGGGCGAGCCGGTGTATAATGCGATTGTCTGGCAAGATCGCCGGACATCGGATTTCTGCGCCAAGCTGCGTGACGACGGCTTTGAAGAAACTGTCACCGCACGCACGGGCCTGATCATTGATCCCTATTTTTCTGCGACGAAATTGCGCTGGATCCTTGAAACAGTCGAGGGCGCGCGGGAACGGGCTGAAAACGGGGATCTGTTGTTCGGCACGGTAGATTGCTTTTTGATCTGGAAGCTGACGGGCGGCAAGGTCCATGCCACCGATGCAACCAATGCGGCGCGCACGATGTTATATGATATCGCGAAAGGTCGGTGGTCCACCACAATCAGCGCGACCTTTGGGATACCGCAATCCATGCTGCCACAGGTGCGTGATTGCGCAGATGACTTTGGCACCACAGATTCCGGGCTGTTTGGCGCAGCGATTCCGATTTTGGGCGTGGCAGGCGATCAGCAGGCGGCGACCTTGGGGCAGGCGTGTTTTCAGCCGGGCATGTTGAAATCCACCTATGGCACCGGATGTTTCGCGCTGCTCAACACGGGTGATCACATGGTGCGTTCGCAAAATCGGATGTTGACCACGATTGCCTATCAGCTTGATGGCAAACCAACCTATGCGCTGGAAGGATCGATATTTATCGCCGGTGCGGTTGTGCAATGGTTGCGCGACGGGCTGAATATGATCGGTGATGCGGCCCAAACCCAACCTTTGGCGGAGGCCGCGGACCCCGGGCAAGAGGTGATCATGGTGCCTGCCTTTACCGGGCTGGGTGCGCCCTATTGGAATGCTGACTGCCGTGGTGCAATGTTTGGTTTAACCCGTGCGACGACGCCCGCTGAAATTGCCCGGGCGGCATTGGAAAGCGTGGGCTATCAGACCCGCGATTTGTTGCGCGCGATGCAGGCCGATTGGGCGGCACAGGGCGCACAGCCCACTTTGCGGGTGGATGGGGGGATGACGGCATCGGATTGGACGATGCAGTTCCTGGCCGATATTATTGGCGCCCCGGTGGACCGCCCACAGGTGCTAGAAACAACGGCGCAGGGCGTGGCATGGTTGGCGGGATATAAGGCGGGCGTATGCCCTGACCAAGAAGGATTCGCGAAAGCCTGGGCGCTGGATCGGACCTTCCAGCCTAAGATGTCGCAAGCGACGCGTGACGCCCGCTATGCACGGTGGAAACGGGCCGTCGCCGCCACGATTGAATTTGGCTGATCCTTGATACGGCTGCCAACGCGTCTATAGCAAGGCGCGGTTATGCGATCCCCTGCGCCGCCAACCCTGACACGACCGAGGCCACCACGGCACGGCTTTCAGGTTGGCTGGCGGTATGGGGCGTAATGAAAATCTTGGGATGATCCCACAGCGGACTGGTGCTAGGCAAAGGTTCGGTCGCAAAGACGTCAAGCGATGCACCCGACAGATGCCCGGTGTTGAGGGCCTTTAACAGGGCGGTTTCATCCAGCTGCGCGCCGCGCCCCAAATGGATCAACGCAGCCCCCCGGGGCAGGGAGGCCAGAAACGACGACCCGATCAGACCCGTTGTCTGGGGCGTCAAGGGTAAGACATTGATGGCGATCTGTGTGCGGGCCAGAAATGCGCTGCGATCAGCATCGGTGAAATGGGTTACGTTGGGCAACGGATTATGCGGCAGGTTGCGTGACAGCGTGGCGACGCGGAAGCCCAGATCGCTAAGCGCCTTGGCAATGGCGCGCCCCATATGGCCAAACCCTAAAACCCCCACGGCGCAATCTGATGGCGAGCGCCCGCCAATCATCCGCGACCATTCATGGCGCTTTTGTTGCGCCAGATAGCGGCCCATGGAACGGTGATGCCAAACCACATGAAACGCCGCAAACCCGGCCATTTGCAGTGCCTGATCTGGATCTTCGACCCGGATCACCGGCAGATCGGGTGGTAAGGTGGGACAGGCCAGAATCCCATCTGTGCCCGCCGCCGGGCAGCAGACCGCGCGCAGGTTGGGGTAGCGCGCGAAAACCGCGGGATCTGGCGCAAAACATATCAGAAACTGCACCGCAGCAGGGTCTGTGATATCCTCGGGACGGCGTAGATCCAGATGCGGTGCAAAGGCCGCGAAATCTGCCCCGTAATGGGTTAGGATATCGACGCGGGTGCAATCCGCCACGCCCAAATATGTTGCCGTCATAACCGTCAACCTGTCTTACCCCAATCGCCGCCGGGCACCGCTGCCAGCAGCTTTTGTGTATAGCCATGTTGCGGGCGCAAAAAGACCTCTGAGGTTTGTCCGATCTCAACCAGCTTGCCTTTTTGCATCACAGCGATACGGTCGCACAGCTGGGCAGCCACCCGAAGGTCATGGGTGATGAACAAGATTGACAGGTTCATGCGCGCGCGCAGATCGCGCAGCAGATTCAGAACCTGCGCCTGAATAGAGACATCAAGCGCAGAGACCGCTTCATCCGCGATGATCAGTTCTGGATCCATTGCCAGCGCACGGGCAATCCCGATCCGCTGCCGCTGGCCGCCCGAAAATTCATGCGGGAACCGGTCCACGGCTTCAGCACCAAGGCCTACGATTTCCATCAGCTCGCGGGCGCGGGCCTGTGCATCGGCTTTGCTTACCCCCTTGGCAATCGGCCCATCGGTCAGCGCGCGCATGATTTTATGACGCGGGTTCAAACTGGCATAGGGGTCTTGAAAGACCATCTGAACCTTATGGCGCGCAGCGCGCAGATCCGCATCATTAAGCGCGGCCATATCCGTCCCCCCCACAAGGATCTGGCCACTGTCGGGCGTGACCAAACGCACAACCGCGCGGCCCAAAGTGGATTTACCCGACCCCGACTCCCCCACAAGGCCCAGTACTTCGCCTTTGGCAATTGTCAGGGAGATATCATCAATTGCGCGCACTTCACGCGGGGGTTTCATAAACCCGCCCCCGGTGCGATAGACCTTGTTAAGCGATTTGATTTGCAACGCGGGCGCGTTCGTCACCGGCGCTGATTGCGGCACATGTCCTGAAGGGATCGCGTTTAACAACGCCTTGGTGTAATCATGCTGGGGATCTTGAAGCACGTCGGCGGCGGTGCCTGCCTCAACAATCTGACCGTGGCGCATCACAATCACACGGTCTGCGATTTCTTCGACCACGCCAAAATCATGGGTGATGAACATCACGGCCATGCCGCGTCTGTCGCGCAGATCCAAGATCAGCTTCAAAATCTGTGCCTGTGTGGTGACGTCAAGCGCAGTGGTGGGTTCATCAGCAATCAGCAGCTCTGGCTCCAAGGCCAAGGCCATTGCGATCATCGCACGTTGGCGCTGCCCACCAGACAGTTGAAACGGATAGGCGCGGATGATCTTGGCAGGGTCGGGCAGGCCAACTTCGGTGATCAGTTCCAGCGCGCGGGCGCGGCGCTGTGCCGGGCTGTGGCGTTTATGGGCGGCAAAGACCTCTGCGATCTGGTCGCCAATACGCATCAACGGGTTCAGTGCTGTCATTGGCTCTTGAAAGATCATCGCAACCCGATCGCCGCGCATGGCGCGTTGATCGCCCTCTGACAGGCGCAAGATATCCTTGCCGCCAAACATTGCGCGTCCGGCCCCGACCTTCACCCCCGAAGGTAAAAGCCCCATCAGCGCATTGGCCGTCATGGATTTGCCAGACCCCGATTCACCGACAACGCATAGGATTTCGCCCTTAAGGATTTGATAGGAGCATTTATGCACAGCAAACTGTCGGTCCGCGCCTGCGGGCAGATCGATGGTCAGCCGTTCGATGGATAATGTAGGGGAGGTCATGCGCGGCCCTTTCTTGACAGATGCGGGTTGAGCGCATCATTGAGTCCTTCACCGATCAGATTAAGGGCCAACACCGTAAGGATGATTGCCAGACCGGGGAAGAATGACAGCCACCACGCAGTTCGGATCACTGTGCGCGCAGCCCCGACCTGATAGCCCCAGCTCATGATATTGGGATCGCCAAGGCCCAGAAACGACAAAGAGCTTTCCAACAAGATCGCCGTCGCGACCATAAGTGACGCCATGACGATAATCGGAGAGACAGTGTTGGGCAGCACCTGTCCGATCAAGATCTTCATATTCGACAGGCCCGCAAGGCGTGCGGCATCAATATATTCACGTTTGGTGACAGACATTACCTCGGCGCGGACCAGGCGGGCCACCGGGGGCCAGCTGACAATCGCGATGGATAAGGTGATTGATCCAAGCGAAGGCTCTAGAATGGCGACAAGCACAATGGCCAGCGCGAAATTGGGGATGGTTTGAAAAAATTCGGTAAAGCGCATGGCGCATTCATCAACCCAACCGCCGTAAAATCCGGCCAATGCGCCAAGTGGCACACCGATGCACAGTGCCATGACCGTTGAGATCAGGCCGACCAAAAGCGAAACACGCGCACCATAGACCAGCCCGGACAATACATCACGCCCCAACGTGTCTGTGCCCAGATACAGCCCGGCCGCATCAAAGGGCGCAAGGAAGGGGCGCTGCACCATCGCCCAAGGGCCGCGCGGGAACATGAATGGCGCCAGCAGGGCAATGGCGATAACAAGGAACAATAAGATCAGGCCAAAGACGGCGCCACGGTTGGTTGAGAAACGTTTCCAAAAACTCATGCGGATACCTCAGGCCTTATGGCCGATGCGGGGGTCAATCAGGCGGTAGACGATATCGGTGATGATGTTAAAGACGATCACCATCGCCGCCGACACAAGGAAGACGCCCAGAATTGTGTTGTAGTCGCGTGCGGCGAGGCTTTCGAACATCAGCCGCCCAATGCCGGGCCATGCAAAGACCGTCTCAGTCAGGACCGCGCCACCGACTAGCTGCCCGGCTTGCAATCCAGCCAATGTCACCACAGGCAACAATGCGTTGCGCAGGATATGACGGCGACGGATGATCGGATCGGCCAACCCTTTGGCCCGTGCGGTTTTCACAAAATCTTGCTGCCCGACCTCCAGCATGGAGGCCCGGGTCATACGCATGTATACGGCCATAAAGAACAGGCCCAGTGTCGATGCAGGTAAGACCAGATGAGACAGGATGTCCCACATTCGCGTCAGCCCGGTGTAATTTGCACCAACCGTTTCATAGCCAAATCCGGGCAACCACCCCAGATTGACCGAGAACACCAATACCGCCATCAACGCGGCCCAATACAGCGGTGTGGCATAGAACAGCAGCGCAAAGCCGGTCAGCAAGCTGTCACCGATTTTCCCAACCCGAGCAGAGGCCGCAACACCCATCGCAATCCCGCCAACCAATGAAATGCCAAATGCGGTCAGCGTCAGCAATAATGTTGCGGGCAACCGGTCCAAGATCAGATCCAGCACCGGTGCACCCTGGCGGAAACTATATCCCAGATCCAGCGTGACCACATTCCCGACATAGCGGGCAAGCTGTACATAGAATGGTTGATCCAACCCGAATTGAGCCCGTAAATCTGCAATCATCTGTTCATCTGCAGCACCGGCTTCGCCTGCGATTACGGCGGCCGGATCACCCGGCGCAGCATGGATCAGAAAGAAATTCAGAATTGCGATCGCCAGTAGCGTAATCGCGGCTTTTAGCAAACGCCCGAGGATGGGGCCGAGTATGGCCATGACCTGTCCTTGTCTTCAATGCCCGCGCCAATGGCTGCGGGTCGTTGCGGGTGGGGAGGTTCAATCGCCTGACACGCGCGGACAATCGTCTGCGCGGTTTGGGGGTGGCGGAAAGAAAAGGGCAGGGCGGTCAGAGGAACGAAACCGCCCTGCCAGGCAAGTTATTTCTGGATCCACGCGCTGCGCAGACCGTCATTCAGCCCGATGCCTGTCGAGATCAGATCCTGCACCCCGCAACGGTAAATCGTGGGGAATTCCAGCTCCATCATCCAGGCGACGGGCACATCATCGACGATCTCTTTTTGGATCTCGTTATAAATGTCTTGCCGTTCGGTATTGGATGCAGACACGGCGGCTGCGGCCCATTTCTTGTCCAGCTCGGGGTTTTCGTAACCCTCAACATTGTTCCATGGGCTGCCCTTGACGATTTGATCCGCCGTATAGGTGCGTGACACGCCCAGGGCCGGGTCGCCATATTGATACAGATAGGTAAAGGCCAGATCGTAATCCCATTGCGCTGTTTTTTCATTCCAGCCCGCGACATCGGTGGATTCCATATCGACCTTGATACCAACCTCTTCGAGGTTTTGTTTCACCGCTTCGGCCCAACGCGCCCATGTTTCGCCATAGGGCAAGGGCAGCAACCGGATCGGCGTGCCATCATAGCCCATCTCTGCCAGCAGCGCTTTGGCCTTTTCCGGGTCATGGGTGTAATGCGTCACGTCATCTGAATAGAAGTTGGTCTTTGACGACACCGGCCCGGTGGGCACCGTGCCATAGCCATTCCACACAACATCCTTCATGAATTCGCGGTCCATCGCATACATCAGCGCCTGACGGAAACGCTTGTCCGCGGTTGGTCCTTGACGATTGTTCAGCCACATCCATGCATGGGGCGCAAAGAATTCCCAGCCCTTGGTTGTGGTGCAGACATTGTCCATCGCGGCAAGGCGCGGCACATCCCAATTTTCAACGGCGCCGCCGGGAACCACATCAACCTCACCCGTCTCAAAGGCTACCGCACGCGATGCAGCATCGGGGATGACGCGGTAAAACACCTCATCTAGATAGGGCAGACCCTCAACATAATAATCGTCATTCTTCACCAGATGGATGAAGCTGCCTTTTTGCCATTCGTCAAATTTAAACGGGCCAGTCCCGATTGGCGTGCTGTTGGCAGGGTTGGTGGCGTAATCCGTGCCTTCGTAAATATGTTTGGGCAGCATCGGCATAGAGCCTACCTCAAACGCGTTGATGAACGGCCCATAGGATTCTTTCATATGGAAGATGACCGTGTAATCATCTGGCGTCTCGACGCTGTCCACATGGGCGTAATTGGCGCGGAACCGCGGGTGGGTGCCATCCAGAAAGCCTAAGCTAAAGACAACATCGGCAGCGGTGAACGGCGCGCCATCATGCCATTTTACATTCTCATTCAGATGGAATGTATAGGTCATGCCGTCCTCAGCGATTTCCCAAGACTTGGCAAGGCCGGGCTGTGGGTTCAGATCCCCGTCGTAGCGCAGAAGACCTTCATAGATTTGTCCACCCACCATCTGCGTAGGACCGTTTTGCGTCAGCCCCATCATAAGGCCGGGCGGTTCAGGCTGCACGATGACATCCAGACGTCCACCGGCCTCTTGCGCCGCAAGCTGTGTTGCGAAGGCGCTGGCCACGAGGAATGTCGTCAATTTCAGCAGTTTCATCGGTTTCAATATCCCTGTTGAGGCATGATCAAAGATCTGTCCGCATTGGATGCGGATCTGAAGTTTGGCCGCAGTTGCGCGGCGAAAGAGTTTTGGATAGGTGCGATCTGTCGCCGCTTTTGCCCACCGTGGGGGCAGGAAAGAAGAAGTTCGCTCGCAAGTCAAGTAAATTGTCGACAATCGACAAAACCGGAGTTACGCTTCCTTATCGGAGCGCAAACATACGGATATTTGATGGATTACGCTGACATGGGCGGCAAAAGCCCTTCTCCCTTTCTTCCATTGACACGAGACGGCCTTGTGGACCGTGTCGCCAATTCCTTGGCCGAGGCGATTTTAAGTGGATCATTGCAGCCAGGGGATCGTCTGGCCGAGTCGACCATCGCCAAACAGATGGATTTGTCACGCGCGCCGGTGCGTGAGGCTTTGCGATTATTAGAAAGCTCTGGCCTTGTGGATTATAAGGCCAATCGCGGTTTCTTCGTGCATTCCTTGTCAGTGGAGGCCCTGGAACATCTGTATGAATTACGGATTGTAATCGAAACCGCATCTATCCGCCGTTTGATCGCAAGCAACCATCAAGAGGCAGTAAAGGCGCTGCGCGCGCAGCTTGATCACCTGCATGAACTGTCCAGCACAGGTGTAGAAATGGCACCTCATGTGGATGCAGACATGCAATTTCACCGGCTGATCTGTCACTATTCTGGCAATCCGCGGTTTTTGCAGGTCTTTGATACCACGGCGAATGAAATCAAACTAAGCGTGATTTATACCGGGCGCCTTTATGCCGATCCGGCGCTGATCGCGCAAACTCATGAGCCAATCTTTGACAAAATCGCACAAGGCGATGCGGAGGGTGCGGTCGCTGCAATGGAATACCACCTTAGCGATGCACGGCGCATCGTAACGGGGATGTTCCGTAAAAATCAGGAAAGTAAGCAGAAATGAAAGTGTTCTATTCCCCAATGTCGGCGGAGCACGATCCGGTGTTTCGCATCGTTCATGGCAAGATGCAGCGCAATGCCGAACAGGCAGAGCGCTGCCGCCTGTTGATGGCCGCCGTGACCAATCTGGGGCTGCCTGTCGAAGATCCCGGTGACATCCCGCGTGCAGCGATGTTGCGCGTGCACACTGAACGCCATTTGGATTTTTTGGAAAATGGCTGGGCCGAGTGGCAAACTCTGACCGATCCCGGAATTGAAATTGTGCCAAATCAGCATCCGGTGCAGGGGCTGAAATCCTATCCTCGGGGGATTGTGGGCCGGGCCGGCTGGCATATCGGCGATACCTCCATGCCGCTGGGCGAAGGGTCGTGGAAATCTGCGCTGGGGGCGGCGGCGGCGGCTTATCGGGCTGCGCAAGCGGTCAATGATGGCGAACGCGCGGTCTATGCGCTGTGTCGTCCACCTGGCCATCATGCAGATGTCGAAATCAGCGCGGGTCATTGCCTGATGAACAATGCCGCCATCGCAGTGGAAGAATTGCTGACCAAGCATAAAAAGGTCGCGACGCTGGATATTGATGTGCATCATGGCAATGGTACGCA
Organism: Thioclava sp. SK-1; assembly: GCF_001705665.1. Taxonomy (GTDB): domain Bacteria; phylum Pseudomonadota; class Alphaproteobacteria; order Rhodobacterales; family Rhodobacteraceae; genus Thioclava. Next base: position 285,195 of record NZ_MDHA01000044.1, on the reverse strand, counting down.
GATGATCTTTTATGGTCGCGATGACGTGCTGACCTGTTCGATTCATGCCGATCCGGCGGAATATTACCCGTTCTTTGTGGGCTATGACCATGAAACGGGCGAGGGCAAAGGCGCGGGATATAATCTCAATTTGCCACTTGCCCCTTCCACTTCGGACGAAGGCTGGGTCGAAGCGATCAAAACGGCACTTGCACGTATCGCAGAATTCAAGCCTGATGCGCTTGTCGTCTGCCTTGGGCTGGACGCGCATGAGAATGATCCCCTCAAGGGGCTGAAAGTGACGTTTGACGGATTTGCCCAGGCCGGGCATTTGATTGCCCAGGCTGGCTATCCCACGGTCATGTGTCAAGAAGGCGGATATCTATCGCCTGATTTGACCACCTCGCTTGAAAGCTACCTGTCCGGATTTCTTGGCAAGGATGCCCTTGTCGAGCCTGCCAACTGATACATCGGAGATCTGAAGTGAATACCCGTCTCAACTCGCTGCACGAAACTGACATCGCCTATCAGGTGCACCCTTACACCAATGCCCGTGCGCATGAAGAGCAAGGTCCGATGATCATCACGAAGGGCGAAGGTGCCTATGTGTATGATTCAGAGGGTAAGAAATATCTGGAGGGTCTGGCAGGCCTGTGGTCCGTCGCTGTGGGCTTTTCAGAGCCGCGTCTGGTTGAAGCGGCCGCGAAACAAATGGCGGAGCTACCCTATATTCAGAACTTTGCCCATAAGGCGCATGAGCCAGGCATCTTGATGGCCGAAAAATTGGTGGAGATGACCCCAGATCACCTGAACAAGGTATTCTACACCAATTCGGGTTCCGAGGCGAATGACACCGTCGTCAAATTCGTCTGGTTCATGAACAACATGTTGGGCAAGCCGAAGAAAAAGAAATTTCTGGCGCGGAATAAGGGCTATCACGGGATCACCGTTGCCTCCGGGTCACTGACCGGCCTGCCGGGCAACCAGAAGGGATTTGACCTGCCTGCGATCCCCGTCGTTCACCTGACCTGTCCGCATCATTATCGCTGGGCCAATGAGGGTGAGACCGAGGCCGAATTCACCGCGCGCCTGTTGAAAGAATGCGAGGATACGATCTTGGCCGAAGGGCCTGAAACCATTGCTGCTTTCATCGGTGAACCGGTGATGGGTGCAGGCGGTGTTATGGTGCCGCCCGAAGGGTACTGGCCCGGGATCGAAGCGATCTGCCGTAAATATGATATTTTGCTGATCTCGGATGAGGTGATCAATGGCTTTGGTCGCACCGGCGCACCTTGGGGCTGTGAGCGGTTTGGCTTTACCCCCGATATTTTGGTGACCTCCAAGCAGCTGACCTCTAGCTATATGCCGCTGGCGGCAATCATGATGTCCGATAAGGTCTATCAGATCATTGCAGATTACACGGCAGAGCTGGGCACTTTGGGCCATGGCTTTACCGGTGGTGGTCATCCGGTCGCCTGTGCTGTCGGGCTTGAGAACCTGAATATCATCCAAGAGCGAGACTTAATGGGCAATGCCAAACGTCTGGAAGAGAAATTCCAAGGCGGGCTGCGCAAGTTTCTGGATCATCCGCTGGTGGGTGAGGTGCGCGGTGTGGGTCTGATCGCCGGTGTGGAGCTGGTACAAGACAAGGCCACCAAAAAGGGCTTTGATAAATATGCAGCCACCGCCAAGGCTGCGGTTTTCGCCGCAGATGAAGGTCTGATCGTGCGTAATGTATATGACACGATTGGGATCTGCCCGCCGATGATCATCACCGAAGCGCAGGTGGATGAGCTGTTGGAGAAACTGGGCAAAGCCCTGGATCGCACGTTGGAATGGTGCAAATCCGAAGGTCTGGTCTAAGCGTCCCGACAGGCGCACACCACACGGGCCGGGGCATATCGCGCCCCGGCCCGTTTCTTATTCCGCTTGCCGTAGCGTCAGTTTGTGGCGTCAATGCACAGGTGGGTTTGTGTTCCGAGCCCGTCAATCCCAAGGGCGACGGTATCGCCGACCTGAAGATAGGTCTGCGGCGTCATCCCCATGCCAACGCCGGGGGGGGTGCCGGTCAAGATCACATCGCCGGGGTCCAGGGTCATGAATTGCGATAGATAGCCGACAACATGTTCCACCCCATACACCATTGTCTTGGTTGAGCCATCCTGACGCCGCGTGTCATTGACATCCAGATACATCGACAGGTCTTGCGGGTCTGGCACCTCATCCGCTGTGACCATCCACGGCCCAAGGGGGCAGAATGTGTCATGGCTTTTGCCCTTAACCCATTGGCCACAGCGCTCTGCCTGAAAGTTGCGCTCTGAGATGTCATTGGCGAGAACATAGCCCGCAACATGGTCCATCGCCTGACCCGCGGGCACATATTTCGCGCGGGTGCCGATGACGATGCCCAGCTCGACCTCCCAATCGGTTTTTTCTGAACCTTGCGGGATTTCTGTTGGGTCATTTGGCCCGCAGATCGCTGAGGTAGCCTTCATGAAGATCACTGGCTCTGCAGGCACTTCCATTCCCGATTCCGCCGCGTGATCGGCGTAATTCAATCCGATGCAAATAACCTTGCCAATTTTTGCAACGGGGGCACCCAGCCGCGTATCAGCGGGCAGGGCGGGCAAGGTCGCGGGATCAAGCGCGGCGATTTTGGCCAAACTGATTGCGGCCAACTGCGTCCCATCAATGTCGTGGATATGGGCTGACAGATCGCGCAGCGTGCCATCTGCATCAACCATGCCGGGCTTTTCAGCGCCAGCCTCTCCGTGGCGGATCAGTTTCATCTTATCCCTCCCTATGCGTGATGGCGCGCACTGTGCCATTGCCTTTTCCCAAAGGGCAAGGGGCGGTGAGTCACATCTTACCCATAAGTGTTGGGACGGTTTTGACCCGGCAATAGCGTAAAGATCAAAATCACGAGCGCCAACACCGCTGACATTACAGAGCAGACCGCAGCGCCTGCCAATTTTTCCAGCACAGTCGCCATGCTGGGTTCAGTCATCGGGGTGATTGTGCCGTATTCCGCCATGGTCGCTGCCGCGAGCTCATAGGCATAAAACCCGACCAGGCAGATCGTCACCAATTGCAGCAGGAATTGGAAAGCGATGATATGACCTGAACGCCCGGTATCATGTAAACGACGGATCGACAGGGTCGCGCCGGCAATGAAATTGATCAGTGATATAGCGCCATAAGCGATCATGACGCCCCACCACAGGCTGGAAGCGGTGGCATCCATTGCGGATCCGGCGAGGTCGGCAGGCGACAAAAGGGTTTTTAGCCCAAGGCTGAACACAAGTTGTTGTGCCGCCACGGCAAGCATGAAGAACCAGAACTCGGACCGGCTGGCGCGGCCGCAGCGCTGAAACATCTTGCGATAGCCATGGGCGATGGCGCGCAGAGGGCCGCAAAAGGGGGCAGCGCCGGTAGAAGCCACGGATTCGGCCCGGATCGACGCGGATGCGCCTGTATTATGTTGAACGCGGGTAATGAAATCATTGCGCCCGTGGTTCCTTGGCTGTGGATCGAATGTCTGAAACTGATCTGCCGGATCCATTGGCACGGAATCTTGCGACGCGGTGTCAAAGTGGAAATGCGCGCAAGCAGGTTGCCAATCGGGCAGGTCTGCGTGCCAAAGGTAGGTTTCCGAGCTGATACTGCCCGATCCGATCATTTTGACCAAAACCTGTTCAGTGATGGGCCCTTGTGGGGCAGTGCCGTCCAGATAAAACCAGTACCGAGCCATTACTTTTCCTTTGCCACCACAGGGCTTACACATACTTCCCGTCACGCCGAACACAGATTGGCAGGTAGGGATTACCATTGATCACTTCGATGTGATCGGCAAAAGCGGCCAAAATGGGGAAAGCGTGGGCCGCTCCGGTGACGGGCTTGCGTTTGCCTAAAAATTCGACACAGTCGGCGGGCCGAATTTAATTAAAGCGAGCCCTCCATGCCCCGTCCATTAACATCTGCCGGCAAGACACAGATTCTTTTGCTGGTGTGTCTGTGCTTGCCGCCGCTGTTTTGGGCGGGAAATTTTATCGTTGGGCGCGGGGCACGGGGCGATATCCCCGGTATCGTGCTGGCCTGGGGGCGTTGGGTGATTGCCTTTGCCGTTTTGTTGCCCTTTGCTGCGGGGGCGATCCGGCGCGATATACCGATTTATCGGGATAATCTGAAAGCGTTCATCGGTATCGGATTGACCAGCGTAACCCTATTTAACACATTGATTTACATAGGTTTGCAATCAACCCAAGCAACCAATGGGATGTTGCTGAATTCGACCATTCCGGTGTTGATCTTGTTGATTGGGGTGGTGTTTTACAGGCGTCGTTTGGTGCTGGCACAGGTGCTGGGGCTGTGCCTATCACTGTGTGGGGTGGCGGTTGTCATTTTGCGCGGTGACCTGGATCGGCTGTTGGGACTGCAATTCGCGCCGGGTGATTTGTTGATCTTTTTGGCGATGGTGTGTTGGTCGTTTTATACCATGTGGCTGACGGATTTTCCCGCGCAGGCCAGCCGCGTTGGTCTGCTATGTATCCATGCCGGGCTGACGGTGGTGATCCTTGCGCCATTTGCCGCGTGGGCGGTGCTGAACGGGGCGCAGGTTCATGCCACACCGCAGGCGTTGATCGCATTGGCTTATGTTGGGGTCGTGCCGTCGATCGGGGCGTTTTTGCTATATGCGAAAGGGGTCGCTTTGGCTGGGCCGTCGACGGCATCCCTGTTTGTGCATTTGATACCAGTCTATGGTGCGGTGCTATCGGTTGTCTTTCTGGGTGAGCAGCTCCACTTGTATCATGCCATTGGCTTTACAGCGATTTTGGGCGGGATTGTCGTAGCGGGCAAACCCAGCCGTTGAGCGCAGGTCCATTGGCGCGATTTTTTCACACCGCCCCTTTTCGACCGCCATCATGATGGCCAAGTTAAGGAGCTGGAGGCACCATGACCATACCATATTCTATTTTGGATCTTGCACCGATTGCCGCAGGCAGCACGCCGCGCGATGCGCTGATGAATTCCACCGATCTGGCCATTGAGGCAGAGTCACTGGGCTATGCGCGTTATTGGTTGGCTGAACATCATAATTCGCGAGGGATTGCGTCGGCGGCAACTGCAGTGGTGATTGGCCATATCGCGCAGGCCACGCAAAAGATCCGTGTCGGCTCGGGCGGTATAATGCTGCCCAATCACGCGCCACTGCAGGTTGCAGAGGCGTTTGGCACGCTGGCCACATTGCATGGGGACCGGATTGATCTGGGGTTGGGCCGTGCGCCGGGCACCGATCAGCGCACGATGCAGGCCCTGCGGCGCGGGATGAACGGGGCAGATCGTTTCCCGGAAGATGTGATTGAATTGCTGGGCTTCTTGCAAGAGCCGCAAAAGGATCAGCCGGTTATCGCGATGCCCGGCGCAGGCACCAATGTGCCGGTATGGATGTTGGGATCATCGCTGTATGGTGCACAGCTGGCCGCGCATTTGGGGCTGCCCTATGCGTTTGCGTCGCATTTTGCGCCAGATGCGCTGGAACAGGCGCTGGAGGTGTATCGCAACAGTTTCACCCCAGGTGTGACGGATCGCCCGCGCTTTATGCTGGCGCTGAACCTGTTTGCTGCCGAAACGGATGAAGAGGCGCATCTGCTGCGATCATCGATGTTGATGGGTTTTGTGCATCTGCGGCGTGGACAGCCCGGCCCACTGCCTGCTCCGGTTGAGAATCTGGCAGAACATGCAGAGGCGCATGAGTTGGTGCAATCACGCCATGCGTTGCGTATGGCCGCCGTTGGCAGCCCCACGACGGTCGAGCGTCAGCTAGGTGATTATATTGCGAAATACCGCCCCGATGAGGTGATCTTGACCGGGCAAATCCACGACCCGGCAGCGCGCAAACGTTCGTTTCAGATTGGTGCGCAGGCAATGGGACGTATCAACGCGCGGCTGGCGGCTTAATGCCGCCGCCGCGCATCGCAGTGTTACATGGAAAAGGAAACCCCACAGCCACAGCTTGATGCGGCATTGGGGTTTTCGATCACGAACCGTGCGCCGATCAGCTCATCCGTGAAATCAATTACTGCATTTTCTAAAAATGGCAGCGATACGGCATCGATCAACACACGCTGACCACGGCCTTCCAAGACGATGTCATCTTCTGCCGAAGTTTCCTCCAGCTTGATATCATATTGAAAACCCGAGCATCCGCCGCCCTCGACGGCGATGCGCAGGGCACGCGGCGTCTGAGCATCTTCGTTGATCTCTGCCAGCCGTGCGAAGGCGCGTTCAGTCACTGTTGGCGGAAGTTGCAACATTTTCACCCGCTTTCTGGCCATTTGGCCTGTATTTCTTAGACAATACCGATATAGGCCCGATATAAGAACACGAAAGAGCCGCGACAAGACGAGGACGCCTTTGCTCAAACCTTATGCCTGCCAGCCCGACCAATCGCGCGGCCGCCTATTCCCCGAAAGTTATTCCACCTTTCGCACGGATTTTCAACGGGATCGCGACCGGATCATCCATTCCTCTGCATTTCGGCGGTTGAAGCATAAAACACAGGTTTTTGTAGAGCATGAGGGCGATTATTATCGCACCCGGCTGACGCATACCATTGAGGTGGCGCAGGTCGCGCGGACTATTGCTGCGACATTGGGGTTGAACACAGATCTGGCAGAGGCGGTGGCACTGGCGCATGATTTGGGGCATCCGCCCTTTGGCCATACCGGTGAAGACGCGCTGCATGAGCTGATGGAACCCTATGGGGGGTTTGACCATAACGCGCAGGCGCTGCGGATCGTCACACGGTTGGAAAAACATTACGCTGACTTTGATGGTCTGAACCTGACATGGGAAACATTGGAAGGGATTGCCAAGCACAACGGTCCGGTGATTTCAAACCGTGGTGGCAGCCATACGGTCACTGATCGCAAGGAGCTGCCCTATGCGTTAGAGGGAGTCGACGCCATGTGGGATCTGGAGCTGGAAACCAATGCCAGCGCCGAGGCGCAGGTGGCGGCTGTAGCCGATGACTGCGCCTATAATCACCATGATTTGCATGATGGTTTGCGCGCCGGCCTATTCACAGAAGATGATTTATGCGAGCTGCCGGTGATCCAGGATTGCTTCGCCGAGGTGGATAAACTGTATCCCGGGTTGGATCCCATGCGCCGCCGCCACGAGGCGCTGCGCAGGGTTTTTGGCTGCATGGTCGAAGATGTGATTGCGGTGGCGCAAAACCGTTTAACATCGCTGAACCCGCAATCGGTTGACGATATCCGGCTAATGGATGGGCCGATCATCCGCTTTTCAAAGCCGCTCTATCAAAACCTGAAGGCGATCAAAGGGTTCTTGTTTCAAAAGATGTATCGGGCGCCGACAGTTCTGGTGGAACGCAAGCGTGTGACCAAAATGATCAATGGCTTGTTTCCACTATTCATTGACCGCCCACATCTGCTGCCTGCTGATTGGCAAGACGATGTTTCCAAAGCCCAGGCCAGTGCAAACCCTAGGACAGAGCTGGCACGTGTGGTTTTAGATTATGTCGCGGGTATGACGGATCGCTTCGCGATTCAGGAATATCACAGGTTGGTGGATCCGAACCTTTGAGTTCATATAAAACAATATAAAAACAATTTGTTATAGTGTTTTTAGCATGGGGGGCTTCGGCCCCCTTTTTAATGCGCTCAACAGGTCCACGAAAAAGGTTCCAGAAAAGTTTCAAATTAATATGTGCATATATAAACATTGAGCGGATAAAAACTCATGTTTTCAATCTGGGGGCACAGGTCTAAATGTAATTCATCGACGAACGAAACGGGTGTTCGCCAAGGGAAACGAAACTGGCCCACACCCACTGGCACAAAAAATTAGATTGGGAGATCTATCATGAAAACCGCATTTATCGCACTTGCAGCCGCTTCCGTTTTTGCCGCTGGCACAGCTTCGGCACAATCTTTCTCGGCTGCTCAGCTGCAGCTGGCCACACAAGCCGGAGTTGAAGCAGGCACCTATTCGGTGGCTCAGCTGCATTCGATCATCGACGCTCAGCGCGACAACAATGAAACCGCTAGCGTTGCAAATGTGAAAACATCCTTCAGCGCAGCGAAATCGGGCGCCGTTCCGGCAAATGCTCAGCTGTCTTCGGCTGCTGAAGTGCCTGTTGGTTCGATCACCGCAGGTCAGGCAAATTACCTGGCAGAAGCACTGCGTGACCCGAATGCTGGCGACGCAGAATTGGTGAAGGCATCCCTGACCCGCAAAAGCGGTTCTGAAATCGACAATGCTGGTTGGGCGCAGCTTGCAGCACAAGCCGGTGTCGGCCCGAACGCGACCAAATCCGAAGTGATTGCTGCACTGACCGCACAGAAAACCGCACGCGAAGAATAATTCGCTTAGATCGGCCTTTGGCAGATCACGTGACGCCCGCATCTGATGATGCGGGCGTTTTCATTTGGTGAATTTCTTTTGCACAGAGGGGCTGTGGCAGGAACATCCCCTGTCCGGCCCGCGTTATATGTTGAACGAAGATAAAAGCAGGAGGACGCTATGATCGTCAAAAAAGGTTCCGCACATTGGGAAGGCCCTATTAAAGAGGGAAAAGCCACCGTTTCAACCGGTTCTAAGGCGCTTGACGCGCAGCCTTATGGGTTCAATACCCGGTTTGAGGATAAGCCCGGCACCAATCCGGAGGAGCTGATCGCGGCGGCGCATGCGTCATGTTTCTCGATGGCGTTGTCTCTACAGCTGACCGATGCGGGTATTACGGATGTTGTGATCGACACCGAAGCTAAAGTGTCAATGGACAAGGATGGGGACGGGTTCGCAGTGAAATCGTCGCAGCTGATTACAAAAGTTTCTGCGACGGGCGATGCCGAGAAGATTAAGGAATGTGCCGAGGGCGCAAAAGCCGGCTGCCCAATCTCCAAATTGTTGAACTGCGATATTTCACTGGATCTGACGATCGCTTAACCGATGGAATCACGCAGTTAACTGCGCCGCACGCGTAGGCTTTCTGTTATGTCAGGCGTGACACAAGTGCCCCTGCAGTGATCTGCGGGGGCGTTTGTCGTTTTGCGCCACGTTCCGAGGCCTCCAGCTGATGGCGGTAAGCGGGAGATTTTTTGCAAAGTGGAACAGATCTGTGACGGCACGACGCGTGTATGTCGCTTGACGTATCGATGGCGAGCCGTGTTTAGCGTGTAATTTGCGCCGAGTCAGTGACTTTTCCGAGATAATCTGATCGCCTGCGTCTTGCTGCCCTTGAAGACCGGGGGGCGCGACAATAAGACTCTGGTAAGCATCTTCGGTTTATTCACGTTTCGTGACTGATAAAGAAAAAGGGCAGGGCCAATGAAAGATCCGATGGACCTCTACATGAATACGCTGGTTCCTATGGTGGTCGAACAGACCTCTCGTGGGGAGCGCGCATTCGATATTTATTCGCGCCTGCTAAAGGAACGTATCATTTTCCTGTCTGGCCCCGTGCATGACGGCATGTCGACCCTGATTTGCGCGCAGCTTTTGTTCCTTGAGGCGGAAAACCCGTCAAAAGAAATTGCTATGTATATCAATAGCCCAGGCGGTGTTGTGACCTCTGGCCTGTCGATTTACGACACGATGCAATATATCAAACCTAAAGTATCGACTCTGGTGATTGGCCAGGCGGCGTCCATGGGATCGCTGTTGCTGCAAGCCGGTGAAAAAGACATGCGCTTTTCATTGCCCAACAGCCGTGTGATGGTGCACCAGCCTTCTGGCGGGTATCAGGGTCAGGCAACCGACATCATGATTCACGCGCAAGAGACGGCAAAATTGAAGCGTCGCCTGAATGAAATTTACGTAAAACATACAGGTAACGACTACGATACTGTTGAAGCTGCGCTGGAGCGTGACAACTTTATGTCGGCGGAAGAGGCAAAAAATTGGGGTCTTATCGACGAGATCCTAGAGAATCGCGGCAAGGCCGAAGACAACAAGTGACGATCATCCCTTAACCGGGGGATGAATTTGACATTGGCATGACGGTTGGGCTGGCCTAGACTTCGGTGAAAGGCCGGCTTGATCGACATACCGGCAGGGGTGGATGACATCCCAGCAGCAGCGCAGAGGTAGAGATGGCGAATAATTCAGGCTCCGACAGCAAGAACACGCTTTATTGCTCGTTCTGTGGCAAGAGCCAGCACGAGGTCCGCAAGCTTATTGCAGGGCCAACGGTGTTCATCTGCGACGAATGTGTCGAGCTGTGCATGGACATCATTCGTGAAGAGACGAAATCGGCCGGGTTGAAAAGCTCTGAAGGGGTTCCGACACCCCGCGATATTTGTAAAGTCCTTGATGATTATGTGATTGGTCAGGAACACGCCAAACGTGTTCTGTCGGTCGCGGTTCACAACCATTACAAACGTCTGAACCACGGTACGAAGCAAGATATCGAACTGGCAAAATCCAACATCATGCTGATTGGTCCAACTGGTTGCGGTAAGACGCTTCTGGCACAAACCTTGGCGCGTATTTTGGATGTGCCGTTCACAATGGCAGATGCGACCACATTGACCGAAGCCGGTTATGTGGGGGAAGATGTTGAAAATATCATCCTGAAATTGCTTCAGGCGTCGGAATACAATGTTGAGCGTGCGCAGCGCGGTATCGTTTATATCGATGAAGTCGATAAGATTACGCGTAAGTCTGACAATCCGTCGATTACGCGCGATGTATCGGGCGAGGGCGTGCAGCAGGCCTTGCTGAAGATCATGGAAGGCACTGTGGCGTCAGTTCCCCCTCAAGGTGGGCGCAAACATCCTCAGCAAGAGTTCTTGCAGGTCGATACAACGAATATCCTGTTTATCTGCGGCGGTGCGTTCGCAGGTCTTGACCGGATCATTGCTGCGCGTGGCAAGGGCTCTGCTATGGGCTTTGGCGCCGAGGTGAAGAACAATGACGATCGCGGTGTTGGTGAACTGTTCAAAGAGCTGGAGCCAGAAGACCTTCTGAAATTCGGGCTTATTCCGGAATTTGTCGGCCGTTTGCCGGTGATTGCGACGTTAACCGACCTGGACGAAGACGCGCTTGTCATTATTCTGACGCAACCCAAAAACGCCTTGGTCAAACAGTACCAACGCCTGTTTGAGATTGAAGGCGTTACGCTGAGCTTCACAGACGATGCGCTGATGGCGATTGCAAAACGGGCGATTGAACGCAAGACGGGTGCGCGCGGCTTGCGGTCCATCTTGGAAGATATCTTGCTGGATACGATGTTTGAGCTTCCGGGTATGGAAGGTGTTGAAGAGATCGTGGTCAATCAAGAAGCGGTCGAATCGGCGGACGCCAAGCCGTTAATTATCTATGCAGACCAAAAGAAAGAGCCGAAAACCGCAGGATAATCGGTCCTGATCACAGTATATGACGCCTGTCGGAGATTTCTTCGGCAGGCGTTGTCATGTGTTAATCTTCGATATGTAAAGCTGTCGTATCAATGGGTTCAAACGGCCACTGGACCTTACCGCCTGCTGCGGTATAAGGGGACAGATAGCGCGCGGAGGTAGCACATGAAAACCCTGCTTCAGATTTTGACCTGGTGGAATGGTCAGACCCTTGGAACCCGTTTCTGGACATCGCGCAACGGCGTGAAAGTCGGTAGCGATGAACAAGGTAATATTTTTTACCAAACCAAAGATACGAAACGCCGTTGGGTTATTTATAACGGGGAATCGCAGGCAAGCCGGGTGACACCTGATTGGCATGGCTGGCTTCATCACACCTATGATGAGCCGCCGACCACTGCACCGATGGCTCATAAGTCTTGGGAAAAACCGCATGAAGAAAACCTGACTGGCACGCCAGCGGCATATGTCCCGGCGGGATCGTTGCACCGTGCGCAGCCGGTTGCGCGCAGTGATTACGAGGCCTGGCAGCCAGAGTGAAACCAATGCGCTGTGCTGCGATGATTGCATCAATTGTGATGCTGTGCACCCCGGGCTGGGCGCAGGACGTCCCGGCGAACGCGCCATCGGGTTTGGCTGAATCCTCTGGCGCGCTTTTGCGTGGTCTGGATAAGGTGACCGGAGTTGCATCAAATATCGACCTAGCGGTTGGTCAAACGGTTCAATACGGGTTCATTACCGTTACGTTGCAAGAATGCCGGTATCCCGCCAATGACCCGTCATCAAACGCATATGCACGGGTCATGATCGCCGATAAAGGTGCCACACAGCCGGCCTTTTCGGGGTGGATGATGGCAGATAGCCCGGCACTATCTGCATTGGATCATCCGCGCTATGATGTTTGGGTCATGCGCTGTAATACGGATTGAGGGTCATCTTCGATACGTTTTGTAAAGCTGGCATGGGTGTGCAGGGCCTGCGATAGCCGTATCTGATAGTCTTTACGCGAAATTTCAATACCTCCCAGACTGGCCAGATGGGAGGTTAAATATTGCGTATCAAACAATTTAAAGCCGTTTTGACGCAGGCGATCCACCGCATAAGCGAGTGCGATTTTTGAGGCATTGGGCACGCGAGAAAACATGCTTTCACCAAAGAACGCCCCACCCAACGTTACGCCGAACACGCCGCCAACCAATTTTGCGCCGTTCCAGACCTCTAGCGAATGCGCATGATCGGCCGCATGCAAATCGTCATATAAAGCGAATAGCGCATCATTAATCCAGGTTTCGTCCCGCGCAGCGCAGCCTTCTACAGTTGCGCGGAAATCCGTGTTCACGCGGATTTGGTAGCGCGCTTTGCGCAGCTCTTTCGCAAGTGAGCGAGATAGCCGAAATCCGTTCAGTGGAATGATCCCACGGAGCTTTGGTTCAAACCAATACAGCGTGTCGTCATCCCGACTTTCAGCCATTGGAAAAATGCCACGCGCATAGCCTGTCAGCAGGGCCTGGGCGGTCAGACGGTCTGTCATTCCATTATCCGTTCGTCGTTAATCGCTTCGCAAGCTCATCGGGTTAACCTTGCTGTATCAAGATGACTGAGCCAATGGCAGAAGGCAATTATGGGCTTTTTCGATTTTCTACCCGACCTCCCGCGATATGAAGGGCAGGCCGGTCCTGTTGAACGTATGAATTGTCGCCACGACATGATTATCGCACCGCTCGCGGATGAAATTGCAGGGGCTAGGGTGCTCGATCTTGCCGCGCATGACGGGCGCTGGACATTCGCCTTCGCCTGCGCAGGCGCGTCAGAGGTGGTGGGGATTGAAGGCCGTGCCGGGCTTGTGCAATCTTACGCGGATTTTCCGGCAGTGGATCATAAATCCCGTTCTAGCTTGCGCTGCGACGATGTGTTCGACGGGATGGAAAAAGCAATTGCCGCAGGCGAGCAATATGATGTCATCGCGGTGCTGGGAATTTTGTATCATGTAATGGATCACATGCGCCTGTTTCGATTGATCCGTCAGCTGAAGCCGAAGCTGGTGATTGTGGACAGTGAATTTGCGATCCGAAACGGCCCGGTGATTCAGCTTGTCCGTGAACGAACGGATAAAGATCTAAACGCGATTGCGCAATTCCCCGGACAGGAGCGAACCTTGATCGGCATTCCGTCGTTCCCTGCGATGGAAGCGATGGCGGATGTCTTGGGGTTTAGTTGTGAATGGATTGATTGGACGCGCCTGCCGGTGCAGCGGCGCAAGCCTGTGAATGATTACTTTCGGCTTGAAAACAAACGCCGGGCCACCTGTCTGCTGCGGCCAGTGTGATGTGTTCCAAATGAAACCACAGCGTTGCTGGGATGGCGGCGCATAAGGCAGCCGGCAGTGAAAAGGCCCGCGACGAACGCGGGCCTGAATGACTTATTTACCGAAGTTCCGCTCCAGCCATTTTTCTAGCCAATGGATGGAGTAGTTGCCCGATTGAACGTCTGGCTCTTGCAGTAGGGCGTCGAACAGGGGCACCGTAGTATCAATACCATCGACAATCAGCTCGCCCAGGGCGCGGTGCAGGCGCGCCAAGGCTTCCGGGCGGTCACGGCCATGCACGATCAATTTTGCGATCAAGCTGTCGTAATAGGGCGGAATAGAATAGCCGGTATACAGCGCCGAATCCATCCGCACACCCAAACCACCGGGGGCGTGATAAGCGGTGATTTTGCCCGGGCAGGGCGAGAAATTAGGCAGTTTCTCTGCGTTGATACGGACCTCAATCGCGTGGCCGTTGATCTGCAGGTCGTCTTGTTCAAATTCCATACCCAGACCAGCGGCAACCATGATTTGTTGGCGCACAAGATCCACACCAAAAATGGCTTCGGTAACTGGGTGTTCCACCTGAAGGCGCGTGTTCATTTCAATGAAGTAGAACTCGCCATCCTCATACAGAAATTCGATCGTACCCGCGCCCGCATAGCCCATCTGACCGATGGCATCGGCGCAGATTTTACCGATCCGCGCACGTTCTTCGGGGGTGATACAGGGGCCGGGCGCCTCTTCGAACACTTTTTGGTGGCGCCGCTGTAGCGAGCAGTCACGCTCGCCCAGATGCACACCACGGCCTTTGCCATCGCCAAAGACCTGAATTTCAATGTGGCGCGGACGTTGCAAATATTTCTCAATATAAACTTCGTCATTACCGAAGGCCGCTTTGGATTCTGAACGTGCCGTGCGGAACGCGGATTCGATCTCATCCTCGTTCAGGGCCACTTTCATACCGCGACCACCGCCGCCGGCAGTTGCCTTGATGATGACCGGATAACCCATTTCAGCGGCAACTTTTTTCGCATCTTCAATGGTCGGAACACCACCGGCAGAGCCGGGAACAACCGGAATACCCAGCTTTGCAGCCGTCTCTTTGGCGGTAATTTTATCGCCCATCATGCGGATATGTTCCGCCGAGGGGCCGATGAATTTAATGTCGTGATCTTCCAGAATCTGCACGAAATTCGCGTTTTCAGACAGGAAACCGTAACCGGGGTGGATTGCCTGCGCACCGGTCACTTCACAGGCGGCAACAATGGCAGGTACGGAAAGATAGCTATCGGTCGAAGAATTGGGACCGATACACACCGATTCATCGGCCATACGCACATGCATTGCGTCCGAATCTGCCGTTGAATGGACCGCAACAGAGGCGATCCCCATCTCGCGGCACGCGCGGATGACACGCAGTGCGATTTCGCCCCGGTTGGCGATCAGGATCTTGTCGAACATCTCAGGCCCCTTATTCGATAATCATCAGCGGTGAGCCAAACTCCACAGGCTGCGCATCATCCACAAGGATACGCTTGACCGTGCCGGATTTCGGCGCCGGGATATGGTTCATTGTTTTCATCGCTTCGACGATCAGCAGTGTCTGGCCTTCTTTGACCTGATCTCCGGGTTTGACGAAAGCGCTCGCGCCGGGTTCTGGTGACATATAGATTGTGCCAACCATGGGCGATGTAACGGCGCCGGGATGGTCTGCAGGATCTTCAGCAGCCGAAGGCGTGTCGGTGGGGGCAGGGCCTGCAATGGCTGCAGGGGCGGTCGCCGCCGCGGCAGGGGCAGAGGCAGCAGGCGCAGCCACAACGTTCATTTGTTTGGAAACGCGAACCTTCAGGCTGTCATCATCGCCATATTCACGGGTCACGGCGATTTCGGTCAGCTCGTTTTTGTTCAAAAGCTCAGCCAGCGCCTTGATGAAGGCCACATCATTTTCACGGGTGTTATCGGTCATGCTGTCCTCATTGCGTGCGGGAGGCATGATAGTTTCTCCGCCCGGCACGGCCTGAATGGTGTTTGCGTGCGCTTATACGCCACGAACGCAGAGGTGAAAAGCGCTAACGAACCAAAGGAATTCACTCCAGCTTGCTTAAACATTAATCAATTGGCCCGGAAATCAGGTTTTAGCGTCCTGTTGAAGGGCTTTTGCTGAGTAAATATTTTTTACCACTTGATAAAATTATTGCTTGTGCAAGCCTGAGCAAAACCAGATGCCAGCACGGAGGACACAATGTCCAATAGCCAGCTTACCGAAGGGATCTGTGCCAACCGGCTTAGCCCCGACGCATTGGCGCAGAATTTCACTGATATCGCGCCCTCGCTTACCGCACATGAAGCACAGGTGGCCGCCGATCGGTGCTATTTCTGCCATGATGCGCCCTGCCAGACGGCCTGTCCAACCGATATCGATATCCCGCTGTTCATTCGGCAAATCGCAACGCAGACCCCGGATGCGGCGGGCATGACAATTTTTGACAGCAATATTTTGGGTGGGATGTGTGCCAGAGTGTGCCCCACCGAAAACCTGTGCGAAGGCGCCTGTGTGCGAATGAAGGCCGAAGGTAAACCGGTCGAAATTGGGCGTCTTCAACGCTTTGCCACTGATGGCGTGATGGCGCGGCAAGATCATCCCTATACCCGTGCCGCAGCGACCGGGCGCACTGTGTCGGTGATCGGTGCGGGGCCTGCCGGGCTTGCCTGTGCGCATCGTCTGGCAATGAAAGGGCATAGTGTCACGATATATGACGCCCGGCCCAAAGCGGGCGGTTTGAACGAATTTGGTATTGCTTCGTATAAGGCTGTAGAAGGGTTCGCGGCGGCAGAGGTCGCATGGCTGATGCAGATCGGCGGCATCAAGATGGTGGAAAACTGGCAGTTGGGCCGGGCCGGGGACGGTGATTTGTCCGATATTCTGGCGCAATCTGACGCAGTGTTTTTGGGCATGGGCCTGTCTGGGGTAAATGCGCTGCGGCTGAAGGGTGAAGATAAAGACAATATCATTCCGGCAACGAATTTTATTGCTCAGCTGCGTCAGGCCAGCGATCTGGCCGCGCTGCCCATTGGGCGTGACGTTGTTGTGATCGGCGGCGGGATGACGGCGGTGGATGCGGCGGTTCAGGCCAAGCTGCTTGGTGCGTTAAATGTCACCATCGTCTATCGGCGTGGACGCGATGCCATGCCTGCGTCCGCGCATGAACAAGAGATCGCACTGTCGCGCGGTGTGCGGATCATCGAACATGCGGCCCCCAAAGCGATTATCGGCAATGGCGCGGTGCGTCATATTGAATTTTGCTACACCAAAAACGGGCCCGACGGGCTGGAAATGACCGACGCTACCTTCCGCCTGCCGGCCGATCAATGTTTCACAGCTATCGGTCAAACCCTTGGGGACATGCCCGAAATTGTGATTGTGAAAGGCGGCAAGATCATCACGGACGGCGCCGGGCGCACCAGTATGGCGCGTGTTTGGGCTGGGGGGGATTGCACCCATGCAGGTGATGATCTGACTGTGACAGCTGTGGCGCAGGGGCGCGATGCGGCTGAAGATATTCACCTTTTCTTGGCGAAGGGATAATCCATGGCGGATCTGACGAGCAACTTCCTGGGGATCAAATCTCCCAATCCATTTTGGTTGGCCTCGGCGCCGCCCACGGATAAGGAATACAATGTGCGCCGTGCATTTGAGGCAGGCTGGGGCGGTGTTGTGTGGAAAACACTGGGTGCCGAAGGCCCGCCGGTGGTGAATGTCAACGGTCCGCGCTACGGTGTCGTTTACGGTGCCGATCGGCGTGTTTTGGGGCTCAATAACATTGAACTTATCACCGATCGCCCGTTGGAGGTGAATCTGCAAGAGATGACCTCGGTCAAACGTGATTACCCGGATCGGGCGCTGATCGCCTCTATCATGGTGCCATGCGAGGAAGAGGCTTGGAAAGCGATTTTGCCTCGGGTTGAGGAGACCCGGGCAGATGGGATTGAGCTGAACTTCGGCTGTCCGCATGGTATGGCCGAACGTGGTATGGGATCTGCCGTCGGGCAGGTGCCTGAGTATATCGAAATGGTGACGCGCTGGTGTAAGCACTATACGCGGATGCCGGTGATCGTAAAATTGACGCCCAATATTACGGATATTCGCGCCCCTGCACAGGCAGCAAAACGCGGTGGTGCAGATGCTGTCAGCCTGATTAATACAATTAATTCAATAACATCCGTAGATTTGGATAATTTCGCACCGCAGCCCACGATTGATGGAAAGGGCAGTCACGGCGGCTACTGCGGCCCAGCCGTCAAGCCGATTGCACTGAATATGGTGGCCGAGATCGCGCGCGATCCAGCAACGGCCGGTCTGCCAATTTCGGGTATCGGCGGGGTCACAACTTGGCGCGACGCGGCGGAATTTCTGGCGCTTGGGGCAAGCAACGTGCAGGTGTGCACGGCGGCGATGACCTACGGGTTCAAAATCGTGCAGGAAATGATCTCTGGACTATCAGATTACATGGATAAAAAGGGCTTCACCAGTGTCGATCAGATCTCTGGTCGCGCCGTGCCCAACACCACGGATTGGCAATATCTGAATCTCAATTATGTGACCAAGGCGCAGATCAACGAAGACGATTGTATCAAATGTGGTCGGTGTTATGCTGCCTGCGAAGACACCTCGCATCAGGCGATCGCAGTATCGTCGGATCGGGTCTATTCGGTCAAGGATGAGGAATGCGTGGCGTGCAATCTATGCGTTGATGTATGTCCGGTGGATTGCATTTCGATGCGTGAATTGGCATTGGGTGAGGTCGATCAGCGGACGGGCACGCCGGTGGCGGGCTACGGAAATTGGACCAGCCACCCCAATAATCCGTCATCACAGGCGGCACAGTGATACGGCGATAGGTATCGCCAAGGGCCGCGTGGGAGCATCCACGCGGCCCAAGTGCAGGATCGCAAGCTGACTGGTTGGGGGGAGACGCGCCCGCGTAATCCCGCAGATGGCGGTTTAGCGGGTCACATCCAAGTCGTGCATGGGTTCTGCAGCGACAGTTTCATATCCCCTTGGGGCAGCTTCGGGTTCAGTAGTGCGCGTTTCGATCTGTTTGATCTCGGCTTGCACCTGTTCCAATTCGACCTTTTTGGTTTCCGCCGTTTCTGGCGGCGTTTCTGTCGGTGCCCTCGACGTCACCGTGCGGGTCATTGTTGTGACCGTTTCCGTGGTCGTGCCATCGCTTGACCGGCTGGTCGAGCGCGTTTCTTGCACGACGGGTGTCGATTGCGCCGGGGTAGCTGTTTCTACAGCAGCGGCATCTGTGCTGGCACTAAACATTCCCGCACGCAGGCGCGCAGCTTCTTGCTGTAGCTGCGTTACCCTGAAGGTCGGCGGCGGGCCAGCCGGTGCCGATAAAAGATCAGACGATGAGACGCTTTGCGCAGCCTCGTCTGTTGATGTGCGGCTTTTCACAGATTGCGCAAGCGCGGCAGCAGCCTTACCTTCTCCAGTCTGCGTATCAACGCTGCCTCCCATGCCACCGTTTACATTTGCACTTGAAACAACGGCTTCTACCGTTGTTGCCGGTGCAACTTTCAGGGCAGGTGTCAGCAGTAACGGTGACCACCCAACCTGTGGATTCAACCCAGTTATACGGTCCATCTCCCCAACTCCATTTGAGATGCACCCCCACATATTCAATCTACGCGCGGATATTTACCGAATCGTTAAGGCGGGCAAGGTCGGGCCGGGTCACAACCTATACGGTCACGGGACCAACAGTCTGGAAAATAAGGTTTCCAGGAAGGTCTCTGCCTCGGCAAAGGAATCGCGCTTTGGCCCCAAGATCGTGCGGACCTGGACATCGAAATCCGCATAATGCTGTGTCAGTGACCAAATCGAAAAAATTAAGTGATAGGGATCAATTGCGGCAATTTTTCCCTGTTGCGACCATGTTGCGATGATTGCGGCCTTGGCATCGACCAGAGTTTTCAGCTCTCCTTCGATCCCATCTAGAAAGCGCGGCGCCCCCTGCAGCACCTCATTGGCAAACAGGCGCGATTCGCGCGGCATTTCCCGGCTCATTTCAAGCTTGCGGCGCATGTAGCCCATGATTTCATCGCGTGGATCACCATCGGCATCCAAAGCATAAAGCGGTGCCAGCCAAACCTCCATCAGGCCTGATAAAAGCGCCACATGGATGGCCTCTTTTGATGGAAAATAATACAGCAGATTGGGCTTTGACAGTCCGGCGGCCTGTGCGATTTGATCCAAAGTCGATCCACGAAACCCATATTGCGAGAACACATCCAGCGCGGCCTCTAATATGGCCTTGGTGTTGCGCAGCTGAATGCGGGTCTGAGGGCGTTGACCCACTGACAGTGGCGGATCTTCGGCAGGGGGGGCGTTAGGGGTTTGCTCTGTCACACGATGTCTCCGGGCCGGGGGAAGGGGCTACATTTATCAATCATTACAGTTCAGTCTGAGCGCAAAGGGTGGCATTTGGGGAAGTCTTTTCCCGATCTATTCCAAAAACTATGTCTATTCTGCCCGAATGGTCAAACCATCAAGGGCAATTGTGCACGCGGATTTGTCATTTCGGCTTTGGGTGCGGATTTGCTAGGCTACGGAAATCTTTAGCCAAAGGAGATGTGATGATCCGCCCTGTTCTTGCGTTATGTGTCGGCATGGCCCCTGTTATTGCAGGCGTTCCGCTTGTACCGATGGCTCAGGCGCAAACCACGTTAGAGCGGTGCCAGACCTCTCTCCGGGGGCAGCAATATGAATTTGCCTATGATGCGGATAATACGTTGCTGCAAGACAGTCGTTCGATGCGGGAAAAATTGTTTGGTGGCAAGGGGGATATCACCTGTCCGGGCCTTGTGACACTGCGCGCCCTGACACCCGAGATGGAGGATAAGACGCGCGGCGCGTTTTGCCTGCAATGGGACAAGGAAAATGAGACCTACATCGGCTATGCCGAAGGGGCGCAAGATGGGTTGGGCCATTGCCGTGCGCCTTCTCGCAGTTTTTGCGAACGGGTGAACGGCTCGACCCAGGCGGCAAAATCTCTGACCGGTTCGGTGGGGGATGTCGCGCGCGACACCACCGGTAAGGTGGTGGGCGAGGATATCGGTGCCGTCGTCGTTGAAACAACCGGGGCAAAGTTGCGGGACCGGCTGCAAGATGCGGGTATCGCGGCCTTGGCAGCTGCAACGCCTGCCGGGCTTGCGGCGGTTGCGGTAACAGCGGTCGTTGTGGGCGGCACGGTCTATGTCTGTTCTGATAGTGGGGCGGGCGGCGCAGATGTTGAAGGGGTCCCCCAAGATCCCCAAGATGGCGCGACCGTCACTGTGGAAGGGCTGGATCAGTTAGGGGCCGATTTGCCCGAGGAAACACCCGCCGATGCGATCACGCCTGCACCGGTTCCAATGGTGGAAACCACACCGCTGACAGAACCAGAAGCTCCACCGGCACCCGTGCCCCCCACCTGCGCCACAGGCGCTGATTGCAGCAGTGCACCATAAGAAATATTGAATTTCTTATACGCATCCTTCAGACAATCATCGTAACGTATCGGTTAAGCACAAGACAGGACAAGATCACGCCCAACCGGGAGCAACGCATGAGACACTATACAGTAAGCTGCGTGACGCAGATGTGTAGGACTGGGTTAACGATTGGTTTGGGTCTGGGTATCGGCTTGAGTTTGGGCATCGCTGCCAATGCCGGTGCACAGGGGTTGGACAGACCGCTTGGCCCAAATGAGACCGCGCTGGATATGTTTCGCTGGGAAAACCGGCTTGTGGTTATTTTCGCCTCGTCCGATGCGGATCCGCTTTATGCGCAACAAAAGGATCTGCTGTCGCAGGCGCTTGACGGTTTGGCCGATCGTGACATCGTGGTTCTAAGCGACACGCAGCCGCAAGCGCGATCAGCGATCCGCGAGCGTTTGGGCGTGAACGGGTTTGAAGTTATGTTGATAGGCAAAGACGGCGGTGTAAAGCTGCGCCTGCGTCGGCCGATCCAGGTGCCTGACCTTTTCGCCGCAATCGATCAGATGCCGATGCGGCGAAAAGAACTTCAGGAATGACCCCGCCCTACGTCGATAGGTTAAAACCGGGTCGTAACGCTTTGTTTTAATTTTCGCTTCCGCGATAGGGTTGGACATATTGCAGCGCCATATCCCATGGAAAAAAGATCCATGTGTCTTGGCTGACTTCGGTAATGAAACTGTCGACCAAAGGTCGGCCCAGCGGTTTTGCATAGACGGTGGCGAACATTGCTTTGGGATACATCTCGCGCACCAGGGCCAAGGTTCGCCCGGAATCGACCAGGTCATCAATGATCAAAACACCTTCGCCCTGATCGCCCATCACATCCGCCTGCGGGGATTTGATCACATGCGGCTCTGACTGGGTTTGGTGGTTGTAGCTTTTGACCGAGATCGTATCGACGACGCGGATGTCCAGCTCGCGTGCTACGACGGCCGCAGGCACCAACCCGCCCCGGGTGATGCCAACAACCGCGCGCCACGCACCGTCATCGGGGCCTTTGCCATCCAAGCGCCAGGCCAGCGCGCGGGCATCGCGGTGGATCTGGTCCCAGCTGATATGAAAGCCTTTTTCATGTGGCAGGCGGTCATTCATCGTCTCTCTCCGTCAGGTCAGCGCCAATTTGGCTGCCAATAGCGCAAGCAAGCCGCCGAATACACGGTCAATCTTTGCTTTTGCGTTCAGATAAATCTGCCGTGTGCGCTCTAATGAGAAGACACGTGCGACAATCACGTTCCACCCGGCATCATTGATGAATACCATCAGCAAAATTACCGGAAATGCCCAAAGCGGGGCATCCACAGGGATGAATGTCAGGAAGATGGTGCCGAAGAAGACTGCAGGTTTGGGATTGGCCAGCTGGGTGGTGACACCTAGCCAGATCAGGCCCATGGGTCCGCGGCTGCGGCTGAGCTTGGGCAAATCCGTGTTTAAGGGCTGCGCCGCATCGCGCCACATTTTATAGGCCAGATAGGCCAGATACCCCGCACCAAAGAATTTCAGAACCGTGAGCAGGGCAGGGGCCAGTTTGAACAAAACCGCCAGCCCGAATAGCGCGGCACAGGCCCATACGCAGGCCCCCAGACCGACACCGATCGCAAGATATGTGCCGCGCATGAACCCTTCGGTCAGGCCGGTGCGTGCGCATAACAACACCGCAGGGCCGGGCGAAATTGCGGCCGCCAGATGCACAAGATAGATTGCTAAAAAGGCAGAGAAAATCATACGAGCCCCCCTTAAGACAGGGGGGCAAGTCTTACTTTTTGTTGGTCACAACGTCAATATCGGGCGCATCAACCGCCTTCATGCCTACGACATGATATCCCGCGTCGACATGCAGGTTTTCCCCGGTCGTGCCAGAGCCCAGATCGGACAGCAAGAACAGGGCGGCTTTGCCCACCTCGTCTTGTGTCACATTGCGGCGCAATGGTGAATTCAGCTCATTCCACTTCATGATATAGCGGAAATCCCCGATACCCGACGCAGCCAGCGTTTTGATCGGACCGGCGGAAATCGCATTGCAGCGAATGCCGTCTTTGCCCAGATCCTCGGCGATATATTTGATCGATGCTTCCAATGCCGCCTTTGCCACGCCCATCACATTGTAATGCGGCATCACTTGTTCGGCGCCGTAATATGTCAATGTCAGCAATGACCCGCCTTCGGGCATCATGGCGGCTGCGCGTTGGCACACAGCGGTAAAGCTGTAGACCGAAATATCCATCGTCATACGGAAATTATCCGCCGATGTATCGACATAGCGGCCACGCAGCTCGCTTTTGTCCGAAAAGCCGATGGCGTGAACGACAAAGTCGATCTTGCCCCATTTTTCTTTCAACGTGTCGAAAAGCGCGTCAATCGACGCCCCGTTTGACACATCACATTCGACAATCGTGTCGCAGTTCAACTGCTGGGACAAAGGATCGACGCGCTTTTTCAGGGCTTCTCCCTGATACGAAAGAGCAAGCTCTGCTCCTGCGTCTGCAAGCTGTTTGGCAATGCCATAGGCGATGGATTTATCATTCGCCAGGCCCATGATAAGGCCGCGTTTGCCCGCCATAAGGTTATTGGACATAATCAGGTAACCCCGCTTCCCTCTGGTAAGTGAAAGTGGCTTAGGTGAAACATGCGACTAAGACAAGCCATGCCAGACCTGCGCCCTTGGCAGGTGGGGCGTGAAGGATACATATGTGCCATACGCCACGCGTGATGTGGCGCAGACCACGCAGGAGTGCCGTTTATGTCAGATCGCAGCGGAAAATTTGCAGGGAATGATCCCTTCGTGATCGCGCAATCATGGTTGACCGAAGCCGAGGCGACAGAGGTCAACGACCCCAATGCCATCGCATTATCAACAGTGGATGCCGATGGGATGCCCAATGCGCGTATGGTCTTGCTGAAAGAGATCGAACCCAGCAGCGCACCATCAGGCGGGGCTTTTGTGTTTTACACGAATTACGGTTCGGTCAAGGCGCAGGAAATCGATGACGCGGGCAAGGCTGCATTTGTGATGCATTGGAAGTCTCTGCGCCGGCAGATTCGGGTGCGCGGCACGGTGGCGCGCGAGGACGGGCCGCAAGCGGATGCCTATTATAAATCACGTTCGCTGAAATCGCGCCTTGGTGCCTGGGCCAGCCATCAAAGCCAGCCACTGGAGGGGCGCGCGACCTTGATGGCCGAAGTTGCCAAGCTGACTCCGCGATTGGGAACCAACCCCGACCGTCCGCCATTTTGGGGCGGTTATCGCATTATTCCGACGGAAATTGAGTTCTGGGCGGATGGTGCATTTCGGTTACATGATCGGTTCCGTTGGGTGCGTGACCTTGCGTCAGATAACTGGCTGATCACACGCTTAAATCCGTGATTTCACGCTTCGTGAAGTCGGTAACATATGACAATTTCGAACTTTTCTCTTGATTGCGTGTGAAAATTTGCGACACTGGGGGGAACCTGCAGTTGGGCCGCTGCGGGGCAACCATTTATGATGTATCGGATTTTTTTATGGACGACTCGGTAGCGGGCCAGCGGAAACTCACCGGAAAGGTAAAATGGTTCGACCCTGGTAAAGGGTTCGGATTTATTTTGGATGCCGAGGGTGGTCCGGATATTTTGCTGCACGCCAACGTCTTGCGCAATTTTGGCCAAGGCTCGGTGGCAGATAATGCCCAAATTACAGTGCATATTCAGGCCACGCCGCGCGGTGTGCAGGCCGTTGAAGTGCTTGAGATTGAACCCCCTGAAGGCGATGAAAATGTCCCGCCGATCGAAGATTTAGGCCGGGCCGAGGTTGAGGATTTACACACCTTGCCGTTGGAACCATCGCGTGTGAAATGGTTCGATAAGGCCAAAGGCTTTGGTTTTGCCAATGTTTTCGGCCGGCCAGAGGATGTGTTTATTCATATCGAAGTGCTGCGCCGGTCTGGCTTTGCCGACCTTGGCCCGGGGGAGGCGATCTGCCTACGGGTGATTGACGGGCGCCGGGGCAGAATGGCCGCGCAGGTTGTCTCATGGGACGTTGCCTTGCGCAGCAGTGAAGAGGGCTGATAGCCTGCTGTCGAAACATCGGTGATTTTTTGGGGGGGGGCGGCAATGCGGCAGTTTATCTTGTCTTTCATGATGACGATTTGGGCCGTAACCGCTGGTGCCGCGCAGCTTACACACTGCGCCCCAGATGCGGCGATTTTCCAAACCGATAACGGGGCGCAGAGAATTGCCATTGAGGTGGCGCAGACCGCCGATGAGCGGGCCCGCGGGCTGATGTTCCGCGACTCCATGCCACAACAGGCCGGAATGCTGTTTGTTTATCCGCGCGAACATGATGTGGCCTTTTGGATGAAGAACACGTTGATACCACTGGATATGGTGTTCATGGATCATAGCGGCACCGTTGTCGATCTGCATGAAAATGCGCGCCCGCATGATGAAACGCCGATTCCCTCAGCCCAGCCTGCGCAATTTGTCTTAGAGGTCAACGCAGGGCAGGCGCGTGCGCTTGGTTTGCTGCCGGGCGCCATTATGGCACACAATCTAGTATCGCAGCCCGATGCGGCGGCACCGTGCAAATAGTTTCAAAAAAAATCACATACCCCCTTTTCCTTTCTGATCACTATCGTTAGAGAGAGCGCAGTCGGGGCATAGCGCAGCCTGGTAGCGCGTCTGTTTTGGGTACAGAAGGTCGTGAGTTCGATTCTCGCTGCCCCGACCACTTCAATTACATTTGGTAGTCAGTCACGTTGGAAATCTTCGGATTGTCCAATGTTTTTGATTCGGCCTATACCACATGTGGTGGCCCTGTGACCTGTGACCACAACGCCACAAAATTACTGCCCCGGAAATTGCGTAAAATTTGATCGGCATCGTTAAGAATTCTTAACTACATGTGGTAGGCTGTGGATGAAACCGGTGGAAAATCCCTAGATATCGCGATTTTTTCCAATATAGCTTGGCTATGTGGCGTTAACTTGTCCACAGGGGCGGCGGTGGATCTTGTGGAGGAATCGCACAATCCTTTGGCGGCCAAAAATATGCGCCAACCGTCAACTCGAAAAACCGTATTTGAATGGTGAAAGATTCATTGACCTGAGCGGCGCTCTCCGTCAATTTGTGGCCAATCGGCGATGGCGACACAATATGTGGTGTCCGCAGGCCCGGTCAGCTCAAGTCACATGGCACATGCCAGGACATCGCTTCGCGTTAGGTCGCGGTGGCGTGCGCTGTTCGGTTTAGACATCGCTTGGCAGAGTTTGTACACGAGATGGATCAGGGCAGATGAAAATTGAACGTAAGTTCACGACGGCACAAAACGGTGCCTATGGCGACATTTCCTTCACCACCACTGCGTCAGAGATCAAGAACCCTGACGGCAAGATCGTGTTCCGCAATGATGCGGTAGAGGTTCCGGCACGCTGGAGCCAGGTTGCGTCCGATGTCCTGGCGCAGAAATATTTCCGCAAGGCTGGCATTCCGGCCATCTTGAAGAAAGTCCCTGAAAAGGGAATGCCAGAATTTTTGTGGCGTTCGGTTGCAGATGACGCCGCTTTGGCGAAACTACCAAAGGAAGAGCGTTTCGGCGGCGAAACCTCGGCCAAGCAGGTGTTTGACCGTTTGGCAGGGGCTTGGGCCTATTGGGGTTGGAAGGGTGGATATTTTACCACCGAAGCCGATGCGCAGGCCTATTATGACGAAATGCGTGCCATGCTGGCCGGACAGATGGGTGCGCCCAACAGCCCGCAATGGTTCAACACCGGTTTGCACTGGGCCTATGGGATCGACGGTCCGGGTCAGGGCCACCATTATGTCGATTACAAAACCGGCAAACTGACCGCGTCTAACAGCGCCTATGAACATCCGCAGCCACATGCCTGCTTTATCCAGTCGGTCGATGATGATCTGGTTAATGACGGGGGCATCATGGACCTGTGGGTCCGCGAAGCGCGCCTGTTCAAATACGGCTCGGGCACAGGCACAAACTTCTCCAGCCTGCGTGCCGCGAATGAGGCCCTGTCGGGCGGTGGTAAATCCTCTGGCCTGATGGGCTTTTTGAAAATCGGTGACCGCGCAGCCGGTGCGATCAAATCGGGTGGTACCACGCGCCGCGCCGCCAAGATGGTGATCGTGGATATGGATCACCCCGATATTGAGGAATTCGTGTCGTGGAAGGTCATCGAAGAGCAGAAAGTGGCCTCGCTTGTTGCGGGTTCCAAACTGCATGAGCGCGAGCTGAACAAAATCTTTGAAGCGATCCGCGCCTTTGATGGCTCTGATGAAAGCTCGGTCGATCCATCGACCAACCCGGCGCTGAAAGCGGCGATCAAATCCGCCAAGGGTGTGATGATCCCGGAAACCTATATCAAGCGCGTATTGCAATACGCACGTCAGGGCTACAGCGCGATTGAGTTCCCAACCTATGACACTGATTGGGATTCTGAGGCCTATTCCTCGGTCTCGGGTCAGAACTCCAATAACTCGGTGCGGGTGACCAATGCGTTCTTGCAGGCTGTCAAAGATGATGCCGATTGGGAACTGCTAAAGCGCACCGACGGTTCTGTCGCCAAAACGATCAAGGCGCGGGATCTGTGGGAACAGGTGGGTCATGCGGCCTGGGCCTGCGCCGATCCGGGGATTCAGTTCCACGACACAGTTAATGAATGGCACACCTGCCCGGAAGATGGTCCGATCCGTGGGTCCAACCCATGTTCGGAATACATGTTCTTGGACGATACCGCATGTAACCTGGCGTCGATGAATTTGCTGACCTTCTATAAGGACGGCGCGTTTGATGCAGAAGCCTATATGCATGCCACCCGCATCTGGACAGTGACGCTGGAAATCTCGGTTTTGATGGCGCAGTTCCCATCAAAAGAGATCGCCCAGCGGTCTTATGATTTCCGCACCCTGGGTCTGGGCTATGCCAATATCGGCGGTTTGCTGATGAATATGGGCTACGGCTATGACAGTGACGAGGGACGGGCGTTGACCGGTGCCTTGACCGCGATCATGACCGGCGTGTCCTATGCAACCTCGGCCGAAATGGCGGGGGAGCTGGGAACTTTCCCAGGCTATAAGAAAAACGCCGATCACATGCTGCGCGTCATCCGTAACCACCGCAATGCGGCCTATGGTAAAACCGACGGCTATGAAGCCCTGGCGGTGAAGCCGGTTCCGCTGGATCTGGAAAACTGCCCGCAAGAGGGTCTGACCGCGCTGGCCAAAGGCGCATGGGATCAGGCGCTGTCGCTGGGTGAACAGCACGGCTACCGTAACGCCCAGGTGTCGGTCATCGCACCGACTGGCACGATCGGTCTGGTGATGGATTGTGACACGACCGGGATCGAGCCAGACTTTGCATTGGTGAAATTCAAGAAGCTTGCCGGTGGCGGGTATTTCAAGATCATCAACCAATCGGTTCCTGCGGCCTTGGCAAAGCTGGGCTATGGATCGGCGCAGGCCGAGGAAATCGTGTCTTATGCTGTTGGTCATGCTTCGTTGGGCAATTGCCCGGCGATCAACACCACATCATTGATCGGTCACGGGTTTGGTGAAGCCGAGCTGAAAAAGATTGCCGCGGCGCTGCCATCGGCATTCGACATCCGCTTTGTGTTCAACCAATGGACCCTAGGCGAAGATTTCTGCTTGAAAACACTGGGTATTCCAGTGGCCAAATTGAACGACCCGTCTTTTGACATGCTGCGCCACCTTGGCTTTACCAAGGCCCAGATCGACGCTGCCAATGATCATGTTTGCGGCACGATGACATTGGAGGGTGCGCCGCATCTGAAGGACGAACATCTGTCGGTCTTTGACTGCGCCAACCCTTGCGGTAAGAAAGGCAAGCGCTTCTTGTCGGTGGACAGCCACATTACGATGATGGCCGCGGCACAGTCGTTCATTTCCGGCGCGATCTCAAAAACGATCAATATGCCGAACAATGCCACCATCGAAGACGTGAAAGCGGCGTATGAGCTGTCATGGTCCTTGGGCATCAAGGCCAACGCGCTGTATCGTGACGGGTCGAAGTTGTCGCAGCCATTGGCCGCCGCGCTGATCGAAGACGACGAAGAGGCAGAAGAGGTTCTGGCCTCGGGTACGCCGCAGGAAAAAGCCGCTGTTCTGGCCGAAAAGATCATTGAGAAAGTGATCGTCAAAGAGCTGGTCCGGTCCAACCGTGAAAAGCTGCCTTCGCGCCGCAAGGGCTATACCCAAAAGGCGATTGTCGGCGGTCATAAGGTCTATCTGCGCACCGGGGAATATGATGACGGTGCGCTTGGCGAGATCTTCATCGATATGCACAAAGAGGGTGCAGGCTTCCGCGCGATGATGAACAACTTCGCCATCGCTGTGTCAGTTGGCTTGCAATATGGCGTGCCGTTGGATGAATTCGTCGATGCGTTCACCTTCACCAAATTTGAACCCGCTGGCATGGTGCAGGGCAATGACTCGGTGAAATCGGCCACCTCGATCCTGGATTATGTGTTCCGCGAATTGGCGATTTCCTATCTGGATCGCACCGATCTGGCGCATGTCAAACCACAGGGCCACACATTTGATGATCTGGGCGGTGGCTCACATGAAGGTCAGACCAATATCGAAGACATCAGCGAAGATGCGGCGCAAAAATCTTTGGAAGTGCTGCGCCAGATCTCGTCCTCGGGCTATCTGCGTAAACGGATGCCGCAAGAGCTGATGGTGCTGCAAGGCGGACAGGCGACGACGACGACCGTCACCGCAACCAGCGAAAGCGTCACTGCGTTTGCCACCCAGCCCAGCCAACAGCCGCAGGCATCCACTGCGGTGGCATCGGGCACGGTGTCGATGGACCGGCGCGCCAAGGCCAAGATGCAAGGCTATGAGGGCGAAGCCTGTGGCGATTGTGGCAATTACACGCTGGTGCGCAATGGCACCTGCATGAAGTGCAACACCTGTGGCGGCACCTCTGGTTGCAGCTAAGGGCGATTGCCGCAAAATGACCGTCCCCGGATGTGCGCAGTCGCGACCGGGGATACCCTAACCGGGGCCGTTTGGGTGCCGGAGTTAAGAGTATTTGCGTTCACAAGGACGATCCAATGCAGCTGATCATTGCAACACAAGCCTTTGCCGATGTTCCATTGCGCCGCATTTCCGGCGGGTATCAGGCCGAGCTGGCCGGCCCTGCATTGAAACATCTGGTTGATGCCAGCTTTGGCGGTGCCTCGATTGAGGTGCTGGAACATGACCGCACACCGCAGGCGTTAAACGTGACAGAAATCCAGATGGCGGGGCGCACGACCCGTGTCACATTGATGAGCTGCGGCGCCAAACAGCTGCATTGAACGCAATGACCCAGATCGGGGGCGGGTGCGCTCGCCCTGGACGTCGAGATGGCCTAGGCAAATAAACCGCTTTCGAGGGCAGTGAACCAGAACGAGCCTGATTGACGAAACTGGCCCCCGTGCAGCTTTGCCGGGGGCCGTTTTATGTCTGTTGGTTTGTGGCGGGCTGAACCGGTGGACGCGTAGGGTGGCGCTGGCTTGGAAACAGGTCTGCGACATAATCCCACAGGCGTTTGCCGTTGCCCCCTTAGCGACCGTCGCTTAGGGTGGTCGCATGGTGTTGCGCATCCTACGTTGCCTTTTAGTTCTAAGCGTTCTGTTGGGCGTGGCGCTGCCGAAATCCTCGGCGGTGTTGGCAGAAGTCATTGGCGCGCAGACAGTGGTGATTTGTACCGGCACAGGGTTAGAAGTGCTGGTGCTTGATGCCAATGGCACACCGATTGAGCGCCAATCCGCGCCGGCCCATCATTGCCTGCTGCATCACGCCACAGATACCGCCGTTGCGCCGAACATTCCGCAGCGTGGGGTGACCTATCAGACCGCCCGGCATGCGCTGCGCGGCCCGGTGCATTGGCAGGCCAGCCGTCCATTATATGATGGGGTGGCCCGCGCCCCGCCGATATCTGCCTGATCCTAGTCTTTCGTAAAGAAATCAGACCACTCCGCGCCAAATCTGGCGGCGGATATCGGAGCCATAAATGATGTTATACAGTTTTCGCGAACTGGGGGCCTGCTGATGGCCGCCCTTTCAACACCCTCACCCTCTGACGCAGCGCCCGATCTGGGCCGCAAGGCAACATTTTACCGTGCTGTCTGGCGCTGGCATTTCTATGCCGGATTATATGTTATTCCCTTTTTTCTAATGCTTGCAGTGACCGGGATGACAATGTTGTGGATCGCCTGGATTGATGGCCGCGATGGGGAGACGATGCGCGTGATCGCCCAAGACACGGCCTTACCCGTCTCGGTTCAGGCGGATGCGGCCTTGGCAGCCTTCCCCCAAGGCGGCACAGTGGCACAATATATCGCGCCCCGCGGCGCGGACAGGGCAGCGATCTTCCGTATCGATACGGTCGATGGGCAGATGATGGCCGTGGTGGACCCGTATTCAGCTGCCGTGCTGGACAGTTTCAGCCGCCGCTCTGGCTGGTATGACACGATGGATACGATGCACAGTGATCTGATGATCGGCGTAACCGGCGACCGGATGATCGAGATTGCAGCGTCTTTCGGGATCATTCTGCTGGTGACAGGCCTGTATTTGTGGTGGCCGCGCGATGGGCGTGGGTGGCGTGAAACGCTCCCGCGATGGGGGTTGCGCGGGCGCAGCCTGTGGCGCTCCTTGCATGGTGCGGTGGGACTGTGGCTGTCGGTCGCGTTGCTTTTCTTCCTGATCTCGGGCTTGTCGTGGACCGGCGTCTGGGGCGAAAAAATGGTGCAAGCCTGGTCCAGCTTTCCAGCGGGGAAATATTCCGGGATCCCGGTCAGCGATGTCACCCATGCGCAGGCGCTTAATGGAGGCACCAAAGAGGTGCCCTGGGCGTTAGAGCAGACACCGATGCCGGCGTCTGATCCGCATGCTGGACATGGGTCGATGGCCGATATGCCGATGATCACACAGGCAGGATCGGCGGGGGACAGCCCGGATATGGACCGGGTTGTGGCCTTCGCGCATGAGATCGGCTTTCACGGCCGATATCAGCTGAATATGCCCATGACCGCGCGTGGGGTCTGGACCATCAGCCGCGATTCTATGTCGACAGACTCGACCGATCCAACATCCGATCGCATCGTGCATATTGACCAATATTCCGGGGATATTCTGGCCGATGTGCGCTTTGCCGATTACAGCATGATGGGCAAGGCGATGGCCGTAGGTATTGCGTTGCATATGGGCACCTTGGGATTTTGGAGCGTGCTGGCCAATACTGTCGTCTGTTTTGGCGTTATCTTCCTATGCTTGTCGGGTGTTGTGATGTGGTGGAAGCGGCGTCCTGCGGGACGTTGGGCGATACATGCGCCACCCCCGCCCAAGAACATGCCACGTTGGCGTGTGGCACAATGGATTGCGGTTGTTCTGGCGCTGGCCTTTCCGATGGCGGGTGCGGTTTTAGCCGCAGTGCTGGTGTTTGACATGATCATCCGGCCACGCCTGCGCCTTGCATGATGTCATTGGCCTGCGGCAGGCGCTGTCGCGGGCCGGTTTTTTGCAGTTTCGCTTGCGCTTATCGGCCAAGCTGATAGCGGTGATGCCATGACATACGATCTTCGCCTGACCCCGCTTGTTGCCGCCCTGCCTGCCACTGTTCCCTTTGTGGGGCCCGAGACGCTTGAGCGAGAGCGCGGCGCGCCGTTTGCGGCACGTTTGGGCGCGAATGAAAACGGCTTTGGCCCGTCACCGCGTGCGATGGCAGCCATGGCCGGGGCAACCGCGGATATCTGGAAGTATGGTGACAGTCTGAGCCATGAACTGCGCCACGCCTTGGCACAGTTTCACGGCTGTACGCCGGACAATATCCTTGTGGGAGAGGGGATCGACGGGCTTTTGGGCGTTTTGGTGCGCCTGTTGATCGCGCCGGGGGATGCGGTGGTGACATCGGACGGCGCATACCCGACGTTCAATTACCATGTGGCCGGGTTTGGCGGCGTTTTGCATAAAGTGCCATACCGTGATGATCGCGAAGACCCAGAAGCGCTTCTGGACCGCGCACGGCTGACCGGAGCCAAGTTGATCTACCTGGCCAATCCCGACAACCCGATGGGGTCATGGCTGACGGGGGCCGAGATTGACGCGATGATTGCGGCTTTGCCTGCGGGCACTTTACTGTGCTTGGACGAGGCCTATTTGGAAATGGCCCCACCAGAGGCCGTGCCCACCACCGCCCTTGATGACCCGCGCGTGATCCGGATGCGGACATTTTCCAAATCCTACGGGCTGGCAGGGGCGCGGATTGGCTATGCGCTGGGGGCCACTTCGGTGATCGCCTCCTTTGACCGGGTGCGCAATCATTTCGGGGTGAATGCGATTGCACAGGCGGGTGCCTTGGCTGCGCTGCAAGACCGCACATGGGCCGCCTATATGAAACTGCTGATTGAGGGCGCGCGCGGGCGCATCGCGCAGATTGCGCATGACAATGGTTTGCGCCCCCTGCCGTCGGCTACAAATTTCGTTGCCATCGATTGCGGACGTGACGGCGTCTATGCCCGCGCGGTGTTGTCGCAGCTGGCTGCGCGCGATGTGTTCGTGCGCATGCCCGGTGTGGCGCCATTGGATCGATGTATCCGCGTATCATGTGGCCCGGACGCAGAGCTGGACGTTTTGGCCCAGCAATTGCCTGCTGCGCTGAAAGCCGCTGATCAAACGGTGTCAAAGCCCTAAGATGGGCCGGTCACGGCGCTCTCTCTGAGCAGTGATTTGCACGCGATCATTGTTCCTTGCCAATGTTGGATAAGACCGACGACGGAGGGGACGATGAGCCGTGCAAAAAGATATCACCGAATAGCCATGCTAAGCCCACTGGCCTTTGCATTGGCATTTGGCGCCTATGCGCAAGAGCCGCATTACAAAGACGCGATCCAACCCAATATTATCGCGACAGATAGCACAGGGGTGACCGGCACGGCAGATGCCGCCCCTTCGACCGCCGCGTTCAAGGACGCGCGTGATGAAATGCTGCAAGAAACGCCAAAGCAATTAACCGGAGATGTGGATCGCGATTTCGTCAAGATGATGATCCCGGAACACCGCAGCATTTTGGCGATGGCGCAGGTGGTGCGTGATTACGGGGAAGATCCGGCCCTACGCAGCCGCGCGGGCCAGATCATCGCCCGTGAACAAGCCGAGCTGGACTGGATGATCGCCTGGTATGAGGCGCATGGCACCCCCTAGACGTTATGCGACCGTATGGGCGGCAACCACGGCAGCGGCGGCGGCCACACCGCCCGGACCATGCGGAATGTCCAGCGCTTGCAAGCCGGCCTCTATTGTCGCCAAAACGCCAAGCGTCATATGTGCATTTACATGGCCCATATGGGCGACACGCAAGAAGTCATCGGCCTCTTTCGTGCCTGGTTCGGCCATGCCCAGCCCGATGCCCAATGTCACGCCGGCCTGTGTTTCCAGCCATTTGCGCAGCCGTTCTGCGCCGCCGTTGCCAATGCGCGCTGCCGTCACCGAAGATCCGCGTAAGCTGGCATCATTAGCCAAGTTCAAGCTGATATCGCCTTGTGCGCCCCATGTATCAAAGGCGGCCCACACGGCGCGCGCCAATGTTTTATGCCGGGCCCAGATCGCGTCCAGCCCCTCTTCCTTGATCATGTCAAGCGACTCGCGCAGGCCGAACAGATGATGTGTCGGGGAGGTGCCGCCGAAATATTGATACACAAATTCAGGGTTCATCCGGGGCGTCCAATCCCAATAGGGTGTGCGCAGATCTGCATCACGGCACGCAGCAATTGCTTTGTCGCTGGCCCATACCAGACCAAGACCGGGCGGCACCATCAACCCCTTTTGGGAGGCGGCGACCATGATGTCCACGCCCCAGTCTTGCATTTTAAACGGCTCACAGCCCAGCGATGCGATGCAATCCACCGCCAAAAGGGCAGGGTGGCCCACCGCATCAATTGCGGCGCGCATCGCGGGAATATCATTGCGCACAGTGGTCGCGGTATCGATATGCGTGACCATGACTGCTTTGATCTTATGACCCGTATCCTTGCGTAGTGTCGCCTCTAGCTGCACGGGATCAGCGGCAGATTTCAGACCGAAATCAATGACTTCTACGTCGACACCCATGCTGCGTGCGTGATCGGCCCAGCCAAGGCCAAACCGCCCGGTGGCCAACACCAAGGCCGTATCGCCGCGCGAAAACATGTTGGAATTCGCGGCTTCCCACGCGCCGTGCCCATTAGAGATATAGATCGCAACATGGGCCTGCGGGCCTTGTGCAACATATTTCAGGTCCTCGACAATGCTCGCCGCCAGTGTTTCAATCTCTCCCTCGTAGATATTGGGCGCCGCCTGATGCATGGCACGCAGTACCCGGTCGGGCATGGCAGAAGGGCCGGGGATGGCAAGATAGCTACGACCGTTGGCGAGAGTCATCTGACGGATATCCTTGCGAAAAAGCGATTCCTAAGCGGTAGAGCCAGAGCAAAACTGGGTCAATCGTCACTGCGTAACCGACACAATCTGACCTTGGCGCATTTGGGTCGGGTGCCTATATTGCAGGCAAAGGAGCACATCATGACAGACAGAGCAATTTTTGAGGTGACCGGCGTAGACCGCGTAAGCTTTCTGCAAGGCATGGTGACAAATGACATGCGCAAGCTGTCGCACGGGGCGGTTTACGCCGCGCTTTTAACGCCGCAGGGCAAATATCTGGCCGATTTTATCTTGGTTGAGCAAGGCGAGACGATCTTACTTGATATCGATGCCTCAATTGCCGGGCCGACGATCAAACGGCTGCTGATGTATAAATTGCGTGCGGATGTGGCGATTGTGCCATCGACGCTGTCAGTGTTTCGCGGCACCCAGAAGGCACCCGAGGGCGCTGTTGCTGATCCACGGCATCCTGCGCTGGGGTGGCGGCTGTATGGGGCGCGATCTGGCGATGACGGCACGGATTTTGACGCGATCCGGGTTGCGCATTGCATTCCCGAGACAGGGTTGGAGCTAACGGCAGACAGTTTCATTCTGGAATATGGCTTTGAACGTCTGTCGGGTGTTGATTTCCGCAAGGGCTGCTATGTCGGGCAAGAGGTCACTGCCCGGATGAAACATAAGACAGAGCTGCGCAAAGGCTTGACCACGGTTACGGTGGCTGGGGATGCCGAATTCGGGGCACAGATCACGTCCAACGATAAGGTTGCAGGGCAAATCTTGACGCGGTCTGGGGATCATGCGCTGGCCTATTTACGTTTTGACCGCGTTGGCGACGAGATGCTGTGCGAGGGTGCGAAGGTTACTCTGAATACGGTTAACGAAGGGTAAAGCTAAGCTAAGTCACGATAATGCGAGCGATTGTCGTAAAATGGTGTGGTTCCCTATGGTTAAAGGGCTTTGCCTGATATTCGTGCAAAATAAAAACCACCCCTATATGATGCGGGTTTTTCCATGAAATCAAATATATGAACACTACATATAGTAAAGATTTCAGTGCCGTTTCGTGTATATTGCACTCGCCATGCCTTAGCTATGTGTTATATGCATGGCAGCTATGCTTATGGGGGCATATCGAATCGCAGGCGAACAGCCCTACATGACCGTCACGCCAGGAAACGCAAGAGCAATAAAAAGGACGGAATAATGCGCGATTTCGTTGATGGCTCCGCATTCAACTATGAGCAAGGCCAACGAGCACGGAAGCTGTTTGCTGCCGTCGTCCTTGCTGCGTTAGATGATGCGATTGCCGATGACAAAAAATACGGTAACGGACCTGAACAGATTGCTCGCTGGGCGCGCTCGCGCGATGGCCGCGAGGTTCTGTCATGCTCTGGTATCGACCCGAATGAACGTGTGGTGCAGGGTCTGATGGATTTTGTTTCCAAGGGTGTGCGGACCTCGGTTGCGCTGTCTCGTGAAGAGAGCGAACGCCGAATGGCCGCAGAAGAAGCCGAAGCAGCCTAAACACTGGCAATGGCTCTTTAAACGAAACAAGCGCGCCCAGATCCGGGCGCGCTTGTTTCGTTTAATGGTCAAAGGCAGGCGCGGGGGTTGGGACGGCCAACTGACCTGGCCCCCATTTAATCCTGCGTTTCATGGGTGCCTTGTGCAGGGTTTGGCCCTGTCATGCCCCCTTGCTCTGACCTTAGCTTATATCCCACGCGGCGCGCCGGTAGTGGCGCCTTGACGGGGGAACAATGTTTATGTGATGCGGCGGCGCAGTAGCCATACAAAGAACATGCCGCCGATCAGGCCCGTGACAATACCGATCGGCATATCGTCTGGGGCCATAACGATCCGGGCAATAATGTCGGCCCAAACCAGAAACACAGCGCCGCACAGTGCAGATATTGGCAACAGGCGGCGATGATCCCCGCCGACAAGAAGGCGCACGATATGCGGGATCATCAGCCCGACAAATCCAATTACCCCCGAAAAGGCAACCATCACCCCGGTTAATAATGCGCCGATGGCAAACACGGTCAACCGAAACCGCGCAACCGGAATGCCCAGCGTTGTCGCGGTTTCATCCCCCAAAGACATGGCGTTCAAAATACCGGATCTTGCCCAAAGATAGGCCCCACAGCCCAGCAAGATGACCGCTGGGTATACAAGCTGATCCCATTGCGCCAAACCCAGCCCGCCCAGCATCCAAAACACCACCGTATGCGTGGCCCGGGGATCGCCCAAAAAGATCAGCACATTGGCCGCTGACATTACGATAAAAGATACTGCGACCCCCGCCAAAACCAATCTGTCCGCGCTGGTGGCGGATGCAAATTGCGATACCGCCAGTACCAGCATTGTAGATGCAAGCGCGCCCAGAAATGCCAACAGCGGCACGGTCAAAAGCCCGATGAACAACCCTGTGTGCAGCAGGGCCAAAATCGCGCCAAATGCCCCGCCCGCCGAAATGCCCAACAGATGCGGATCGGCCAGGGGATTACGCGTCACGGCCTGAAGGCTGGCACCAACCATCGCCAAGCCCGCGCCCACAAGGCAGGCAAGGATGGCGCGGGGAAGGCGGATATCCCATACGATGGCCTCGCGCCCGCTGGACCAATCCACGGGAATGGTGTCAGGGGCGATCTTATTGATCAAAACCCCCCAGACAACATCCAGCGGGATCGCGATCGCCCCGACGCTGACAGCAATCGACACTGACCCAAGCAACAGCACAAGCCCAAGCGCCCCAATGCTCCAAACCCGCGCGGACATGCGCCGTGTTGTCAATTGCTGCGACATTATCATCTTGCGTCACTCGCCCCTGAACGCGGCGGCGAGGGTTTTAACCGCCCGAATATTGCGCGGCCCTGGCGTGGCTTCGACATAATCCAAAACCACAAAGCGATCATTGCGTACAGCGTCCATGGTTGCGAATGCAGGGTTGGACATCATGAAATCGCGTTTTTGTTCGGCTGAAACTTCGCCGTAATTCACGATCACAATCACCTCTGGATTGCGCTCAATCACGGCTTCCCAGCCAACGGTGGCCCAGCTTTTCTCAAGATCGCCCATGATATTGCTGCCGCCTGCGGCCTCGATCAAGGCGTTGGGCATGGCGTAGCGCCCGGCGGTAAATGGAACATCTTCGCCACTGTCATAGACAAAGACCCGCGGCGGCATAGCCAGTGGGGTAAGCGTGTCCAAAAATGTCGCCAGCTGGGACTGATAGCCGGTGATCAATTTATTGGCGCGGTCGGATACGTCGAAAATTTGGCCCAGATTGCGCAGGTCATTATACATATCCTCCATTGAGGCGGGGTCTTTCTTGCCGATATGGATGCAGCTTTCCGTCAGCTCATAGACCTGAATGCCAAAGGGCGCCAAGGTCTGTGGCGTGACCTCGCCGCCGACTTTCATGCCGTAATTCCATCCGGCAAAGAAGAAATCTGCATCGGCACCGATCAGCACTTCTTTAGAGGGGTATTGCGCGGCAAGTTCGGGTAGCTCTTGAACGTTCAGTGTCATGTCCTCGTCCAGCGTTTTCCATCCTGAAATGCCGGTATAGCCAACCATGTGATCGGCAAGCCCCAGCACCAGCATCATCTCTGTCAGATTTACATCATGGGAAATCGCGGCCTTTGGTGGCGCGTTAAATGTGACGGTGCGGCCGCAGCTTTGCACCGTGGTTTGCGCCAAGGCGGTGCCAGCCAGTGACATGAGCGCAAATGTGGAGAGGGTAAGTTTCATAGCTGTCGTCCAGTTCACTTGGGAAGTGCGAATGAAAAATGTGCGGCCCCACTGGGGCGAAGGGTTTCGCGCCGGGCATCGACACGGAAAGTATTCGACACAAGCATGTCGGTGAGCAGGGCGTCGGGCGGGCCAAAGCCTTGTGGATGGCCATCTTTCAAAACCAAAACATCATCGCAAATGCCCATGGCCATATTCAGGTCATGCAATGACACGACGATGGTCAGGCCAAGGCTGCGGATAAGGGACACGACCTCCAACTGATGGCGCACATCAAGATGGTTTGTCGGCTCATCCAAAATCAGCACCTGCGGTTCTTGTGCCAAGGCCCGTGCCACCATCACCCGTTGGCGTTCGCCGCCTGAAAGCGTGCCGAAATCGCGCCCAGCCAAGACGTGCAGGCTAAGCGTCTCCATGACACGATCTACCACATGTTCGTTTTGCGTGCTGGATGCGCCAAAGGGGGTGCTGTAGGGGGTGCGGCCCAGCCGGACAATGTCGCGCACGCTTAATCCAAAGGCCGTGGCCTGTTCTTGCAAAACAGCGGCGATCAGCTTGGCCACATCCCTGGCCGGCAGCGACCAGATATCTTGCCCGCCCACACGCACATGCCCCGTGTTGGGTTTTTGGAATCGATACAACAGGCGCAGCAGGGTGGATTTTCCCGCTCCATTTGGACCAACTACGCCCAAAACCCGCCCCGCCGCCACGCGAAAACTGGTGGAATGCAACACAGGTGTGGCCGATTTTTCAGGCTCCCAACTGACGTTGCTGACATCAAGATCGGCGCTGTTCATCGGGCCACAGGCGATAGGGGGCAGCCGTGGCCTATAGGGTCGACCACCAGCAGTGGCGCGGGCCGTCGAAGGCGATCACTTGCCTTGATATAGGCGGTGTGACCTGCCGGCCTCCGCAATATCGTGCCTGTGATTATATAATGGTGATGCGCTGTCATATCGCCCTCCGCGACGATGCGGGGCGTGGGGCAGACATGTTTTCAGATACGGATAGTTCCGTAATGCCATCATCGTCTCCTATCCAGACACCCCGTCCGGGTCGAGTTGCATGGACGACACCGTAAGATGCCGCTGATGGCAGGTCTCCTGACTTGCGGCTCAACGTTTTCCTGAACCTTCCCAAGCCGATGATGGCTCAGTGGTCGTCCTCAGGATCACTCGCCGCTCACAGTTGCGGGGGCAGTTACGGGTTTGGCGCCTCTGGGCTCTTCCGCACCGTATTCCCTTTTTCATTCCAAGCGCACTTCGGGCGATTAAGAACCATCGCGGGTTTTGTGAAAGATTTCGACCAGCGCGTCAAGTTCGGACATTGGCCGGCGCTGAGATGCCCAGTGGCCCGCTATCGCTGCGCCATATTTCAGGCCGCATTGATGCCGGGCAGCTGAACATCAGCATGTTTAAGCTGGCGCGCCATGATTTCGGTAAAGGGCAAGGTTGGATGTGCTTCTGCCAACATGCCGACCTTGATCCAAAATTCAGCCTGCGCATTGATCGATCGGCACATGACCGAACTTGCCTTGCGTAATTCCTCGTGCAGATCATCCCCGATTTTTACAATACCCACCCTTGAGGCTCCTCTTCACATCTGTATATGGAATGTGTATATTTCATATACTACTGCAGGAGTACATTGGTCAATCTGACCTTTGGTGAAACAGCGAAAAATCAAACAAGAGCGCATCATGACCAGCTATGTGAACGTGCCTGCCAACGCCAAGGCGCAAGATGCCCGCAGATCCAACATCATCAAGCTTTATGGACCAGAGGCGTTTGATGGGATGCGCCGCGCGGGCGCGTTAACCGCCAAATGCCTTGATGGCCTGTCAGATCTGATCCATCCAGGCGTCGCCTTGGCGCAGATCAATGATTTCGTCGTGGCATTCGCGTCGCAGCATGGTGCGACACCAGCTACGCTGGGCTATCACGGTTATCCCTATGCCTGCTGCACATCGGTCAATCATGTGGTGTGCCACGGTTTTCCAAACCAGAAACGCCTGCGCGACGGGGATATTGTAAATGTGGATGTCACGCTGATCTGTGACGGATGGTATGGCGATGCCAGCCGGATGTATGGCGTGGGCAAGCCCAAACATGCGGCACAGCGGCTGATGCAAATTGCCTATGAAGCAATGATGCAGGGCATTCGCGTGGTGCGACCAGGGGCGCGGCTGGGCGATATCGGCCACGCGATCGACTCCTATGCCCGCAGTCAGCGCTGTTCGGTGGTGCGTGACTTTTGCGGCCATGGCATAGGGCAGGTGTTTCATGACACGCCCGATGTTTTGAATTTTGGCACAGCCGGAACGGGTCCAGAACTGCGTGAGGGCATGATTTTTACGGTGGAACCGATGGTCAATCTGGGCCGCGCAGATGTCAAAATTCTTGCGGACAACTGGACTGCTGTGACCCGGGACAGGTCACTTTCAGCACAATTCGAACATTCAATCGGTGTTACATCCGATGGTTATGAGATCTTCACATACTCACGGTCAGCCTAAGCCGGCATCTGCATCGCGGCCAGCATAGGACATCACAGGCCGCGATGGGGTGATGGGATCAGCCCTTTAACACGTCGATTGCGACAAGTGCATCTTGCAGATCAACCGCCGTGTAGGGTTTGCGCACCAGATAGGCGGGAGGATATGCGTCAATCCCGGCCTCATCCCGGTCATAGCCAGACGCCAGCAGGAACGGAACATTGGCCTTTGCCAGATATTCCGCGACAGCCAATGATGTCTCATTGCCCAGATTGACATCCAGAACAGCAAACATTGGGTTGAACCCATCTTCCAACAGACGCAAGGCCTGCGCGACAGACGGGGCAGTTTGCACATCTGTCGCACCCAGGTCTTCTAACATCCCTGCCAGATCCAGTGCGACAATCATCGTATCTTCGACAATCAGTGCTGCGCCGTTCAGCCGGTGCCCGGGTTGGTCGACATCGGGGGTGATGCTTGGCATTTCAGTGTCTGTGTTCTGCTTCGCAAAGGGACGTGTTTCCACGATTACGTTTGGAGGCACCTCAAAACGGGCCTCTAATCCGCCGGTGGCATAGCGCACATCGGCCCCGCCACCCAGCTCATGCGGGATCGTGCGCTCAATGATGGTGGAGCCAAACCCACGGCGTGTGGGGGCATTCACCACCGGGCCACCCCGCTCGATCCAGTCGATTGACACGATGCCATCTTCGGCCTGTGACATGGTGACTTCGACACGGCCTTGGGGCACATGCAATGCACCATATTTGACGGAATTGGTCACCA
Organism: Thioclava sp. SK-1; assembly: GCF_001705665.1. GTDB lineage: Bacteria > Pseudomonadota > Alphaproteobacteria > Rhodobacterales > Rhodobacteraceae > Thioclava. The sequence goes on along the minus strand of NZ_MDHA01000044.1, from coordinate 242,540 downwards.
GTTCATGAAAAACCAGTGCCATCGGGGTAAATGCCTTAGGCGCGATCACCGCATCCTGACCTGCAAATACGATCCGGTCCATGTCTTTAGAGCTGAAGGCACCCAGCTCTACCGCGATCAGCTCGCTTAATGGAATCGGGCTGTATTGATCTTTGGTCAGCTGATCATGGGCGCGTGACAACGCATTGATCCGGCCATCCAGTGCTTGCGTAAAGGATTCGATGGATTGTGCGCCCGATTGCGACTGTTTCATCAATGAGCGGATCAAATTCAGGATATTCCGCACCCGGTGATTGAGTTCAGAAATGAGGATTTCCTGCTGTTCTTGCGCGCGGTTGCGTTCCTGCGCGGCCATATCTGTCAGTTTTAGAACAATTTCCAATAACGTGACGCGCAGGGATTCTGCCGCGCGCAATTCACCTGCGGTCCAAGGTGCGCTGCAGCCCTTCACAACCTCACGCCATGTTTCAAAGCTTTTGCGCGGGGTCAGCCGAGATCCGTTTGGCCCATATTCAATGGATTTATTGGGATTGCCTGCCCATGTGACCGAGCGCGCGATTTCATGGCGAAATAACACCAGATAATCACGAGGGCGCCTTGAAATCGGCAATGCCAATAGACCACAGGACCGGTCGGTGAATGTCTCACCGGCGGGATAGACGCTGGTGATGCAATCCGTGGCATAGACCTGCGACTGCGACGCACCATTCAAGAACCGTGCTAGGGCCGGAAACTCTTCGGCAGATGGTGTGCTGCCTTGGGTCAGATATGTGCCATCGCTATACAGCGCGATCCCGTCACATTTGATCAGCCGCGCGATGCTTTCTGCCACATCGTCAAAATTGCTTTCCCAAGAGCTGTCACCAGAGATCAGCGACATGATCCGGTTATGCGCGTTTTGCGCCCGGCTGGCGTTTTCCGCCTCAATTTCATTTTCTGCTCGCGCCAGTTCATAGGACAAAAGCTGCGCCAAGAGCTCAACCGAGGTGCGCTTTTCATAATCCAGCAGCATTGGTTCCGGATGATGGCAGGCCAATAGCCCCCACAATTGTCCCTTGCGCAGGATCGACACAGACATGGAGGATTTTACCCCCATATTGCGCAAATACTCCAGATGGATGGGCGATACGGACCGGCTCACCGACAACGACAGGTCCAGCGGGTTGCCCATTGGATCATGCGCCGGAAGGATCGGTACGCCTGGGTCATCCACATCGGCAATATGGCGCAGCAATGTCTTTGTATACAGCGCGCGCGCTTGCCGCGGGATATCACTGGCAGGGAAATGCATCCCCAGATATCCCTGCATCTGTGCCGACAGGCTTTCTGCGATTACCGTGCCGCTGCCGTCAGTGGTGAATTGATAGGCCATAACCCGACCGAAACCGGTCATGCTTTGCAGCCCTTCACAGGCCAATTGAGCCATCTGTGCAACAGAGCTGCTGCTGGATAATTTCGCAATGATGGGTTGCACCTGCGCCAGATCATCGCGTTGGCCCGGGCCGGTCTTTGGCTCCAGTTCCAGCACAAAACCCGTGCCATTTTGATGTGCCGACATATCAAAAAGCCGACCATCTTCCAGGAAATCCACGCCGAAAAGACGCACAATCTTTCGGTTTTCATCCAAAAACGCCAATTGAGCGCGGATTTTCTTCAATGTCTCAAATGGTAGGAATTCATGCAACGGATGCCCGACCACATCGGCCACCTGTGGGCCAAGCACTTTGCTGCAATTTATGGACTGATGGCGCACGATCCAATCAGAGGTCAGCGCGATCAAACATCCCCATCTTTGTACGCGGCCCAACAAATGGATGGGCTCACGGTCACAGCTGGTCAGATCGACTGTGTGCGGTTGAACCGGGGGCTGAGAATCGGGTGTGTGTGTCATAGCATATGTTCCGTCGGCGCGCGCGACATGTGGCGGCGGCTTTGGGTCAAAGAAAGGTCGAATGCGGCGAAGCAGGCTTTGGTGTCTGCGATGGCGCGCTTGGCAACAGGGTCACGGTCGCAGACTTGGCTGGCCATCACGCAAAATTCGCGCCACATGGCGGCATCAAAGGGAAGGGCGAAATAGCTGTCGGCGGGCGTATGTGTTTGCGCGCTTGCGACCGCTGCAGCACGGCGGCGGCGCAAAACCTCGGTGCCCAGCCGCGATCCTAATACAACATAATCGACCGCCCAAGGACATAATAGGACGGCGTTGTCGGATGGGTTTTGTGGCAGTGGTTGATGACCAAGCGCCATGATGTCATTGCCCAGCGCGTCCAACATGGCCGGCATTAATGCTTGCGCCGTCGGGATGGGTGCTGCGCGGTCTATATGGTCAAAAATCCACCGCAAACCCTGCTCATGTGCAAGTAGGAAGACTGCGTAATCGCCGTCATACCCTAAATCAAGCGATGAAAACCCTGTGTCAAGCTGATCATGGGCCATGCGCGATCCATCACGCAAAGCGCTACGCAAGCCGCCAGAGGTGGCGTCGCGTTCTGGTCTGTTTGCAAAGGTCTGCCTATCCAATCCGGCGGCAAGACGTTGGGTCATTCTACACTCTTTCCGGCCTCACGCACATGCGGGCAGGTCATCCATACAAGCTTCTGACAAAAATAATGCGTCAAAAGACATATACGGAACATTGGTTTCAGCACGTTCAACAGTTTAGCAGAGAGTTGGTTCCGCAAAAAGCCGACTTTTGCCTTAAATTAATGCTTTCGCTAGATTTTATCGGCCATGAATTTTCTGGGGAATCAAGCATCACGGTTCCGTGATGATGTCATCAAACATGCCTGAAACGGCTTGGCATATGTCCAATGACCCAAGCGTTGGGAGGTAAAAACGTGCCGGGTTGGTGATCACGCTATACTGGGCGGGGCGGTGTGATATTCTTTGACCTGCAGTCTTGCCGTGGGGTGCATATGCCCCATCTGAGGCCAAGAGATATAATACCGCTATGCTGAATTTACGTGAATTCCCTTAGATATCTGGCCCTTTTCTAACAAGGACACGCACCAATGATCCGCCACCGCTGCCCGCATTGCCGGGCTGAAATTTATTTTGACAATTTATCCTGCCTGTCATGTGGTGCGGCGTTGGTGTTTGCCCCCGGTGAGGGGATGAGGGCTGCGCCAGAGGCGGCCACTTGCAAGAATCGCGCGCGCATTGGCTGCAATTGGCAGGCGTTGGAAGGTGCGGATGGTCTGTGCCTGTCTTGCGCCCATACCGAGGTCATTCCCGATCTGTCGATTAAGGGAAACACTGAACGCTGGGCCAAGTTTGAGGCGGCAAAACGGATGTTGATGCGCATGCTGCGCCATTTGGATCTGCCACTGACGGATGGTGCCGGTGCACGTTTCCCACGGTTCCATTTCAAGGGGCCGGATGCGACAGGCAAGGTGGTGATGGGCCATCAAAACGGTCTGATCACCTTGAATATCGCGGAGGCCGATGACGAGTATCGGATTTCGGAACGTGAACAGATGCGCGAAAGTTACCGCACCTTGATCGGGCATTTGCGTCACGAAAGTGCGCATGCCTATTGGGAGGCGTTGATTCAACCCAATGCGCAGCGCCTGGCAGAGTTTCGCAACCTGTTTGGGGATGAACGCGCCGATTACGGCGATGCGCTGAAACGCCATTATAAATTGGGTCCGCCCGATGGATGGGAGCGGGGCTTTGTCAGCGCCTATTCCACCGCGCATCCGTGGGAAGATTTCGCGGAAAGCTGGGCGCATTTATGCCATATGGTCGATACGATGGAAACCGCGCTTAGCTGGCAATTGGCGCCGCTTGGGCGGCTGGCACCCTATGCGCAAGGTGGGTTTGACCTGATGCACGAGCTGCTGCAGGCTCCGTTTCAGGATGTGGTGGAAGAATGGATCAGCCTGTCTGTGGCGCTGAATGCGTTGAATTCCGCAATGGGACATCCCAGTTTCTATCCGTTCATTCTGGGCCCGAAAGTCAGTGAGAAACTGGACTGGATCCGTACCGTCATTCGTGATCACCAATCGGCGCGGCTGGGCATGTCCTAACTGGCCGGCGTGGTGGTCAGCGCGAAACGGCGCAATTCTTCTGGTGTCAAAAGATAGATCCGGTTGGGCGCGGTGCGCATGGCGGGTTCCATCACCGCCGGGTCGATCCCCATTTCCAGCAAATAGCCCATCACATTCGCCTGACCGCGTTGAACATCCTCTACAGCCATAAACGCAGGCAGTATCGCGTTTTTGCCGAAATAATGTTGATGCACGCCGATTTTGCCGTCGGTGGCCACGCTGCGCGTGATCCCACCTGCGAATAGATAGGGGCAGGCGGACAGGCAAATCGCACCACTGTCCACGCGGGTGCCAATGCCGCTGTCGCGCACAATCCGCCCGATGTCCAACGCGTCTTGGACCGAGCCACCGGTGGAATCCAGCGCAATCTGTGTTACCGGCTGTCCGGTTTCGGCCCGCAAGGTCAGCTCATCTGTTATCCGGGCGGCGTCACCGGGTGCGATTTGCCCGGTCAACGTCAGTTCGGTTCCGGTGCCGGTGAACTCCAGCCGCTCTGGCATCGGTTGGCTGCGTGGCGTCAGCCCCGGAACACCCGAGGGGCGCTCATTTGGGGAATAGGGCCGGGTTTCGGGCCCCGACGGGCCGGGCGCGGTCAATGGGCTTGCCCCGCTGAAACTGTCCGACAAGTCCAACACGATCAATGTTGCACCGATGGCAATTTGCACGACGATCAGCGCCTTGATGGCGCGGCCAATCGGGTTTGGACGCGGTAAATCCGGTGTCATGGCTGCGCCCTTGGGGTGGAGGCGGCTGTGTCGGCATCCGCGGCTGCGTCGGCGTGAACGGCTGGGGAGCTGCCTGCGTTTGGTGACGCGTTCTGGTCGGGGTTTGGCCTGGGCGACAGACCCAGATCACGCGCCGCCGACAGGGCAAGGCGCAGCTCTGCGACGGTCATATGTTCTTCGGGCGCGTGGGCACCGGTGCCTTGCCGGATCGCCGCCTGTGTCACCATCAAGATGAATACCAAAACTGCCGGAAGCAGATCAATTGCAATGGCACCGGCCCAGGATGGCACGAAATTCCCGGCATAGCGGATCACCGCATCTGCGGCAGAAAGGGCTGTATATTCAATATCCTGAACATCGGGCAATGTGGCGACCTCTTGCGTGGCGGCTTCCAATGTTGTCGCCCGGTCAGCCAAAAGTGCCATGACGGATGCAATCGTGCTTTGCTGGGCGCTGCGTCCGGCGCCGGTGCTGGCGTCCAAATCCGGCAATACCGCAGAATCACGCAGATCGGCTGCGGCGCGCATCACCAATGGGGCTACGTTCAGCTGCCGTAGTTCTGCGATAATCGCCGACAGGCGCACAGCCTCTTCAGAGAACCGGACGGATCGCCCCTCTACAGCGCCCGGTTCAACCGATAGCGCACGCATCCGCGATAAAATCGCGTTGCCAGTCGAAAATGCTTCATCTACAGCGCGATCCTGGCCCGCGATCTGGGCTTCCAGCCCCTCCAGCTCGGCGGATTTTTGGGTCAGCACCCGAAACACCGCACCACGCCCGGCAAGGCCGGACAGGTCGCCGGTGGCTTCTTGTTCTGACAGGCTTTCGAACGTATCGCGAACCCGCGCCACATCACGCCCAAGTGCCTGACCCGCAATGGTTTTCGCATGCGCCCGTTCCAGCGCGGTCTGATAGCTTTGCACAGTATGAGCCAGATGCTGCTCTACTGCCGCGGCCCCAGCCAAAGCCGCCGCATTCAACCAAGAGGACATCGCCACAATAGCTAAGGATCCCAGCGCCATAGACAGCAATAGCCCCAGCCGTGACGCCGCGGTGCGCATCGCCGGCAACAGCCGCATCATATAAGACCAAAACACAAAAATCCCGACCGAGACCGCCAGCGCATAGCTGACGGCAGCAAAGGTCGTCCACGCGCCCGTGTCATCAAGCAAAGAGCGCACCCCAAGATAGGTATAGATCCCCGACGCGGCCGCCAAAACACCAAGGGCTGCGCCAGTAAAGCTGTCCAGCCAACGCAAATGGCGCGACAGCTCATGCGCGTAGCGTGCGCCCTGGTCTGAATGCTGGGTCTGCGCGGTCGTCGGGTCGATGGGATCGGCCACTGGCAAGTCCTTTGGTTTGGGGATTTTTCACAAGATAAGGCCGGGGGGCAGTTTTCCCTACCGCTTGACGCGATCGTGCCGATCACAGCTTCGTGTGTCAGGGGGATGGGGGGCGCCCCTCTTTTCCTTTGGCGATGAATGCTTATCTATTGGGTCAAAGATAAGGAGACAGGGATGACCTTGAAAACCTATGCCAAGACCGAAGACGCGATTGAACGCCTGACACCCGAGCAATATCGTATCACGCAACAGTCGGGCACCGAAGCGCCGGGTTCGGGGGAGTATCTGGCAGAAAAACGACGCGGGATTTACGTTGATATCGTGTCAGGCGAGCCGCTTTTTGCATCGGCGGCCAAATACGAATCTGGCTGTGGCTGGCCCAGCTTTACCCGTCCGTTGATCACCGATCATGTGCAAGAGCTGACCGACACAAGCCACGGCATGACCCGCATCGAGGTGCGTTCGCGCGATGGTGATAGCCATCTGGGCCATGTCTTCCCCGATGGCCCGCAAGATCAGGGCGGTTTGCGCTATTGTATCAATTCCGCCGCATTGCGATTCATCCCTGCGGAGGAGATGGAGGCCGAAGGCTATGGCGATTTGATCGACGAGATCGATTGAACGCTTTGGCATCATCTTGTGATGTGACGCACATAAAAGGCCCCTGCGTGGGGCCTTTCGCATGTCCGCGCGCTATGGCAGGGTCGCGCAGAATGTGACGCAAGACTTCGGAGACTATCATATGCGTAAGGTTAAATTGGGTCGGACCGACCTGGACGTGTCGGAAATTTGCCTTGGCTCAATGACTTGGGGGTCGCAAGATCACGAAGACAATGGTCATGCACAGATTGATTATGCGCTGGAACGTGGTGTGGATTTCATCGACACGGCGGAAATGTATCCGGTAAACCCGGTGAAGGCGGAAACCGCAGGGCGGACCGAGGAAATCATCGGCAATTGGCTGACCAAAACCGGTAAGCGCAAAGATGTTGTGATCGCCACGAAAATCGCAGGCGGCGGTGGGATGATCCGCAACGGCGAAGAGATGACGGCCGATTCGGTCACGCGCTGTATCGACGCATCGCTGAAACGGCTGCAAACGGATTACATCGATCTGTATCAGTTCCACTGGCCCAACCGCGGTAGCTATCATTTCCGTCAAAACTGGAAATTTGCGCCCGATACACAGCCGGGTGCAGATCAGATCACCGCAAATATGATCGACTGCCTTGGCGCGTTGGAAACGGCTGTCAAAGCAGGTAAAATCCGCCATTTCGGCCTGTCAAATGAATCGGCTTGGGGTATGGCGAAATGGTTGGAACTGGCCGAGGCCGGGCATGGTCCACGCGCCGCGACCATTCAGAATGAATATTCGCTGATGTGCCGGTTGTATGATCTGGACCTGGCAGAGCTTGGCCATCATGAAGACGTGACGTTGTTGGCGTATTCGCCGCTCGCGGTAGGGATGTTGTCGGGCAAATATGCCGACGGTGCGGTGCCTGCGAATTCGCGTTTGGAAGCAAATGGCAATCTGGGTGGGCGGGCAAACCCGCGTGCCTTTGCAATTGCGGATAAATATGTCGCCGTCGCCAAAGAGCACGGTCTGCACCCGGTCACTATGGCAAATGCCTGGACATTGCAGCGTCCCTTCCCCTGTTTGCCGATCATCGGTGCGCGCTCTATCGAACAGCTTGGGCCGGTGCTGGATGCGGCAGGGCAGGTGCTGTCGGAAGCGGTCATGACGGCTTTGGATAAGGTTCATCATGAAAATCCGATGCCGTATTGATCGGCGGCTGGCGCTGGCGGTTTTGCCGCTGGCGCTATGGGCCTGTCAGCCAGATGCGGATCCGTCCGCGCCACTACCCCCGGTGGGGGAGGCGCGTATGGAGATGTTGCAGGCGCAATGTCTTACCAATGGTGGGCAATGGACCAGCACTGGCTTGGGCAGCCTATGTGTAATGCGCACAGGCGATTCCGGCAAATCTTGTCAGGCCAGCACACAATGTGACGGCGCGTGTCTTGCGCGCTCGGGCACTTGCTCTCCGGTCAAGCCATTGCTTGGATGTAATGATGTGCTGACATCCTCGGGGTTGAGGGTCAACGAATGCGTCGAGTGATCTGCCTTTTGGTCGCGCTGGTATCGGGCTGTGCGCAAACATCAGAGCGGGTCAGTCTGCGTGCAGATGATACGTCGATTTCATCGATTGTGCTATTTTCGCCCGAACGGTTTTCGGGCGATTGGCAGGTATTGGAAAGCGCCACGCAGGGGTGTCACGGCGCGCCGCAGCACTGGCGTTGGGATGGAACGTCGCGGTTCACCCTGTCGGGGGTGGATTGCACCGGGATCAAACCCACCCATCTGGGCGGGGTAGCTGCGCTGACCGGGCCGGGGGCGCGGATGATGCCCGACACCGGTTTTGGGCGCGAGCCAATTTGGGTGCTATGGGTCGATCAAGATTACCGGATCGCCGTTTTGGGCACGCCTTCGGGGCAATTTGGGCAGATTATCGGCCGCAAAGGCATCGAGGACCGTCCGGATTTACGCAAGGCCGCGCGTGAGATATTGGAATTTAACGGCTATTTTCCAGCCGCAATTGGACACTGATCTATGTGGATAGCTGTAACGATTTGTGCCGGGGCGATACAAACCGGTCGCTTTGTACTGCAAAAGAAGTTGGCCGGTTCGGGCCTATCGGCAGGGGGCGCAACATTTTCGCGGTTTGTCTTTGGTGCACCGATTGCCATTTTGGCGGCCTTACTGTTGCTGTTGGGCACGGGGGCGCAGATGCCTGCATTGCCCGCATCGTTTTGGGGCTTTGCCGCCTTGGGTGGGTTTGCCCAAGCCGCCGCCACGATGGCTTTGGTGCGGTTGTTTTTGATGCGCAATTTCGCCGTCGGTGTGGCGTTTTCAAAGACCGAGATCGTGCAGGTTGCACTGTTTTCGTTCTTGATCTTGGGCGAGTCGATCACCGCGCTTGCCGCTGTCGGGATCGCCATCGGGTTGGTCGGGGTTCTGGTGTTGTCAAAGCCGCCGCAGGGCGGGAGGGTTGCGGGCCGGGCCGCCGTTCTGGGGATCGTGGCGGGCGGTCTGTTTGGCCTGTCTGCGATCTGTTACCGCGGCGCGACATTGCAATTAGAGGGTCTGCCGGCGCTGGCGCGGGCGCTGGTGACGCTGGGCTGTGTGACCACGTTGCAAAGCTTTGGGATGGCAGCGTGGCTACGCTTGCGTGAGCCCAAAGAACTTAGCCGGGTCTTTGCGCGGTGGCGCATGACGATCTGGGTTGGTGTGCTGGGGATCCTTGGCTCTGCCGGGTGGTTCTTTGCCTTCGCACTGCAAAATGCCGCCTATGTGCGGGCGTTGGGGCAAATTGAAATGGTCTTTACTCTATGTGCCTCTTGGTTGATTTTTCATGAGAAATTGCAACGGCGCGAGGGGCTGGGGATCGCCCTGATCATCGTGTCATTGATGTTGGTGGTGATCGGCGGCTAACGTTGTGTGACCCGACGTTGCGGGATGGGGGGATGATATGGCGTCGATCTGGATTGCGATTGCACCGACATTTTTGTTGATCGTGCTGGGGTTTGGCCTGCGCAGGGGGGGGATCCCCTCGGTTGAATTTTGGAACATCAATGACCGGATCGTTTATTGGGTGTTCATGCCCGCCTTGTTCTTTGCAAAAATATCGGCGGTGGATCTGCACTCTGCCCCATTGGGAGATTTTGCATTTATCCTATATGCAGGGCTGTTTGGCGCGATTGCGTTTGGATGGATCATGCAAAAGCTTTGCGGATATGATCCGGCGCAAGGCACCTGCGTGATCCAAGGTGCCAGCCGGTTCAATACATTCGTTGGCCTGGCGATTGCGGGATCATTATTTGGCAATGAGGGGTTGCAGATTGCGGTATTGGGGTCGGCATTGCTGGTGCCGGTAGTCAATGTCTCGATTGTGACGCTGATGGCGTCCATGCTGGGGGGTGGCCAAGGCGGGCGGGTGCTGGCTACGGTGAAAGAGCTGCTGCGCAATCCATTGATTTTATCCATTGCGGTGGGGATGGTGTTTAATCTGTTAGGATGGCATGAAATTCCGGTGCTGCATGAAACGGCGCGGGTGTTGGGGCAGGGAACCTTGCCGGTGATGCTGCTGTGCGTGGGGGCGAATTTGCGCCTTGATGGGTTGGATGCGGCGGTTGGGCCGGTGATCTGGGCAACGGTGGGGAAGCTTTTGGTGTTTCCTGCGCTGGTGTTTGCTGCGGTGTATATTGTCCATCCGCAGGAAATCGTGGCGCAGGTGGCGATGATCTATGCAGCATTGCCAGTGGCGGTGTCAGCCTATTCTTTGGCGCGACAAATGAGAGCCGATGCGCCTTTGATGGCGGCGATGATTACCGCCCAGACGATTGCGGCATTTGTGACGATCCCGCTGACCCTTGCCCTGATGGCGATATTATATGGCTGAGGGTGAGGATTGCGGGGCGCTGCCCCGCAGGCCCCGGGATATTTAATGCAAGCTGAAAGAGGGAGCGCATTTGCGGGTTAGATCAGCCGAGTGACGATGCCGCGGGCTGTGCGATTGTCGAAAAACGGCGTTCCGTGATCAGCGGTGTGTGGCGATGCCAGGTGGTGTGCGACCTCGGCCAATACGATTTCGGTCACGAAGGGCAGATCGAGCTGTCGGGTGCGGGCCAGAGGCACCCAGTGAATATGAGATAATTCACTGCCTGCACGGGAAAAATCATCAAGGTCGCCATGCACGGATGTGCTGTCAACGAGGAAGAACCGGGCATCAAAGCGCCGGGGGCGTCCATAGGGGGTGATGGCGCGGAATATAAAGGTCAAAGCGCCGGCGCAAGGCGCCAATCCGTCGCGTGTGAAGCTGGCCCAGCCGTGATTTTTGGGCGGGGCGGCTGTGGCGATGGCCAGTCCGGTTTCCTCCCATGTTTCGCGGATGGCAGCGGCGGCCAGTGCAGAGCCCAAGCCGGGGGCGGCGTCACAGGTAAGCCTGTGCGCTGTTTGGGGGCCAAGCGAGGAGGCGAATGTGACATGGCTGTCGGCGGGATCAATGGCCCCACCGGGGAAAACATATTTTGAGGGCATGAACGCAGCATTCGCACCGCGTTGTCCCATCAACACGCTGGGGCCCTGCGCCATGTCATGCCGCAACAGGACAATCGTTGCAGCATCACGCAGTTGGTCGGGCGCTGTGTCAGTCATGATCGGTCCGATCCGCACCAAACCCATGCATGCGCGCGGCCCATTGAACGGATATAATGGCGCCCTTCATCATTGGCAGCAACGCAAGTGACAACACGACACTGCTGGAGCCAAATAACGCGATCATTGTCCAGGGGCTGGGGCGGTAGGCCACGAATATCGCCAGCATCAGCGGTGCAAGAATATGGCCCACGATCAAGATCGTCAGATAGGCTGGCCCGTCATCGGCGCGGTGGTGGTGGAAATCTTCTTGGCATTGCGGGCATCTATTGTGCACCGAAAGATATTTATAGAGCAATTTTCCACTGCCACAGTTCGGGCACCGCAGGCACAGCCCGCGTCGTATCGCACGCCAGGTGTCGCGGGGTTCGATCACGTCGTCTTCACGAAAAGTCATGCTTCAGCCTCCCTTCAGGCTGTTATCCGAGAAAAGCCAGGTCGAAGGAAGGGGAAACCTTCTGGACCCGGCCTTTGGTCGGAAGATTTCAACAAGAGGCCGCAATATTGGTGACGGAAACCTGAGCGCGCTTCGTAAAACAAGAACTGATGAGGGCGAGCCCTGATTGGTCGCGTGAGGAGAACACGATGAAGACCACGTTTAAAACAACGATCGCCGCGGCGCTTTTGGCCGGAACCAGCTTGGCTGTTGTGGGTGTGGCATTCGCACAAGATGCAACACCTGCGCCGCAAGATAGCGCCGCAACACCTGCGCCGGTTGCCAAACCGCCGATGCCACATATGGGCAAAGGTGAGAACGGGCCGCGCATGGGCTTTGACTTCGTTGCCGTGGATACCAATGGTGATGGCCAGATCACATTGGAGGAAATCGAGGCAAAACGTCAGGCGGATGCAGCTGCATTGGATTCCGATGGGAATGGGTTGATCTCGGCCGAGGAGTTGGTGGCACAGGAAATGGCACAGGCACAGTCGCGGATCGAAGCACGTGTCGCCAAGCGAATTGAGATGTTCGATGCGGATGGTGACGGATCGCTGAGTGCTGCAGAATTGATCGAACGCCCGACAGCCGCGGCGGGAATGTTCGCGCGGATCGATGCCAATGGCGATGGGGCCGTGACGCAAGAAGAATTGGCACAGGCACGCCAGATGCGGATGGAGCACGACGGCCGCAAGGGCGGCAAAATGGAGCGCCACGGCGACCATGATCGCAAGGGCAAAGGCGACCGCGATGGTGGCCGCAAAGACGGTGGCCGTAAGGGAGATCACGCGCGCCCGGTGATGCCAGAGAATGCGCCCGACACGTCTGAGGCAAACTGATTTTTAAAAAAGAGGTCCGGCCCGGTGCAGATCGCATCGGGCCGGATGGTATCATGAGCAAAAGCGGGCTATCCCCGGTGAGGATGAACATGGCGCTTGATTCCAATCGGGCCGTCTCTGATGAGGCGTTGCTGATCCTGTATGGCAATGGGGATCGCTCTGCCGCGCGTGATTTGACGCTGCGGATGGGGCCATTGGCGTTTCGCGTCGCGATGCGGATGTTGCGCGATACGGCAGAGGCCGAAGATGTCGCACAAGATGCTTTGTTGCGGTTATGGAAGATCGCGCCTGAATGGCGCAAGGGGGAAGCGAAAGTGACCACCTGGCTGTATCGCGTGACGGCCAACCTTGCGACAGACCGGCTGCGCAAACGGCGTGTTCTGGGCTTGGATGAAGCGCCCGAGATTGAGGATGACAGTGCGTCCCCCTATGATCGGATGATCGACGATGCACGCGCGCAGGCCCTGCAATCCGCCCTTGATCAGCTGCCCGAACGCCAGCGTGAGGCGGTAATTTTGCGACATATCGAAGGGCTTTCAAATCCGCAGATTGCTGTTGCGATGGAAACTGGCGTGGAGGCCGTAGAAAGTCTGACCGCGCGTGGAAAGCGGGCATTGACAGCGTTGTTAAAGGGGCAGAGGGAGGCCTTGGGCTATGACCATGATTAAGCCGCATCAAGATGAAGATGACATCTTTTTGGAGCCATATTTTGGGGCGGGGCGGCGACAGCAGCCCGAGCCGGATACTGCGTTTTTGGGGCGTATCTTGGCCGATGCCGAAGCCAATCTTATGTCCGGGTGTCGCACCGTTGCGCAACGTCCTGCGGCGAAAATCGATCTGCGCCAGTTGTTTGCGTCGATTTTTGGCGGTTGGCTGCCTGTTGGCGGTATGGTCAGCGCGGGATTGGCGGGCGTGTGGATCGGTTTTTTAGGGGATGTGACGATGCAGTCCTATCTGGGGGCTGCGCCTGCGACCGCAAGCACTGTGCATTTGATGCCAGATAGTTTGAGTTTGGGTTTTGCGGAGGAGTAAGGCAGTAATGGCTTCAGGGTCTCAACCCGGTGATGTAGTGGCGGTGCCGCGCGGGGTGCGTTGGGCGCTTATTGCGTCAGTGACGGTGAATATTTTGGTTTTGGGTGTGATCGTCGGCGGCATCCTGGGGCATGGCGCCGGCGGCAAAGCCCGTCCGATGCCGGAGATGAGCTTCGGTCCGTTTGATCGCGGGCTGCGACCCGAGGACAAGGCCGCGATCCGAAAGGCTGCGATGGAGAAAGGCGTAGATCTGCGTGGGATCGACGATGAAAGCCGGCAGAATTTTGATACGATTTTAACGGCGATTGCGGCGGAGCCGTTTGATATGGTGACGTTACAAGACGCGCTGCGTCAGCACCGCGCCGAGATCAGCCGCCGGATTGAGCTGGGCGAAAATCTGATGGTGGATCATTTGAAAACCCTTAGCCCACAGCAGCGGCAGAATTTCGTCAATCAAGTGCGCAATATGGAGCACAAAGCGCCACCGCCGCGCCCGTAAAAGGTGTCACCGGGCGGCGTACCGTGTTCAGGCGGCATTCGGGGCGCGTAAAATGCGGACCTGATTGCGACCATGCGCTTTGGAATACATCAGGGCACGATCCGCCATTTCGATCAGCGTATCGACCGAACGATCCGGGTCGCTTGTACCGCCAAGCGCCATCCCGATCGAAACAGTGGCGCGTAGGGAATTATGGTTGTCGGGCAAGGCGATGGGCTGTTGTTCGATCACCCGACACAGCCGCCCGGCAATCTGGCCGGCTTGCTCCAAAGATGTATTGGGCAGCGCGACAAGAAATTCTTCCCCGCCGAAACGTGCGATAATATCGCTGGCGCGCAATTCCTGTGACAACCTTTTTGCAACCTCAACCAAGACACTGTCACCTGCTGCGTGGCCAAATGTATCATTGATGGATTTAAACCGGTCCATATCCAAAATCAGGATAGCGAAATCCCGATTGGCCTGGCGGCTTTCACTGGCGATACGGTTCAGATGTGGCAAAGCGTAGCGGCGGTTGAACAATCCGGTCAGCGGATCAATCGTTGCCAAGCGGAGTCCCTCGGCCAAAGTTGCGCGCTGTTGATCCAGACGTCGTTTGCGTGCCAAATTGCGTTTCAGCCGCAGACCGGCCTCCTGTGCCAGTTCCGGGGCGGAAAATGTGTCGGGAAGCAAGTCATCGGCGCCCAGATCCAAGGCCACCGCGATTGTATCGCGCCGTCCGGGTGGCACAGCAATGCAGATCGCGGCATGGCGCGAGCGCGAGCGCGACCGCAATTCCGACATCAGCCGCAGCCCTTCACCCGGCATTGACAGATCCGGCGCGATGACAAAGGCATCATATCCGCATCCGCTTTCATTGGCCTGGGTTGCTACATTGAGCGCGTCATGCTGCCCCAGAAGATCAATGCGGTCATGCGGCATCTGGCGGCGCAATGCCGCGCGCCAGTTTACCCCAATTTCAGGGTTTGGAGCGATAAGGCCAATACGGGCGGGTTGAGCAAAATTTGCCGGACCTTCGGCAAAGCCCAGCTCCATCAAAGTTGCGTCGCGCAGGCGCAATTCTTCATCTTGTTCATAAGCACGCAACAGGCTGCGCATCCGGGCCAGCAGGATCTGATCATCGACCGGCTTGGGCAAAACATCATCGGCCCCGGCATGCAGCGCGTCCAGCCGTGCCTGTCTATCCGTGTTGGCGGTGACAATAACTACCGGGATGCGAGAATATTTTGGATTCTGTTTTAACTTTTTGCAAATGTCTATGCCGTTCATATCCCCCAGATCCAAATCCAACAGGATCAGATCTGGCGTGTCACGTGCGATAGCATCCAGCGCCTCTTGCCCCGAAGCTGCCATAACTGGCTGGTAACGTGCATTTGCCAGTTTGACCTTCAGCACGATGCGATTCGTCGCCACATCGTCCACGATCAATATCTTGCCGACCATGCCCACTGAAACTCCTTCAAAGAAGACGGTTGTTTTCAGCATCATGGCGCGTATTAGGTTAACAAAAGCTTTCCGACTTCGGAGATGACATAGATGAAGCAAGAACCCGCTCAAACCATCGCTATTTCCGCTTTGGGGTGGCTCGCCAGTCAAGATACAGTATGCGAAGCTTTCTTACACACAACAGGTGCCGATGCTGGGCAATTGCGCTCTGCCGCGTGTGATCCGGGTTTCCTGGCTGCTGTGCTGGACTTCATTTTGCAACAAGATGAATGGGTTTTGGACTGTGCCGACAGTATTTCCCAACCGCCAGAGCAGCTGGTGACAGCGCGTGCTGTCTTGGGCGGTGGCGATCAGATGCACTGGACATAATGCATGAAAATCAAGGCTGTATTGTTTGATAAAGACGGAACGCTGTTTGATTTTCACGCCACATGGGGTGTCTGGGCAGCCTCTGTTTTAACGCAGCTTAGCGCAGGTGATCCGCGTCGGTTGGATGCGCTGGCGCGGGCGATTGCCTATGATCTTACTCAACAGCGGTTTTTGCCTCACTCTTGCGTGATTGCGGGTACGTTAACCGATGTCATAAAAACCCTGCTACCGCATCTGCCGCACTGGGATGGCCACGCATTGGCCGACTTTTTAAACACGCGCGCGGCCGATGCGCCGCAAGCACCTGCCGTTGATCTGGTACGAGTGTTAAGCGATTTGCGCGGTGATGCCCTGTCACTTGGTGTGATGACCAATGATTCAGAGGCCACGGCGCGCCTGCAACTGGACCGCGAAGCAGTAAGCCATTTGTTTGATTTTATTGCCGGCGCGGACAGTGGCTATGGTTCCAAACCCGATCCTGCGCCACTTTTGGCCTTTGCCAGCGCACAGGCCATTGCGCCACAACAGGTTGTGATGGTGGGCGACAGTTTGCATGATCTGCATGCTGCCAAAGCGGCCGGGATGCTGGCCGTTGGCGTGCTGACCGGCCCAGCATCGCGCGAGGATCTGGCAGAGACCGCCGATGTCGTATTGCCAAATATCGGCGCGCTGCAAGACTGGCTGCGCGGAGTGTCATACCGCAACAATCCAATTTAATATTTTGAACTTATCTTAATGCTGAGTCGCTACGTTTCGTTACATCTATATCTGCGAGGCGGCTTATGCATGGACTTATCAATCGCGCATTACAAAGCTTTCTGACCCTGAATTACGGGCCAGCAGCGTGGAGTGATATCGCACGCGATACAGGCCTGTCGCCCGACGGGTTTGAAGCAATGCTGCATTATCCTGACAGTGTCACGGAAACACTGCTCGCCGCGGCCAGCCGGCGTTTGGACAAATCACAAGATACCTTATTGGAAGATCTGGGGGCACATCTTGCCTCTTTGGAACCTGTGCGGCGGCTGTTGCGCTTTGGCGGTGGCGATTACTGGGAATTTCTTATGTCGCTGGAGGAATTGCAGGGCCGTGGCCAAATGGCATTGCCCGATCTTCGCCTGCCAGAACTTGCTCTAAACATTGAAGAAAACGGATTAATTCGGCTGCGTGTGCGCGGTGATTACCTTGGATGGGGCCTTGTAATGACGGGGCTGGTGCGTGCGATGGCCGATGATTACGGCTCGCTCGCATTGATCGAACCATTGGATCCGCAAGCTGCGGACACACCTGCTGGGGCCGAAGATATTTTAGTGACGTTGTTAGATACCGCCTTTGCCGAAGGGCGTACCTTTGATCTTGCCGGTCCTATGGAGGATGCATGACCGTTGTTTTAACCAATGAAATGTTACAGGGATCCGGCCATGCACGCATGTCGACGGTCGCGTTAGGTCAGTTGATGCCGATGTGCTTGTGGCTTGGGCCCGATCACACAATCCTGTCTATGGGCCCCACATTAGAGAAAATTATTGGCGGGCCCGATGCAATTGGAAAATCATTTCATGATGTTTTCCTGATCGGTCGGGGCGGCGCGCGGACCTGTGCGAAATTGGAACCCACCCGCCGGATACATCTGTCACTGCGCAAAAAACCGGCGATCTCATTGCGTGGGGCTTTGGTGCAAAGCGATGGCGGCGGGTTTATTTTGAACCTTACATTCGGCATCCATTTGACTGAAGCTATTCGTGAATTCTCGATGACAGAGGCCGATTTCGCCTCTTCGGATTTGGCGATGGAGTTGCTGTATCTGCAAGAAGCCAAGACCGTTGTTTTGAATGAGCTGCGCGGATTGAACCGGCGTCTTGAAGACGCACGGCGATCGGCCGAGGATCAGGCGCGCACCGATGCGCTGACGGGCCTGTCCAATCGGCGCGCCTTTGATGCGGCGCTTTCGTCAGCCTTGGTGGATCGCAGGCTCAGCGGGCGTCCCTTCGCGCTTGCGCATTTGGATTTGGATCATTTCAAGGCGGTGAATGATACATTGGGACATGCCGCCGGCGATCAGGTTTTGACCCAGGTCGCGCGTATCTTGCGTGAGGAAACGCGCGACCGGGATGTGGTCGCGCGGGTGGGCGGAGATGAATTCGTGTTGCTTCTGCGCGATATTTTGGACCCCGCGCCGTTGCAAGCATTAGGGGTGCGGATTATCAGCCGCCTTGAAGAACCGGTGCCGTTTGAAAATACAGTCTGCCGAATTTCTGGATCTATCGGTGTGGTGATTTCGTCTAACTACGATGATCCCACGCCCGAACAGATGATGGCAGATGCGGATGCCGTTCTGTATCAATCCAAACGAGAGGGGCGGGCGCGCTGCACAATTGCGCCGCCGCCACTGGGCCAACAAGTCGTCACTGAAATCAGAACTGCCGGCTAATGCGCCGGTAGGCGTCCCCTGACGGCAACAATCAGGTCCGACACAGTCTTCAGTCAGCAGGCTGATATGCACTAGGCGTGATCCTGACTGCCGATACCACCCGGACAGGCAGCGCGGCCCGCTGCTGTAAAACGTGACTGCAAGCCCAGTGGGTGCCTGTGCCCCCCGCACGCTTTGACACAGTTGCTGCGCGCGGGGAATTTAAGCCGTTTTGATCAACTATTGCCGTGACGCGTGAACAGGCCGGCATCTTCGGCCGCCTTGCGCAATGCTTTGGATTTATTGACCGTTTCCTGAAATTCTGACTCCGGGTCACTGTCATAGACCACGCCACCACCGGCCTGAATATACAGCGTTTTGTCTTTTACTACCGCGGTGCGCAGCGCGATACACATGTCCATTTCGCCATTGGCCGCGAAATACCCTACGCCGCCGCCATAGATGCCGCGCTTTTCAGGTTCCAGCTCGTCAATGATTTCCATAGCACGGACCTTGGGCGCGCCTGACACCGTGCCTGCAGGCAGCCCGGCCAGCAATGCCGACAGCGCGTCATGCTCGTCAGACAATTCCCCCACAACATTGGACACGATATGCATGACATGGCTGTAGCGTTCGATAATGAATTTCTCAGTCGGGCGCACCGTGCCAATTTTCGCCACCCGGCCCACATCATTGCGCCCCAAATCCAACAGCATCAAATGCTCTGCCAGTTCTTTCTTATCGGCCAACAGATCTTCTTCCAGGGCGTGATCTTCTTCTGGCGTTGCGCCGCGTGGACGCGTGCCGGCGATGGGGCGGATTGTCACCTCACCGTCGCGGACCCGCACCAGGATCTCTGGGCTTGCACCCACGATCTGGAACGCACCAAAATTCAGGAAGAACATAAAGGGTGACGGGTTGGTGCGCCGCAAAGAACGATACAGCGCGAAGGGCGGCAACGGAAAATCCGCCGCCCAGCGTTGCGCCGGAACCACCTGAAAAATATCGCCAGCGCGGATATATTCCTTCGCCTTTTCGACTGCTGCGATATAGCCCTCATGGGTGAAATTCGATCGCATTTCACCCACTTTCATGGCTTCGCCCATCTCGCGTGATTGGCTTGGCGCGCGGTCCAGATCGCGCAGCGCATCCATCACCCGTTCAGCGGCCTGCGCATAGGCGGCCTTGGCGGACATCCCACTATTTACCCAAGCGGGGGCGCATAGGATCACTTCGCCTTTAACAGAATCCAACACGGCAACGACCGACGGGCGCATCAACACCGCGTCGGGCACACCCAGCGGATCCGGGTTCACATTGGGCAAATGTTCGACCAAGCGGATGGTGTCATAGCCCAGATAGCCAAACAAGCCGCAGGCCGCTGCTGGCAGGTCATCAGGCATCTCCATCCGGCTTTCCGCGATCAGGGCACGCAGACTGTCCAGCGGCGCCTCCTCGCAGGGGGTAAAGCTGTCTTCAAACCGGGCCGAGCGATTGATCTGCGCCTTTTCACCGTGACATTGCCATATCACATCCGGCTTCATCCCGATCATGGAATAGCGGCCGCGGGTTTCCCCCCCGGTCACAGATTCCAGCATAAAGCTGTTTTTAGACGCATCGGCCAGTTTCAACATGACCGAGACAGGCGTGTCCAGATCCGCGGCCAACCGGGCATAGACCAGTTGGTTTTCGCCACGATCCCATGCGGCCTTGAACGCGTCAACTGACGGTGACAGAGCAACCATAATAGCCTCCCGGTGGGTCGTTATTGCATTTGCGCTTCAACAGCGCGGATCGCCGCCTGATCAATCGTCAGACCGGCTTCGGCCTGTGCGGCACGGGCGTAAAGGTCTAACATGTCATTGGCCAGGGTTTGCGACAATTGGGTGGCGATTTGCCCGCGCAGCTGCGCAAGGCTGTCATCGGCAGGGTCCGCTGCGATTACCGCTGTGGGCTGCACGACGAAAACCCGGCCTTCGGCGGTCAGGTCCTTGGCTTGACCTTCAGGCGTGGCAAAGGCTGCGACCACCAGATCACCGGGCATACCGTCCAGATAGCCACCGCGGGGCAGGTCACTGACGTCAGTGGTCAACACACCGGTGGAAGACAATGTCGCGCCGTCATTGACGGCTGCGGCCACCTGCTGCGCACGGGCAGCCAGCGCTGTGGTCAGCGTCTCTTGGCGCCAATCGGCCGCAACGGCATCGCGCGCCTGCGCGAAGGGGATTACCGCTGCTTCGGTGATGCCGTCCAGGCGCAGCGCAAAAACGCCACCGTCTTCCAGCTCTTGCAGCTCGGGGAAATCATTGGCGGTGACAGCCATGGCGGCACTGCGGAAGGCCTCGTAGCCCGCGATATCCGTGTCGGAATCCCCACTGTAGGACAGCGACCCCAGCTCCATCTGGCTTTCATCAGCAACCTCTTCCAAGGTGGCGCCGCCCGCGATCAGATCATTCAGGCTGTCGGTTTGGTTTTGAATGACCCGACGCGCCCGGTCCAGGCCAATTTCCTGCCGCAGCTCTGGCTCGACCTCGTCAAACGGAGTTTGCTGCGCCTCCAGCACGCCATTCATCCGGAACAGGGCAGGGCCGAAATCGGTCTCAATCGGGCCAACGACACCGTTTTCCGTCAACGCGAAAATCGCATCCCCTGCGGTGCCCAATTCTGCCTTCGTCACATCGCCCAGATCCAGATCGGACAGATCCAAGCCGCGCTCTTGCGCGAGGGTTGCGAAATCGGCCTCTCCGGCGTCCAGACGCGCTTTGGCGGCGGTTGCCTCCTCCAAGGACGGGTAGACCAGACGTTCTACCAGTCGGCGCTCTGGCTGGTCATATTGATCGGCACGCGCGGCATAGGCCTGCTGCAATTCGTCATCGGTGACATCGACGGTATCGACCAACATCGAAGGATCCAGCCAGACATAAGAAATCTGACGGGTTTCGGGCGACATGAAACGATCTGAATGCGTCTTATGCCAGTCTTGCAACTGTGCGTCGGTAGGCTGGGCCAAAGGCTCCAACAGATCCGCTTCTTCGATTTCCGCATAAGCTACATTGCGGGTTTCCGAGATATAGGCCGCATAGGCGTCCACTTCGGCTTGTGGCGCATCGACGCCGGTCACAACAGCTGATTGCAAGATAGAGCGCGCAATATCGCCACGCATCTGCGCCTCAAATTGCGATTCCTGATAGCCTTGGTTGCTTAGCGCCATACGGTAGGCCTCGCGGTCGAAGCTGCCGTCCAGACCCTGAAACGCCGGCGCCTGAGTGATCTGCCGGTTCAAGGTCATATCCCCAACCGACACGCCGATCTGACGGGCCTGCTCTGAAATTGCTGCCTGACCGAACAGCTGGCCTTGCACACGGGTCGTCAGACCCAGCGCTTGCGCTTGTTGCATCGAAATCGGCTGGCCAAATTGCGCGGCCATCGCCTGTTGCTCTTGTTGCAATGTGCGGGCGTAATCGTTCATCGAAATCTCGGTGTCGCCCACCGTGCCGATATCTTGATTGCCACCGGCGAAATTCGTGACCGAAAATCCACCAAGCCCAAGGATCAATAGGCCCAACAGGACCCAAACGACCATGTTCTTGCCGTGGCTGCGCAGCTTGTTAGCCATAAGACGTCCTCCCGCCGAATGCGGCGTGTTCTTGCAATTGTCGCAAGCTGTTTAGGGGTTTGAAACCTTGCGGGCAAGGCATGACACGCGCTCAGGGTGTGACGGTGCGCAGGCGGTCCATCAACAATGCGATGCCGGTTGTATCCACATTGGCAAATGCGATGCGCAACTGGCGTTGGCCGCGGGCATCGTCATCGGGCATGAACATGGTGCCGGGCAAAAGCAAAACGCCTGCATCGCGGACCAGACGCTGCGCAAATATTGGTGAGGGATCATCGGCGCAATGTTCGACATAGGCGAAATATGCCCCTAATCCCAACAATTTCCATCCCTCTAGCCCGGCAAATCCGGCCTGCATCGCCGCGCGACGCATCAGGATTTCATCGCGTTCTTGGGCCACCCATTGCGACAGGTTGCGCATGCCCCATAGCGCGCCGATCTGGCCCAGCTGACCGGGGCAGATCGCAACCGTGTCCAAAAATTTCTCTACCTGCGCCAAACGCGCGACCGAGGCCACGGCCGCGCCCACCCGGTGGCCTGTCAAACGATAGGCTTTGGAAAAAGAATACAGCTGAATCAAGGTCTGATCCCAGTCCGGATCGGCAAACAGATCATGCGGCGCGCCGGTGCGGCTGTCAAAATCGCGATATGTCTCATCCACAATCAGCGCGATGCCACGCGCCTTGGCCAATTCGTAAAATGCCCGCATCAGATCGGCCGGATATTCTACACCACCCGGATTGTTCGGGCTGACCAAGACAATTGCGCGGGTTCTATCGGTGATCAGGGCGGCTGCGGCCTGTGGGTCGGGCAAAAGATCAGGTCCTGTCGCCAGACCAACCGCACGGATGGATGCCATATCCAGCCACATTTTATGATTGAAATACCATGGGGTTGGTAAAATCACCTCATCTCCGGGTGCGGTCAATGTCGACAGAACGGCGCAAAAGGCCTGATTGCAGCCTTGTGTGATTGCCACCTGATCTTCATGTACCGTACCGTGATAGGCTGTGCTCCATTGCTGGGCGACCTCGGTGCGCAAGGCGGGCAGGCCCAGCACCGGCCCATATAAATGGGCGGCCGGATCGTCCAGACAGGCCTGCGCAATTGCTTGGCGCAGGCCGACGGGGGGCGGATCCACGGGGGCAGCTTGGGATACGTTGATCAACGGGCGATCAGGCGCAAATGTCACCCCGTCCAGCCATCGCCGCGCCTCCATCACGGGGGGGGCGAATGTCACCGCCATAGCGGGCGATAGCGGTGCAGGCAAAACTGGGTCGGTGGTCATCATGTCCTCGCGTCTTTTCGCCAAATCAGCATGAAGCCGCGTCCGGGCGCAAGATGTCATGCGCTGCAAATGTATTAAAACGCGCCGATCATGCCTCTAGGTCAATCCAGACAGGCACATGGTCCGAAGGCTTTTCACGCCCGCGGATATCTTTATCAATCTCCACATTGCGCAGCAAATCCGCCGCTTGGGGGCTAAGCAGCAGGTGATCAATGCGGATCCCGTTGTTACGCTGCCACGCCCCGGCCTGATAATCCCAAAAAGAGTAATGCCCCGGCCCTGTCACTTTGGCGCGAAAGGCTTCGGTGAAGCCCAGATTCAAAACACGTCGGAACGCGGCCCGGCTTTCAGGCAGGGCCAAAGCATCGCGGCGCCAGCTTTCTGGCTTGGCGGCATCTTCATCTTGCGGGATGATATTGTAATCGCCCGCCATCACAACCGGCTCTTCGCTTTGCAGCAACTGTGTGGCGCGGGCATGCAGCCGGTCCATCCAGTCCAGCTTATAGCCGTATTTTCCCTCGCGGATAGGCGCGCCAGAGGGGTCAAATTCCACCGGGTTGCCATTGGGCAGATACAGCCCGCACAGCCGCACAGCCCGCTCGCCGACAACCGTGGCCTCAATCCAGCGGGCCTGTTCGTCACTCTCATTTCCGGGCAGGCCGCGGGTTACATCCTCCAGCGGCAGCTTCGATAAGATGGCCACGCCGTTAAAGCTTTTCTGACCATGGGTTTCCACCGCATAGCCCAGATCTTCGAACAGTTCGCGCGGGAACCCCTCATCAATCGATTTGATCTCTTGCAGCAAGGCGACATCGGGATCGGCCTCTTTCAGCCAATCCACCAATGCCGCATGGCGTGCCTTAATTCCGTTGATGTTGAATGTCGCAATTTTCATGGCGCCGCCCTTTTTATGCTGTGGCACCTGTGATACGCAGCCCGCCCCAAAGTCACAAGTGTGCGTGGGACGGGATCTGCTGTTCCACAACAATGTCTCTACGCCGCCCCGAGACGGTGTCGAACAGGTGCAGCCGTTGTGGATCGATGGCGATGTGAACACGCTGGCTGATCGATTTTGCGCCCGTTTCCACGACTGCAAGGCGCTGACCGTCAACCAACCCATAGACCACGCGCTGTGCGCCCAGTTCTTCGATGAATTCAACATCCATTGGCAGGCCTTGCGGTGCAATGCGCAGATCCTCCGCCCGCAAGCCCAGCGTCAGCGGCCCGTCGCCAGCGTGCACCCGTGCCACCTGGTGCCCGGCCAGCACCAGTCGCCCGCTTTCAACATGGGCATCCAGCAGGCTCATGGCTGGTGCCCCGATGAACGAGGCCACAAAGGTTGACGCCGGTGTGCGATATACTTCCAGCGGGGCGCCGATCTGTTCTATCTGCCCGCCGTTCAACACAACCAACCGATCCGCCAGCGTCATCGCCTCCAGCTGGTCATGAGTGACATAGAGGGCGGTCGTGCCAAGGCGTTTTTGCAATTTGCGAATTTCCATCCGCATCGTCACGCGCAGCTTGGCATCAAGGTTCGACAGTGGTTCATCGAATAAGAACGCCGCTGGTTGGCGCACGATGGCCCGGCCCATTGCCACCCGTTGGCGCTGTCCACCTGACAGCGCGCGTGGTTTGCGATCCAGATAGGGGCCAAGCTCCAGCAAGGTCGCGGCCTCTTGCACGCGCTGTGCGAGCTCTTGCCGGGACGCCCCGCGATTTTTCAGCCCATAGGCCATATTATCGCGCACCGTCATATGCGGATACAGCGCATAGTTTTGAAACACCATCGCGATATCACGCTCGGCCGGATCCAGATCATTCACCAATCTGTCCCCGATATGGACCTGACCGCCCGAGATGGCTTCCAGACCCGCCACCATGCGCAACAAGGTGGATTTGCCGCAGCCCGATGGGCCGACAAGCACGATAAACTCCCCGTCCTGTATCGCGATATCCACGCCCGATACGGCGGAATGTGCACTGCCCGAATAGGTTTTTGAGACATCTTTCAACGTGATATGTGCCATTATTTATCGCTTTCCGTCAGGCCCTTGATGAACATGCGCTGAAAGACCACCACCACTGCTACGGGGGGGATCATGGCCAGCACAGCAAGGGCGAAGGCTTCGTTATAGTCGGGGATTTGACTGCCGATCCACACCTGCAGGATCGATTTGATGCCGCGCATCAACGTGTAGAAGCTTTCATCCGTGGTCATCAGCAGCGGCCACAGATATTGGTTCCAACCATAGATGAACATAATGATGAAGATCGCCGACATCATGGTTTTCGATAAGGGGATCAAAATGTCGATGAAGAATTTCACCGGTCCGGCCCCGTCGATCCGTGCTGCCTCTAGCAGCTCATCAGGGACTGAGCGAAAAAACTGTCGGAAAAAGAATGTCCCAGTGGCAGAGGCCAGCAAAGGGATGATCAACCCCGAATAAGTGTTAAGCAAATGCAGCTGTGCCATTACCTGATAAGAGGGCATGATGCGCACCTCCAGTGGCAGCAACAGCGTGGTGAAAATCATCCAAAACAGCGCCGTCGCAAAGCGAAAACGGAAATAGACCAGCGCATAGGCCGCCATCATGGACAGCACAATTTTTCCGATTGCAAAGCCCAGGCCAAGGATTAGCGAATTGCGCAGCATCAGCAGGCCGGTCACATCCCCGGTGAACCCGCCGCGATGGGTCAGCACCTTGCCATAGGTGGCCATGGCGTCACCCCCGGGCAGCAGCGATAATCCATTGGTGTGAATGTCGATGGCCGCATGGGTTGATGACATCAGCGCCATCACAACAGGCAGGCACAGGAAGATCACGCCAAGGATCAGGACCAGATGGTCAAATGGTTTCATCTTTTGCATAGCTCACCCGTAATGAACGCGACGTTCAAGAAAGCGGAACTGAACCACCGTCAGCACCGCCACGACGATCATCAAAATCACGGATTGTGCTGAAGATCCGCCGATGTCATTGCCTTTGAACCCGTCCAGATAGACCTTGTAGACAAGGGTCATCGGGTTATTGGCAGGCTTATCTTTTACAATCACATCAATGATCGGGAATGTGTCAAACATCGTATAGGTGATGTTGATGATCAGCAGGAAAAACGCTGTCGGCGCCAGCAAGGGCAAAGTCACATCGCAAAACCTGCGCCACCCGGACCGCGCATCGATCAACGCGGCTTCACGCACCGACGCGGGGATGGATTGCATACCTGACAGAAAAAAAATGAAATTATAGGGGATTTGCTTCCACACCGCGATCGTGACCAAGGCCACGACCGTATCCCAGTAATTCACCCCGACTTTCAGCTCATATCCAAACCAGGCCGCGATTTCGGTGAATGGACCGATATGCATGTCAAAAAACATCATGCCAATAAGCCCGGCCACGGGCGGGGCGATGGCATAGACCGCGATCAGCAGCGTTTTATAGCTATGCGCCCCGCGAATGACCTTATCGGCCTTCACCGCCAGTAATAGCCCAAACCCCAGGGCCAGCGTGGTCACGACCACACAGAAAAACGCGGTAAAGGCTGCCGTGCTGGCATATTGCGTGCTATCGAGCGCAGTTTTGTAATTCTCTAGCCCGACAAAGGTCGCGCCAAAGCCAAACGGATCCTCGATATAAAACGAGGATGTAACGGCCTGTATCGCAGGCCAATAGAAGAAGACCACCACGACCGCGATCTGCGGCAAAACAAATAGCCATGGCGCAAGCGGTGCGTTGAACTGGGCGCGTTTCATCGGATGGGCGGGTTCGGCGCGCCACCACAGGCGCAGTCGGTCGCGCATGGTTTTTGGCGCCCCATTCGTCGTCAAGGCATCTGTCACCGAAGTGTATCCTGCTGATCAGGCCCCGGTGCACGACCGGGTGCGGTGGAATGAAGACGTCCCGGACAGGGCGTCCGGGACGTCGTCGATAGGGCAAAGCGGTGTTAGCTTGCGGATTTTGCGAAACGCGCCAACAGGGCGTTGCCCTCGGTCTCGATCGTGTCAAACGCGTCTTCGACTGTGGTCTCATTGGAGAAGATGCGGTTGAATTCGCGCTCCATCACCGAGCGGATCTGCGGGTAAAAGCCCATGCGGTAGCCTTTCGACCACTCACCACCAGGCAACATCAGCTGCTGGATACCCACTTCGGCGACGGGCTGTTCGTCGTAATAGCCTTCGGACTTCGCCAGCTCATAGGCCGCTTCGGTAATTGGCACATAGCCGGTGTTCTTGTGCCAATATACCTGAGTTTCGGGCGCCGTCAGAAAGGTGAAAAACTGCGCCGTGCAAGCGTTTTCGGCATCAGGTTTTCCCGCCATTGCGAACAGCGCCGCGCCACCGATGAAACTTTGGGTGCCTGCGCCTTCAATCGCATCCCAATAAGGCATGAAATCCGCGCCAAACTCAAAATTGGCCGATTTTTGCAAACCGCCAAAGCTGCCAGAGGACCCGATCCACATCGCGGCTTTGCCTTCTTCGAACGGTTTCAAATTGTCCGCCCAGCCAGCACCGTAAAAGCCATACAACCCAGCGTCAGCCCAGTCTTTCAGCTTGTGGAACATCATTTCTGTGTTCTCATCGGACACGATCATTTCCGTGCCTTCAGCGGAGTCATAGCCATTGTTATTGGTGGCAAATTGCTGGTTGTTGCGGGATTTGAAATTCTCCACCATCATCCATGTCAGCTGCGACGCGGTCATGGGCAGATAGCCGGCCTCTTTCAGCTTGGGCGCTACCTGTTCAAATTCCTCCCATGTTTTGGGTGGCTCAACGCCTGCGGCCTCAAAGGCTTGGGTGTTGTAATACATGATCGGCGCAGAAGAATTGAACGGCATGCCGATGAATTTGCCCGCGCTGTCGGCGTAGAAATTCCGCACGCCCGCGATGAAATCTTCGCGGTTGAACGCTTCGCCTGCACCGGTAATCAGGTCCTCGGCGGGGATTGTTGCGCCTTGGGCCGCGATGATCGTGGCGGAGCCTGCGTCAAACACCTGCAAAATATTGGGCTGTTCACCCGCGCGGAAGGCCGCGATACCCGAAGACAGTGCCTCTTCATAAGTGCCCTTAGAGATCGGGGTCAGATTGCAGCTATCTTGCGCGTCGTTGAACTGTTGCGAGATTTCATTGATGACCTCGCCGTTGCGGCCGCTCATGCCGTGCCACCAGCTGATATCGGTGGCCATTGCGCTGGAGGCTGTCAGGCTCAGTGCCAATGCCGTCGTCGTTTTTGTGAACATGTCCCAGGTCCCTAAAGGATTTTGATTGCGCCGAGGGCTACGGGGGGAATGTTACAGTTCCTTGAGGCAGGGATGACGGTTTTGTAACCCTGTTAAATTTTGCGGGCACAGGCGCGGCCAAAGCCATGTGCGCCCATATTTTGCGCACAATTCCTACGCCCGCAATCAGGCCCCGGAAAATGGAACGGGGGCGGTGGGTGCCGTCAAATGCGACATGGAAGGGGACGTTCGGGTCAGGGCAGGATCGGTGCTGCCTGTTCGTGATGGCTGCGCGCGGTGATCGGCGCAACCGGTGTGGCCGGTGTCCAGCGCTGCCCGCGACCATTCAAAACCTGCCCGCCGCATTCTTCGACAATCAATGCGCCTGCGGCATGATCCCAAGGCTTGGTCATCGGTGAGACCATGAACTGCGCATGACCCAAAGCCATTTGGCGATATTCATGACACGAACAGCCCAGCGTATTCAGCCGCGCATAGGGCGGAAATGTTGCCGCCACCGCGGCACGTTTGTCGGGCGCAAAAAGCGCAAGCGACAGATAGCCGCAGGCGCGTTCGGCCGGGCGCGCAGGCCAAGGCCCCAACTGGCGTGGCGCGGCCCCCTCGCGGCAATACCATGCACCACCGCCCTTATGGGCCATGACCCAATCGTCCAGAACCGGATCATACAGCAGGCCGAAAATGGTCTCTCCATGTTCCACCACAGCCAAAATAACCCCAAATGTGGCCAGCCCCTGTGCGAAATTCGATGTGCCATCCACCGGGTCGATGATCACCGCACGCGCAGCCCCTGCCAGCCCGGCCAGAAGCGAGGGATCATTTTCCACCGCTTCCTCGCCGATGATCAATGCGTCGGGAAACAGTGCACGACAGGCGCGGGCGATCTGCGCCTCGGCTGCCAAATCGGCCTGGGTGACCAGATCTTCGGGGCTGGATTTCGTCGAAATATCCTCGGGCGTCAGGGTGCGAAATCGGGGCATGATCTGATCGCGCGCCGCAGTACGTGTGATGTCAATCAAAGCAGCATGAAGGTTAGGTGTCAGGGGCATCAGGCAATCATCCGAATTGGGGGCAACAGGGGAAAGAGGATGGGAAAGGTGTCGAAATAGCACATCATCAGCGGGGTAAACGGTGCCTTTGACCCAGCAGCCAAGGCCGGCGATTATGTCTGCTCCGGTTGTGGTTGTGGCGTTGCGCGGGGCCGTCTCTGGCGGGGGGGTGGCATCGTGATGATCACAAGACACCCTACAACCAATCCCACGCCGATCCAGCCGATATTTGGCAAGCGTTCGCCGATAATCAGGACGGCCAAAACAGCCGCAACGACGGGTTCAAGCAAAGTGATGACTGTCGCCATACTGGCGGGCACACGGGCCAGTCCAAAACCAAAGGCCAGGTAGCCCAAAAACATCGGCACCGCCGCCATGTAAATGCCCACGAAAGCGTTCGTCCATGAGGCAAGAAACGGTCCCCCGGTCATGAACAAAACCGGCATAAGCAATATACCTCCAAGTCCAAACGTCGCCCCCATTGCGATAGAAGACCTGGTGCCTTGCAGCATCATTTTACGCGCGCTCCAAGAATACAGCGCATAGGTCAGCCCACCAATCAACCCAAGGCATGTCCCCAAAAGCATATTGCCGCCGTCGACCATATCCCCATGGGATGGGTTTTCCGCTATGCAAATCATCCCCATGCCGATCAAACCAACAAATGCCCCGATGGACCACCGCACCGTCAGATGCCTTCGGTCCAGAAAATATTCGATTAGCGCGGAGAGAAGCGGTGCAGAGCCAATAGTAATGACGGTTCCAACGGTCACCCCTGCCAGCCGCATAGCGCCGTAAAACGCCAAGGGATAAATCGCCACGGATACAGCGCCGATTACCAAAAAACGACGCTGGTGCCAAAGCACCGTCCGAGATTGCGCAATGCCTCGGGCGGCGACCAATGCCTGTGCGATGCCCCCTACGCCCATTGCTGCGGCACCAATTGCGGCCGCGCTGACATCTGGCGCAAATGTTGCTGCTGTTCCTGTCGTGCCCCAGACGATGGCGGAAAACAGGATGGCTACGACGCCCCAAATGTGTCCCTGAAGCATTTTAAAGGCCTTCCAACATGTCATACACCATCGCGCGTGCGGTGATCACCCGTGCGCTGCTGCCCTCTAACCCCGCCCGCACCATCGCGCCTTCCAGCAAAAAGGCGATCATCGCGGCCAAATTCACCACGCGGTCGGGCTGATTGGGCAACAGGTCGGATAGATGGTGCGCAAGAATGCTTTCGACCTGTTCCTTATGCCGCCTGACAGCGGCCCGCCCGATATCGGCGGTTTCAAGCTCCGCTGCGGCATTGAGCAAACCGCAGCCGCGAAACCCCCGTTCATAGGCAAATTCGGCATGATCTTGATAGGCGTCAAATACCGCAAGAATGCGCTGATTTGGCGTTTGCGCCGCCGCAGCGCGGGTTTCATACAGGCCCAGCCATTCGCCATGACGTGCCTTAAGATACTGGTTCACCAGATCTGCCTTGGAGGAGAAATTGTTATAAAGGCTCTTTTTGGCCACGCCTGCGCGTTCTACAATGGCATCTATGCCCGTTCCATTGATGCCGTGATTATAAAACAGCGCCATCGCCGCGCCCAAAAGGCGATCATGTGCCGATGGTTTTGGTGTCTTGTTTGGCGCTGTCATGTTGAATCTTTCAAAAATAGGTAGGTCAGTCTAGCTACAACTGGAAGGCCACAGTGGTCAAGCCAGCACTGACGGCGGCATTTGTGATGGGAAATCCACACCGCCGGCCGATGCATTTGATACAATTTCGGAAATTTCTGGCCTTTAGGGCGCTGTCGTTCTTGTCTGCATCTTGATAGATTGCACCCTTTGTTAGCCATGGATATCGTGGCGCTGCGCGCTGGGCTTGTCCTTCAGCGCAGGGATGTTTCCAGGGATACGCTGCGGGCCGGCCGGGGGCGCGGGCGGATTTTGTCAGATACGCCGCAGCGGTTTGCCCCTGATTTTGTATCGGAGTGAAGATGCTACGACATTGGCTGGCTCAACGCCGGGACGTACCGCCCCGGGCGGCGTTGCCTACGACGGTTTGGATGCTTGGTTGTGTTAGCCTGTTGATGGATGTTTCCTCAGAAATGGTGGCGGCGCTATTGCCGATCTATCTGACCAGCGGCCTTGGCGTTTCGGTTATGGCGCTGGGCCTGCTAGAGGGGCTGTCGGTGGCCATCGCCACGGTCACGAAGTTCCTGTCGGGGCTTTGGGTGGACCGCTCGCGCCGGGCCAAGCCATTGGCCGTGCTGGGCTATGGACTGGGGGCGGTATCGCGGCTGATCTTTCCGGTGGCATCCAGTATGGACCACATTGTTTTGGCCAAGTCGATGGACCGCGTTGGCAAAGGCATCCGAGGGACGCCGCGCGATGCAATCATTGCTGCCGTCAGCCCGCCGCAGCTGCGCGGGGCAAGTTTTGGCTTGCGCAAATCTCTTGATACGGTTGGCGGGTTTTTGGGCCCTATCATCGCTGTCTTGGCGATGGTGGTCTTGGCGCAAGATATTCGTGCGGTCTACTGGCTGGCGACAGTTCCGGCGGCTTTGGCGATTGTCGTTTTGGTCCTGTGCGTGACGGAACCTGACGGCCCGTCCTCCCTCGCCGGCTCAAGGTTTCGCCTCTCAGATAGTTTGCGCTTGAACAGGCAGGTCTGGTCAGTAATCGGATTGGCGGCATTGATCATGTTGGCCCGCTTTAGCGAGGCATTCGTTCTATTGAAATCTCTGGAGGCCGGGTTCACCCCCACATGGGTGCCGCTGTCACTGGTGATCATGCATTTGGCCTATGGGGCGACCGCCTATCCGGTGGGCAAATTGTCGGACACTATAGGCACCACCGGATTGTTGCTGTGCAGCCTTGGCTTTTTGCTGGGCGCGCATCTGTTGTTGGCTATCGCTGCATCTGTTTGGGTGTATATTTTGGCAACAGTGATGTGGGGGCTGCATATGGGGTTTTCGCAAGGGTTGCTGGGGGCGATGATTGCCGCGGCAACTCCGCAAACCCTGCGTGGCAGTGCCTTTGGCACGTTCAATCTGGTGACAGGGGCGGTGGTGTTGCTGGGGAACACGGCGGCAGGATGGTTATGGACCTATAGCAGCCCTGCCATGCCCTTTTTTGCCGGAGCAGGGATCAGTCTTGTGGCAGGGGTGCTGATCTGCCTGCGCAGTGGCATAGCACGGGGCCGTAGGCAATCGTGCCGCTGATGGGCTGATGCAACGACATTCCATCCATAACTAACACTCACCTCATGCCTTATTTATATTCGTTATCCTTGATGACTTAGCGCTGCTATACCGGATGAACACGAACCGTCACCGCCTGCGTTATCGCAGGTCAGCGCGTTGCAAGGGCGGCGGTTTTCCACATGCATTCGCTGCGCCACAGGCGTGGCCGGACCAAAGAAAGTGAGTAGCGATATGACTTTAACGTTCAAAAACCAGACCCTTATAGTACTGACGGCTTTGATCATTGGCGCATGTTCTGCTGGCGATGTGATTGATAATACCGTCGACGGCACCGGCGCAGTGCTTAAAGCAGGCGCGAAAGGTGTTGTTGGGGCGGGCCGTCTTGCCGGGCAGGCCGTGATGGGCAGTGAAGAAGAGGATGAATAATCCGACCGTTCCCGGGCGACGGGCTTTTGGCCCAGCCCGGCGCCCATGTGCCACGCAGATTTTGAATTGTCGATCACATGAGGATCGCTTATGGATAGGGGATGGATATCACCCTGATCCGCACATTTTTGGAAGTGGCCGCGACCGGCTCGTTTGTCTCGGCCTCGGCGCGTTTGTTTGTAACGCAATCGGCGGTCAGTTTGCGTATCCAACGGCTGGAAGACTCCCTTGGCCATGCGTTGTTCACCCGTTCTAAGGCCGGGGCAGAGCTGACGCCCACAGGCAAAGAATTTGAACGCTATGCCCTTAGTCTTGTGAAACTGTGGGAGGAGGCGCGCCATCACGTCGCCATGCCTCAGGGCTTCACACGCGCGCTGATTATCGGGGCGCAATATTCGCTGTGGCCGGGCCTGGGATTTCGCTGGATTGATGGGCTGCGCGTTGAAATGCCGGACCTGAGCATCCGCGCCGAAATCGGCATGCCAGAACGGTTGACCCGGTTTTTGATCGAAGGGGTGATCGAAGCCGCTTTGATGTATACGCCGCAGCTGCGACCGGGGTTGCGGGTCGATAAGCTGATGGATGATGAGCTGATCTTGGTCGCCGCTTGGCCTAATCCCACACTGGATCTGGCGGATCGCTATGTGTTCAGCGATTGGGGCGCGGAATTCACACAGGCCCATGCGTTGCATCTGCCCGGGCTGACCCAGTCCGGCCTAAGCTTGACCTTAGGGGCCATGGCGGCGGATTTTATCAGCCGCCGGGGATTGGCTACCTACGTGCCCGCGCGTTCTGCCAAACCCCATCTGGATGCCGGAAGTTTGTATCTTGTGCCCGATGCGCCTGCCTTCCATTATCCGGCATGGGTGGTATGGCGAGAAGATCTTGATCCACAATTGCAACAGGACGCCCAGCGAATATTGCACCGCGTTGTCGGAAAAATAGAAAACGATCAAAACACAATCATCCATGATCTTGCACAGATCAGCGAAGATGGCGATGTCGACACGCTGAATTAGCGGTGTCGGTGGCTGGTTTAGGCAACCGGCTCTGGGGGGGCGGTTTTTTGCGCTACATGCGCTGCCGCCGCATGGGAGGCACGCTCACAGGCCTGTGCCAAGGATGCGCCGCGCACCAGGGCCTTTGCCAAAGCTCCGGTGAAGCAATCACCCGCGCCATGGGCACTGACGGCTGCGACAGGCACGGCGGGCAGGGCGGCAGGTGCACTGTCTTGAGTGGCCCATGCCACGCCCTTGGATCCTGCGGTAACAATCACGGCGTTAAACCCTGCGATCAGCGTGGCTGCTGCGGCCTTTGCACTGGCCAGATCTGTCACTGGGGCGGCGCCAAACATCTCGGCCTCGATCGCGTTGACGACCAAAATATCGACCAACTGCGCAAAATCGTCGGAAAGGGGTCGGGCCGGTGCCGCGTTCAGCAATACTGGAATATTGCGCTGACGTGCCCCACGGGCGGCAGCAAGATTGACCGCCGGTGCCACCTCATTTTGCAAAACCAGAATACCAATATCTTGCCAAATCTGCGGGGTGTCGAATTGCGCGGGATCAATCGCCAGATTGGCCCCTGATACGATGGTTGCGGCATAGTCTCCATCGGCGTTCATGATTGCAACGCTCATGCCTGATGGTTGGGCAAGCGTGGTGACCCCGCGATGATCTACGCCGGCCTGATCCAGCCGTTCACGCAAAAACGCGCCAAATTCGTCATTGCCCACCGCCCCGACCATTCGTGACGGCATCGCCGCAACCGCCTGATTGCCACCTTTTCCGCCGAATTTTGGAAACCAGCGATGGCCTACAGCGGTTTCATCCAAACGCGGCAACTGATCCGTTTCCACCATAATGTCATAGTGTAACGAGCCAATGATCAAGGAAAGGGGGGTAGGTTGGGTCACGATATCCTCATTTTCGTCTTTTTTTGGTAACGGCATTCATCGTGCGCGCCAAATTGGCATCCGCGGCGGCGCGGTCACGCTGCGCGGTGGCGACGAATAGCGCATCCAAAAGATTAAGCTGCGCGATCCGGGCCGTAGCATTTTCCCCCAACAGTGCAGAGTTTTCGGCAGTAGAGCACAGCACAACATCAGCCTGGCGGGCCAATGCGCTGTCATGGTAGTTGGTAACGGCAATGATCCGTGCACCATTTTTGCGGGCCAATTCAACGGTATCAAGCAAGATCGCGCTTTCGCCAGAATGTGAAAACGCGATAACGGCGTCATTCGGCGTCAGCAAGGAGGCCGACATCATCATCATATGCGCATCGTCAAATACCGAACTGCGCAACCCAATACGCAGGAATTTATGGCTGACATCGCGGGCGATTTGCGCCGATCCGCCAAAGCCGTAAAAATCACGCTGTTTGGCGGCATGTAAGAAATCTGCGGCGCGGTTGAATGCCTCCAGATCCAAAATCGCAAAGGTTTCCTCCAGGGCCTGCATCGCGGTGCGAAAAACCTTTTGCACGATTTCGCCCGAGGTGTCCTCGGCCGAAATTTCCGCATGCATCCCAGCCGTATCGGAATGATAATAGGCGATCAGACCGTGGCGAAATTCACGAAACCCGGCAAAGCCCAGCTTTTTGGCAACCTTGACCACCATCGCTTCGGACACGGCTGATTTTTCGGCCACCTCGCGCAGGGGGGTGTCTGGCGCAATATCTTTGCGGGCCAAAATATCTGCCGCGACTTTTCCTTCAAGTGGGGTCAGGCTTGGCAGCCGCATTCGGATTTGCGCCGCGACAGTTTTCGGATCGTCCGTCATTGATTATTTTCCACTTGTTGCGCGATCAATCAGCATCGCAACAATGATGATAATCCCGGTCGCAAGCAATTGGTAGAACGCCTGAACATTCAACAGCGTCAAACCATTACGCAAAGCACCAAGAATAACACATCCGATCAGTGTCCCAACGATAGAGCCACGCCCCCCCATCAGGGACGCCCCACCAATGGCCGAAGCCGCGATGGCGTCCAGCTCCCACAAGTTGCCCATTGTGGGTTCTGCTGCGCCCAACCGTCCAATTAAGATCAGTGAGGCAATCGCGGCCAAACCGCCCGAAATCATATAGGCCGACAGTTTGGTCAAAGTTACAGGCACACCCGCCACACGGGCAGCTTCGGGATTGCCACCCACGGCCATTAGATATTCCCCCAGCGGCGTTTTCGTCAGCACAATCCAGGCGATCAGCGCCAAAAGCGCGACAACAATCACCGGGCCGGGCAGCCCCAACACGGTGCCATTGGACAGGGCACGAAATTCAGTGGGCAGGCCAAATATTGGTGTGCCACCAGTATAGATCAGCGCCAAGGCACGATACAGCGACAACCCGCCCAGCGTCACAATGAACGGCTGCAACCCGCCCCATGTGATCAGCGCACCATTGACAAAGCCGCAGGCCACGCCGGTGGCAATCGCGCCCAGAACCGCCAGCGGCACAGGGACTCCGGCAACCATCATCGCCGCTCCCAATGTGGCCGACAATGCGGCAACCGGGCCGACCGACAGATCAATCCCGCCAGAGATGATAACCAGCGTCATCCCGATCGCAATACAGGCACTGATCGAGCTTTGCTGCAAGATGTTGATGATGTTTTGCACGGTGAAAAAGCTGGGTGTCAGCGCTGAGAACACAATTGCAATCAGGATCAACCCAACCAAAGTGCCAGCATCACGAAACCGCACGCGTGAGAATAACGGTATATTTGTCAGTGCCTTCGTCATGGCAATCCTCGTAATCTATAGATGGGCAACAAGCTCACGCGGCTGGGATCGCGTGGCGGGCTATGGCGGCTTCGGTAATGTCACCGGCGTTCAAGGAGGCTGCGACCCTACCTTCGCGCATCACCAGCACGCGGTCAGAGACACGGATCACCTCTGGCATCTCAGAAGAGACGACCAAGACACCGCAGCCTTGCGCGGCAAGTGTTTCTATCAGGTCGTAGATTTCGGCCTTGGCGCCGACATCAATCCCCCGGGTGGGTTCGTCAAACAGGAAAATACGGGTGCCGGCGGCCAGCCAGCGGCCGATGATGGCTTTTTGCTGATTTCCGCCAGAAAAGCTGCCGATGGCGCGTGTTACGTCAAAGGGACGCAGGTTGACCTCGCGCATCAGCTGTTGCGACCGGGCGTGCAAGGCGCGTTTGCGGATCAGACCCACACGGGAAAACTGCGACATCGCTGGCAGGCCGATATTGGCGGTGATCGGGCGGTGACGGATGATCCCATCGCGTTTGCGTTCTTCAGGCACCAGCCCCAATCCCGCGCGGATACGCGCACGTGGGTTGGCGCCACTGATGGTGACACCGTCCACCGTGACGGTTCCGCTATCGGCGCGGTCCACCCCGGCAATCAGGCGCAGTAATTCAGTGCGTCCCGACCCGACAAGCCCGGCAATACCCAGAACTTCGCCTTGGTGCAATGTCAGATCGGCATTACGCACGGCGGTGCCACGTGATAGCGCGTTGACCTGCATCATCACTGTGTCTGTGGCAAAGCTGCGATGATGGGCATGGGCCAATTCGCGCCCGACCATATGTTCGATCACCGTCGAAAGCGGGGTCTGCGGCAAGGCCACATGGGTGACAAACCGCCCATCGCGTAAAATCGTCGCCGCTTGGCACAGCCGATACACCTCATCCATTTTATGAGAGACATATATGATCGAAACACCCTGTGCGGTTAGGACTTGGATCACCTTTACCAGGCGTTCAAATTCCTTTGGTGTCAGGCTGGAGGTGGGCTCATCCATAGCGATCACCCGCGCGTTGGACCGTAAAGCCTTTGCAATTTCAACAATTTGGCGCTGAGCGACGCGAAGATCTCTGATCGGGGCGGTAACGTCGATGCTGGGGTCCAACGTGGCCAGAAGGCGGCGGGATTCGGCCTCCTGGGTCTGGCGGTCGACAAATATCGCCCCACGGCGCAAGGAGGCGCCAAGGAAGATATTTTGCGCCACCGTCAGTTCGGGCACCTGTTGCAGCTCTTGGTGGATCATCGCGATACCTGCTTTGGCGGCATCTTTCGGGCGCGCGATCGTGACCGCCGTGCCATCAACCGTTATTTGCCCCCCATCTGGTGGGACGACACCGCATAGCACATTCAAAAGAGTAGATTTTCCTGCACCATTTTCCCCTAGCAGGCCGTGAACCTCTCCCGGTGCGACAGTCAAAGACACACCATGCAGCACCTGAATCGGGCCATAGGATTTGGTTACATCTGTCAGGTGAAGGCGCGCAGCGGAAACAGAGGTCATAGGACATCCTTGCAAATACGTGACCCGCAGCGCAGCCGTGCCGCGGGTCTGAGACCGAAAGCCGATGTGATTATTGCGCCGTCAGCACGGCGCGCAGCGCATCCATATCGGTGGTTGTATAGCTGTCGATGGTGTCTTTGGTGATCAGGGCCTGTGGCGTGGCCACCACGCGTGGCAATTCCTGCCCCGCGATAAGGCGCAACGCGACCTCCATCGCCACCTCACCTGTCAGAAGTGGAAAGCTGTCGACGGTTCCGGTCAAATCACCCGCACGCACCGCGGCATAGGCATCTGAAATCCCATCGGTGCCAAATACCGCTGTTTGCTGTTGTTTTCCCGCCGATTTCACGGCTTCGACAACGCCAAGCGCCATCCCGTCATTATTGGCATAAAAGCCGATCAGATCAGGATGTTGCTGTAAAATGGTGGCTGCGGCATTGAACGCAAGCTCGCGCGACCAATTCGCAGGCACAGAGGCCACGATATCAAAGTTACCATTTTCTGTGATTGTCTGGGTAAACCCTGCCGTGCGTTGCCCTGCAGCATAGACCCCGGCCTGACCTTCGATCACCGCGACTTTGCCGCCCTGTGGGTGGTTGTCGATGAACCACTGTGCCACGCGCACGCCGTTGTCCTTTTGCACATTGCCAACGTAATGGCGGGCTGTCGGGATGACCGCATCATTCACATTGACCACAGGCACCCCGGCCGCCGCAGCTTTTTCCAACGCCGGGATCAGGTTCGCATCGGTCTGAGGGGAGAAAAGCAGCGCATCAAACCCTTGCGAAATCAGCGTTTCGGCAATGGACAATTGTCCCAGCTGATCACCTTCGTTGCTGGCCGCCTGATAGACCACACCGACCGACTGCG
Organism: Thioclava sp. SK-1; assembly: GCF_001705665.1. GTDB lineage: Bacteria > Pseudomonadota > Alphaproteobacteria > Rhodobacterales > Rhodobacteraceae > Thioclava. The sequence goes on along the minus strand of NZ_MDHA01000044.1, from coordinate 203,231 downwards.
CATCGGCAAAGGTTTTATAGCCCTCGCCAAGCGTGCGCCAATATTCGTTGGTCAGCGTTTTCGACACACCGCCAACCTTTGTGCCCTGTGCCGGTGTCGCCAAATCGCCAAAAGTAGCATCCAACTGTGACCAATCAATGCGGTCGGGTTCACTGTCTGAATTGAGCGGCGTCAGATCCTGTGCGCAAGCGGCGCCAATGGTGAAGATCAAAGCGCCAGAGGCCAGGGCCGTGTTTAAAAGATGTTGCATGTGGGTCTCCTCCCCGTTTCAACGTGTATGATGTCGGCGTATCAGCTGGCCAAAAGCTCTCCCCGCAGGGCCAGTTGCGCAATTTCTTGTCCGACAATTGGGTCTTGTAAGGCTTGGGCATCTCCCAACTTGTTGTTTGAGTCCATCAGCTCCACTGCTGCGATCATCCGGCGTACGGTGCGGATATTGGCGCTGCATTCGGCCACAGGATCAAGCCCGGACGCATCTGGAAATGTGTCGAAATAAATCGCCCCGTCATATCCACCACGTTTGACCGCCAGCAGCAGTTCCAGCGTGGCTTGCACATGCACGGCGCCCACCATCAGCCCGTCATCGCGCTTTGCATAGCCGTCGTTCAAGTGCATTCCAAATAATTTGGATCGGCGCATGATATGCGATGCTGACAGGGCGGGTTGTTCATTGGCATACAGCGAATGCGCGAAGTCGATCGTCACACCCAGATTGTCCGCGCCCACCTCATCAATGGCCATCAATGTCGTCGCGGCATCTGGCAAGAGTGAGAATGCGCGGGGCTCATTTGGTTTGTATTCAATCGAAATCATGCAGGTCGGATCATGGGCTGCGACCTCTGCGATGGCTTCGATTTCATCCGCCCACATGGTGCGGTAATCCCCCTGAAAACCATAATCGAATCCGTCTTGGCCAAGCCAAAGCGTCATCATCGGCGCATTCATTTCACCGGCGGCATCAATGCCGCGCTTGGTCATATCAATCGCTTCACGGCGCACCGCGCGATCAGGGTTGGTAAAGGCGCCCAATTTGAACGCAGGGTTGGAATAATAGCGCATCGCCAGTCCGGACACGCCAAGACCAGTGTCTGCGACCATCTTTGCCACTTCTTTGGGGCTATCGGTGACGTGATCGGGGTAGTTCAGATCCAGCTCTGTCAGCCCCTTTACGGTGGCCGCGCGCGCGATCATCTGCGCCAGCGACGGCTTGCCCGCCAGATCGGGCCAGTAGCGCGCCGCGTCTGAGGCAAAAGAATTGATACGGGTAGCAAAACGATGTCCAAGCATATGAATCTCCTTACTTCACAATATGTCGTATTGCTGTGAAGTTGTATAGTAAAAAATAAAATGCACTCCAGGAAAGTTTTAAAGTTATGTTTTTAAACGCTATTTTGAATGACTCACCAGGGGTGACATGGCGGTGGCCCGTGATAATGGTGCGATGAGCTATGCCGTTTTGACCGCCAAACATAAAAAACCGGCCGTGATGATGAAGATCACGGCCGGTTTTAATTTTGGATCAACGGGGCAGGAAATCCGCCGCCCCGAAAGAGTGGGCTCAGCGTAACAGCGTCAGCAGCTCGCCCATCGACTGTTTCGCGTCACCATAATACATCCGCGTGTTTTCTTTGAAGAACAGCGGGTTTTCGATGCCGGAATAGCCAGTGCCCTGACCACGTTTGGACACGAACACCTGTTTCGCCTTCCACACTTCCAGAACCGGCATGCCCGCGATGGGCGAATTCGGATCATCTTGTGCAGCCGGGTTCACAATGTCATTCGAGCCGATGACGATCACAACATCCGTTTGTGGGAAGTCGTCGTTGATCTCATCCATCTCCAGCACGATGTCATAGGGCACTTTCGCTTCGGCCAGCAAAACGTTCATGTGGCCGGGCAGGCGGCCCGCAACAGGGTGGATGGCAAAACGCACGTTCTTGCCTTCTTTGCGAAGCAGGGTCGTCAGCTCGGACACAGCTTGCTGTGCCTGCGCTACGGCCATGCCATAGCCCGGGACGATAACCACGCTATCGGCGTCTTTCAACGCTTCAGCAACACCGCCGGCGTCAATGGCGATCTGTTCGCCCTCAACTTCCATCGCAGGACCTGTGGTGCCGCCAAAGCCGCCCAAGATCACCGAAACAAAGGAACGGTTCATCGCCTTACACATGATATAAGACAAGATCGCCCCAGAAGACCCAACCAGCGCACCGGTCACGATCAGCAAGTCATTGCCAAGGCTGAAGCCGATGGCCGATGCCGCCCAACCGGAGTAGGAGTTGAGCATCGATACGACAACGGGCATATCCGCGCCGCCGATCCCCATGATCAGGTGATAGCCGATAAAGAACGCCAGCAGCGACATCAAAAGCAATGTCCACACGCCTGCGCCATTCATATACATCACCAGCAAAATCAACGAAACGATTGCCGCCGAAGCGTTCAGCATATGACCGCCCGGTAGCTTGCTGGCTTTGCCATCAACCTTACCGGCCAACTTGCCAAAGGCGATGATCGAACCGGTAAATGTGACCGCACCGATGAACACGCCCAGGAAGGTTTCCACCTTCAAGATCGCCACTTCGGCCATGGTCTTATGCGCAACAATTGCGGCGAACCCGCTAAGCGCGTCATAGGCGGCGGGCAGCGCACCCGTTTGCGCATGCTCGACAATGATCGGCATGACCGATGACAAAACGATATGCGTGTTGATGCCGATGAATACAGCCGCCAGACCGACAAAGCTGTGCAATGCGGCGACCAATTGCGGCATTGAGGTCATTTCGACCGTCTTCGCCAGATACCACCCCAGAACAGAGCCTGCGATGATGCCCAAACCGATCAGCCAATAAAAGCCGATGCCTTCACCAAACACCGTCGCAACCACGGCCAGCGCCATGCCGGCGATGCCATACCATACGGCGCGCTTGGCGCTTTCTTGTCCCGACAGACCGCCAAGACATAAGATGAACAGGATAGCGGACGCGATATACGCCGCAGAGATCAGTGCAATATCCATAGATCCTGCCCTCCTTTACGACTTTTGGAACATGGCAAGCATCCGGCGTGTTACCAGGAAGCCACCAACGATATTGATCGACGCAATCAGGATCGACACGAAGCTAAGCAGAACGACCAACCAGCCGCCCGTTACCTGACTGCCTGCACCAATCTGCAACAGCGACCCAAGGATGATGATCCCCGATACCGCATTGGTCACCGCCATCAACGGCGTGTGCAGGCTGTGGCTGACGTTCCAGATCACCTGGAACCCCACAAAACAGGCCAACACAAAGACCACGAAATGCGCCATGAACGAGGCCGGAGCGACCGATCCCACAAGCAGCAGCAAAACCGTGCCGCCAAGCAGCAGTCCGACCTGCGTCTTGGTTTGGGATTTGAACGCTGCAACTTCGGCGGCTTTCTTTTCCTCTGGCGTCAGTTCTTTCGCCTTTTCCTTCGGTTTTTGGGCCGCGATGGCCTTTACCTTGGGTGGCGGCGGCGGGAAGGTGATCTCATTGGCATGCACAACAGTGGCGCCACGGATCACATCGTCTTCCATGTTGTGATTGATTACACCGTCTTTGCCCGGCGTTAGATCATGCATCATGTGACGAATGTTGGTGGAATACAGCGAAGACGATTGCTGTGCCATCCGCGATGGGAAGTCGGTATAGCCGATAATGGTCACGCCATTATCCGAAACCACCTTCTCATCTTTCACGGTCAATTCGCAGTTGCCGCCACGTTCTGCTGCCAAATCCACGACGACAGAGCCGCGCTTCATCAATTCGACCATATCCTTGGTCCAAAGGATGGGCGCATCGCGTCCAGGGATCAGGGCCGTGGTGATGACGATATCGACATCAGGCGCAAGTTCGCGGAATTTCTTCAGCTGCGCCTCGCGAAATTCCGGGCTGGAGGGGGCCGCATAGCCACCTGTTGCCGCGCCATCCGTCTGGGCCTCTTCAAAATCCAGATAGACGAATTCCGCCCCCATGGACTCGATTTGCTCGGCCACTTCGGGACGCACGTCAAATGCGTAGGTGATCGCCCCCAACGAGGTCGATGCGCCAATCGCGGCCAAGCCAGCCACGCCGGCCCCGACAACCAGAACTTTGGCAGGTGGCACTTTGCCCGCGGCTGTTACCTGACCGGTGAAGAAGCGGCCAAAATTATTGCCAGCCTCCATAACGGCGCGGTAGCCTGCGATATTGGCCATGGATGACAGCGCATCCATTTTTTGCGCGCGCGAAATTCGCGGCACCATATCCATCGCAATAACGGTGGCGCCGGTGTCCTTCGCCTGCGCCATAAGCGCGTCGTTTTGGGCCGGGTAAAAGAATGAGATCAAGGTCTGCCCGGATGTCAGCTTGGCTGTTTCATCCATAGTTGGAGGGCGAACTTTGACAATGAAATCAACTGCCGAGAACAGTTCATCGGCAGAGCCGAGCACTGTTACACCCGCAGCTTCATAAGCGGTGTCCGCAAAGCCAGCCTTCTGGCCCGCGCCGGTTTGGATAAAGCATTCATGGCCCAGCTTTTGCAGCTGAAGCGCCGAGTCCGGCGTCATAGCAACGCGCGCCTCGCCCTCGAATACCTCCGATGGTGCGCCAATCTTCAAGTCTGTGTCCCCCTTCTACGGTTCCCGGCACGCAGATGGCTCCGGGTCGATATGTGGCGGTGTATCCTTAGCACCGCGCAATAATGTTTCACAAGCGTTCAAATAATCGAAACCCTTGGAAAGCTTTGATATTTGCAAAGCGCATAAACGGCACATCACAGTATGCAAATGTATGCCGTTAATTTTTCATTCTGTTTCATCGCTTTGAACAGAATGCAAATTTGTGCCGCGGGGGCAAACGCTTTTGTCGATCTCGGACAAAAGTCCTAAGGAATAGCCAAGGAAATAACGGGTTCGCGCTACAGCCAACGCCGCGTTTGGGTGCAGTAGCTGTCAAATTCAGAACCGAATGCTTGTCGAATCTGTGCTTCCTCGGCCAGGATATAGCGCTGTGTTATCAACCAGATAAAGATGGGCACCAAAAGCAGCCCATGCGGCGCATCCCAAATCAGGCAGAGCCCGGTCAAGATCAGTGCATCGCCCAGGTAAATCGGATTGCGTGATAGCGCAAACAAACCGCCCGTGACCAAAGCGGTAGGGTTGCGGCGCGGGATGAAGCTAGTGCGCTGTGCGGCCATTTGCGCCATCGCACCCACCAGCAATCCCACGCCCAGAAGGATGATCACCCAACCGACAGGCCGCCCGAATGAGATCTCTACCGGCACTATGGTTCCAAGGCACCAGATAATGGCTGCAGATATGGCCAGCCACAGCGGCGGTATATCAATCTCTTTTAACATCTCACCGGCGCCATCAAGATCCGTAAACAGTCAATTCGGGAAGGTCGGTCAAGGACACGTCCAGCAATCGCAGCGCAGGAAGTGACAGTTGACTGCCCGCTGTTGACGCATCGCCTGACGGGATCAGTTCCACCTGCGCGGATTTTCCGTTTGCCAGCTCCACCCGGCCTTTGGCAGGCGCGGTGACAAGCCCGGTTTTCAGCCAAAACCCAGGCATCGTCGGGTCGCCAAGGCTGGCGATTGTGGTGCCCAGCCGGGCCTGAGCCGCAGCGGGTTTTTTCACCGCCTCGGCGCGTTCTGCGGCACTGGTGGTGTCATAGGAATCGGCGCTGGCCGCCGCCGCGCTTGGCATGCCCTTAGTTGGCGCTTGTACCGGCGCAGGCGCGGCCACCGGTGCTGTGTCTTGCGCAGGTTTGCCAAATGGTGACGTGCAGCCTGCCAGTATCAAAACCCCGGCACCCCAGACGAAATATCGCATAAAATAGTCTTCCTTTATTAAATACAGCCCGACACGCATCGCGACATGCCCATGCGCTCACCTATGGTTGATCGTTAAGCTAGTGCGAAGCCCCCCCTGCATCAATGCGCATTGTCACATCTTGTCGTGGCAGGCCATGCAGCTTAGCTATAGCGGATGGAACACGCCCCCTTGATCGACCCTTTCGCCCGCCCGATTTCCTATCTTAGGATGTCGGTGACGGATCGTTGCGACTTTCGGTGCACCTATTGCATGGCCGAACATATGCAATTTCTGCCCAAGAAAGAGCTTTTGACACTGGAAGAGCTGGACAGGCTGGCCAGCGCCTTCATCGGGCTTGGCGTGCGTAAGCTGCGTGTTACAGGCGGTGAGCCGCTGGTGCGGCGCGATATCATGACTTTTTTCCGCTCCGTTTCAAGACATTTGGACACGGGTGCGCTGGAGGAGCTGACACTGACCACCAACGGGTCGCAATTGGCCCGGTTTGCGCCCGACCTTGCGGCTTTGGGAATGCGCCGGATCAATGTGTCTCTGGATACGCTGAACCCAGAGAAATTTGCCAAGATCACCCGCTGGGGGCGGCTGGAGCAGGTGATGCAGGGGCTGCAAGCGGCCAAGGCGGCGGGGCTGCGGGTCAAGATCAACAGCGTGGCATTAAAAGGGTTCAATGAAGACGAGCTGTTCGATCTGATCCATTGGTGTGGCGAGGAGGGCTTTGATCTGACCTTTATCGAGGTCATGCCGATGGGGGATCTGGGCGAAGAGGACAGGCTGGATCAATATTGGGCGCTGGACGACATGCGCGCCCGGATTGCCACGCGCCACCCAATGGTGGATCTGGCCGAGCGGACGGGCGGCCCTGCACGCTATGTTAAGCTGACCGACACGGGGCAAAAGATCGGCTTCATCACCCCGCTGACGCATAATTTTTGCGAAAGCTGCAACCGTGTACGCGTGACCTGCACGGGGGAGCTGTTCATGTGTCTGGGGCAAGAGGATAACGCCGATCTGCGCGCGCCCATCCGCATGGCACCAGATGATGACGGCCCCTTGATTGACACGATCCGCGCCGCAATCCTGCGCAAGCCCAAGGGCCATGATTTTGACTATTCACGCCAGTCGATCGCGGGGCAAATGACCCGACATATGAGCCATACCGGCGGTTAAGCTGTCAAAAATGTCAATTAGATAAGGAACCGCAGGCCCAGTCGCGCATTGTCGTATGACATAATGAAAGTGCGTCACCTATGTCCCGTTCAGAACACCCAGCCCAACGGATTTCCTGTACGGAATGTCCTTTGCGCGCGATGGATTGTTTTCTACCGTTCAGCGATAACGAATTGGCTTTTATGGAGCAGTTCAAAACCGGAGAGCTGATCGTTGACGCGGGCACCACAGTGCTGCTTGAAGGGGCATCAAGCCCGCAATTGTTCACAATATTTGACGGGATGGGATTGCGATATAAAACCCTGCCCGATGGTGCACGCCAAGTGCTTAATTTCGCCTTTCCGGGCGATTTCTTGGGCCTGCAAGCCGCATTGATGGGGGAGCTGAGCCATGGGTTTGAAGCCTCGACGCGGATGCGGTTATGTGTGTTTGATCGCAGCGCGATGTGGGATTTGCTGCGAGAACAGCCCCGCCGCGCCTTTGCCCTGACATGGTTGGCCGCACGCGAAGAACATCTGATGGCCGAAAGCCTGACAAGCGTTGGCCAGCGCCCGGCAGAGGCCCGGATTGCATGGGGACTGTTACAGGTTTTCGCCCGTATGAATGAGCTGGGCGAAGTAAAAGACCACCGCACCGTCATGCCATGGCGGCAGCAGGATCTGGCCGATGCTTTGGGCATGTCTTTGGTGCATACCAATAAAACGCTGGCCAAGCTACGCGCACAGGGGTTGGCGGATTGGCGGCGCGGCACGCTTTATGTGCCAGATGCCGCCAAATTGGCCGATTTTGCTGAAATTGAGCACATCAAGCCAGAGCGCCGCCCGTTGATTTGAACACGGTCAGCCCGAAATGGGCCGACCCCAAAGATCATAATCAGAGGCTTCGTCAACCTTTACCATCAACATATCGCCGGGTTTAAGTGCCTCAAACCCTTCGTCGATGAACAGGTTGCCGTCGATCTCGGGCGCATCTGCACGGGTGCGGCAGGTTGCGCCTTCCTCGTCTACCTCATCAACGATCACTTGCTGAACGGTGCCCACGCGGGCTTGCAGCTTGGCTTCTGAAATTGCTTGCGCCTTTTCCATGAACCGGTTCCAGCGATCCTGTTTGACTTCCGCCGGGACATGATCGGGCAGATCATTGGACCGTGCGCCAGCAACATTTTCATATTGGAAGCAGCCCACCCGATCCAGATTGGCCTCGTCCATCCAGTCCAGAAGATATTGGAACTCTGCCTCAGTTTCGCCAGGGTAGCCGACGATGAAGGTCGACCGCAGCACGATGTCGGGGCAAGAGGCGCGCCAGGCCGCGATCTCATCCAATGTCTTGGCCGATGCTGCCGGCCGTGCCATGCGTTTCAACACATCGGGATGGCCATGTTGGAACGGGATGTCCAGATAGGGCAGGGCCAGCCCCTCGGCCATCAGCGGAATCAGATCGCGCACATGCGGATAGGGATATACATAATGCAACCGCAGCCACGCCCCTGCATCGCGCGCCAATGTCCCCATTTCGCGGGTCAAATCGGTGATATGTGCGCGCACCTCACCGCCTTTCCAGGGGCTAAGATCATGTTTGCGATCTAGACCATAGGCAGATGTATCCTGACTGATCATCAGCAATTCGCGCACGCCAGCATCCAGCAGCTTTTCTGCCTCACGCAGGATCGCATGGGCCGGGCGCGATACCAGTTTGCCGCGCATGTCGGGGATAATGCAGAACTTGCACTTGTGGTTGCAACCCTCTGAAATCTTTAGATAACTGAAGTGGCGCGGTGTCAGTTTGATCCCGGCTGCGGGAAGCAGGTCCACAAAGGGATCGGGGCTGGGCGGAACCGCACCATGCACTGCGTCAAGCACCTGTTCAAATTGCTGTGGCCCTGTCACCGCCAACACTTTTGGATGTGCGCCAGTGATATATTCGGGATTGGCCCCCAGGCAGCCGGTCACGATCACCTTGCCGTTTTCAACAATCGCTTCTCCGATGGCCTCAAGGCTTTCGGCCTTGGCGCTGTCAAGAAAGCCGCAGGTGTTGACGATCACCGCATCTGCCCCGGTATAATCGGGTGAGATCGCATAGCCCTCTGCACGCAGCCGGGTTAAAATGCGTTCACTATCGACAAGCGCTTTGGGACAGCCAAGGCTAACCATCCCGATGGTTGGCTGGCCTGGCCGGGCTGGCTCATTGAAACGCGCTTGGGGCGCAAGATCGGGGCGGAGGCTGGGGGGATTCTGGCTCATACCCGCCCTATACACCCAAGCGCGCAATGCGGGAAGCGCCTAGATGATCGCGCGTGGTCCGCGCAGGCGCATTTTCATTCGCTGCGCCGGGTGACTTGGCTGCTGCAAATAAAAAAGGGCGCAGAGGCATTTCGCCCCCGCACCCTTAGTTGAATGTCTGATGCCGTATGGCCGAACGATCAGCGGCGGCGATCGCGGCGCGAGCTCATGGGTTGGAAGGCCACGCCGACATGCGCTTCGCAATAGGGTTTTCCAGCTTGCGACGGCAGGCCACAAAACCAGAATTCCTCTGTGGCCGGGTCGCCAATGGGCCATTTGCAGGTCCGCTCGGTCAGCTCCATCAGGCCAAGGCGTTTGGCATGTTTTTCAACTTCGCCTACTTTGGCCAGTGCCTCGGGGCTGATTTCATTGGCCGATGGCTGCGGGGGCAATGGTTGACCGGCTGGCACGATGGGCCGGCGGTTTGTCACCACGACAGGGGGCTGGGCCGAGGTCGTCATCGGCGGCGCCTTGGGTGCGGCAGCAGGGGTGGCCGGTTTTGGCTCTGGCTTTGGTGTGGGGGCTGCGGCCACGGCGGGTTTGGGTACGGGTTTCGCAGCTGCGGCCGGGGCGGCATCTGCCGCCGGTTTTGCCGCGGGTTCAGAGCCTGCGCCCGCGGTGCGGTTCGAAAGACCAAGACGGTGCACTTTGCCGATCACCGCATTACGGGTGACGCCACCCAGCTCTTTGGCGATCTGGCTGGCCGACTGGCCTTCGGCCCACATCTTCTTTAGGGTCTCGACGCGTTCATCGGTCCAGGACATGGGCTTCCTTTCGTTTTCGGGCATCCGGGCGCGGCCCTTGAGATCTGCACCCGGTCTTACAAGCTGACTTTTGTGCAAGCCAACTTTCATGCAAGCCAACCAGATACAACCCGGCGCGGGTGATTTCAAGATGTAGACATGCGCCAAGAGTTGTTCATTGCCGTTTCTCCCCCTAGATGGGGTAAAAAGACGACCGCTGCTGCAGTGGTGGCGGGCGTTAAACTGACGTGAAGAAGGCCATGCCCGGTTATGGCGCGAAAGGACGAAAGAATGTCTGTAGACCCGATTTCTGAGAAAACTGGTGCTGAGACGGCCCGGACGATGGGCGTGCGCCGGTTTGGGCGGGTGAATTGGCTGGGGTTGGCCAGCCTGTGTTGGCGAGAGAACCGCCGGTTTTTATCGGTGTGGCAACAGACGGTTCTGGCGCCTTTGATCACGGCCGGGCTGTTTTTGGTGGTGTTTGCTTTGGCCTTTGGGCAGGGGCGTGCCGATATCATGGGCGTGCCCTTTTTGAATTTTCTGGCACCGGGCATTTTGATGATGACGGTGATCCAGAACGCTTTTGCCAATACATCCTCTTCATTGGTCGTGGCCAAGGTGCAGGGCAATATTGTGGATACATTGATGCCGCCATTGGCCCCTTGGGAATTGGTTGTGGGCTATCTGGCGGGTGCGATCGGGCGGTCCCTGATAGTGTCGGTGGTGATCGCCCTGGGAATGTTTGTAGCGATGGGGCAGGGGGTGGCGCATCCGGTCTGGGCCTTGGTCTGGATGGTAATGGGTGCGATGCTGATGGGCGGGTTGGGGCTTATTGCCTCTATCTTGGCCAATAAATTCGATCAGATGGCCGCATTCACGAATTTTGTGATCACGCCCTTGTCGTTCCTGTCTGGCACATTCTATTCCGTTGAAGTTTTGCCACCGTTTTTCCGCAGCTTGTCGCATTGGAACCCGGTGTTCTATCTGATCGACGGGGCGCGTTACGGGATTTTGGGTGTTTCGGATGCCTCACCATGGCAAGGGCTGTGGGTTGTTACCGTTTGGCTGGCGCTTGTCTTGGGTGTGTCATGGTATTGGTTCCGCATCGGGTTTCGCCTGAAGGCGTGAGTGCGGTTGCACAAGGATCGCATTTGGCGCGCGGGGGGTGGATGCTGTGAGGGGCTCTGCCCCGCTCCGGCACGCCGGAGCCCCCGGGATATTGTTGGCAAGATGAAAGATGCCTGTATGGCAATGGCGCTTGGATATTGACCTTATTTGGGTTGTTGCGTATCTGGGGGGCATGATCACGTTGGATATTCATATCTTGGCGCTTCGACGCCGATAAATGACGCGCTTGGGCGCGGCTGCGTGATTTGATGTGGTGCGATGCCACAGTCCCCCTTCTATTCTTTGCAAACGGGTCTTGAACGTTGACAGCCCTTCGGGCTTGATGCACGTCAAAGCCTTCCTTTTCCGGAGTTCCGCTGATGATCGCCTCTGTTCTTCCCACCTATAACCGTGCACCGCTGGCTTTTGTTCGCGGTGAGGGGAGCTGGTTATTTACCGAGGATGGGCGCCGATATCTGGATCTGGGCGCGGGGATTGCGGTGAATGCATTGGGCCATGCCGCACCCGAGCTGGTGGCTGTTTTGACCGCGCAGGCGGAGAAATTATGGCATGTGTCCAACCTGTATGAGATCCCGGCGCAAAAGGCGCTGGCCGATATGTTGGTTGAAAAGACCTTTGGCGATACAGTGTTTTTCACCAATTCGGGCACGGAAGCGGCCGAATTGGCGATCAAGATGGCGCGGAAATATTGGTATGAGAGCGATCCTGCGCGTGTTGAGATCATCACTTTTGATGGCGCGTTTCATGGACGTTCAACCGGGGCAATTTCTGCCACGCCCAATTCCGAGAAAATGGTCAAAGGATTTGGGCCTTTGTTGCCGGGGTTCACGCAATTGCCTTGGGGGGCTATGGAGGCGCTGCGCGGTGCGGTGAGTGAGACGACGGCTGCGATCATGATTGAGCCTATCCAGGGGGAGGGCGGTATTCGTCCTGTCAGCGATGCGGATATGAAGGCGTTGCGCGCGTTATGCGATGAGACAGGCACGTTGTTGATTTTTGATGAGGTGCAATGTGGCGTGGCGCGCAGTGGCAAGCTGTTTGCGCATGAGTGGTCGGGTGTGACGCCTGATATTATGATGGTGGCCAAGGGGATTGGCGGCGGTTTCCCCTTGGGCGCAGTTGTGGCGACACAAGAGGCGGCGCGCGGCATGGTTGCAGGCACGCATGGTTCAACCTATGGTGGCAATCCATTGGGCTGTGCCGTGGGGGCAAAGGTTTTGGAAACCGTGTCGGATCCGGCGTTCTTGGCCCAGGTTCGGGAGAAGGCTGCAGCATGGCGGCAGTCTTTGGAAGGGCTGATCGCGGCGCATCCCGATGTGTTTGAAGAGGTCCGTGGTGAGGGGCTGATGTTGGGCCTTAAATGCCGGAAGCCGAATTTAGATTTGGTGAAAGCCGGTTACGAGGTTGGTTTGCTGACGGTTGCTGCGGCAGATAATGTCGTTCGATTGCTGCCGGCATTGAATATTTCGCACGCAGATATGGCCGAGGCGATCGCGCTTTTGGATCAGGCGGCGCAGACATTGGATGCGGCACAGTAAGGGACGGCCGGCACTGCCTGGCGCAAGAAAGAATGACGATGAAACATTTCCTAGATATTCACAAAACCAGTCAAGCCGAGCTGCGGTCGATGATTGACACTGCTAAGGCGGTGAAGACCGCACGGCAGGGGCAGCCTAAAGGCATGTTGGACACCGACAAGCCGCTGGATGGCCATATGGTGGCGCTGATTTTTGAAAAGCCCTCGACCCGGACCCGGGTCAGTTTCGATGTCGGTGTGCGGCAGATGGGCGGGCAGACGATGGTTTTGTCGGGCAAGGACATGCAATTGGGGCATGGTGAAACGATTGCCGATACTGCCCGGGTTCTGTCGCGCTATGTCGATCTAATCATGATCCGCACATTTGAAGAAGAAACACTGCTGGAGATGGCAGAACATGCCAGCGTTCCGGTGATCAATGGTTTGACCGATCGCACGCATCCTTGCCAGATCATGGCAGACGTGATGACATTTGAAGAACAGCGCGGGCCGATTGCGGGCAAGAAAGTCGTCTGGTCTGGTGATGGCAACAATGTCTGTGCGTCGTTTTTGCATGCGGCGGGCCAATTTGGATTTGATTTCACCTTTACCGGGCCATCGACGCTGGATCCCGAGCAAGAATGGGTGAATTTCGCCCGTAAGCAAGGTGTGAATGTGTCGATCGAACGCGATCCGGTCAAGGCGGTCACGGGGGCCGATCTGGTGGTCACGGATACCTGGGTTTCGATGCATGATCCGGAATCGGCCAAGGAACGTCGGCATAACCAGCTGCGGCCGTATCAGATCAATGCAGAGCTGATGCGCCACGCCAATGATGACGCGCTGTTCATGCATTGTTTGCCGGCCCATCGCAATGATGAAGCCACGAGTGAGGTCATGGATGGCCCACATTCGGTGATTTTTGAAGAGGCGGAGAACCGGCTTCACGCCCAAAAAGCCATTATGCGCTGGTGCTTGGGCAAATAAGCCCTTTGTGAGCCATGCCTTTGAAACATGTGACAGGCCTATTTGTCTGATCGGCCTGTCACACTATTTGCGCCGCGATGTAATGAATTCTCTGGGGGATCCAAGATGGCTGATGTGAAAACGATGTTGCTTGGTGTGCCGCTGGATTGCGGCAAGCGTGCGCGCGGCTGTTTAATGGGGCCTGACGGGTATCGTGTGGCCGGCCTGGTCGAGGCATTGACCGATCTGGGCCGCGATGTGACTGACCTTGGCAACCTGTCGCCTGCACCATCGCGCCCGATGGATGCGCCTGCGCCACTGTATAAGCTGGCCGAAACCGTCGCCTGGACCGAGGCCCTGTTGGATGCCGGCATACGCGCGGCGCAAGAGGGGTTTCCGATCTTTATGGGCGGTGATCATGCTTTGGCGATGGGCAGCGTGGCAGCCATGGCCGCCCATGCGTCTGATCTGGATCGTCCGCTGTTTGTGTTGTGGCTGGATGCGCATCCCGATTTCCACACCCCGCACAGCACAGACAGCGGGAATTTGCACGGCACGCCAATGGCATATGTGACTGGACGGGATGGGTTTGATGCGTTCCCGGCCCTGCGTGCGACGGTTGATCCAGCACATGTATGTATGATTGGTCTGCGCTCAGTTGATCCTGCTGAACGCGAAGCCCTGGCACAAAGCGATGTGGTGATCCATGACATGCGTGCGATTGACGAACATGGGATCGCGCAACCGCTTAGCGACTTTCTAGACCGTGTGCGCGCTGCCAATGGGATGTTGCATGTCAGCCTAGACGTTGATTTTCTTGATCCGTCGATCGCGCCTGCGGTGGCGACCACGGTCCCGGGCGGAGCGACCTTTCGTGAAGGCCACCTGGTGATGGAAATCTTGCATGACAGCGGGCTGGTGACCTCGCTCGATCTAGTTGAACTGAACCCGCCGATGGATGAACGTGGGAAGACCGCGGCCTTGATGGTGGATTTGACTGCGTCGCTGTTCGGGCGGCGGGTGTTCGACCGCCCGACTCATCGGCATTAGCCAAGCGGGTCAGGCCGCGCTGTAATGGCGCCTTCTGACAGGTTCAGATCGGCCTCGGCGCGGGTCCTGGGCAGGGCCTTGGGGTGATTTTCCTGAATATATGCGATCAGCCCTTCGCGCATTTCACATCGCAAATCAAAGACTTTGGGCGCGGTGCGCGCCGATATCAGCACACGCACCTCCATCACCCTTTCGCGAAAATCCGTTACTTGCATCGCGTAAACTTTTCCATCCCACAACGGATTGCGCGCCGCGATTTCGCGTCCGGCGCTGCGCAGCGTGTCGATTGGGGCGCTGTGATCCAGATAGAACATACAGGTCCCGATCAGCTCTGCATTCTCGCGCGTCCAGTTCTGGAACGGCTGTTCGATGAAATATGACAGCGGCACCACCAGACGGCGCCAATCCCAAAGCTTGAGCACGACATAGGTCGAGGTGATCTCTTCGACCCAGCCCCATTCGCCTTCGACAATCAGCGCGTCGTCGATGCGGATCGGTTGTGTCAGCGCAAGCTGAATGCCGGCAATCAGGTTTTTCAACAAGGGCTGTAAGGCCAGGCCGACCACAATCCCTGCCGCGCCGCCCGCCGCCAGCAAGGACACACCATATTGGCGCACGGCAGGAAAGGTCATTAAGGCGGCAGCAATAGCAAAGACGACGATCATCACATTCGCAACGCGCAGTAAAATTCGGGTCTGCGTGACATGTTTGCGGGCCAGAAGGTTGTCTTCGGCATCCAGTTTGAACCTGCGCATATGCAACGTGGTCCAGATGAACAGTGCCGTATGGCAGATCCAGGCGATGCAGATAATGAAACTGACCAACAGAATGTGGCCCAGGATCCTTGCTGCCTGATCCGACATCGGGGCGGTTTTGATCCCGATACCAACACCCGCAATCAGAAGCACCATCCGCAGCGGCTGCGCCGAACGTGACACAAGGGAGCGCCAGAACAGATCGCGCGATGCCACCATCCGCGTCAGCATACTTAGTACAAACCGATACAGCAGTAGCGCGGCCAGAGCGAAAACCACCAGCACCAGAACGCTGGCCGCCCAATCGGGCAAGAACCGGGTGGTTTGTTCAACCGCCGCACCAACGGCTTCGGTAACGCTGTCTTCAATATGCTGGATGTCTTGCGGCAGGGTGGTTGGGTCCATCATGGGTCCTTCATACTGTGGTCTTTATTCAGCGGCCTTTGCTGCAACGCAGCATGATGGCAGCCTTGGCCATAAGTCAAACCCGTGGGGGTCACAAACTGGCGACATCGCGATAGCGCGGGGCTGGGTGCGAAGCTGGTCCGAGTGTTGGCGAGAGGTGCCAAACATGTGCAAATTCGTGAATTTTAGTTGTCTGCCCCGGTAAACGCGTTAAGCTGACGCAGGGGAGGACCAAATGGCACGAGCGTCATTAACCGGCACGCGCATACGCGAGCGCCGCACGGCTTTGGGTATGAAACAGGCGGACCTGGCGCGCCAAGTTGGAATTTCCCCGGCCTATATTAACCTGATCGAACACAATCGCCGCCGCGTCAGCGAGGCGCTGCTAGAGACGGTAGCGCAGGTTTTGGGCGTTGATACGGTCGCGCTGGCCGAGGGGGCGGAGGGTGCTTTATTCGATGGGTTGCGCGAGGCCGCGGCACGCGCACAACAGGATCGTCCCGGCGTATATTTCGCAGACCGGTCCTTGGCTGCATGGCCAAAAGCGGGTGCAAGCAAAGCCGATCGCAGCGATATCGAACGCCCGGAAATCGACCGGATCGAAGAATTTGTCGGACGATTTCCCGGCTGGGCCAATTTATTGGGAATGGAACAGGCCCGCGTGACCCGGCTGGAGCGCGTGTTGGAACAATTTTCCGAACGCATGGCGCAAGACCCTTTCTTGCTTGATAGCCTGCATGAGGTTTTGTCGGCGGTTACGTCTTTGCGCTCTACCTCAGCGATCTTGGCAGATGAGCCGCAAATAGAACCGGAATGGCGCGATCGTTTCTTGCGCACGATCCAGGAAGAAAGTAGCCGCTTGGCGGGCACGGCAGAGGCGCTCGTGGGTTATTTGGACAGCCAGCAAGAGGCCGAGACCGGGCTGTCTTCGCCACAAGAACAGGTGGAAGCCTGGTTGGAAACCCACCACTGGCATATGCCAGAGCCGCCCGAACAAGACAGGAATTCAAACTCAGTTACGGGCGCGAAGAGTGCCAATGATGATCATCAAGGTGCGGCTGTAAAGGCGATCGCTGATGTGCCGGAGCTTGCGTCGGGGGCGGCGCGTACAATGGCACTGGCCCATGTGACGCGCGCGCGCGCGGACGCGCAGGCATTGCCGTTGGAGCCATTTGTCGCCGCATTACAAAGCTTTGGACCCGATCCGGGGCTACTGGCGCAGCGTTTCGATGTCGAACCTGCGCAGGTGTTTCGCCGTTTGGCGACGCTGCCGCCCGATATTCAGGGCGTGCCGCCAATTGGTTTGGTCGTCTGTGACGGCGCAGGCGCGATGACGTTTCGCCGACCTGTCCCGGGGTTTTCGTTGCCGCGTTTTGGCGCGGGGTGCCCGCTGTGGCCTTTGTACGAGGCCTTGGCCCGTCCTATGCAGCCCATCCGAATGGTGATTGATATTGCTGGGCGGCTGCCACAGCGGTTCTTGACCTATACGTGGTGTGCGCCGCATCGGCCCGGCAGTTTCTCGGCGCCGCGTGGCGGGGCGATGCCGATGCTGAGTGAATCGATGATGCTGATCTTGCCACCCCCTACGGATGAGGCCTCTGGCGCGCGTCCTGTGGGGACCTCATGTCGGGTGTGCCCACGCGGGGATTGCCCGGCCCGGCGCGAGCCGTCGATCCTGTTTGAACGTTAGGACGATGGTCGCGGCCCGGTTAAATTGACAGCCCCCGCATGGCGGGCGTAAACCTTATCTTGGGGAGGACGCAGATGATGCAAAAGCAAGTGCTGCTGATCGAGGACGAGCCGCATATCGCTGAGGCTGTGCGATTCATCTTGTCGCGTCGTGGATGGGCTGTGTCTGTTGAAAGCGACGGGCAACGTGCGCCTGCGCAGGTGCGTGCGCTGCGCCCTGATGCGGTGATCTTGGATATGATGTTGCCCGGGCGCTCTGGGTTGGAAATCCTGGCGGATTTGCGCGCTGATCCCATGTTTCGCAACTTGCCGGTGTTGATGCTGACAGCGCGTGGTCAGGCGCGCGACCGTGATGCGGCACATAAGGCAGGGGCGACGGCGTTTTTGGCAAAACCTTTCGCCAATGCCGAGCTGCTAACCGTGCTAGAACAGATTGCGCTGCCTGCCGTTGCTTCTTGCGATAGCGTCCCAGATCACCCGGCGCCACCACGGTGATGGGAAAATCCGCGCAACCGCTGTTTCTGGCGCGCCGCGCCTATCGCCGCCGTCGGATGATGGATGCGGTGCGGTTGTTGCCTATCCTTGGGGCCGTGTTGATCTTGATACCGGGCTATTGGCATGTGGGCGATACGACCGGCGCGCAGGCGGATACTGTCAGTGTGGCGGCGGGGGGGCTGTATCTATTTGCGGTCTGGCTGGGGTTGGTCGTGCTGGCCTTTGGGCTGGCGCGGGGGCTTGGCCCGACCCTGACAGAAGAAGAGCTTCCGGAAAGTTCAACGCCCGAGCAGCGCATCCGGGCCGAGGCCGCGGCCCTTGCGCAAAGCGCTGACTGACCGGAGCCGCCGATGCCATTTAAAATTCTGGTCACGGTCTGTCTGGCCTATGTGATCTTGCTTTTTGTGGTGGCGTTTCTGGCCGAGCGCCGGGCGCTGCGTGGGCAGACGCGATTCCTGCACAGCCCTTGGGTCTATACCCTGTCTTTGTCGATCTATTGCACAGCATGGACCTTTTACGGTGCGGTGGGCTATGCGGCGCGGTCGGGGTTAGAGTTCTTGACAATTTATCTGGGGCCGACATTGGTTTTTGTGGGCTGGTGGTGGGTGTTGCGAAAATTGGTGCGCATTGGCCGGGCGTATCGCGTGACTTCAATTGCGGATCTGATTTCCTCGCGTTTTGGTAAATCCAATACCTTGGGTGTGATTGTGACATTGATGGCGGTCGCTGCGGCCACCCCCTATATTGCGCTGCAACTGCAATCTGTGACCGAAAGCTTTGGCGCCTTTGTTACTCCGGCACCCGACGACCCGGTTTTGCCCGGTCAGGGGCCGACAGCCCTGTGGATTGCCTGCGGCCTGACGCTGTTCACTATTTTATTCGGCACGCGCAATCTGGATGCCAATGAACGCCACCACGGCGTTGTCATGGCCATTGCGCTGGAGGCCGTGGTAAAGTTGATCGCGCTTTTGGCGGTGGGTATTTTCGTGGTGTGGGGCATTGCGGATGGGCCGATGGATGTGCTGTCGCGCATTGATGCCGCGGCACGGCCGGGCTGGCATCTGGACCCGGGGCGGTTTGCCGGATTGACCTTTGTATCGGCGGCGGCTGTGTTGACGTTGCCGCGCATGTTTCAGGTTCTGGTGGTGGAAAATGTTGATGAACGGCATCTGGCGACGGCCAGCTGGGCGTTTCCAGCCTATCTGCTGCTGATGAGCATTTTTGTTTTGCCCATTGCCGCAATCGGTTTGGAATTGCTGCCTGCGGATGCAAACCCAGATTTGTTTGTCCTGACCCTGCCACTGGGGGAAGAGCGTGGGAACCTTGCGCTATTGGCGTTTTTGGGCGGGTTTTCTTCGGCCACATCAATGGTGATTGTGGTGGCGATTGCGCTGGCAACGATGGTGTCGAACCATATTGTCACCCCGCTGTGGTTGGCGCTGCGGCGCGGGACCGAACCTGATGTGCGCGGGCTGGTGCTGTTTTCGCGGCGGGTGTCGATCGCGATCGTTCTGGCGATGGGATATGGTTATTATCAGCTCTCTGGCGGATCGGGCGCTTTGGCCGAGATCGGGTTGATCGCTTTCGTCGGGGCCGCGCAGGTTTTGCCAGCAATGTTGGGCGGGATTTATTGGCGCGGTGCCACGCATCAGGGCGCGCAGGCGGGTTTGGTATTGGGCGCGGCGATCTGGCTTTACACTCTGTTTTTGCCCAGCTTTGGCGAGGCGGGGCTGTTTACCGCTGCGCTGATGGAGCACGGACCTTATGGTCTGCACTGGCTGCGCCCTCAGGCGTTGTTCGGGATTGAGGGGCTGGACCCGCTGCTGCATGCAATATTTTGGTCATTCTTGCTGAATACGGCCGCATTTTTGATCCTGTCTCTGATCAGTTTTCCACCGCCGATGGAGCGGTTGCAAGGCGTCGCTTTTGTGAATGTGTTTGATCAAAGCCACGGCTCGCAAAACTGGCAACAAACCGGGGCAGAGCCAGAGGACCTGCTGTCCATGGCGCAGCGAATTTTGGGTGCGGCACCCGCACAAAATTTCTTTCAGGCGCAAGCGCAGGCACAGGGTAAGGCCGGCTGGCTGCCCGATCCCACGGCGCAATTCCTAACCGCATTGGAACGCAAGTTGGCCGGCTCTGTCGGGGCGGCCACGGCGCACGCGATGTTGGCGCAATTGGCACAAGGGGCGCGGGTTTCGGTCGAAGACCTGATCGCGATGGCTGGCGAAGCTGCTGAGATTAAAGAACATTCCGCACAGCTTGAGACACAGTCAGCAGAGCTGACGCGCGTGGCCTCTCGGTTGAAAGAGGTCAATGAGAAGCTTACAGAATTGTCGGTGCAAAAGGATGCATTTTTGGGCCAGATCAGCCATGAACTGCGCACGCCGATGACTTCTATCCGGGCTTTTTCGGAAATCTTGATGGAGCCTGATTTGCCTGAAGCGATGCGGGTGCAATACAGTGAAATCATTCATGAAGAATCCCGCCGATTGACACGATTGCTGGATGATTTGTTGGATTTGGCGGTATTGGAGCATCGCAAAGTGCAGTTGAATATTACCGTCGCCAATTTGCATGATCTGCTGAACCGGGCGGTGCAGGCGGCCTCAAGCACGCGGCCCGAGCGCAGTTTTAAAATTGAGCGTGACTTCCCCGCCGAACATATGCCGGTTTTCACGGATTGTGATCGTCTGGTTCAAGTTTTCATCAATCTCATTTCAAATGCACGGAAATATTGTGCTGCAGAGCCGGGCGTTTTGCGGGTTGAATTGCATCGGCGCGGCAACATGATTGATGTGGATTTTATTGACAATGGGCAGGGCATTCCAACCCGATCACAGGCGCTGATATTCGAGAAGTTTTCGCGCCTTAGCGATATGTCGCGGGCAGGTGGTGCGGGGTTGGGGCTGGCAATCTGTCGTGAAATCATGGTCAATTTGGGTGGGGAAATTGCCTATCTTCCCGGTCAGGGCGGGGCCGCATTTCGTGTGTCATTGCCGCTGCGCAGCAGCATTTCTGCGCCTTCCCCTGCGGAAACCCTCTAAGATGCCGATTTTGCGAAACCTTTTGTCAACCTTGATCTGCGAATGTGCCTGTAACTGAGCAGACGGGGTTCGGATCGGACATATGGTGGACGAACAGGCGATATCAATTTTGCGGCGCAAAACCGCAGCGGCGGCAGCTGATGGTGCCGGCGTCGTGGTGACTGTAGAGCGCGCTTTACGCAGCGTTTTGGCCAAAGTGGCGCAGGATATGCTGGAGCTTCCGCTGCAAGTGGAGGATGTGAAGCAGGTAAAGAAATCGCTTGCTGAAATGCTTGAAGGCGTTGAGGAAATGTCAATGCTTTGCGTGGTGGAAGGCCCGCAAGAAGGTCTGGGGATGGTCGCTTTGCCAACCACGACCTATTCCGCCTTGATTGAAATTTTGACGATGGGGCAACTGGCCAAGGTTGCGCCCAGCCCGCGCCGCCCAACCCGCGTTGACGCAACGATGGTGCAAGAGTTCCTTGATAATGTCCTGGAGGGAATGGAACGGCTGTTGTTGGAAAGCGACGATATAATTTGGGCCGGTGGTTTCCGCTATGCCTCGTTCTTGGATGATCCACGCCCTTTGTCCCTGATCCTGGACGATATATCCTACCGCTGCGTAGAGGTTACGATGCGTGTCGGGCCGGGGCTGTTACGCGATATTTCCATGACGATGTGCCTGCCGGCGGCGGGGCGCGGTGAAAAGCCTGCGCCAAGCGTCGTCGTGCCCAAACATGGCACCGATCCGAATTGGACGCAGAATATGGAACGCACAGTGATGAGCACCCGCGCAGAGCTGATGGCGGTACTGCACCGTTGGTCGATGCCTTTGGGCGATGCGATGGGCCTGACGCCGGGGATGGAGATCCCGATCCCAAGTGATGCGCTTGAGACCTTGAAAATCGAAGGCGCCGGGCGTAGGCGTATGGCCATTGCGCGGTTGGGTCAGCACAGCGGGCGCCGCGCGGTGCGCATTCTGGAAGATGATGCCGAAGACGCATTAAACGATGCAGAGCCTGATCACAGCTCATTCGACGCTGGTGCAAGCCCGTTTGGTGGGATGGCACCGATGGATGAAGAGGGTGCTGCCGCTGGGTTTGGTGGCTTTGACGACATTGAGGCAGCCCCTGCGGAAATGGATCTTGGTGGTTTGTCCGATGATGGCGAGATGCCCACGATGGGGCTGCCAATGGGCGGTTTTGAGGATGACGAAGACATGCCAGCGATGAAAACCGCCTGACATCAGATCAGCTGACGGGCCATGCCGATGGGCCGGCGGTTTGCGCGCGGGGGCCTGATAGGTCGAATGTTACCATAGGGCAGTGTGCTAATACGGTATCGCTTTGAGTTGGCTTCCTATCGGCCCTCGTCGTTGCCGCTGTGCGTCCAACGCAAAAGGTCTGACGCACAACAGCGGAAGATGGCTGCATCGACTGATCGAAACGTCCCCAACTGGAGAGGCAATCGATCACATTTATTGCAGCGATTGCCCCTTGGCGGTATTTGCCGCCAGCTTTATCCCAAGCGTTTCGATATTATTGAACGATTGCAGATGCACATAGCACAGCTCCAGCTCGTCATTGTGGAACATTTGTCCCAGAACCTCAGGCGAGATTTTCTTGAGCTTTTCGCGGCTTATCCGGAAAAACCCCGATAGGCGGCGCGGCTGGCTGTCATCACCGGTGAAATTGGCCACCGCCGGTTCCAGAACATCCAATTGCAGCAGGCGATCACAAAATGCCTTGGTGCGCAGATATTGGTTTTGATATTGTGTGGCAAAGGACAGCTGCGCCTCTAAATAGCTGCTGCGCGCGCCCTCACTGTCAAACAGGCGCTCACCCTTGCCGTCAGTGTTGACCCCTTCAAATGTGTCATCGATGCAAAGCGTCAGCTGATCTGTTTCAGGGTTTTGTGCAAAAACAAAGGGGTAGCGGCGCAAAAATGCTGGGACATACCGCCCCGACCAGCGGTTCTGATCATCCAGATATTCGTTATGATCTGGTTCCAGACCCAGCAAAACGGCGGGAAAGACGGCCTCGGCCGTGCCGGCAAAAACGATAACGCAATCGCTGGCAGCGGCCAGAAATTCGGCGGCGACGATTGGAACGGAATTCACATTACGCGCAAAGGCGTAGGTGCCGGCCATTTTCACCGACACATCACGATGCGTGTCAGGGTTGACCGGGGTCGCCGTATCATAAATCAAAAGCTGTTTGGCCATGGCTGGATCCCTGTGGTTGCGCTGCTGCTGGCGTCGATAGTTAAGCGTCGAAAGTTTTTCCGTCTAGCGCTGCGACGATTTTTTACGAACTGGGCGCAAATATGTCATAGATTAAATGACGCTGGTGGCATTTCTTCCTTGGTAAACCTTATAGCGTTGGTCTAAGGTGCAATCTATCTGAAAAGTGAACGGATTTGACCGCGCGCATCGATTGAGCAAAACTATTTGTTTTGATTGGCAAAAGGCGGCACATATCCTGCGAAAAGGTCAATATGTCACGTCAAAAAGCCAAAAACCAAAAAGGTGCTGGCAAAGCGGATCGTGATGATCAGCTGGTCTTGCCCGGTTTTGGCTTAGAGACGCTTGAACAGCGGATCTTATTGTCTGGTGATTTGCCACTGTCGGAAGGGTCCGGTGCGGATTCCCGTACGGCGGCCGTTGATGTCGCGCAAGACCTGCATCACGACGCGCAGGTGGCGACCACAGTTGCGCCTGCGGATTTGATCATCACACTGGGGTCGGGCCGCTATGACGTGCCCGAAGATGCGCCGGTTGTCGTGTCGCAAGATGCCGTATTATCGGGGCGCGGGGCGACAGAGCAGTCGCTAACCAACACGGGCATTGTGGCGCCGGGACTGTCACCGGGTGTATTGCAGGTGACGAGCTATACGCAATCTGACGGCGCGACATTGCAAACCGAAATCGGTGGCATGGTGGCAGGCGCTGCGGGTCCGTATGGCTTGGATGGCTATGACCAGCTGATCGTCACCGGCCAAGCCGAGCTGGCAGGCAAGTTGGATGTCAGCTTTATCAATGATTTTCGACCCGTGGCGGGGCAGGTCTATGATGTGATGCGCTGGTCGCAGCGGATCGGCACATTCTCGGAATATAACGGGCTTTATGCGGGCAATGGCGTGATGCTGCGCCCGACCTATATGCCCGATCGGCTGCGGCTTGAGGCGGTGCAGATCCCCGGACTTGCACAGGTCAATCCGGGCGACTCTGCGGATCAGGCCGTTTTGGACCGTTGGATGAGTGCGATTGCCAATAAGGTCAGCCAGACGGCGCTGTCGCTGACGGCTGCGGTGGATCTGCAAGGTCTGCGCCTATCGGGCGATTGGTCGGTGGCAGTCACCACAACGGCGAGCGGTGTGCAAACGACGTTACAGCTTGCCAATGGCATGGCCGCATGGCTGTCGGGCGGGCTGTCAGGTGGGCTGAGTGATCTGTCGGGCAGTTACAGCTTTGGCGATGGCGTGCCAACACAGCTGACGATGACGGGCACGGGATCGGTCGCGGGCTTTGGCGGCGCAGCTTTGGCGGGTGATTTTACGCTGGGCTATGACGGGGCCGATTCTGCGGTAACGGTCGCGGCGGCGGGCGTGTCGGCACGGCTGGGGGATCCGTCCATAGGTGCGGCGGTCGCGTTGCGCGATGGCGCGCTGCAATTGCAGCTGCGCGAGGGTGGGTTCGCACTTGCGGTCACCGGCACGGGCGCGATTGACGGTATCGCAGGCGCAAGCCTAAGCGGCGCGCTGTCATTGGAGGCAAGCACACAGACCCAATCGGCGCGGTTCGTTGCCCGCAGCGCAGAGTTAACGCTGCGCGATACAGCGCAGATCCGCGGTGATTTCACCTTTGAATCGCGCCAGTCGGTCACAGAGGGCGAGCGCCTGCAAGAGCTGTTGATCGGTGCCAGTGATGTTCATGGCGCCATATCGCTGGGCGATGTGGATGTGGCCGCCAGCGCCGGGCAACTAGCGGTCATTTTGCAAACGCGCGGCGCGCAAACCGGGTTGGGCGTGATGCGCCACACGCAGGCGATCATGGGTCAGATTGATCTGAGCGTCGATGTCGACACCCGGCTTAGCCTAACCGGGCGTGATATATCGCTGGCCTATAACCCCGGCGATGTGGCCATCAGCCGGCAGATCACCTTGGCCGATGGTGCGTTCCTTTGGGCCGATCTGGACGCGCAGACGACCCGGCTTTACGGGCTGTTTTCAGCGACGATTGACGGGGTAGTCTCTGTTTCGGGGGTGTTGGAACTTGATATCAGCAACACCACCCGGGCTTTGTCAGATAACACACTGGTAAACCTGACGGAATATGCGCTGAGCGGCAGCAATATCGCGGCGCAGTTTGGCGGGGGGAATGGGCTTGCGACCTATGGCGCGGATCTGGCATTTGTCTATGCACAAGAGGTCGATGGAACACGGTCCTGGCTGACGTCGAAAGGCGCGATGGGGCACGCACAGATCGGTAGCTACCTGTTGCAAGACCTGGACGCATCAGGCTGGTCAGTGAACCGTGCGGTTGCAGCCGCTGTGACAGATGCGCCGACGATCAATTGGTCTGACCTACGCAGCTTTCAGTTGGACAGCGGTGTTGATCTGGTGCTGGATCAGTTGGGCGATGTGTTCACCGTTCCGATTGAGGGCACGCTAAATCTGGGCGAGACGCAGTTGTCGGGGGCGATGCAGATCACGCGCGACGCGGCCGATGGCTGGGTTGTTACATTGCAAGATGTGTCATGGGCAATGGTCGCGGGGCCGGTGGCGCTGCGCATCGCGCGGGCCAGTGGAAGCCTGCGCATTGACGCGGATGGAAAACGTGCGGGCCATTTATCTGGTGCGCTGGCGCTCAGCGGGATTGACGGGCTGACATTGTCGGCGCAGGGCCAGCTTGTGTTTGACAGCAATGACACCAGCGTCGCGATATCGGCCACAGGTGTTCTGGGTGTGGATGGGTTTGCAACGGTCTCGGGTGCCTTCACAGTGGCCAAGGCTACGACGGTGGCTGGTCCGGGGCTGAAAATCGCGGCCAACAATGCACAGATTACGGTCGGTCCGCACGATGGTCCCCACGTCACGGTCTCGCAGGCCGATTTCGGACTGGTGATGCGTGATACTGCGCTGGGGCAGGCTGGGTTCGCCCTGATGGCGCAGGGTGCGGTTGGCCTGACCGGACTGGGCGATGCGATGGGGCTGACGGCCAGTCGGGCGCAGGTGGCGGTGAACCGTCTGGGCGCCACGGTGGATGAGGTGATAGCGCTCAACGGCTCCTCGGTTGCGGTGCAATTTGCATCGGCGCGCGACAGTCAATCGGTCAGTATCGATGGCGCTGTTGTAAGGCTGGGCGATCTGACGCTGCGCGGTGATCTGCGCATTGACAGTCGGCTGTTTACGCTGGGCGGGACAACCCGTCAGCAGCTGGAATTGGGCTTTGATAACCTGTCGGTTACGGGGATTGGACTGGGCAGCGCCACGGCTGAATTGACGCAGGCGCGCGGCGCGGTGGTGGTGTTTGTGCGGGCGGATGGCAGCACGGGTTATGCGGTGCAGGCCGAAGGCGCGGTATCGCTGCAGGGCCTGTCTGGTATTACGCTGTCTGCTCAGAATATGGTCTTCAGTATGAACCGCACCGGTGTGGCGCTGGATCTGTCGGTCACCACTGCGGATGACCATATCGCGATACAACAGGCGGTGGATCAGCTGCGCTTGTCTGGAACGGCGGTTGCTGGAATCGCAGGTATTGCGGATCTTTCGGGCGATCTGTTCTTAGAAACCCGCACCGGACAAGACGTTCAGGTAAAGACCACCGCGACCGACGGCACCACCAGCTTTGAAACCGTCACCACCGATATGTTGGTTTTGGGCGGCGCGGGCCTAAGCGCGGGTCTTTATGCCGGACAGGCCACTGTGTCGCTGGGCGGGGTGGATATCGCGCTGATCCTCACATCCGAGACGGGCGGGCCGCGGCGTTGGTTGACCTCAAGTGCGACGCTGGCGCAGGCTTCTGTCGGGGCGGTGGCAGAGGCCTCTGTCACGCTGGGTATGTTAGAGATTAATCGCGCTTTGGCCGTGGATGGCAGCCTGCGCCCAAGCGGGACTCCGGTGATTGATTGGTCAGGCAGCGCGGCACAATTACTGCCAATGACATCGGGCGGAGCCGTCGCGATTGCCACCGATGCGGACCGGTTTGCCACGGCAATTAACGGCAGTCTGACACTGGGCGGGGCCGAGATTTCGGGCATTTTCCATATCCAATCGGGACAAGATGCCAGTGGCGCGCCTGCGTGGGATATTGTGATGGGCAGCGCGGATGTGTCCTTGAATGCCGGGAATGCACAGGCTGTGATTTCGGGCGCCAGCGGGACATTCCATGTCAGCGCCGACGGTGATGTGACCGGCGCAGTGTCTGGCGTGGGCAGCGTGACGGGTGTGGATGGTTTAACGGCAAGCGGTGATCTTGTTGCCTCGGTCGAAGATGGGGTTATGGCGCTGGCCGGCAGTCTTAATCTTGTGGTGGATGGCGTTGGCCATCTGTCGGGCGATATCGCGATCACCCGCGAAGCAGCGGTGTCGGGCACCGTGGTGGAGGCGCTCGACCATGCGCTTGCAGCCCTTGGTGGCACCAGCGTGACGATCACCCAAGGCGGCATCCAGACCAATACGCATATTGCCTTTGCGATGGTTGATGGCAGTGGCAGCGTGGCGCGCGAAGGGGTTTATAGTTTTGCGCTTGACGGTGTGGCGCAAACGGTGTCCTCGGTGGATGCACAGGGCCACCCGGTCAGTGACGCGGTCTTGCGGTCGCGGTTGCAATCAGGGCTTGCGGCGCTGCCAGGCGTGGGGGCAGGCAATGTCGTGGTCACCGGCACCCGTGCGCAGGGGTTCACCCTAAGCTTCATCGGCAGTTTGGCGGGGACGCCCGTGTCTTTGGCGTCAATGGCGGGTGGGCCGGGCCTGTGGATGGCCCCGCCTGCGCCCGGCGCAAGCTGGTCAGTTGTGGAAACGGTCGCGCCGGCCAGTGCGGGGATAGATGCGCGCGCACTGATCACCCTGTCGGACCCGGCTGACGATTTCACCGTGACATTTGATGGCATCACCACTGCCGCCATCGCGCGGGTCAGGGATGCCGCACCGATTGATGCCCGACAGCAAATCACGTTGCATGCTGCAAGCGGGCAATCAGGCCAGATCTGGTTTGGCAATGGCACAGAGCGCAGCGCGAAAATCCGGCTGCAAGATGATATGGTGGCACAGGCGGGCGCGATAGATCGCGCGCTGAATGATCTGATGGGCGCAGGCACAGTGTCGGTCAGCTATAACGCGCAAGATAATGCCTTTGCGGTGGCATTTTCTGGCGCGTTATCGGGGCAAGATATCGCTACATTGCAGGGGTTTGCCTCTAGCGATGCGATTTCGGTTACCGTTCAGACAACGCAGATCGGGCGTGCAGCACCGGCTTTGCAACTGCAAGCAGATTATATTGCGCAGGCTTTAGCTGCGGCGCATGGCCCGGGCCGGTTTGAGGTTTTGCATATCGCTGGGACGTCGCTGGCTGATGCTACGTTTCAGGTGACATTCACCGGCGCTTTGGGCCAACGTGCGGTGCCAGATCTGCGCTCTGATACGGCGGGTGTGACCGTCACGATGACGCGCGACGGTGCCGGGGCCTCAGGGACAGTGCAAGCGGTGCATCTGCCCGCCGGGATCAGCAGCGACCGGGTGACATTGCGTCTGGTGGTCGATGGCACGGGCTATGTGACCCAGCCACTGGCACTGACGGCCACGGCGCAGCAGGTGCACGCCGCGCTTTTGGCCGCGGTGGATGGCGACAATGCCCGGTTTGGGGCCACAGGCGCCAGCGTATCGGTTCAGTCCGACACCGGCATATGGACGGTGGGGTTTGGCCCCACGCGTGCCGGTGCGACAGTGGTGCCGATGACCGCGCAGCTGACCGGCACTGTGGCGACGCCCGATCCGGGTTTGCGCGTCGATATTCTGGGGTCCACCACATCCGAGGTGCACGATCTGGATCTGTCTGGTCATGACCGTATCCGCCTATCGGTCGAGGGGACGGCAGGCGCGACGGTGGTGTTAGAGACTGCGGATCTGGATGCGCAAAGCCTGCAAGAAGCGCTTGGCGCGCTGCCAGCAATCGGCGGGCCGGGCAATCTGTCGGTCACAGCATTGTCGCAACCGGGACAGTTCCGTCTGACCTATAGTGCAGGGTTGGCACAGCGCGACATTGCGCCACTGGTGGTGTCCCCGGTGCAACGGCTGTCTTTGGCCGCGAACGGCATACGCCCCGACACCGTGTCAGTGCGTCTTGGTGCGGCGCCATGGGGTGCTGTGGCGGCGCTGGACGGGCTGGATGACACGCAGATCGCGCAGGTTTTGATACGGTTGATCGGTGCGCAGCCCGGGGTCAGTGCCGATGCCGTTTCGGTCAACCTGACGGATGCCGACACGCTGACATTTGATATCAGCTATATCGGTGCTTTGGCCGGGGTGCTGGCGGCTGACCTGTCGGCGCTGACGACCTTGGCGCCACAGGTCGCAGGCCCTAAGTTGATGATCGGTGCTACGGCCGTGTCGGGGCAGATGGGCGATGGTGCGAGTGCAAGCTTTGCGTTGGAAAATGCCGATCTGGCGCTGCTGATTGCAGATGGGGCTGCGGGCGCGTCAGGCTTCGCTCTGCAAGCCTCCGGCCTGGTGACATTGGCAGGTGCTGGCGCGGTGTCCTTATCGGCAAACGGTAGCCTGCGGGTCAATGCGATGGGCACACCCGTGTCGCAGGTGATTGCGACGGGGCCATCCAGCAGCACTGATCTGATCTTTGACACGGCCACCGCGCGCCAAGAGCTAGCGATCACCTCCGGCGCGGTGACGGTGGAAGGGCTGGGCACGCTTCGGGGTGGTTTGGTGGTCACGCGCGCCCAAACCGTGGCGAATGGTGTTACGATCACCGATATCCGCATTGGCATTGATCAAGCGGCAGGGATGCTTAGCCTTGGTCCCGCGCAGGCGTCGGTGTCACAAGGGCGCGGTGCTATTGTGTTGCGCCATGAAATCGACCTGTCGGGCAATGAAACCACCCGATATGCGGTTCAGGCCGATGGCGATGTCGCCCTGTCCGGTGTGGACCGTATCAGCCTGACCGCGACCGATCTGGCAATTGCTTATAACCGCTGGGGCGCGGCGCTGGATCTCAGCGTGGCCACCCCGACCCAGGATTACGCGTTGTCGATGCTGGCGGGCGAAACCCGCCTGCGCGGCCATGCGGTAGCGCGGCTGGATAGTGTGATTGAGGTAGCGGGCGATCTGTTCCTTGAAAACCGCGCAGATCAGACCGTGATCCTATCGGATGGCAGCGCGGCTGTGGTCGATCAGCTGGTCATCGGTGGGGCCGATGTGCAGGCCAAGCTGCTGGCGGGGGGGACGGCGGCAGATCCGCTTGTCATACTTGGCGATGTGGATCTGGCGCTGGTCTATTCGGCTGAAGCCGGGGTGGCGG
The DNA here is from genome assembly GCF_001705665.1 of Thioclava sp. SK-1. Classification (GTDB taxonomy): domain Bacteria; phylum Pseudomonadota; class Alphaproteobacteria; order Rhodobacterales; family Rhodobacteraceae; genus Thioclava. Next base: position 172,641 of record NZ_MDHA01000044.1, on the reverse strand, counting down.
GGCGGTCGTGGATCACCACACAGGCACAGTTGGGGACGTTGGCCGTGCAGGGCCATCCAGTCAGCGATATTTCCAGCGCGGTCTTGCGATTGAATAAGGCGGTTGATGCGGGCGGCGGCATGGCCGATGCGGGCGCAGCCGTGATCGACTGGGCGGCCAATACGCAGCTGATCACCCTGTCGCAACTCCAAAGCCTGACGTTGGACACCCCCGCAGACATCGCCACAATTGCGGTGATCGGCGCGCTTGATCTGGGCGGTGCGGTGCTAAACGGTGCGTTCACGGTAACACTGGATCAAACCGGGGCAAGTGATGTTTGGACGCTGCGCGCAACCGGGGCCGATTTGGGCTATCGCACGGGTGGTGCCTATGTCGGGATCAGTGGTGTCAGCGGATCTTTGACCTTTGGTGCGGGCGTGCCCACCAGCGGCACTCTGTCGGGCGAGGCCGTGATTGAAGGTGTAAGTGGCCTTGGGTTTGAAGGCACGCTAGAGGCGGCGTTTGACGGGGCGGGGGCGTTCACGCTTGCGGCAACTGGTCTGTCAGTAATCATGGACGGTTTCGGCGCCCTGAGCGGAGCGGTGACGATCCAACGCGCGGCACAGGGGCAGATCTTGCTTGCCGCAACTGGGGTCAGCGGCGCGATTGGCGAAGCCGGCGGCGGATTTGCCCTGAACGGCGCCAATCTGGGCCTGTATATCGCCGGGCAGTCGCAGACAACGGCGGGATATGCGTTGGTGGCCAATGGTACGGCCTCTTTGGCCGGTTTTGCCGATGTGACGATGACCGCAAGCGCCGCGCTGCGTGTGAACACATTAGAGCGGCGGGTGAACCACAGCATTGGCGGGGTTTCCATCGTCTTTGACACGCCCGACCGCGTGCAAAAGCTGTCGATCACTTCTGGCACAGTGGCGGTGGCCGGTGTTGGTCGTCTGAGCGGCGCAATGGCTGTGACCAATACCACAACGCTTGATGCGGCGGGCGTTGCCACAGTGGATACGCAAATTGGCCTGACTGGCGTGACAGGCACCGTGTCATTGGGTGCTTTGGGCGCGGATCTACGCGGTGGCAATGGCGCAATTTTGCTGCGTAAAACCGGGACGGAAGTGGGCCGCTATGCGCTGCAGCTGTCTGGGGATGTGTCGCTGACCGGGGCGGATGGAATTTCGCTGCGTGCCGATGATATGACCGTGTCATATAACCGGCTTGGTGCGGCGCTGATTGACCAGAAAGTCGCGACAGGGCTGGGCAGTTACAGCGTTACGTTGCTGGACAATGAAACCCGTGTAAGCGGCACGGCTACGGCACAGGTCGGCGGGCTGACATTGGCGGGCGATCTGTTCATCGAGGCCCGGCGCGGTGTCTCGCAAACTCTTGTGGCGGCAGATGGCACGCGCTCTGCGGTGACATTGGATCAAACCGTTTTGGGCGGCGCTGGTGTGTCGTTAAATGCTTCTGTGGGCGGCACGCAGATCGCTACGTTGCGCGGCGCAGACCTGTCCTTGATCGTGTCCAGTGATGTGGCCGATCCTTCACGGCGCTGGATTACGGCGGCAGGTGATATCGGCGGTTTGGACGTGTTGCAAAGTGCCATCGCGGGGGTATCTTCGGCCAGCGTGCAGCTGAACCAGGCGCTGACCTCCAGCGGTGCATTCGCGCAAAACGCCGCCGTGCTGGAGTGGTCCGGGCAAGAGATTGCCGTGGCACCAGGGACCGCAGTGCGGCTTGTCGCGGATACGGCGGGTTTTGATATTGCGCTTAGCGGTCACGTTGATTTTGGCGCCACGCGGCTGTCGGGGGCGTTTGATCTGTCGCTGGCCACAGATGCGGCCGGCACGCCGGTTTGGGATCTGACAGCCAGCGATGCAGAGCTGGCGCTTGCAGCCGCAGGTACACGCGTCGCGCTGACCGGCGGCGCAGGCCAGTTGCGGCTGGCACAATCGGGCAATAGCGGCAGCCTTAGCGGCACGGTCGCGGTCAGCGGCATCGATGGTTTGGCGCTGTCGGGCACGGTTTCCGCAGCATTCGCGGACGATGAGCTGAAACTAAGCGGCCAAGATGTCGCACTGACGGTAGATGGGTTTGGCAGCCTAAGCGGTGCGTTCCAGGTCACGCAACAGGGCAATGGTGCGCAGGGCAAGCTGCTGATTGCGTTGGATGACTTGCAGGCAGATCTGGGCAATATCGCGCTGCGCAACGGTCAGCTGGGGCTGTATTTGGCGCAAAATGCGGCCGGGCGCAGCGGCTTTGCGCTGCATGCGCAGGGGGAGGCTCGGCTGGATGGGTTCGCCGGTCTGGCAATGCAGGCCAACGCGGTTGTGCGCGTCAGTACATTGCAAGATACGGTCGATACAGCGGTAATGGTCGGCGCGGTTTCGGTGCCGGTGGTGTTCGACGCCGATGCAGTGACGCAAGAGCTGCGTATCGAGCGTGGCACATTGACCGTTGACGGTTTGGGTGCGGTGACGGGCAGCTTTGCGATGGTGCCCAGCACCACAATAGATGCAGCAGGCACGGTGACACAGGTGCTGCGCATCGGGCTGAACGATATCAGCGGCAATCTGACGCCCGGTGGTGTCGGCGCGGCGCTGAACGGTGGTTCGGGGGCGGTGCTGTTGGAGCGGGTGACGCAGGCCTCTGGCGCGGTAACCAGCGGCTATGCGTTGCAGCTGCGCGGATCGGTGGGTGTCACGGGTGTTGATGGGGTCAGCCTGGCCGCTGATCAGTTGGATATTCGGTACAACCGTTTGGGGCGCGCGATTGATGGTGCGCGTATCGCCACGGGCGCAGGCGATGTGATCTTGTCCTTGGCCAGGGATGAAACCCGGCTGACCGGTGCGATGCAGGTCGGTGTGTCGGGGGTGATGTCGGTTGGCGGGCAGATGCTGCTGGAAAGCCGCAATGCGCAGCAAGTGCTTTTGAGTGATGGCACGACCGTGACGGTGGATCAGATGATCCTTGGCGGTGTGGGGGTCGCAGCCCAGATCGGTGCGGACGGGGCGGGTGCGCAGATCGACGACCTGGATATTGCCCTGATCATCAGCACCGAACGTGGCGGCGCAGGGCGACGTTGGATCACCACACAATCCGATCTGCATGCCGCGCAGATCAATGGCTATGATCTGGCCCAGATAAATCAGGCGGCGCTGCGTATCAACAGCCAGATCATTGCCGGTGGCGTGGTGATTGGCGGCACCGAGCCGGTGATTGATTGGAACGGAGCAAGCGATACAGAACAGTTGCAGATCGCGCTGACGGCGCAAGACAGCCTTGCGGTGGAGATGGGCGCGCGTGCGCTGGAGATCAGCGTCGATGGTGCATTGCGGATGGGCGATGCGCTGCTGCGGGGTGATTTTGCGCTGCGTCTTGATGAAAACAGCTCTGGGCAGCGGGCGTGGCATATTGTGGCCACGGATGTGGACGTGGGCTTTGGTGTCGGGGGCGCGCGTGCGACGTTGACCAATGGCAGGGGTGAGCTGTGGTTGGGTAAAAATACCACCACGGGCACCTATGGCCTAACCGAGCGCAGCGGCAGTTTGCGCGGATCGGCCAGCCTGACCGGCGTAGATGGTCTGGCGCTGAGCGGGACATTTGAAACCGCCTTTGACAGCACAGGCGCGTTGATTTTCGCCGGGGCGGTGGATGTCGATGTGGACGGCTACGCCACGATCAGCGGGCAGGTCGCGGTGGAAACGTCTGGTGCGGCCCCTGTTGATCTGACGCGAGAAGTTATTGATTTTACAGAACAATCCAGCGGAACTGTGCACGAACAGATGCAGGGCGCGATTGCTGAAAGCAGCCGTTTCGCGCTGACTGTGTCGGATGGGGCGCGGCTTCGGCTTGGCAATTATCAGTTTGGGTATAACGGTGCGGTTGCAGATCTCCGGTTCGACGCCGGCGACAGCGATGCCGAGTGGCGTGAAAAGCTGACGCAGGGGCTGCAAACGCTGTTTGGGTTCGATACGGCTACGGTCAGCGGTACGGCACTGACCGGCTTTGATATTGTGCTTGAGGGGGCGCAAGCGGGTGCGGCGATTACCGGCTTGACCCTGATTACGCCGCAGACCGCGACACCCGAGGTCATTGCGCAGATCATGACACCCTCCACCCCGACCACGGGGTCGCAGCAGGTGGTGCCTTTGGTGCCGCAGTCACCATCGGGTGAGATCAGCTTTGCCTTTGATTTTGATGTGTCGGTTAACACGCGGATGCGGCTGGATGCCAGCGACGGTGCAGGACAGTTCCGTGAAGGGGCCTATAGCTTTGTCTATAATGGCAAGACAGTCACCGCGCAGACGCTGAATTCACGCGGGCTTGCAAAAACCGATATCGCTGTGGCGCAGGCCCTGACTGCCGCGTTTGAAGGGCTGTTTGGTCAAGATAGCGTGTCCGTGACTGGCAGCCGCGCGGCAGGGTATGTGATTGAGCTGATTGGCGATATGGCCGGTGTGCCTTTGTCGTCTGTGCCGATGATGACCCCGCCTGCCGATCCAGGCGCGGATCTGTCGGGTATTGATTACAGCACGGTTTTGGCACAGGCGGTCGCGGGTACGGCCAGCACGGGCTACAGCCTGCAAATTTCGGTGCCAAACGGTGCCACGCGAGCGTCTGACGGTGTTCAGCTGCGCTTTGCGAATTCAGCAAAATTCGCAGATGTCACGCTGTCCAGCATTCAGACCAGCCAGACGCGCCATATTTTTGATGCGCTTGCCACATTGCTTGATGTTGGTCCCTCGCGGACATCGGTTTACAGCAGCGGTTCGGTTTTGGCTCAGACCGCGTCCGCTTTGCTGCGGGTGCAGGCGCTGGAAAGCCCAGGCTCGGCGCAGGTATACACCATCACATTCCTGGGCGATGCGGCGCAGCGCGCCTTGCAGCTTGGCGCGCTAAGTGCACAAAACATCGGTGTCAGCAGTGATATTTCCTATGCGCTAAGCGCGACGGGCGACAGCGCCCCGACCACCGGCGCAGTGCACAGTCTGACGCGCTTCCCCGCGCAGGCCGAGGGCAGTTATCGCCTGCACTTTGCCTATGATGGGCATGATTACAGCACCGGCACGATTGATCTGCATGCCAGCGCGGTTGTGCTGCGCACAGCAATCTTGTCCGCAACCACTTCTGCTGGACAACGTTTTGATGATAACGGCGCGACGGTTTCTGTTACCGCGCAAGATGGTGCAATGTGGCAGATCATCTTTGGCGGTGAGACTGTGGGCAAGCCGATTGCCGCATTGGAACGTGTGACCGGTGTAGATGCGGCCCCTACTGCCAGCTTTAGCGCGATTGCTGATCCGTTGGCGCAGGCCGGCGGAACCTATCGCAGTGCGGCGCTGTCTTTGGCGACATTCAATGGCAATGGTGCGGCGTTGCAGGCAGCCTTGATGGCAGCGCAGCGCCCCGATGGCCAGTCTTTTGCGCAGACTGGCGCGCAGGTCGCAGTGGCTTTTGATGGCGATGCCGATCAATGGGTGATCAATTTTGATGGTGCCGCCATCGGCCAGGATGTCAGCCTGTTACGCGCACAGCTTACGCCCGATCAACCGCCCCAGGCCACGCTGGAGCAGCTGGCGGTTGGTCGGCGCACGGACGCCGTGCAGCGGATCGAACTGTCTGGCAGCGGCGCGGTGCAGCTGGGCTTTGGTGGGGACTATTCCGATGTGCTGCCGCTGGCAGGGCTTGATGCAGCAGAACTGCAATCGGCCCTGATTGGCCTTGGTGGTCTGACAACAGCGGATCTGTCGGTTTCGGCGGTGACGGGCGGGTTTGATATTGCCTTCACCGGTGAGTTCGCGGGCCAGACGGTCCCGCTGATTCAGGTGGTTCCGGTGGCCGTGCTGGATCTGATTTTACCCAGCGATGCGGCCCTGGCCGATGTAGTGGCACTGCGTATGGCTGGCCAACCCGATTGGACACGTGAGATCACGCTGCCTGATGGTGCCACGGATGCGGTGCGGATCGCGGCCGCTTTGCCAGAGCTGACGCGCGCCATCAGCCTGATGCCCGGTGTTGGGCTGGGCGCGGTGACATTGCTGGCCGATCCTGATCACCCCGGCCAGATCTTTGTCAAAACCCAAGGCGCGTTGGCCGGGCAGGCGCTGCCGGATCTGCAAATCGCTGTGTCGCGCGCTGTCGATCTGCCCGCGCGGGTGCTGAAAATCGGTGCCTCGGATGTGGCGATTGCGGTCGGGTCGGACGCCGCTGGGCTACGCTTGCAACAGGCAGGTTTTGGCCTGATCATTGCGCAAAACGGCGCACAGCCGGGTTTTGCCCTGATGGCCGAAGGCCAAGCCCAGCTTTACGGTTTCGACGGTGATCTGAGCCTAAGCGCACAGGCCCATCTGTCGATCAACGCGATGGGCGCGGCGGTGGATCAAACCGTGCGCACAGGCTTGGACGATAGCGCGCGCCGGGTGATATTCGCCAATGGCGTAGCGCGGCAAGATGTCACGATCACACAGGGGCAGATCATCGTGGCGGGGCTGGGCCGCGTGTCGGGCGATCTGAAGGTGATCTCGACGACGCAGACCAACACAACGGGCACGGTTCAAACACTTGAGGTCGGAATTTCCGCTGCCAGCGGCACCTTGACGCCGGGTGGCGTGGGCGCGCAGCTTCGCAATGGCGCGGGCGCGGTGATCTTGCAAGCGACCACCACAGATGGTGTGACCCGCAGCCAATATGCATTTGCCGCCCAAGGGGACGTGGCCTTGATCGGCCTGCCCGGTGTGACAGTGCAGGCGCAGGATTTGCTGATCACGCAGAACCGCTGGGGCAGTGATATCGCCGCTGATGTGGCGACGGCCACGGGCAGCTATGCCTTGGATCTGGCTGATAATGAAACCCGGTTGCGCGGCGATATGACCGTTGCGGTCGCAGACGGTCTGCGCCTAAGCGGGCAGATGGCACTGACCAGCCGCCCCGATCAGACAGTGCTACTGACCGATGGCACGCAGGTGTCAGTGGATCAGCTGATCATCGCGGGCGCGGATGTGTCGGCGCAGCTTGGCTCGGACACGATTGGCGCGCTGCTGGATCAGACTGATCTGGCCGTTGTGCTGTCGACGCAGCAGGTTAACCCGGGCCAAGTAGCGCGGCGCTGGCTGACGGTGCAGGCGGATGTAGGCCATGCGGGGCTGAACGCGGGTGTCGAGATCGACATTGACAGCGCGGCGTTGCGGATCAACCAAGAACTGATCGACGGGCAGATTGGCGCGGTTTCGGGCGTGGCGATTGATTGGAATGGCGCCGACAACACCGGCAGCACGCAGCTGATGATCAGCGATACGCAGGCGCTGGTGCTGGATGCGGGTGCGGCGCAGTTGGCGCTGGAGGTAAGCGGGGCATTGGTCTTTGGTTCTGCGCGGCTTGCGGGACAGTTTGGCCTGCAATTGTCAGGGCAAGGCGCTGCCCAGTCATGGCAAATCACGGCGCAAAACGTCAGCGCAGGCCTGTCGGCCAATGGCGCGACAGTGTCGGTAGAAAACGGTGCGGGCCAATTGACGATTGCGGCTGACGGCACGCGGGCCGGTCAGGTCAGCGGCACGGCGCAGTTGACGGGCGTAGACGGTCTGACTTTGGCGGGCACGATGGCCGCGCGGTTTGATGCTGCGGGCAATATGCAATTGGCCGGAGATGTGGATCTTGGCGTGGATGGGTTCGCCGCGGTCTCGGGGCAATTTGCCATCACCAAACAGGGCGGGACACAGATCCAGGGCGCGATCACAATTTCCAAATCCACCGCGCATGGTGCGGGCACGGTGACGCGCGTGATCACAGGCGGTGAGATGACGGCAAGCCGCTATGTCCTGCGCGCCTCGGATCTGGCGGCGGATGGCACGATGCGCTTCCGCGAAGGCGCCTATCGCTTTGGCTTTGGCGCGCAGACAATTGAGGTATCAACCCTTTCTGCGACGGGCACTGCCTATGATGATACGCAGATGCTGGCGCGGTTTGACACGGCTTTGGAAACGATACTGGGTGCCGATACTGTCGCAGTCAGCGGCAGCCGGGCGGATGGGTTTATCTTTGATCTGATCGGCACGTTGAACGGGCGTGATTTGTCAGGGTTGACCATGGTGGCGCCGGTCGATCCGGCGCAAAGCACACAGTGGGGAAGCACCAGCTTGGTGCAGCGTGCGCGCGCGGGCTCTGTCGCGGAATATGCGTTGCTGCTGAAACCGGTGTCGATCACCAATGTCGCAGGGGCGAAATTCACGCTGGATCTGGGGGCTACGGGCAGCACGCAGGCGATCCGCTATATTTCGGATAAAAATCGTCAAAGCGTCGCGATCCAAGAGGCGCTGGACGCGGTGTTAGGCCGTGGCGCCGCCTCGGTGACATTTGATACCACGTCCGGCGGGGTAACATCACAGCGCTATCGCGTGACCTTTGCACAAGGAATGGCACGGGCCAGCCTGGGCGTGACGGCCCTGACCACCGCCAGCAATGGCACGGTGATGGAGGGCGTGATCCGCGTCACCGCAGACCTAAGCCAGATCAGCCCGCAGGCACAACAACGACCGACAGTGCAGGCGATCGATCTGCCTGCCGCCGCTGTTCAAGGTGGTTTTACCCTGGCCTTCGATGTGTTCGATCAGCGCTTCACGACAACGCAAATCGGCTTTGATGCTTCGGTTATGGCAGTAGAGGAGGCCATCCGCACAGCGCGCACCACTGGTGGGACGATCTATGGCGATCGCGGCGGCGATGTGGACGTGACATCGCATATTACGGCTGCAGGGGGCGCGCAGTGGCAGGTTGCGTTTTCGGGCACCGCGATGGGCCGAGATATCCCGGTGATCAGCGCGACGATCACCGCATTAGAGCGCGCGCCGGCCGCAAGCCTGACGCAGATCGCAGCGGGCACCACTACATCCGAGGTGCAGCGCATTGTGCTGACAGATGATGTCTTCGCGCTGGCCTTTGGTGCGTCGGTGACAGCGCCGCTTGGCCCGAATGCAAGCGAAGCGCAGTTGCAATCTGCGCTGGAAGGGCTGTCTGCGATTGGTAAGGGTAATGTCGTCGTTCAGGCGGGCGCACAGCCGGGCAGCTTTGACGTAAGCTTTATCAATGCGCTGGCTCACAGCGCGATTGCCAAGCTAAGCATTGCAAATGTGCAGCAGCTTGATCTGCGTCTGCCCGATGGTCTGGCCGATGCAGTCATGCTGCGCGGTGTTGGCCAATCCGATTGGCAAGATGAGATTGATCTGACCGATCTGTCCGGCGCCGACCTGCGCGCTGCGCTGATGCAGGGGCTGGATCAGCTGCGCGACGATGACGGGGATCTGGTCTTTGGTGCGGGTACGGTGGCTGTGCATGGCACGGCACAGGCTGGTGTCTATCAGTTGGTGGGAAAAGGTAGTCTGGCTGGCACGGATCTGGCAGCGGTTGTCGCCGGACTGTCACGCGCAACGCCGCTGGTCCCCGACTATTTGTTGATCGGGGCCAGCGATGTCAGCGGCACAATTGGCGGCGCGCAAGCCGGCGCACAGCTGTCCGAGGCTGCGCTTGGCCTGGTGATTATGGGCGGGGCGCAAAGCACAGGCTATGCATTACGCGCCACCGGTGATGTGGCCCTACAAGGGTTTGGTGATGCGGTGCAATTGCGCGCCAGCGGCACAGTCGCAATCAACACGTTGGGTCAGGCGATTGACCGAGATGTGCCAGCAGGGCTGAATGGGATCACGCAGAATGTGATCTTTGCGGATGGCGCTAATCAGCGGCAGCTGATCGTTGATAACGGTGCATTGACGATTGATGGGCTTGGCACCATTTCGGGTGGCCTGGCGATGTCGATCGCGTATCACACGGTCAATGGGCTGGACACAACCGATGTGCGTATCGGGTTGGTCGATGTGGCTGGTGCGCTTACCGCCGGCGGGATGTCTGCGACATTAAGCAATGGCACCGGTGCAGTCTTGTTGCGCGATCAGCAGGGCATCGGCAGTGTCTATGCGGTGCAGGCGCAGGGCGATGTGGCCTTTGATGCCGGCGGGGCGGTGGCGATTTCTGCTGATCGTCTGGAAGTCACGCTGAACCGGTGGGGCAGTGATCTTACGGAATCCGTTGCCACGCCCGATGGGCTCTATGATGTGGCCTTGATTGACGGCGAAACCCGCCTGCGCGGTGAGATGTCGGTGGATGTCGGCGGCGTGTTACAGGCCGAAGGCGCGCTGTTCATTGAGCTGCGCGATGCGCAAACGGTTGTGCTGGACACCGGTGCCGATGTCACTGTGGATCAGCTGATTATTGGCGGGGCCGGAATCGCGGGTGCGGTTGGGGCAGGTGCGGCCGGGGCACGTTTCAATCAGCTGGACCTTTTGGCCGCGATCTCTACCGAAGTGGGCGCGACGGCCCCGCGGCATTGGTTGACTGCAAGCGCTCAGCTAAGCGATGCGATGGTGGCGGGCTATGCGCTAGCCGGGGTGGAAAATGCCGTGCTATCGGTCAATCAGCAGCTGACTGGCAGTGGTGGCGCGGTGATCGATTGGTCCGATGATGCGCTTGGCTTGCCAGTGGAAACCGGGGCTGCGGCCCCGATTACCCTAGGGTATCACGATCAGACATTCGCGATCACGGCGGATGCGCAGTTGCGTTTGGGCGATGCCTATCTGGGCGGTCAGTTCACCGTGCTGCGGCAAGAGGCGCAAGATCGCTGGGTTGTATCGGCCAGTGACGCGCAGCTGGCGCTGCGTCTGGGGGATGTGGCGCTGACATTGTCGCAAGTGTCGGGCGATTTGATCTTGAATGACGATGGAACGCGCGAAGGTGCGGTATCAGGGCGTGCCAGCCTGACGGGTGTTGAGGGCGTGACACTTGACGGCACATTGGCGGCGGCCTTTGGCACGGATAATGCGCTACGCCTCAGCGGCACAGCTGATCTGGACGTGCTGGGCATGGCAACCGTGACCGGCAGCTTTGCGATTGAACAGGTGCGCCAGAACGACCGCGCGATGTTGATGATGGGCATCGACGATCTGTCGGCCGGATTTGAGGTTTCTGGCGTCGGATCTGCCGGGCTGCAAAACGGGCAGCTGTTTGCGTTGATCGGGACCACAGCGCAGGGCGTTGGCGGGATCGCGCTGTCAGGTTCTGCCACGGCAGTGATTGATACGCCTGTCATCGACATGCAGGGACAGATCGCGATTTCGGGCAATACGTTGGGGCTGGCGATTGATCGCAGCACACAGCTTAGCTCTGGCGCGGTAATCGCGATGCAGTTCGATGCCAGTGCCCGTCCGCCCAAGATTGAATTCGGCGCACTGGATGCGCTGATTACGGATGTTTTATATGATGCGGTGGATGGCGTCTCAGTCACGCTAAGTGATCTGAAAGCCGATATTTCGCCCGACTATGACGCAAGCGGCACCAATATCAACACCAACCCGCTGGCGGTGGATCTTCCGATCATCGGCGCCTCCTTGACCGAGATCACAGGCGCGGATCGTGTTCTTGCCATTGGCGATTATGTGCAGCGCTATCTGGGCAATACGGATGGGGATTTCGCCACGCTTGCCGCGCCCGATTATGGCGCCGGGGCCCAGCCCAGCCTGCGGGGTTTGCTGACCTATCTGCAAGACAACTGGCTGCCCGAAATTGGCGTTGCCAGCGATGCGCTGTCGCTGATCACCACCAGCTCGGGCGTGATGCTTCGCTTTGTGGATCAGTTCAGCCTGGGCGCGCAAGCTGTGCTGAACCTTGATGAGGCCGCAGACGATTACGGCCTGTCTGTCGATGGCATGGTGCGCGCCGATATTTCGGTGGCGCTGGATGTGGCCTTTGATCTGGCGATAGACTGGAGCACGGGCGCCAGCAGCTTCACCTTGCACCGGATGGATTTCGATGCGCGCGCCAGTGTCGAAGATATCGACATCACTGCAGCCCTTGGCCCGCTTGCGGTCAGCGTGGGCGATGCGGCGCGCGAAACAGGCCGGTTGCGCTTTGAACTGGCAGGGCAGTTGCGCCAGGGCAACACCGGGTTGACTGTGGTGCAAACCCGTGACCTGCTTGAACTGGATCTGCCGATCTATGCGCAGCTTGGCGCGTTGGATCTGGCAGCAAGTGCGACGCCGCGGCTGATCGCTTCGGGTAGCCCGCTGTCGGGCGATGTGACATGGGCCGCGCAGGATTTTGACGCGATTGGCGACTTTAGCAGCCTGTCTGTGGTTGACCTGATTTTGATGTTCCCGGATTTTCTGGATACGCTGCAATCCGTCCAAGACAGTGAGCTATTCGCCAATAGCCTGCCATTCCTGGACACTGGGCTGGATCAGGTTCTGGCCTTTGGCGAGGGGTTTGAGCGCGACGTCTATAATAAGATCGATTTCGACAAACCGCGCGTGGATTTGTTCACCGTTGCTGCGGTGACGGTGCAGGCGGGCCAGATTGACGGCACGGATGCGACGATCTTGCTGAATCCGCTGGGCGGGTTCACGGATGCGCTGACCGAAGATCGTGAAATTACGCTGTATCAAACGGTTGCCGGGGTCGAGACCGCAGTAGGCACCTTCGGTATAGACAGCCGTCTTGATGGCAATAGCCTGATTTTGAAGGGCAGCGTGGCGACACCGGGCAGCTATCGGATGGTGCTGCACGAGGCTCGCGAACAGATTACCACCCTACAGGAATTCATGGCGGCGGTGAATGCATCGGGCGTCTTGCCGGCAGGGTTGCAAATCTACTTTGATCCGGTGGAGCGTTCGTTTGGCGTGCCCTTTGCCTTTGCGGAGGATCTGACGCCGGTTCAGGTGCCGCTTAATCTGGATCTGGGCAATGATACGGTCAGCCTAAGCACATCTGCGCAGGGCAGCTTATCGGTGCATGTCGCAGGTTCTGTGACCTTTTTTGCGGATCTGGATGGCCGCACCTATCACGGGCAAAGCGGGCGGGTCAGCGCCGGCAGCAACCTGTTTTCCGATGACACATTCCTGTTTGACAGCACCATGGTCGGCTATGGGCTGGAACTGGACGGCGCGCGCTATACGATTGTGGGTCTGCGTGGCGACCACATGGTGGCGCTGGATCGTGCGCTGGCCGATGGTGTCAGTGACCTGGGCTATACGTTGCGCGAAAACAGCCTGACACTGGGTGTTGAGAACCTGTCGCTGACTGCGGGTGCGGCGCTGAATATCGACGATCTTGAAGTCGCTGTGCAGCTGGGCATGTTGGGCGCGACAGCAGGCGGTGCGGGCACGGGGTCAGGGTTTGAACTGGCGGCATCCGTTGGCGTGGCACTTGGTGATCCAAGCAGCGGCGATCCGCAGGATATGCGCTTTGGCTTTGGCGATATTTCGGCCTCTGATCTGACATTCGATCTGTCAGGCATGGCATCGGCTCGGCTGCGCGGCTTGAGCGTGAATGCCGGGCTTGGCTCTGATATTCCATTGGCGCCGAATGTCGAGATCTCGCTGACGGCGTTGGATCTGTTCGCGCCGGGGGCGTTGAAGCTGGTCGATCAAAACCCGATGTATCCGGCCGATCTGGATCAGCTTGTCGCGCAGGGCGTTGTTGGCAGCTCTGATATGGTGGTGATCGTGCCAGATCTGGGCGCGGCATTTGATTTTAAAGACTTGTCCTTTGCTGATATCATTTCCGGCACGCGTCAGGGGTTGGAATTTGTCCGTGACGCGATTGAGGATCAGCCGTTCTACACCGTGGTGATGCCGGTGGTTGGGCGATCGTTGCAAGATGTGTTCCCCTTCGTCGATCAGGTCTTGGCGCAGTTGGAAACCGCAGCTGAAAATCCTGCAGGCGCGATTTCCGAGGTAGAGGCGATCATCGAAGCCGCGCTGGGTGTGACCGATGATAATACGCTTGATGTCAATGATCAGATTTTCGCGCTGTCGCTGAATGGGGATGCGCTGGATATTCACCTGAATATCGGTGCCGCATTTGAAGAAAACTTCGGCTTTAGTCTTGATCTGCAGCAGCTTGCGGCGATTGCCGGGCCTGATGCGCTGGCAGGGCTGGATTTCGTCGATGATATTGCTGATGTGGTCAATCCAGGTGCTGCGGGTAAAATCAACCTCAGCGCGTTTGTGAACCTGAAGGTGCAGGCCGGGATCCGGCTGACATCGGATGGGCCGGAATTCTTCTTGTATGATTATAACCCGACGCGGATCGAAACCCGGTCTGTAGCGGCCTTCGGGGCGGTTGTGTTTGAAAACCGCTCCAGCGTTCTAAGCGACGCGGAACGCGATCAGGTTCTTGCGGATTTCCGTAAGGTGATTGGCACACAGGGCGAAAATGTTACCGCGATTTCGGCGCGTGTTGACAGCTACTGGATCACTGAAACCGAAGGCAGCGATAGCGCGCAAAATATCGACGACCAGCACGGGGCCGGGCAATTGGCCGGGCGGCGTCAGGCCCAGATTGTGGCATTGCAAGATTGGCTGAGCGACGCATTAGGCGTTTCGGTACAGCTGTTTGCAGGCACGCAGTCGCAGATTGCGCAGGGCACGGAGCCTGCGACCTTTACCGACGTGCAGGTTGACCGTGCCGTGGATGTATCTGCACAATTGGCGCGCGGCACCTCTGCCAGCATTGGTCTGCGGGTTGCCGGGCAGGATCTGGACCTTGGGTTTGAGGCGGGTCCGGCGCGTCTGGGTGTGACCGGTGGTTGGGCGGCGATTGACCGCGATGGTCTGGCATCGACCGTGGATTACGCGACATTCGCGTTGACGCTGGATCAACGCGCGGGCAGCCGTGTCGATGACGGAAAATTCTATATCGGGCCAGAGCGGCTGTCCAATAACGTCGGGTATGAGATCACCGGCGCAATGGGCATGGATCTACCGCTGAGCCTGTCTGTGTCATCATTGCCCGATATTCAGCTTGGCAGCTTCACCGCCAGCACGGGTCCTGCAGGCGTGCAGGGGCTGTTGGACATGGCCTCCGGACGCCTGGTGCAGGGAAAAGTTCTGACCCTGGAAGTGCCCAATGTCCAAGACGCTATGGACAATTTCCTGGATGAGTTTTCGTTGCTGGGAATGCTGACTGATCCATCGCGGATATTGGACGGGGTCGATGCGGCACTGGGCGTGGTGCAAGATGTCATGTCGACAGAGCTGTCGCGTGACATACCTGTGATCGGCGATAAGCTGGCCAGCGCGGGCAATTTCGTCCGTGATGTGCGCGTCGGTTTCTTGAATGATCTGCGCCAGAAACTGTCGGCCGAAGGGGGGACGGTGCCGATCTTACAGTCCTCGCTTTGGGATCTGTTTGGCACCGATGGTCTGAACCTTATTCTGGACAAAGACGGCAATAATATCGTTGATATCGAAGATATTGATATTGTCTGGGTGGATCGTGATGGCGAGATCTTGTCAGACTGGGTGATCGGTGATCTGCCCCCCGACGCAGCCGATGCGTTGCAGATTGATATTGATATGGGGATGCAACTTGTTGCCGCCGATATTGATATCCCGCTGGATTTTGAGGTTCCCGGTTTCAGCCTTGATATTGACGGCGGCTTTACCTTTGATCTGGGTTGGGCGTGGGATTTCGGCTTTGGGATCAGCACCTCATCGGGGTTCTATCTAAAGACCAATACCGATGACACCAAGGAAATCCGGGTGCAGGCCGCTGCCTTCTTGCAAGGCAGCAACAGTCAGCCCTTTACTGCGCTTGGCTCTATGCTGTTCTTCGATGCGACGGTGACGGATGCGATGCCGGACGGCAATCGTTCGGGCGCCAGCGCCAGCCTTGGCGTGGATATTCTGGGCGATGCGCGCGGACGCCTACCGGTGACAAAGCTGTTCTCGCAATCGCCGTCGCAGACGTTTGATATCGGCTTTGACGTCACCTCAAAGATTGATCTGCAAGCCCAGCTTGAGCTGCGTGATGTCAGCGCGATGCCTAAGTTGCGCGCCAATCTGACGGTCGATTGGAACTGGAGCTACGGCGAACGCCTGCTGGAACCCACCATTGAACTGGTCGATCTGCGCCTTGATGTGGGTTCCATGATCGATGACTTCTTGCTGCCGATTTCGGAGCAGATTTCGGGCGTTCTGGACCCGTTTGCCCCCTTCGTCAAAATGATGATCACCCCAATTGACGGGCTGGATTTCATCGAGGCCGCAGGCATTCAGCCCACGCCGCTGGGGCTGGTCAATGGGATGCTAAAGCTGAAGGGCAAGCCGGAAATCCCGCAGGCGTTTTTTGATGCCGTCATCTTCATGCATGAGCTGCCCGATACCCTGTCACAGTGGGCCGATACCGGGGAAATTCTGCTGGGGGATATTGTGGGCCTGGGCGCGGGCACGATCCGCGCGGTGCCATCCACCGGATCATCCAGCGCGGCATTGGATGCGAAATTCGCGGAGATCGAGGCCAAATCCTCGGGCAGCGGCTCTGCCACGGTGAAAAGTGGCACGATCAATCAGCCCCGTGCCGGGTTCAAGATGCTTGAATATCTCAAGGATATTGAGAACTGGAAATCGATCATGTCCGGCGGGGATGCGATCTTATTCACCTATGAGATGCCGCTTTTGGGGCTGGGCGTGGATATTGATGTGCCCATCGCACGGGTGCCGATTGGTCCGGTGATGATCAGGGTAGACGGGTCGCTGGATTTTGAGGCGATCGCGGATCTGGCCTTTGGCTATGACACCTATGGCATTCGTCAGGCGATCAACAGCGGCAATCCGTTGGATGCGCTGGATGGGTTCTTTGTGCATGATTTTACCTTGCCGACATTCAAAAACGGCAAGATCGTCAGCGGCACCGGCGGTGATGAAAAAGACGAATTCTATATCAATGCCAGCGTGGGGCTGAAGCTGGGTGCATCGCTTGGCCCAATCTCGGGCGGGGGCAAGGGCGCGATTGAATTTTATGCCGGTCTGGATCTGCAAGATATCGCGCAATCCGTTCTGACAAAAAATGCCGATGGCTATGTCGAAAGCGTCTCATATGTCAGTGACGGGCGGATTCGCGGCAGCGAAATTGCCACGATGTATGAATATGAAAACGGCGGGTTCCAGAACCTGTTCAACATCTCAATGGGCGCGGATTTCGTCGCCAGCCTGTTTGTTGAGCTGGATCTGTGGATTAAAACCATCACGCTGTACAATGCTGAATTGTTCCGGGTGAACCTGTTCAATCTGGATATTGATGCGCCACGCGTCGAACCCTATCTGGCGACGCAGCAAGGCGATGTGCTGACGTTGAATTTCGGAACGCAGGCTGCGGCGCGGCGTTATTTTGGCACTGATGATGTGGGCGAAGAGGTTTCGCTTTACGGCTCGGGCGGCTCTGTCAGCGTGGAATATGACGGGTGGTATCAAACCTATACTGGCGTCAAACGCGTGGTGGCCAATTTCGGTGAGGGCAATGATCAGATCGACATAACGCGCCTGCGCGATGTGACGTTCGATTTGGAAATGGGCGCGGGCAATGACACGATCTATGCGCGCGAAGGTGGCGGAACCTTATCGGGCGGTGACGGGAAAGACGCGATCCAGATCGGCTATTTCGACACTGGAACGGTAGAAAATGAGGTCGAGCAGATCGACCACGGCGATGGCCGCATCGAAACTGTCACAACCCGCGTTTACACGCCGGGCAGCTTTATTGCCGGGGCGGGGGCCACGACGGGCTGGTCCATTGATGGCGGCGCGGGTGATGACAATCTGATCGGCGGGCTTGGCGAAGATACGCTGACCGGCGGTGCAGGCAATGACCGCCTGACCGGCGGTGGCGGTGATGATGTTCTGGCCGGCGGCACGGGCAATGACCGTCTGACCGGCGGCGGCGGGCGCGACACCTATATCTTTGAGGATGATTTCGGTGAAGATCGCTTTGCCGACAGCGATGGCACGACGATCCTTGATTACAGCCAGATGACCAATGGGGTGACGGTCACGCTTAGCAAGCGCGGCGTGAACACCAGCGACAACCGCACCGGACAAGAGGTGCGCGTGTCCGGCACCACAGTCGATACCGTCCGGCTGAGCGCCTGGTCCGATACGGTCTATGTCACCGGCTTCCCGGAATGGCAGACCGATATTATCGACGCGGGCGGCGAAGATGACTACCATCTGCGCATGGATCGTGTGTCTGCTTCCGGGGCGCAGGGCACGATCAATATCGTGGAAACCGGCAGCGATTTTGATGAAATCATCGCCGAGCAAACCCGTGCCAGCCGTGAGGCAGACGCGCTGCAGCTTGGGCTTGGCACGCTGGTCAATGGGCGTGAGGTCATCACCTATGATGATGGTGCGGTTGAGCGGCTGACCCTGGTTGGCAAGGGCGCGTCCTATGATGCCGATCATATCGAATCTTTCGGCGGTGATGTGCACTTCACCGCGTTGGACGGGCAGACGCAGACCAACCTGGGCCGCACAGAGCTGCGCGCGATTGCCCGCACAATCTGGCAGCACTCGGCGTTGATGGCGGGTGGCGTTATTTGGGAATCCGTGCGCGATATTAAGGTCTTGCATGATGTGACCTTGGTAAATGACGGTGACCTGGATCTGCGTACTTATGGTGACGGGGCGGATGTCGAACTTTATGCGGATATCTGGTCCTCGGCAGATCTGACGCGCGACAGCGATGGCAGCAGCTGGATGCGCATTCAGGTGGCCGATGGCAGTCTGATCAACACCAATGCCAGCCAGATCGCCGGGGCCGGCGCCTATCTGATGGTCAAGGCCAAGAACGCGGTAGGCAGTTTCGACAAGCCGATCCTGACCCGCATCGCAGAGCTGACCGTGGCGACTTCGGGTCACGGGGTTGGTGATGTGGTGATCATCGAGGATGATTATCTGACGCTGACTCAGGAAAAGGTGCTCAATAGCGTCGAAAATCCAGGTTATGTGATTGATGCCACGCCTGCCGCCAGCCAATGGGAAAGCACGCAAGATTGGGTGAGAGATGGCGCGACCGGGGCGGCACAATGGCGGGATCTGATCCAGAAGAACCGCGGCGACATTCGGAGCGATGTCGCGATAGAGGTCGCACATGGTGATCTGCACATTGATCTTTTGGCTGATAACGCCTTGCTTAAGCTTGACAGCGGCTTTGTGCGCACGTTGGAGCAGGGGCGCTTTATCAGCCTGACAAGCGATGATCTAGATCTGGCCAGCGGCGCGTCCAAACTTGTGGGCTCTGGCTTGCTGACCCTGCGCACCCATAAGGCCGCAGCACAATATTATATCGGCACCGCCGCTGAAGACATCGTGGGCGTTGATTACGGTGATCTTAGCCCGCAGCAGCTGGACCGGCCTGGGTATTACCTGTCTGTGCGCGACATTGCCGCGATTGCAGATGGGTTTGCGCAGCTGCATATCGGGCGCCGTGATCTGGGCAATGTGATGACCTTTGGTGATGTCAAAGTCGCTGATCAGGTAAAGTTTGAGCCCGCAGATGGCCCGATCCTGCGCGGTGATGACACGCGTGTGGCCTCGTTGCGGGACGAGACATTCCTATATACCGACACGCTGTTTATCGGCGGGGATGTGCAAGCGCCCGATGATGTGCTGCATGTGCAGACGCGCAATATGCAGATCAGTAGCCAGAACGTGCATGACGCCCAAGGAAGTGCCGATAGCGGGCTGTTCGCCCGGGTGCTGGATCTGTCGGTGGATGAACAGGCGGTTGTGACCGGCTGGCTGCGCGGCACGGATGCTGTCGATCTGACGATCACCGGGGCGACCGGGGATGCCGGGCGTGATGATGGCTATCTGACGCAGACGCTGTATCAAGACATCGCCGGCCCGCTCAGCCTGCAAATCGACGCGGCCGCCACGATTGAAACCTTTGCCGATGGCGCATCGGTGACGATCACCACGTCGCATGCGATTGAAACCGCAGGGCTTTTGCAGGTTCACGGGGACGGGGCTGCGATCAATTTGACCGCGGATGGTCCCGTAATTTTGGTAGAGCTGTCGCGGATCCTGGCACAGGGTGATGACGCGCGGATCTCGATCCTGTCGCAAGATGTGGTTGCCGTGAATTCGGGCACAGAAACCCGCGCGGGCAATGCCTATAGTGACGGACAAGAGGTCATCACCGGCACGGATGGCGCGGTGTCGATCACGTCGCAAGGTGCGCTGTTGCTGGGCGGAGCGCTGGCGGCATCAGGCGATATCGTGCTGTCCTCGTCAGGGCAGCTTTACGACAACGCACTGTTTGGTTTGCCAACATTGCCCGATGGCACGCCCAATCCCGATTATGTGCCGCGCTATGCGATCTTTAACAAGACCGGCTATTTCAACGGTATCGCGGATGCCAGCCCCGATCATTATCTGGTGGATCACACCGGCGGGTATGGCCTGTTGGTCACCGGCACTGTCAGCAGCCTTGGCGACGGCAAGGCGATGGTGCTGCGCTCTGATCAAGATGTGATTGTGCGTGGCAATGTGAATGCGACCGGGGCGCAAGCATCCTTGACGCTGCAATCCGATGAATTCCTCTTTGTTGAAGGTTTCGTGACGGCGACTGCCGCGTTGAACCTGATGGGCGGTGTGGATGGTGACGGCAATGCGATAGCGGGCGCCGGTGCGCGGGCTGATGCGCGTGGCAGCAGTGTGTATATTTTTGCCACCGGTGAATATCGCACCACAGATGCCGATGGCGATTTGCACATAGTCGGGGCGCAAGACGTTGATATATTTGGCGCCATGATCGCGGGCGGTCAGGTGGGCGACGCCGGTGTGACATACGCGCTGGACAGTTCGGGTAACGGCGGCAGCGATATCACCGTGCGCGCGGGCCAGCAAATTCGGTTGGAATCGGGCCTGCAGGCCAGCGGCAATGTCACCGTGACAGGTGGTGCAGCGGGCGCGGACGATCATTGGGATGGCCGCACCATGGGCGCGGCCCCGGCAAAGGATGCCAATCTTGTGTCGGTCTTGGTCAATACCGCAGGCGGGATCACCGCCAATGGGTATGGCGCAGCGGGTGCGGGCTCTCAGGTGGTGATCAGTGGTGGCGACCGGATAGAGCTGATGGGCTATATCACCTCGGGTGGCCGGATGGAGCAGCGCTTTGGATTGCTTGACCAAGATGATCCAGGCTCGCGCGCGCTTCTGGCGCAGGGCTTTATCTGGTCGGGCCGTGAAAGCGATATCCGGGTGGCGGGCACGGGCCGTGTGACCATCGGCGGGCTGACCACCAACGAGGCAGGGCAGATCGTGGAAACCGGCGGCTATCTGACCGCCAGTCGCCTGGTGGATGTGGCAGGCGGGTTTGATGCGCAGACCGGCATGGGGTTGATCGTGAACGCCGCCGCCGAAGTCGTGACAGAAGGCACCTGGGCCTATGGCACAGATGGCAGCCGCAGCCGCATTGCAACGGACACCTATGTGGATGGCACGATTACCTTGTCCGCCGTTGGTGATATGCAAATGCAAGGCCTGCTGGTTGCGGGCGGGCGCAGCGATATGATCCGCGATGATCAGGGCAAATATATCGGCCGTGAGGTTGTGCGCTATGATGTCGACAGTGCCATTGTGGTGCAGGCGGACCGGCAAATCATCATCGGCACGGATATCACGGCTGGGGCCTCGGTTGATCTGATCGGTGGGCTTGATACGCGTGTGGCAGGGCCTGCGGGTTCCGTAACGCAATATGACGGCCAGGGTCTGGTGCTGCTGGGATCGGCACAGATCACGACACAACGTGCAGGCAGCACGATCAATCTGAACGCGCCGGGTGATATCGCGGTTCTGGCGCCGGGTGACATCCAAGAACTGGTCGTGGCCGGCTGGGCAAGCCGCGCGGATGGTGTCTTGGAACAAGATGTCACCCTTTTGATCCAGGTTGACAAAGTCAGCTACACCATTGAGGCGGCCGTGACCGTCACCGCAGAGCAGACGGCGGAAAACACCTCCATCGACGCGCTTTTGGCGGATCTTAATGATGCAATGGCTGCGGCGGTCTGGACCGTAGTTCAGACAGATGATCCCAATGGAGTAATTACGCCTGCGCTGTTGACAGACTATGCCGGGCTGGCGGCGGTTCCCAATGACTCTGGCACCAGCATTGCTGATATCGCGGCCAAGCTGCGCGATGGGCGTCTTCGCTTTGCCGGGCCATATCAGATCAGCATTTTGGCGCAATCGGCGGGCAGCGGTAGCCTGCGCCAAACGGTGAATGGTGCCGATCTGGGCGTTGTTTTCAACGATGACACGCCCGGTGCGCTGCGCGATGCAGGCGGCACGGTGATTGGCGCGGTGTCAGGACGCCGTTTCGCGCTGGATGCGGCTGCGGTTGGCTCTGTGATTAATATCGGCGCGCCACAGGGGCCAAATGGTGGGCTGTATCTGGCGGGCAAAATCCGTGCGCATACCGATATTGTCATGAACACCGGGGATGCGGCTGCGGGCAAAGGTGTTAATCTTGATGTCACCGGTATCCTTGAGACATTGGACGGTGATATCAGCTTTGATCTGGGCTCCAGCGGCGTGCTCAAAGGGGATCTGATTGCGCGTGGTGCTGGCCATGATGTGCGTTTGGCGTCAAATGGGACGCTGACAATTCAAGGTCTTGTGCAGGCGGATGATGAGGTGGTGCTGCACGGCGGCACCAATGCGGTCAGCCTGCTATTGGAAGATACAGCCACGATCCGGGTGGTGGATACGGGCGGGTCGATCACCTTGTCGGGCACGCATCAGGTGGTGATTAATGGCGCGGTAGAGACGTTGCGCGATGATCATACCATCTCTATCGCCTCCACGCAGGGGCAGGTGTGGGTGACGCCTGTGGGCGGGCGTATCGCTGCGGCTGGGCAGTTGGATATCAACGGCGTCGATCTGCGCCTTGACGGGATGATTGACAGCAGTTTCATCGGCGCGGGCAGCGTGCCTGCTATCAGGTTGGTTGCGGTGGGCGATATCGTGCTCAATTCCAACATGACGGCTGCAGGCGCTGTTTCGATTGATTTCGGTCAGGCGCTGCGCCTGGAGGGGGCTGCGATTTCCGCGGGCCAAATCACCGTCACGGGCGAGCAGATGACCGTCGGCGGCAGCGCCGCCAATACCGGGGCGACACTGGATGCCGGGCGCGGCCTTCACGCGACCTTGCTGGGCGATCTGATGGTCCATGCGGGGGGCGTGATTGCGGCCAGCGCGCCGGATGCACTAATCACCGTCGATGCCGCCATGATTACGGTCGCGGGCGCGATCCACGCTGGGGCGGGAATTGTGGCGGGTGGTGCGGTCGCACAGGCTGATGGTGGTGATGTGACACTGACGGCGGGCGATACGCTGCGTCTGGGCGGGGTGGATGCCGGCGGGGCTGCCGCGCCCGGCAATGTGTTTGCCACGGGCGATATCGTGCTGAATGGCGGGCCCGGGTTTGGCAATGACACCTATGCCGGTGTTGGACTGTGGATCGATGCCAATAGCACGGTGATGTCATTGACCGCGGCGGGCACCGCATCGGGCAGCGTGACCCTGAACAGCGCAAAAGATCTGCGGCTGGACGGTGCCTTGCGCGCCGAGGCTCAGGGCGGTGCGCTGCAGATCAATGCGGATCGGATGATTACCGTAACGGGGCTGGCCTTTGGTCACGATCTTGTGGCGCTGGACGGTGGTTTATTGGATCCGTTGGCCAATTCGGTCACGACCACCGCGGTGACCTATTTGATGAATGCCGCGCGTGGTACCACGCCGGCCAATAGTTATTTCGTAGATCAGGCCGGGCAATGGATGACGGCGGATGGCCATCTGGTGCTGGATACGGCTGGCGATATCGTGACCGACGACAATCTGTTGCTGCCCGATCAGATCAGCATCACACAGACGGGCGGCGACCCACAGCGGCTGAGCGGCGCAATCTTGGACACAGGTGTGGGCGGGGCGATTACCATCACCGGCTCTGGCGGGTTGTTGCTGGATGGGATTATCGGTCAGGCCAGTGCTGGCGTAGGCGGCGCGGTCACGGCCAATGCGGCCTCGGTCACGGTCAGCGGGGCGCAAGATGCCTCTGTGCTGATTTATGCGGATATGAATGCGCTGAATGCAATTGATATCACCGGCACCAGCCTTTCGGTGCTGGAGGGCAGCGCGCTGATCACATGGGCCGAAGACAGCCATATTGAGATCATCGCCAGTCAGAATGTCTTTGTGGAATCCGACCGAAGCTATACCACCGCCGGCGGTGCCACGGTCAGCGGTCTGGGCAATGCGATTGTAACCTCGGGCGGGTGGATGCATCTGCGCGGCGCTACTGTCTATCAGGGCGGTGATTTGCAAGCGCGCGATCATTTGTGGATCAACGCGGCACGCGATGTGTCTGTCTATGGGTCTGTGTCGACCAGCGCAGGAAATTTGGCTGCGCAGATCGACATCCGTGCGGGCCTGTCGGCCATCGTGCCCAATGGTGATGGTGTGGATCAGGCACGCAGCGATGTGGATGCGGCCAGCCTTGGCTTTGGCTCTGTTTATGTTCTGGGGCTGGGGCAGGTGACAAGTGACGGCGATGTGTCCTTGTTGGCGGGCGTGGATGTTGAAATGGACGCCTCTGCCAGCGCGGGCGGCACACGGCAGGTTCTGACACCGATCTTGTCAACGCAGACGGTCGATACGCTGGTGATCACGGGCTATAATCAGGTCGTGGATGCGGTGATCGACGTGCCTGTCGTCAATTGGGTCAGCACCACGGTGACTGAACAGGTTGGGTTGGAATCTGTCAAAGTGGGCTATTCCTTCACCACGATGGATGTCCGGCTGACGCAAGATGCCTATTACGACGGCACCACCAAACGGGAGTATTTCGTCGAAGGGGTGGATTACCGCAATTCGGCAGCTTCAAGCGGCAGCGGACCGATCATCAGCTGGGGCAGCGTGGGTGTGCCCGGCTTGGATACTAATGGATATCCGCTAAGTTTTGCAGAGCTGTCAGATCTGCAGGTCGAAGTGGTGCTTGCCCAGCTTGGCTACAAAAAACTGTATGATTTCTCTGCCACGAACCTGAAGAAACATGAGGTTATCAACGGCACATCCAGTGTCAGCGACTGGTCGCCCGATTGGATGCAAATGCCCGCTGCAGGCACGACAACACCGATGCAAATCGTCAATTTGCAGGTCGATGGGCTGCGCGACAAATGGATCCATCTGCCGGTCGGGGCGCAGGCGGATCTGGCGCGCGCCGTGTCGCAAGGCAGCGTCAATAAATTGGAAGATGAGAATGTCGGCACTTATAAAGACACAGCGACGGTCTATTATGATCAGGTGACATCGGGCTATGTTACGCGGCGCGTGACCGCGACCGAAGATTTGGCCGATCCGAACGAAAGCACCTATAAATCGCGCAATACGCTGGATTATGATTCCGCGCCGGTTTCATGGCGTGTGTCTTATGATGCGGGCGTGCGTGGCAATGGGGAAACCGCCGCAGCCAATGACGGGCAAAGGGTGTATGATCTGACCGACCGCGCGGGCGATGTCGCGGTCAACCGTGTGCCTGTGTGGTCTTTGAACAATGTTCAAACGCTGAAACTGGATGGCAAGACCAACCTGAACACGCTGGCGCAGCAGGCATTTTTTGACACCACTGCGTCATTGACGCGCACGAATTGGGATGCCAACAGCGGCAATTCAAACGACAATAACGTGCTTGTTGGCGTGGATTATAACTGGGTTGAGAAACGCTATAATCTGTCCTCTGGAACGTTGAATCATTTCGCCGCGACAGATCGCTATACTTTGGCAAATGTGACAAATGACACCCAACGAGCCGAGGTGGACCGCGTTGCGGGAAATAACGCGGTGTGGCTGGGCATGGTCTATATCAGCCCATCGGGCACCTTGCCGGGGCTGTATTACGATGTCAGCTATGCCAGCTATGCGTCGAACTATATCTCGATCTACGGCAGCAAGACCAATTACAGCAACTGGAACTCTGGTGAGCCCAATAACGCGGGCTTTGAATATGCGGTTGAGCAATTGGCACTGTCAGGCATTGACCGGTTCAATGATCTGAACGGGTATCAACAGCGCCGGTTCATCTATGAAACTGGCAATTACTGGAACGCGACGCAGGTCACCGAGAATTTCACCGATTACCATTATGCATGGGTATCGCTGGATACCGATATCATGCAGGCCCGCTATGAGTTGGAGTATCAGTGGGTCTCAAATGAGACGGCGATCTATGATAACCGCCCGAAATTCCGCAGCTATGACACGCAGACCAAAGTTGTCGATACGGCGAAGCAAACGCTTTACCGTGATGAGGCTATCACGCAGGTTGTAACCGAAACCCGGACGGTGCGTTTGGATGGCGCG
Source organism: Thioclava sp. SK-1 (assembly GCF_001705665.1). Lineage (GTDB taxonomy): Bacteria > Pseudomonadota > Alphaproteobacteria > Rhodobacterales > Rhodobacteraceae > Thioclava. The sequence continues at coordinate 146,413 of NZ_MDHA01000044.1, read as the reverse complement.
GCAGGTGGCACGCAAGATTTCGCAACATTTGGTGCCAATTCGCTGTCAGGGCGTGATGTGCAGATCGTATCGGGCCGGGATACGCGCCTGTCGGGTAATCTGGAGGCAGGGCGCAACCTGACCATTACTTCGGCGCGGGATCTGCGGTTGGGGGAAACTCCGCCCGAGGATGCTGCGGTCTTTGTCCCTACCACCAGTTCACAAATGCAGATTGGCGGCACCATGACCTTGTCGGCGGCGCGCACGGTCCTGACCGATCTGCCGTCGGTGATCGGTGTAGATGGCGCAGTGTCGATCAGCGGGGGCAAAGGCGTAACGCTTACCGGGGATCTATCCGCCGATGGTGCGATTTTGGTTACGACCCAGGATGACCTGAACGCGTTTGGTGGGCTGTCGGGCACGGCGGTGACGCTTGTGGCAGGCAGCGACGGGCGCGGGGATGTCCTGACTGCGCTGCGCACTGATATTGCGTCCAGCGGCCTGACGGTTATCGCAGGGGCGCTCGACGGGGATGTGACCTTCCGCGACAGTGCAGTTGCCGTGGATGGCACGATGACGCTGACCGCAACCGGTGGCGGGATCTATGCCTCTGGCAGCGCGGTGGGAACCGTGGGGGCCACGCCGGGCAATTATGTTGGTGCCCATCATGCGGTGCTGACCGCCCGCGATGGCATTCAAAGCGATGCAAGCGGTGCGCATGATTACCTTCTGGACGCCCGGATCTTGACCGCAACGGTCACCGACGCAGGGCCGATCCGGATTGAGGCCAATGGTGATCTTGATGTTCTGGGGGCGACCACGGCATCGGGCGATATCTCTATCCTTGCGCGCGGCGACCTGACAGCGCGCAGCTTGCGCGCCGGTGCGTTGGGACAAAATGATATCCTTTTGTCGACGCCGGCACCGCTGGGCGGAGCGACGGCGGACGACACCCGTATCCTGACATTGGGCAGCCTGACGGCGCGTATGATTGATCTGTCGGCGGGGTCGATGATCACGCAGACGCTTGGGTCCGTGGTTACGGCGCAGGCGTTGAATGTCGTCAGCCGCGATGGGATCACGCTGTCGGCACTGAGCGTGGCGCAGATCAATGCCCATGTGCAATCGGTTGGGGATCTGTCGCTGACCACGGTGGCTACTGGCGGAGATCTGACGGTTGCGCGGCTATGGACGCAGGATGGGCAGATCACGCTGAATGCAGCGCAAGACATTGTCTTGCAGGGCTATAGCGCGGATGCCGCCGGGGTTGTCACTGGTGTGGTCGCCGGACGCAGCGCAGATCGCACCCCCCATAGCAGCGCCAGCAACCCGGTGATTGATTTGGCAGATCTGCCGCTGGATGTCAGTGTGACCTCAGCCGGTGCGATCCGTGGGACGGGCGCTATTCCCCATATCAAGATTGACACCGATACGGGCGGCGCGGTGGAGCTGATCGCACAGACCGGTCTTCTGGACCTAAGCGTTGAGGCGGCAGATCTGCGCAATCTTTCTACCGTCTCGGGCGGTATCCGCCTGCATGAGACCGGCGCGGACAACCGCACACAGACGGTATTGACGCAAGCGCGCGCCGATGCAGGCGATATCACGATTTCCACAGCCGAGGCACTGGAGGTTCTGTCTCTGTCTGCGGCGATGGATCTTGGCACTGTGACCTTGCGCGCAGATGGCGGAGAGCTGTTTGCCAAAGGCGTCGCGGGCCGGCTTCTGACAGCGCGCACAAACGGGGTAGTCGATGCCGCCGGGCTGGTGGGCAGTGTCACGCTGGATGCCGCCGGGGCGTTGGTGATTGGTCAGGATCTGTGGATCGACGCGCGCGATCATGTCGGTTTCCTGACCGGGGCGGATTTCGTGATCCCAACCCAGCAAGGCTATGATGCGACCTCGCTTTTGATCAACTCCGCGGCCAGTATCAGCGCGACGTCGCAGATCAGGGTGGGGACGCAATTTGATACCACCCGTGTTGAAATGCAATCGGGGCGTAATATTACGTTGAACGCGCCGATCAGCACGCAGCAGGGCACGTTTGTCACCGAGGTCGTGCTGAACGCGCGTGGTGATGTGGCGCAAAATGTCCAGCTGTATTCCGAGGTCGCAGAGCTGCGCGTCATGACAGGGGCCAGCGGCGCGACCTATTTGCAGGGTCTGGGAACGGATGGCCTGCCCGATGGCAGCTACAAAACTGACCGGGTGATCAGCGGCGGCACGGTCTATTATATCCTGGATGCGATGGATTATCGCACCGTGTCGACGGGTAGCGCTGTTCAGGTGCTAAGCCAGTCACCGCAGGGAGCGGATGATCTGTATCTGATTACGACACAGCCCAGTGGCGCGTTGGCTTTGGGCGCACAGATCGCGGCACCGTCCGGGGCGGATCTGCTGGCCGGGCGCGTGGTAAATGTGCTTGATCGCGGCTTTGCCGATATCAGCGCTGTGGCGCTGGCAGAGCGGGCACAGTTGGTGCTGTCGGATCTGACGTCGGATGGGGAATTGTCTTTGACGCTGACCGGTGCGGCTGGTGCAACCGCCACGGTGACGGCACAGGTTGCGGTGGATGATCTGTCCGCATTGGCCGCGCAGATCAACGCGGCGGGGTTGGGGATTTCTGCCACGGTTTCGGCAGATAAGGCCAGCGTGACGATGACACGCAGTGATGCTTTGGCGATCACGGTGCAGGGGCTGGCCCATGTGCCACAGGGCGACGGCGGTCAGGGCATGATCACCGTGCACGGCAGCAATCTGGACCCGGTTGTGTTGCTTGATGCGCAACAGGTTGCCTCGGCTCAGGCGCTGGCCTTGGCCTATGAGGCGCAATATGGCAGCCGGATCGAGCTGTCGCAGGGGCAAACGCCCTATAACAATATGACGATCACCGCCAACAGCCCTGATGGCATCACCACAGGCGATATTGTCTTTGTTGCGGGCAGTGATGTGGATTTGGATAAGATCAAGACATTTGCCACGGGCAATATTCAGATCACCACCACGGCGGGCGCCAATATCGGTGATATCGTGACATTAGAGGACGACCAAGGTCAGGTTTATGATCATATCGTCTTGACGGCAGGGCAGTTGACCGGCGCGCTGGAATTTGACCCGGTTCTCGCGAATGGTGATTATGAATTCAATGTTGTGCTGCGCGATCAATTTGGCAATGTCTCTCGTTCCAGCGGGACCGCCGCATTCTCGGTCGTGGGCAGTGCGGTTACGTCTGGTTTCGCAGCGCCAAGCCAGCCGACGATCGCTGCGACGGGGCTTGGTAATACCGTTGCCAATGCGCAGTTCAACCTGACGGGCAGCGGTGCCACAGCATGGACGCGCGTTGAAATTCGTGATGCAGCGACGGATGCGCTGATCACCTGGACCCGCGCCGATTACAATGGGGATTGGTCCGCGATGACGCCGGTCCTGGCCGATGGCAGCTATACAGTCTATGCCGTCAACTTGGCGGATAAGGCACAGGCGCAGGATGCAGATGTGGCCGGTCTGGCCTCGGCGCAGATGACCTTTGTTGTGGACACGCAGGCGCCTGCGCTCCCCACGATGGGCTATGCCGCAGCCAGAAAGACACTAAGCGGCACGGCACAGGCCGGGGCAACGGTGCAGGTCTTTGCCAATGGCGATCTATCCGCCGCGGTGTTCACAGCAGTGGCCGATGCGTCGGGTCTGTGGTCGGGCGTGTTGAATACCGATACCAGTCTTTCTGCGTTGACCACGGGAGTGAACTTCCTCACCGCGCGGGCGACGGATACGGCCGGCAATCAAAGTGGGCTATCGGGCAGTCAAAGCGTGCAGATCGGGACGGCCTTGGCCCCTGCACTGACCGTGTCGGGCCATGTGGGTGGTGTGTTTGCCCCGGTCACGGTCGACGCTTTCTTTAAAGGTTATGCGTTAAGCGGCACGACAGATGTCGGTGCGCGGGTGCAGCTGTTGATCAATGGCACCATGCGCGAGGCCTGGGTGGAAGGCACGCAATGGCGCTATGTGCTTAGCGAGGCGGATAAAACAGATCTCACGGCGGCATCTGGTGCCTTTGCTGTGCTGGCCGATGCGCCTTTAGCGGGCACAGCGGTGGCGCGCTATGATGGCAGTTTGGTGCTGGCCTTGGTGCCGCCCAGCGTTGCAGTGACGGCAATCACCGGGATTGCCTCGGGGACGACGATCACCAAGGCCGATGTCGATGGGGGTGGGGCGATCGCGCTGAACGGCACCAGTGACGCGGTCAGCGTAGCGATCTATCTGTCGGATGGCGCTGTTCTGGCGTCTAATATCACGGTCAGCGCGGCTGGCACATTCACCCATGTGCTGGATGCGCAAGCCTATGCGTTGCTGGGCAATGGAACGCAGACGCTGCGCTATGTGGCAACCGATGCGCAGGGCAATGAGACCGCGGCGTTGCAGACCATTACAGTTGCGGTGTTGAAACCCGAAAGCGCACGCATCGACCGCGTCAACGATGACACCGGCCTTGGCGATTTCTTCACCACTGATAATGACGGTTTGACGATCTTTGGTACCAGCGCACCGGGCTCAACTCTTACCGCGTCCTATACATGGGTGCCGGTGACAGGCGGGACCAAGACTGATGTCGCCATATCCTCTGTCACCTATGTCAACGCGTTGACCGGGGTCTGGACCGCAACATTGCCGGAATTGGGGGATGGCGAATACACGATTACCACCGTGGCCCGCAAAGATGGCATTGACAGCGATACGGAACAAAAGCGTATCACCGTCGATGGCACCGCGCCGGGCGCGCCGACATTGACCGTGGCGGATGCCACTGCTGGTCGCCCCGCGATCAGCGGCCTGGCCGAGGCCGGCGCGGTGGTGAGCCTGGTAGAGGGCACCACGGTCATCGCCAATACGCGCGCGCTGTCAGATGGCACCTGGACATGGGCACCAAACTCGGTTTGGCAGGCCGGGGTGTCGCGCAGCCTGACCGCCTTTGTGACCGATGCGGCGGGCAATGTCGGCGCATCTTCGGCGGCACTGACAGTGACACCGGCTGCGCAGACCGTCGCGCTTAGTCTTGAACCCGTTTCGGGGGATAATATCATCACGTCAGCCGATCGCGATGCGGGTATCACCCTGACAGGTTACAGCAGCGCGGGGCTGTTGTATGTCGTGGTCAATGGCAGCCCCAAGGCGCAGATCGCGCTGGGTCAGGCGGTTGGTGATACCATAGCCATCACCAATGGCGGTCAGGGCTATTCGGCCAGTAACCTGCCCTCGGTCACGGTGTCGGCCCCGCCTGCGGGTGGGACGCAGGCCACTGCGGTGGCTGTTGTCACCAATGGCGTGTTGACGGGGATCACCATAACCGACGAGGGGGCGGGATATACCACCGCGCCCACAGTCACGATTGCCGCGCCGCAGCCGGTTGCCGCGCAGCCTGCTGTCAGCTTGGCCGACAATGGTGTGACGCTTGGATCGTCGGTCAGCGGCAGCGGCTATGGCGTGGCACCGGCAGTTCAAATCGCTGCGCCTGATGGGGTGGATGCGGTGGCCACGGCCACGGCCAACGCATCGGGCGATGTCACATTTACCATTGTCACACAGGGCAGCGGATATTCCTCTGCTGTGGTGGTCGCCGTCTCTGATGGCAGCGGCACATCCGAGACGGCGACGGCTGCGCTTACGGGCGGGAAAATTACCGGTTTGACGCTGAACGGCAGCAGTTTTGGTCCTGCGGATGCGCTAAGTGTGTCAATCACCGAAGCCGCCGTTCAGGCCACCGCCACAGCGACGCTGAGCAATGGTGCAGTGACGGGCTATGTGATGGGCGCTGCGGGCAGCCGCTATGCCACCGTGCCCACCGTGACCGTTGATGCCCCACCAAGTGAACGGGCGACAGCACAGGCCAGCCTGTCAAGCGTGCCAAAAGCCTATAGCTTCGATCTGCCGTCCAATCTGATTGCAGCCATGGGCCGGGTCGACAGCGCGACCGTGACCTCTGGCGGGCAAGGATATGTCTCAGCACCCAGTGTGACCTTTGGCGCGCCAGATATAAGCAGCGCACAGGGCGGGGTTCAGGCCACAGCGATTGCGATTATCGACGCTACGGGCGAGATCACTGAAATTCGGATCACCAATCCGGGTGCGGGCTATACCAACCCGCCAAGCGTGACGATCACTGATAGTGCAAGCGGTGTGCCCACCGTGGCGCAGGCGCTGCTGTCCACCACGGCCTCTGTCACCGTGTTAGAGGCGGCCACCACAAGCGAAGTGCAAAAAATTGATCTGTCGGGTGTCGCCAATGGCACCTACACATTCACCTTCACGCTTGATGGCAAGGAATATACCAGCGGCGCGATCAGCTATGATGAGACAAGCGCAAGCGCGATTGTCGCGACGCTGGAACGCATGGCCGTGCCCGGTGCTGCCTATAGCGTCACCAATACCTATGCCACGGACGGCAGCTATCTGATCACGTTTGGCGGCAGCTTGCAGTATCGTAACGTGCCTGCGCTGGTGCTGGATGCCACGGCACTGACGTTGTCGGGCGCCGCCCCCACGGTGACAGAAAATCCACAAGGGGATGCGCAATATGCTGTGACGCAGATTGTCGATTGGACGCCTGCGCAATCGGTGCCAGTCACGGCGACGGACACCACGCCATTGATCTTGTCCACGATCACCCAAAGCAATGCGCATACCGGTGCCACCGTTTCAGGGAGCGGGCCGTCGGGCGCGGTGGTGCAGCTGTTTGCCGATGGCGCGACCACGGCGATTGCGCAGACAACCATTGATCCATCGGGCACATGGACGATCAGCCTTGCCGGGCTGAACGTTGCGGATGGCACCAGTCTGATGGCCAAGGCGACGGCGGGGCTGAATACACCCGTTTCCTCGGCCCTTGGTATCTATCGCGCGACCGCGCCGACGATCGCAGTCACGCAGACCATCACCGGGGTGCCGATATCCGCCGAAGATGTCGCGCGGGTGCTGGAACTGCGCGGGCTGGCCGGGATCGACGCGACATCTGTCACGCTGAAACTGTCCAACGGCACAGATCTAAGCGCCGAGTTATTCCCCGAAGAAGAGGCGCAGAACTGGCGGATCAAGGTCACGCAGGCCGATTTGGCCGGGATCGCAGATGGCGATGTGACGTTTGTGTTTGAGGTCAGCAATGGCACGGCGGTGACCCAGCTGCATCAAACCGCCACATTGGCGCTGACCCGGCCTGTGGCTCAGCCTGTGATTACGCAGATTGACGGTGCAGCCGTGACGGCCAGCGCCACAACAGGCAACGCCCGCCCGGCCATGTCGGGCACCGATGCGCAAGCCGGGGTTGCCGTGCGGATCTATGATCTGAACACAAGCCGCCTGATCGGTGAGACAACCGCCAACACAGATGGGACATGGGCGCTGGGCAATGCAGATCTGCCCGAGGCCCTGACCGGTGGCAGCTATCAGCTGGTGGCGATCAGCGTTGATGATGCGGGGAATTTTGGTCCTACGGTTGCGGCCAATGCGCTGGCGTTGGCCGTGGATCTGGGCACCGTGCAGGCGCCTGTGTTGATCGGGCTGGGCAATGAGACTGGCCGTCCGCTGGACCTGGCCACCAGCCAAGCGCGCCCGATCATCAAAGGTACTGCTGATGCCGGGGCCATGATCGCGGTGTTTGTAGAGGGTGACAGCACCGCCGATGGCACCACCACCGCCAATGCGCAGGGCCAATGGAGCTATCAGATCAGCTCTGCGCTGGGCGATGGCACCTATGCGATTACTGCGCAGGCCACTGTGGCAGGCGGCGCCGTCAGTGCCGTTTCGGCGCAGATGTCTGTGGTGGTCAATACGGTGGCGGCCGCCCCGGTCATCACCACACAGCCCGGCACAGTTGCCACCGCCTTGCCGCAGATACAGGGCACGGCTGAACCGGGGTCCAAAGTCACGCTTTACCGGGCGGGCAACACGATCGTGGGAGACGCCACGACAGGTGCGGATGGGATCTGGCGGCTGACCCCTGCGGCACGTTTGCCCGACGGTATCCACAGCCTGACGGCCAATGTCACGACGGCGGTTGGTGTCATCAGCGCAAGTTCGGCCGCGACCGCGCTGACCGTGGCAACGGCGCGCCCCTCTATCAGCTTTGGGATGGTCAATGGCGATAACATCGTCTCCTTGGCGGACCAGATCAGTGCTGCGGGTGCGACTTTGACTGGCTGGGTGGATCCGGGCGCAAGCGTAGCGATCCAAATCGGCAAATCCTCGGCGGCGGCGGCTGTCTCAGCCAGCGGACGCTGGACCTATGTGCTGAAAGACGCGGATTATCTGGCTGTTGGCACCGCCGATGATGTGACGATCACGGCGACTGCGTTGACGGCGTTGGGGGCCACCACCTCTGTTTCGCAAAACGTATCCTTCAAGATGCAGCGCGCGGCGATCCCGGCGCAGGCACAGGTCACGGGCAACAGCGCGGGCCAGATGACGCTGCGCACAGCCGCGGGCAAGGTGGGCGCGATCCGCGGGTCCGAGCTGATCTATGCAGATACGATCACGCTGAATTCGGCCTCTGATGTTGATGTCCGCACCAGCGTCAATGCCGTGACGGTACATGCCGCTGGCAGCGCGGTGAAGCTGGTCAACACCAAGGCGACCGAGCTGGATGTGACACAGGCAAAAGGCACGCTAGAGGTGCAATCTTCTGGCACGCTGGTCATTCGCAATGCCTTGTTTGACTCCGATGACGCCAGCAATGATATGCTGTTCCTATCGGGCGACACCGGAATGCAGGCGGGCGAGCAGGCGGCACTGGAAGCGCGTTTACGCCAGATGGGCCTAAGCGATGGCGAAATCGCCGCGCAGGTGCAATATCACAATGTTTCCTCGGCCGATGTGTCGGCCATCACCCGGACCGATGGGCTGACCGGCGGCGTGTTGATTGACTATATCAACGCTGGTGCCTCGGGCGATATTACCATCAAGACCTCTGGCGATGTGCGCGAGGTCTTGATGGATGATGCGGTGGATATCTTGTTCGATACGCCACGCTTCGCCCCCGCCGCCGGCACGGACCTAAGCCGAAGCTATGATGTGATCGGTGCCAGTTTCACCGCCTATGCGCGCAACCGGGCCACGGCCGATACGGTGGCAGATACTGGCGTCCTGACAATAGAAGATATCACCCGGACCACACAGTTGGAATTCTCGGATTACCTGACGGCGAACCCCGGTTTGGTCAGTGTGGATTGGCAGCTGTGGGATAATAGTGCCGAGCTGACAACAGGCGATTACACCTTGGCGGGCTATTACCAAGGTGCGGTGGATCTGCAATTTAACGCCGGGGATGTGACGATCATCGGGCTGCATGCGACGGACACCGTGTCGATCGACAGCCGCACAGTGGCGGTCAATGGAACGGTCACGGCGCAGGGCGCGATTGCGGTCACAGGCGGCACGGGTGGTGTTACCATCGGGGAGGGCGGCGCGCTTACCTCCACCACGGCCAGCGCGATTTCAGTGTCTACGGATGACAGCGATATTGTGATGCGCTCTGGCGCGGTGATTACAACCGATGGTGGGGTCACGTTGGCCTCGACCACGGGGGATATCGCGCTTGGGCAGCTGCGTGCGGCCAATCCGGTGCGGGTGACGACAGGTGGCGCGATCACCGATGGGGATGACCGTGTCCTGGCTGGTCTGCCAGAGGCAAATATCATCACCGCTGGGGTGATCCATCTGGCCGCAGGCCAGGGGATTGGCAGCACAGACAACGCGCTGGTGATTGCGGGCGATGATATCGCAACGCTGGCGGGCGGCGCAGGTGATGTGGTCGCGCAGCTCCGCAGCTCTGGCACGGCAGTGCTTGGCGCAGTCACGGGCCGATCGGCACAGATTGACACGGATGGGGCGATCACTGCAGGCCGCTGGGCCTTGACCGGCGATCTGGCGCTAACTGCGCAAGGGGCGGTGACGCAGGCCGGGGCGCTGACGGTTGGCGGGCAGGCGCAGGTGACAAGCACAGGCGATGTCACTTTGACACATGCCTCTAACCTGATGCGTGATCTGACGGTCGCGGGCGCTACGGTGCAATTGCAAGATGCCGGAGCACTGCGGCTGGCGGCCGCGGCGCAGGTTTTGGTGGTGCGCACCGATGATAACCTGACCCTGGGCGCGGTGGACGTGTTGGGCACCGCCAGCCTGAGCGCGACGGGCGAAATTGTGGGTGACGCGGGTATCAGCATCGGTGGCACAACCAGCCTGAGCGGTCAGGGCATCACCCTGACCGGCGATAATCAATTGGGTGGCGCGGTGACGGTCAACAGCACGGCGGGTCTGACCTTGACTGCGCAGGGCGATCTGGCCCTTGGCGGCACGGTCGCACAAGCCACGCAGGTGGCGGCGGGTCGGGATCTGACGCTTGGCGACATGATCATCGGGGGGGGTGCAGAATTTACAGCAGCCGGAACGCTGTCGGATTCGGGCGATGTGATCACGGTCTTGGGCACAACCCGTCTGACGGCGCCCGGTGCGATCCGGCTGGATCAGGCCGTCCATGGGTTTGCCGGCATGGTGACCGTGGCGCAGGCCGACAGCCTTTCGCTCAGCAATGGCCGCGATCTTGCGCTGACGGGCGTGGTGTCGGGCGCGACGGCCCTCATTTCAACGGGCGATATCGCTGTCAGCGACGCGGTGATTGGTGCGGGGCTGACGGTAACGGGGCTGGGCGTTGATCTGGGGGATCTGGCCATCACGGGCGACCTGGCGGTGAGCGCCTTGGGCGCAGTCACGGGCACTGGCGCGCTGGCGGTGGCGGGCAGCACCGTTCTATCGGCGGCAGGTCAGACGATCACCTTGGACAATGCCGAAAACGACTTTATTGGTGCGGTACAGATTGTCGCTGCAGATCGCGCTGATATCACAGATAAAAACGCGCTGACGCTGGGCGGTAATGTAGCCGCGGCACTGTCTGTTACCACCGGCGGCCGGGTCACCGTAGCAGATCTGCAGATCGGCACTGCCACGGCGGATGGGCAATTAGGCATCGTCGCACAGGGGGCGGTTGTGCAAGCCGCGGGCAGCACGTTGTCTGTCTATGGCACTGCGCAGATTGATGCCGGGGCCAATGATGTGACCTTGCTTGCGTCGGGCAATGATTTTACCGGCGCGGTGACGGTGACAAGCGCCCTTAATGTCAGCGTGGCTGACGCCAATACTCTGACTTTGGGTGCGGTGACGGCACGTGGCGCCGTGGCGCTTAGCACACAGGGTGCCGTCAGCCAGACCGGCGCGCTGACCATCGCGGGTGATATGACGATTGACACGGGCGCCGGCGCGGATGTGACCTTGACCCACGCGCAAAACCAAATTGACGGCGCGGTGGATATTGTCGCGGCTGCCAATGTGGATCTGGTCAGCGCCGGGGCGATCCATATCGTGAATGCCGCAATCAGCGGTGATCTGCGCCTGAGCGCGGGTGGCCGGGTGTATAATGCCGATGCCTGGGTGATTGATGGGAACACCGTGATTGATGCGGCGGGTCAGGATATCATCCTGACGGCAGATCATGATTTCAAAGGCACGGTCTCTATCGTTGCCCGCTCACTTACCATCAATGATATCAATGATATCAACTTTGGGTCCGTGGTTCTTAGCGGCAATTTGTCGGTCACGGCGGCTGGGTCGATCACCAGCACTGGCGCGGTGAGTATTGGTGGCCGTACCAGCCTGACCAGTGGTGGACAAATTGCGCTGACTGATAGTGGCAATGATTTCACCGGTGCGGTCAGCGTGCAGGCACAAGGTGCAGTCAGTTTACGTGATACCGGCGCGTTGGACCTGGGCGGCAGTCTGCTTGGCAGCAGCTTGACTGTGATCACAACCGGCACGATCACCGATAGTGGCGCATTGACGGTATCGGGTGCGGCGCAGTTTACCGGCAGTAATGTTGTGCTGGATGGGGCGGGCAATGATTTCCGTGCAGCTGTGTCAGCCACAGGCGCGGATGTGGTGCTGCGCGATAGCAATGCGCTGATCGTGTCGGATATCGCGGCAAGCGGTGATTTGCGTTTGATCAGTTCTGGCAGCTTGTCCGGTGTGGGGCTGGTGTCCGTGTCTGGAACGACCTGGCTGAACAGCGGCACGGCGAATTTGGCGTTGACCAACGCAGGCAATGATTTCAATGGGCTGGTCACGATCGTGCGTGCCGGATCGGTGTCATTGGCTGATAGGAATGATCTGTCCTTCACAGGCGCCGCACAGGGCCTAGGCGCGGATCTGACCCTAACGACAGGCGGCGTCATCACCTTAAGCGGCACGGTTTCTGCCACTGATGCGATGGTGCTGCATGGAAGCGACGCGGTGCTTGGCACCGTGTCAACTGGTGGCAACCTGAGTTTGGATTTTGGCACCGGGCAGGTCCGTCAGGCCGCAGGCACTGTGATCACCGTCCAAGGCGATCTGACGGCACAGGCTGGGGAGTTGCTGCTGGGCGCGCAAAACACAATCGCGGGCCGTGTGGCCTTGGATCTGTCGGGTGCGGGCGTTGTGACAGTGACGCAGGATCTGACGCTGGGCGCAGTGTCGGTGGGCGGCGCGCTGACCCTGCGCGCGGGCGGGCGGATCACCCAATCGGCGGCGATGCAGCTGGGCGGCGACCTGACCGTTGCGGCGGGCAGTGACGCGGCGATCACGCTGGATCACGCCGGTAACCGCTTTGCCGGGCATGTGCAGATGCACGGGCAGGGTGATGTGACCCTGATCGCAGCAGGGGATCTGGCCTTAGGCGGGTCAAGCACAGGTGATCTGCATCTGCGTGTGGCAGGCACCGTGGATCTGGCAACGACGCAGGTTGGCGGGGATCTGATCGTGAATGCTGCGACCTTGCGCGATAGCGGCGCGGTCCAAATTGCGGGGGATGCGGACCTGACGACCAGCGGCGCAATTGTGCTGGATAATGGGCTGACGCTGGAGGGGGTGCTGGTCATTGGCGCGGCCAGCGAGGCGGCAATTTTGGCCACCGGTGCGCTGCATCTGGGGGCGATGGCGGTTTCGGGCTTGGCGCAATTGCGTGCAGGGGCGGCGATCAGCCAGACGCAAGGGGCGTTGGTGCTGGGATCGGCGCAGTTTGTGGCTGGACCACAGGCCCAGATCACGCTTGGCAATGATGCCAATCATATCGGACAACTGGAATTGCGCGCGCAGGCAGCGCAAGTGTCTTTGGCTGGCGCGGTCACGGTCTGGGGCCAGTTGCACGATCTGGCGGTGACGGCGGGCGGTGATGTCACCTTGGGCCCGTTGGATCTGGGCGGGGATCTGTCACTGCTTACGGCAGGTGGAATTGATCAAACCGGTGCAGTGTCTGTGATGGGCGCAACAGAGCTGGGTGCGGGTGCGTCTTTGGATATCACGCTGTCGAATGGGGCGAATATGCTACGCGGCGCAGTGACCGTCATTCAGGGCCGTGATGTTGTGCTGGGCAGCAGCGAGGCCATGACATTGGATGCGGTTGTTGCAGGCGATCTGACAGTGCGCGGTCAGCAGGGGCTGGTTCTGGGCGGGCTGCGCGTTGGTGGGGATCTGGATCTGGTTGCCCAAGGTGCGATCACGCAGCGTGATGTGGCAGATGTGATCACGGTCGCCGGGACAACGGATCTGTCGGCGGGCGGCGATGTAACGCTGGCCAATGTGGATGCCGACGGGATTGCGCGAAATGACTTTATCGGCGCGGTGACACTTGCCACAGCGGCGAATGTCGCGTTGCGCGATGCCAATGCGCTGACCATCGCGCTACATGCAACCGGATCTGCCGACATCTTTGCCCAGACGCAGCTGTTCCTTGGGCAGACCGATGTGGCCCAAGAGCTGCGCGCACAGGGGAATTTCACCCTGACCGGCGATGTCACCGTGAATGAGCTGATCCTGACGTCAACGAATTTCTACGATATGAACGGCTATACCGCCACGGCGCTAAGCGGTGATATCCGTATCAATGCAGTTGAGAATATCATTCTTGGTCAATTGGTTGCCAATTCTGGGAATGTTTATCTGTCAACGGAAAACGGTACGATCACCGATGGGTTCGGCACCGAGAAACGCAATATCGTCACCTCCGGCACGACCACATTGAATGCTGCTGCCGGCGCCTTGAGTGTGAAAATGTGGGCGGTGGGCAGCTTGGAAAATGCGGGCCGGGCGGATGATGATGCGGGCACGATTGACGTGGCCGTTGCGGCATTGTCGGATGTGACCGCCCCCGATGGCGTGAAACTGGCGATCGGTGTTGGCAATCAAGGTAAGTTCCAAGGCGTGTTGAACACCGGCGGCGATCTGCTGCTTGATTTCGGCACGGCCGGGTTGGAAATGGCGGCAGGGTCTGCGCTGCGTGCGGGCGGTAACGTGACGATTGTCTCGGATGGGGATATTACCTTGGCCGAGGTCGCAGCTGGTGCCGATCACCGCCTGACGTTGACCACACAGGGCGTTGTGAGTGGTTTGACCAATGCCAATGGCGCGGCCAATCTGGCCGGTGGCACGATTGTGCTTGATGTTGCGCAAGATATCGGCCGCGCGGATCAGGCGGTCAGCTTGGATGCGCGTGCCGGGCAGAACGGTGAAAACGGTGTGGTGGAGCTGGTCTCGACCCCGGAAAATGCCTATCTGGCGATCACCACGCCGATGGTCGGGCAGGCGCGACCCACAGTCGAATTGGGAACGTCCAATATTGACTGGGTGATTGGTGGCATTTTGGATCTGCGCGCCGATCATGCCGACTTGCTGGTGCAAGGCACGATCTCTGCCGCGCAAATCACGCTTTTGGCTGACGGTGGTGCGTTGAATATGGTGGATGGCAAAGTCATCCGCTCAGACGGGGCGATCACATTGGGTGGCGCGCAGGGGCTTGGTTTGGCGACCGTAACCAGTTCAGCCAGCGATCTGTCACAGGCCATCACCTTGCGCAGTGATGCTGGCAATATCAGCGATCTGACCGCCGACGAATACGCCAATATCACCACCGCAGGCCACCTGATCGCAACCGCCGCCAGCATCGGGCGCCAAGGGTTGGGTGACATCGACGTGGCTGTCGGGCAGATCGATTTGACCACCACATCGGCCAATGCGGGCGGGGCGGCGGTTGAATCGCTGAATACGGCGGGAACCTACTTGCGTGCGGCGCAGACGACGGGCACCTTGTCAGTCACAGTGAACGACGGGGATCTTTGGATCAACGGTGACGTCAGCGTGGGCGGGGTGTTGTTCAATCTTGGGGCGGGCAGCGCGGCCAACACACGCAATATCGTACAGGCCGATGGCACGACGATTACCTCACTTAGTACGGCGACGATGGTGGCCACGGGTGATATTGATCTGGCGCAGCTGCGGGTTCTGACCGGAGATGCCACGCTGAACGCCGGCGGTGTGCTGCGCGATATCGGCACCGCGATGACGGGCACGCAGGAGGCTGCGACCATCACTATGGGCTCTGGTGCGTTGACAATCGAGGCGCATAGTATCGGCAGCGCGAACGAGGATCTTGATCTGGATGTGAGCACGATTGCCGCGCTGGTGGCGACAGATACGGATTTGACCGCGCAATCCATCACGGTCACGTCGCTATCTGATGCGGTGCTCGATCAACTGGATACGGCGGGCGGCGCGCGGTTTGTGCAGGCGGGGGGCAACCTGGGCCTTAGTGGCACGGTCCGGGTTGAGGCGCTGGCGCTGACCATCGCTGCGGGCAGTTTGCATCAAGATCAATCCGCCAAGTTGTTCGTTACCCAAGATATTGATATCTATGCCTTTGGTGATATGGCCCTTAGCGCGGTCACCAGTGTTGAAGGTGATGTCAGCCTGATTTCCGGGGGCACGATCCGCGATGGTTCAGCCGACCGTGAAACGGCCAATGTCACCACTCTGGCGCAGGGGCGTGCGATTACGCTGCACGCAGGCGCGATCGGCACCACACAGTTTGGCGGTGCGCTGGAACTGGCAACCGGGACGTTGACGCAAGCCGATGCCACGGCGGGTGGTGTGTATCTGACGGTGTTAGACAGTGCAGAATTTGGCGCGGTGACGGCAGCAGGCGATGCGGTTTTGGGTGCAAATAGCGGTGATCTTCTGTTGGTCGGTGATCTAAATGCGCGTGATGTTACGGTTTTTGCCGATGCGGGCGATATTGGGATGGCCGCAGATGCCGCGATCACCGCCATCGGTGGTGTGTCGATGACCGCACAGGGCGATATGCAGATCACGCAGATCGACAGCCATGGGGCCTTGGCGCAGCTGGCGCTGACGGCAGGTGGTGCATTGACGGGAGGCGCAGTTGCCGCCGCCGGGTTGGTTGATTTAACAGCCGGCACAATTGGAACATCGCATCGCGCAATCGCCGTGCAGGCGGCGCGTGTGAACTCTGTCACCTCGGGTGGGGATGTCTGGTTGGCGCTGGACAGCCCGGATCAGACGGTCACGCTGCGGATGGTGACCGCGTTGGAGGGGCATGTGGATCTGGCGCTGGCCCATGGTGATCTGCTGCTGACCCAAGGTTTGCGCGGTCAAACCGTGTCGGTGGAATTGGCCGATGGGGCACTGACCCAGGCGGAGGCAGGGCAGATCATCACCGCCGGGGATATGACCCTGCGCGCCACCGGGGATATGGTGCTGTCCTATCTGCAAACCAGCACCGGGTTGATCACTGTGGATGCAGGCGCGAATGGCCGTATCAGCGATGGCACCGCGGCAGAGCGGGCCAATATCGTCGGGCTGGGCGATGCGGCGCGATTGGCGCTTCTTGGGCGCGGTATCGGGGAAAGCGCCTATGTTGGCGGCACAAATCCTGCCGATTTGGATCTGGATATTGCGACCGTGTCACAGATCGTTACGGGCGATGGCGGGCTGTATCTGGGATCACTGCGCGATCTGACGCTGGGCACGGTGCGAAGCACTGGCGCGATGGAGCTGCGCATTGCGGCAGGTGATCTGCGCCTTGACGGGGAGCAGCATATAGGCAGCGCCATGATCGATGTGGCCAACGGGGCGATGCTTCAGACCGATGGCATGATCATGACACTGACAGATGGTGATCTGGACGTAACCGCCGCGCGCGACATCACCGTGTCGCGGATAGTGGTAGAGGTTGGTGATGCGCAGGTGAGTTCGTCGGTGGGTGCGATCATTGACGGCTCCAGCGCCGAAGGGGCGGATGCCGAAAACCTCGTGCTGCGGGCTGGGCACCTGACCGAGCTAAGCGCCACGGCGATTGGCAACCGCTATGAACAAGGCGCGTTGGATTTGGCGGTGCAATCGGTTGGTGATATCTTGGCCAGCGATGGGGGTGTGTTTGTCTCCATCACCGGTCAGCAGGGCGGGTCAGTCCTGATAAACGAGATCGCAGCTACGGCTGAGGATGCCGATGTCAACGTGACCGTGCAGGCCGGAGGCGCACAGATCCGGTCGCTGCAGGCGGCACGCGATCTTTCGGTTCAGGTCGCCGGGCTGCAGGACCAGATTGCGCTGGTGCTGGGCCAGACGCAGGCGGGTGGTAATGTCATACTGACCGCGACCGCGGGGGATATATCCCAGCTTGCGGGTGCCGCGCTGTTGGCGCAGGGGCGTCTGGCGATGGTCACATTGGCCGCGGGCGGTGATATCACGTTGAACACGGCGGAAAACGATCTGAATCGTTTGACGGTGCTGCGTGGCGCATCGGTGCAGATCACGGATAGAACCGGGGTGGATCTGTTTGACGTCACCGCATTGGGTGATGTGGTGCTGATGACTGGCGGGGCGATTGCGGTGCAACCAGAGGCCGCGTTGACTGTGGGCGGTAATTTGATGCTGCGCGCGCGCCAGGGGATGATCGATCTGGGCGATGGTGTTGTGATTTCGGCTGGGGGTGATCTGGCGTTGACCGCTTTGGCGGGCGATCTGCATGGCTTGGGCCGCGTGACGCTTACGGCGGCGGGTACAGTTGCGGCCACGGTTGCGGGCGATGTTGTCATGACCGGGGAGACCGTGTTGCACGCAGGCGGTGATGTGCTGTTTGATCAGGACGGCGCGTTCACAGTCAACAGCCACACGCAGATCACTGCAGCTGGCGATTTGTATATTACGGTGCAGGCGGGCGATATCGCGATCACCGATGAGACCGAGATGACAGCGAGCGGCGCGGTTGCGCTGCACACCGGCTTGGGTGGCATCGCCATGTCTGGACGCAGCGCGATTACCGCGGGCGGGCAGCTTGGGCTTGTGGCAAGCGGTGCGTTGCAGGTCGCAGGCACGACGGATCTGCGCGGCGCCTCGATATCGGCAGGTGTGGGCGGCGGGCTGACACTGCGTGGTGTGACAACGATCACCGCCACGCATGGTGCGGTGGATCTGATGTTGGCACAGGGTGATTTGCGGCTGAGCGGCTCAACCGCGCTTACAGCGCGTGGCGATGTGACGGCGCAGGTGATTGGCGCGGGGCAGATAAGCACGGCAGGACAAACTGAGATAACATCGCTGGGCGGTTCGGTCTCATTGTCGTTGGGCAATGGGGATCTGCGGTTCTCCGATGCGTCCTTTGTTTCGGCAGGGCGTGACATCGGGGTGACTTTGGCGCAGGGGGATCTGCATACCAGCAGCGCAACGACCCTGACTGCAGGACGAGATCTGTCGATCACGTTGCAAGACGGGGCGGCAACGCTGATCCACCGCAGTATTTTGGATGCGGGGCGCGGATTGATCCTGCAGGCTTCAGACGGGGTGCACGGCAGCGGATTGACCGACATTTTGGGGCAGGATCTGGTGCAAGTGACCGTCGCACAGGGCGGCACGACTTTCATCAACACGGCCAAGCTTGTGTCTGGGGCGGGTGATGTGTCGGTGGATATCACGACGGGTGATCTGACCTTGCGTGACGCAGCGCAGATCGTGGCGCATGATGACCTGTCGGTGCGGATTGAGGCAGGCTCTGTGGCGCTGTCGGACGACACGCAGCTTGTGTCTGGGGCGGGTGATGTGTCGGTGGATATCACGACGGGTGATCTGACCTTGCGTGACGCGGCGCAGATCGTGGCGCATGATGACCTGTCGGTGCGGATTGAGGCAGGCTCTGTGGCGCTGTCGGACGACACGCAGCTTGTGTCTGGGGCGGGTGATGTGTCGGTGGATATCACGACGGGTGATCTGACCTTGCGTGACGCGGCGCAGATTGTGGCGCATGATGACCTGTCGGTGCGGATTGAGACAGGCTCTGTGGCGCTGTCGGAGTCAGGTCTGTTGCAGGCCGGGGCCACATTGCAGATTGTGGTGGATCACGGCCATGTGGTGATGGAAGATGCCGATACGCTGATCACCGCGCATGATGTTGTTATTCGGGTTCTGGCGGGGCTGACCCCAGAACAGCCCGGCAATATCGAAGTTGATCTGATCGTTGCGGATAACAGCACCCGACTGGAGGCATGGGGCGGGGCGATTTTGGACAATACCGCATCCGAGCTGGTTGATAACATCGTCTCGCCGGCGCTGTATATGATTGCAGATCAGGGCATTGGTGAAGAATGGAAGGATAACCTCAACACCAATACGCAGCTTTTGTCCGCGATCAATTATTCCTCTGGTGGGATCAACATCCAAAACCGCACCGGGCTAACGATCGCGCCAGAAGGCGTGCGCAACTATGCCAAGGGTGATATCGTGATCGTGGCATCCGAGGTCATCTCGCATGGGGTCATGCGCTATGGCACCGATCCAACGACGCAACCGGGCAGCATTATCGCCGTGCCGGGGCAGCGGATTATCTTGCTGAACAATCAGCGTCAGCCCTATTTTGATGGCAATTGGGGCAATCTGTCGCGGATCCAGGTGCTAAGCGCCTTGCAGGCTCCGGCGCAGCGGGACATGGATCTGATCATGGATTGGCTGTCTGTTGCGCAGGCAGATGCGGCTGGTATCTTTGATCAGGGGTATTTCACCTATGGCCGTGATGCGTTTGACCGTTTCTTGCACCGGTTCGATTTCCTTAATGACCTGCAAGAGGAAAGCCGTCCGATCCAGTTGGCCGATTACCTGCTGCAAACACTGAACACATCGGATGAGATTGCCGCGCAGCAGGCCGAATTGGAGGCATTGATTGCCCAAACACAAATGGCCCAGCCGTCGCACGACGGGGTGGCGGATGCTGACACCGGTGAAGATGCGGCGTTAATCCCACAAGATGGTGCGTTTACACCGGCCATGATGCCCCAAGCTATTGATGTTCACAAAAATGTCAGCGACACTCTGGACGGGATTTGGCTGGGAGGCATGACCCCGCAAGAAGCCGCGCAGCGACCAGTTGTTTTGCAAGCCATGCTTTTGGCTGATGACGAGATTGACGATCCCTTGATTGCTGCGGAATGATCCGCCACCGATAGGACTATGCCCGGTTAAAACGCGCCGGGCCGAACGACCAAGGAGGGCCAGATGGCATCCACTGACCAAAATGAGACTGCACAAAAATCCGAAAAACCCACCCGCGATGTGCGCGTGCGGTTTGATGACACGAAGATGTCCAGCAACTATGCCAATGTTGCAAATGTCGGCATGAGCAAGGATGAGGTCACGCTATTGTTTGGCACCAATCAAACATGGGGCGCAGTGGAGGAAGAGGTCGTGATCGCCCTGTCCTCGCGCATTATTTTGACCCCTTCCGTTGCCAAAAGCCTGTCGGAAACCCTGCAACGCGTGCTGGGAGAATATGAAAAACAGGTCGGCAAAATCGCTTAAGGAATTATCTGATGAAACCTGCGATCCTTGTTACCGGATATGTTCTTGGCGCGATGGTTCTGGCGGCTTGTGAGCCAAACCCAAATCGGCCCGGAACACAGCCGGCTGCTGGCTCAGCCATGAGCTTGCGCGCCTTACCGGCCGGGGTCGATGTGCAGGCGGGCCGATTGAGCCTTGCGCAATTTGCCAAAGTTCTGGCCGATTGGGATGAAAGCGTTCAGGCGCAAGCCCTGGAAGTTGAGATTGCCAAGCAACAAAGTATCGGCGCGCGCGGTCAGTTCGAGCCGATATTCTACGCCGATATCAGCCGCGCAGGAGAGCGCCGACAGACCAGCGCAGCGGATTTCTTATCGATGGGCACGGGCACTGATGCCAATGGTACGCCCTTCCCCTATGAGGAATATGGCACCACGGGCAAGCTGGGGGTGGAGCTGAAGGACAGCTACGGCATCTCGGTGAACCTGTATTATGAAATGGGGCAGATCACCAATTCACTGCAATCTTCGGCGGCTTTGCCATCGCCCGAACGCAATGCCGCGCTGGGGGTGAGTGTAAAAGCGCCGCTGGCTAAAAACTCTGGCAAGGTGGTGAATACCTCCTCTGTGGTGGTGGCCGATATTGATAAATCCATCGCAGAAGAAACCGTCCGGCTGATCAAAACCCAGCGCCTGTTTGACGGGATCAAAACCTATATCTTTGTGCAGCGTGCGCAAAGCCGGGTGCATTGGCGTCAGCAAACCGCCAATCTTGCCGCGCGCCATCACACCGAATTGCAAGAGCAGGTGGCACAAGGGATCTTGGGGCAATCCGCGTTGACACAGGCCGCGTCGGAAATGGCTGAACGCCGTGCCGCATTGACCCTGGCGCAGCAAGAGCTGAATGAACAAATCGCTGCCTTGCAGATCTTTTTCCTGGCGCTTGATCACGGGGCGGCAGATGGGAAATGGATGCCCTCACAGGGGTTGTCGCTTTTGCCGGCCAAGCAATTGTCCAGTGCCGCTTTGCCGCCCCTGGATCAGGTTTACGCACGCCGCCCCGAGAGCAGGATAAACGCGCTGCGCATTCAACGCGAAGAGGTGATGCGGCTGGTTGCGGAAAATCAGACCCTGCCCGAAGCCAATCTTGTGCTGGATCTGAAAAAGACGCAATTATCGGGCGAAACCATACCGTTCCGCGATGTGTTTAACGCCGATAACCCCTATCAGAACTGGCGGATCGGCTTTGAATTCCGTCGAGGTTTGGGCGGAAATATCACCGAGAAGGCGGAATATCAGGCCGCTATCCTGCGCGAAAAACAAGCCGAACTGACGATGAAAGCTTATCGGCAGCGCGTCGCGGGGGAATTGAACGGGATTGGCTCTATCCTTGACCGGGCGCGGGAAAACCTGCGCTATCAAAATGAAATCATCGCCGCACAAGAGCAACTGTTGCGCACTGAACAGGCGAATGCCAGTAGCGGCAACAGCTCTGCCATTGATGTGTTGCGCAGCCAGATCAATCTGTCGATCGCCAAAGAGGCGCGCGCCGATGCCATCGCGCAGTTGAACCTGTCAAGCTATCTTGCGTCGCAGGTGGATGGCAGCCTGTTGACGCGTATGGGGCTTGAGTAACGATCATTATGACGGTCAAAAGCTTTGTAAATGCGGTGTTTGGCCTGTGTGTTTTGGCCAGCGGTGCGGGCGCGCAGGTGGGACCTGCGGATTACGCCACGGTCGGTCTGAACAGCAGCGGAGCAGAGCTGCGCGGGATTGTCGAATGCCGCGATGATCTGGCATTGTCCTTTGCAGTGTCGGGCCTGATTGATCAGACCCTAGTGACAGAGGGGCAGGTGGTGCCCGCCGGCGCCCCGTTGATGCGGTTGGATCAAGAAATCGAGCGGATCGAGGTCGACCGACGTCGTGCCCTGGCCGACAGCCAGGCCGATCTGAACGCCGCGCAGGCGCGTGTTACCGTGGGGCGCCAACAGCTGGATGCCGGGCAAAAGGTCTATGATGCCGCGCGCGGGATCAGCCTGGAGGAATTGCAAAACCGTCAATTGGCCTATGATCTGGCCGTGACTGAATTGCAGCGGCTGCAAACCCAAAAACACATAGAAGAGCTGGATTTCCAAACCGCCGAGCAAAGCCTGAAACGGCGCAACCTGCATGCGCCTACGGGCGGGATCATTGCCAAGATCATCCGCCGCACGGGGGAAAGCGCGCAGGCCAACGACCCGGTTTTACAACTATGCGATACCAGCGCACTGTTTTTTGTGGCCAATCTACCGGTGGTGCGGGCGGAAACCCTGTCACCCGATGCGCAGGTGACATTGTTCAATGTTGGGCGCGGCGCGCAATTTACCGGGCGGGTCAGCTTTGTGTCTCCGGTGGTGGATCCGGCCAGTGGTTTGCGTCGGGTAAAAATTGAAATTATTGATGCGCCCGTATGGCTGAGCCCCGGAACCTCGGCTATTTTGACATTGCAGCCGGGCCCGTAACCTGTGGCGAAACGGACGTTTTACGACCAATGGCATCGCATCGCCCATCTGCGCATCGGTCTGCGTCCGGGCGTGTCGGTGCGCAAGCACAGTTATCGCAACGAGGATTGGTATGTGTATTACGAGGCGGCGCATTGTGGTTTTTTCCGCGCACGTCCGCAGACCCATGCGCTGATATTGCAGATTGCACCGGATCGAACATTGAATGACATCTGGCGCAGCTATGCCGATACATCGCCGCAAACCGCACCAGGGCAGCAAGATTTTTTCGACCTGATTTCGGCGCTATATGGGGCGAACCTGATTTATGTTGAAGGTGGGGTCAATGAAAGCCACATTCTGGAACGTGCGCTGGCCAAAAAGAAGAAACCACTGCCTGCCCGTATTTCAGAGCTGCTGTTTTTTCGCGTGCCGCTTTGGGATCCACAACCGTTTTTGCACCGTCACCAGCGCAGTATCAGGGCGTTTTACAGCTGGCCTATGCTGGTGTGTATGGGGCTGTTGCTGATTTGGGCTGCGATTGAATTTATACTCAATGCGGATCGGGCTTTCGCGCAATCGGCCTCGATTTTACAGATGGGCAATTTGATCCCGCTGTATGTCGCAATTTTTATCACACATTTCCTGCATGAGCTGTCCCACGCTGCGCTGACCAAATTTTTTGGCGGCCATGTGCGCACAATGGGGATCATGTTGCTGATGTTGACGCCATTGCCCTATGCCGATCTGACTGCGGTGTGGAATTTCCGAGATAAGTGGAAACGTGCGGCCGTGGGGGCAGCGGGCATGTATGCCGATCTGATTTCCTGCGCGGTGGCCACGGTGGTCTGGGCCTATTCACCGCCCGGTGCGGTGAATGAGATCGCGTTGAATTTGATGTTCGTCACCGCAGTTTATACGTTTGTTTTTAATATCAACCCGTTAATGCGGTTTGATGGCTATTACATCCTGTCGGATCTGGTTGAAATTCCCAATCTGCACACGGCTTCCAAGGCGCAGGTCGTCGCGCTGTTTCGCACAAAGGTTCTGGCTGAACAGATCAACCCCAATGATCGGGTGTCACCCCGCAGGCGCTTGTTTTTGATCGCGTTTTTTGTCACCTCGAATATTTACCGCATTATGATCATGCTGGGCATCGTGTTGTTCGTGGCGGATCAATATTTTGGGCTGGGCCTGTTGGTGGCGTTTGCGCTGTCTTATAATGCCTTTATCGCACCTGTGGCCAAAGCGTTGAAACCCTTGAGAAGCCCGTATTTCCTTCGCAAACATCGCAATATTCTGGGGCTTTCCGGGGCCGGTGTGGCGGTGATTGTTCTGATGATCTTTGCCCTGCCGCTACCTGACAATCGCCGCCTTGATGGGGTGATTGAAGCACAGGTGCAGGCGCGGGTTTTCGTGCCTGTGGCGGGGAAATTGGCCCAATCAACGCTGCGAGACGGGGACCGGGTGGCGCGTGGTGACGTCCTTGCGCAGCTGATCAATCCAGAGCTGGAGCAGCAGCGCAACGCCTTGTTGGCACGCCGCAGCGGGGCATTGGCGCGCAAAGCACAGGCGATCGCCATGGGGGCACAAGAGCTGGCCGCGATCGAAGAAGAGCTTAGCACTGTGGACCGCAGTCTTGCACATATCACCACGCAGCTTGGGCAGCTGACCATCCGCGCGCCGCATTCCGGTGTGTGGGTGCATGAGGCGCTGCGCGGTCAGCAGGGCAATTGGTTGGGCCGTGGCACAGAAATCGGCACGGTTTTGGATGATCAGACCTATCTGTTTCAGGCGGTATTGCGGCAGGAAACGGCGGATGGGATCGGCGGTTTGACAGCGCAGGATGTGTCAATCAAGGTTGAAGGTGCGCGGGCACAAACACTGCATGTGGAGCAGTTGCAAATTTTGCCCTATTCCCGGCGGGAGTTGCCCTCACTCGCGCTTAGCCCGTTGGCAGGGGGCGGCACTGCAATCTCAACCGAGGACCCTGAGGCCGCACGGGCGGTGGAGCGGTTCTTCCTGCTCAGCGCGACGCTGTTGCCCAGCTCCGATACGATAGAGGGGCGCTCGGGTTGGATGCGCATGAGCCTTCCTTATAAGCCATTGGCACAGCAAGGGTTTCGTGCCGTCCGGCAATTCTTCCAACAGCGGTATAAACTATGACCCGGCGCACGCTTGATGATCTGGTGGCACGGTATGCCCTGCGTGACCGTGATGCGATTTGGCCGCAGGGCGGGGCGCAGGGCGCGCAACCCTCACGGCATCTACGGCTGCTGGCCAGCCACTGCGACGATATCAAACCTGTGAAGCTGGATCTTTGGGGCATGCGATTGGCCGCAGGGCTGGGCAAGCTTGTGCCGCCTTTACCCCGGCTGGGGCAGTTGGCCGATGGGATCATTGCAGCGCGCGCGGCGCATGAACCCTTGTCACAGGCGCAATTTGGCGACGTTCTGGCGCGTGCCGCGCAAGATATGCGCATGTCCTATGATCTGCGCGCCCGGCGGGTTGGGACGGCCGATCTGGTGGGCTTTGCCGCCATCAGTGAGGCCGTGCGCCGGATCAACGGCTTTCGCCCGCACCGCGAACAGTTGATCGGCGCGCTGGCCCTGTTGGAAGGGGCAATTGCCGAAATGGCCACAGGCGAAGGCAAAACCCTGACCGCAAGCATGGCAGCGATTGCCGCAGCGTGGCGTGGGATGGCCTGTCATGTTGTGACGTCAAACGATTACCTGGCTGCACGCGATTGCGACATCAATCAACGATTGTTTGCATTGTGCCGTGTCAGCGCCGCAAGCTTGACAGGCGATACGCCGCCGCCGGCGCGTGGCCCGGCCTATCGCCATGATATCGTTTATACGACCGCGCAGAATTTTCTGGCCGACCACCTGCGTGATGATTTGGCGCTGAAGGGACAAAACAGCCGATTGATTGTGGCACTGCGAACGGCGCGCGCCGGTGGTGCGGTGGGGGACAACGGGCAGATCGTGCAGGTCGGCGTGCATCAGGTGATCGTGGATGAGGCAGACAGCGTTTTGATCGACGAGGCGGTGACGCCGCTGATCATCTCGGCGCCGCATCCCGATGATTTGTTGGAACGCGCTGCGCTGACGGCAGTGCGCATTGCGCGTGCGCTGCGCTCGGATGTGGATTATCGCCTTGATGCGACGCTGCGCACCGTGGAATTGACGCGCGACGGTCGGACGCATGTGCATACGTTGACCCATGATGCTGGACCGTTTTGGCAGCGCCGCGACCGGGCCGAGGAATTGGTGCATCTGGCGCTGTATGCCAGCCATTTGATGCGGCGCGACGAACATTATGTGATCGAAGACGGCAAGGTCGTGCTGGTGGATGAGCTGACAGGGCGGCTTGCGCGGTCGCGCACCCTGTCCCTGGGGATGCAACAGGTGTTAGAGGCCAGTCTGGATCTGGAGATATCTCCGCCAAGCGAGGTCCGCGCAAGGCTGTCATTTCAGCGCTATTTCAAACGTTTGCCAAAGATCGGCGGCATGACTGGCACAGCCAAGGAGGCGCGCGGCGAATTTGCCAGCACCTATGGGCTAATCACTGTGCGGGTGCCAACCCATCGGCCTGTGCAGCGCAAAATATGGCCGCGCAAAGTGTTTCACACCCAAGATCAAAAGATGCAGGCGGTGGCGCGTGATGCCTTGACGCTGGCAGAACAGGGCCGCGCGATCTTGATCGGGGTGCGCAGCGTGCAGACCAGTGATGCACTGTATCAGGCGTTTCAACAGATCGCGCCAGAGCGCCCGGTCGCGGTGCTAAACGCCGTAAATGACGCACAAGAAAGCGCGATTGTCGCGTTGGCAGGGCAGGCGGGCACGATTACCGTCGCCACGAATATGGCCGGTCGGGGCACGGATATTAAGATCGACGACACAGTGCGCGCAACCGGCGGGCTGCATGTGATCATTGCAGAGACCAATGATTTTTCACGTATTGATCGGCAGTTGATTGGCCGCTGTGCACGACAGGGCGATCCGGGCAGCGCGTGTTTTTACCTGTCAATGGATGAAGAAGTGATGCGCCGCTTTTTGCCGCCGCTGATGGCGTGGATCTGGGGGCGTATGGGCCGTTTGGCTTTGGCTGGACCAATGGTGTGGATTGCGCAGACCCGGGCCGAACGGTTGGCAGTGGCACAGCGACAAGCGACGCTGGACAGCGAACTTGCGGTGGAAAAGGGAACGATATGACACAGCCAACGGCCCCCGCAGAGAACGCGCAGATCATCCGCGCACTGGCCGATTTCAGCGGAACTGCGGCGCAGTTTTGGCACAATTTTTGCACTGCGGGCAGGCATCTGTCCGGTGCCGAGCAGGTGGCTGTGATGTGGTCGCCCTTGGGCAATGATCGCGCGCAATGGAGCACGCTTGACAGCCTGCCCAAGGGGGCGGTGTTGCCCCCACCGTCCGATACGGTGATGCAGCAGATGCACCGCGATGGGGTGGCGCAAGCCCAAACGCCCGGCGGTCAGATCATCATGTGCCGAATTCAGGTCGAAGACGAGACACAACAGGTTGCGTTGATTGCACAATTTGGGCAGGCGCAAGCAAATATCCAACAGGCTATGGTGCGGCTAAATGCGTTATGCGCTGTGCCGCTGGCCTTTGAAATGGGGCGCAAAACCCGGCAGGCAGGGCGTGATGGGGCGCGGCTGGCCCTGACCTTAGAGCTGTTGGGAAAGGTGTTGGATTGCGACACGTTTGACCGGGCGGCATTGGCACTGGCCAATGGTTTATCAGAGCAGTTCGCATGCGAATCCGTCTCGGTCGTGTGGCATGCCCGCGAAGGGATGCGGCTGCGCGCCATCAGCCATGCAGAGCGGTTGGAGCGGCGCACCGAAGCCTCCGCTTTGGTGGAGGAGGCCGCGCAAGAGGCGCTGACCCAAGGCGTAGAAGTGACGTGGCCAAATACCGATCGTGCAGTTGCCCATGCTCAGGGGCGGTATGCCGCTTTGGTCCAGCCGGGGCATTTGATCACCTTGCCCATGATTGAAACCTTGCCTGATGGGACGACCCGTCCATTGGGCGCAGTGGTGCTGGAACGCCAAAGCCGGGGCTTTTCCGCCGCAGAACACTGGGCGCTGCGACTGCATTGCGAAATGGTGCAAGCGCCGTTGTCGTGGCTGCATCGGGACACGCGCTGGTTGCCGGTGCGGCTGTGGCGGGCCGTTGTGCCGTCCATCCCTGCGCAGTTGCGCCCGTCTTCCGGGGCGGGGCGCAGACTGTTGGCGGGGGCTGTGGCGGCGGTGATCGGTGTTCTATGCGTCCCAATCCCGTTCAATATTTCCGCAACGGCGGTGCTAAAGGCCGATCAGATGGCCTTTATTGGCGCGCCCTTCGATGGCTATATCGCAAACAGTCGGATTATTCTGGGCGATACGGTCACGCAGGACGATCCTTTGTTTCAGATGGCAGATCAAGAGCTTACGCTTGAACGTTCGACATTGTTGGCGGAATTGGCTCAGGCGAACCGCGATGCGGAGATCCGCCGCTCTATGGGGCAGCTGTCCGAAATGCAGATTGCACAGGCCAAGGCGGAAGAGGTCAAGGCAAAGCTGATACAGATTGATCAACGCCTTGCATCGGCGACCGCGCTGGCCCCGATTGACGGGGTGGTGGTGGATGGCGAGCCCGCCAAGAAAATTGGCGAGGCCGTGCGCCGAGGCGAGCCATTGGTCACGCTTGCAGCACTTGGGTCGCTGTATGTCGAGGCCGCTGTGTCAGAGCGCGATCTGTCCTATATCATCCCTGGTCAGCCCGCACGTCTGACACTGTTGGCCCAACCTCAAGACAGCTATGGCTTCACGGTAGATCGGATCATTCCAGCGCCGAGCGTGCAAGATGCGCAAAATGTATTTCCCATCCGCTTTGGACAGATGGTGCCAGGCGCGCCCGATGCAGGTTGGTGGTTGCCAGGTATGACGGGGGTTGCGAAAATCTCCGCCGGGCGCAGGCCGATTGGCTGGATCGCCACGCGCCAGATTGCCGATTATCTGCGCCTGTTGCTGTGGTATTGAACCGGCGTCAGAACCGTGTCCCAAGGGTGAATTGCAACGGCTCTGTCTCATCGCTGGCGCGGTCATTGAGCGCCTGCGCATAATAGATATTGATCGCGCCAATTGGGCTGTCCCAGCGCAGGCCAATCCCGATGGCGCTGCGCAGATCATCGCTGCGTGCAGTGGACATGTCACTGAACACATTACCAAAGTCAAAGAATGCAAGCGCGTGGACATCCTCACGCGTCGTGAATTTTTGCGACAGTTCTGCCCCGCCTGTTACACGGAATGCACCGCCTGAATAGGCCCGTGCTGCGCTGTTTGGGATCGCCGAGGTCGGGCCCAGCGTATTTTGGGAAAACCCGCGCACACTGCCCGGACCGCCCGCATAGAAATTATCATAGATCGGATAAGTGCCTGATCCGATTACCTCGCCCAGCGCGATGTCACCGCGCAGATGCAACCGCCCGCGCGACAAGAACGGGTGATAGTAATGCGCATTGGCCTGCGATTTAAGATAGGTGGTGCCCGATACCGTGCCCAGCTCATTCGCCCAACCGATTTGATATCCGTGCATCGGATCTGCAGAGCCATCCGAGCGATCCAAAAACAGATTTATAAAGGTAAAGGCCGAAGAGTTGGTCTCTCCCTCGGCACTGATATAATCGCGAATGAAAACGGGCAGATCAACGCTGTCCTCGATCCGAGTTTGCGCCACGCCCAATCCAAAGCTGATGGCAAGATCCGGGGTCAGATGACGGCCAAAGCCAATGCTCGCTTCGGCGCTGGAAAAGGAATAATCACCATTTTGCGTCCGGTTGGGCTGTAGATTGGTCAGTGAAAACGCCAATTGACGGGAATAGATGGATTCGTAGAAATCCGGGTCGGTTGAGGTGACATGCGCGATCTGTGTGTAGCCGCTGGCCTCTAATCCCAGCCGAAAATTCTCATCTGTTCCAAACAGCTTGTCTTGTTCTATCCCCAAGGAAACAGATGCCGCCTCGGCTTGGGAATACCAGATACCTGCGGTTAAACTGCCCTGATCTTGCGGTGTTTGCAGCTGATAGGCGACTGGATCGGCCATGGGATCGCTGGTCCCATCTGGCAGTGTTTGCGCGGCTGCAACATGGGCAATCACGCTGACACATACGGCAGATGGAATGGT
Source organism: Thioclava sp. SK-1 (assembly GCF_001705665.1). GTDB lineage: Bacteria > Pseudomonadota > Alphaproteobacteria > Rhodobacterales > Rhodobacteraceae > Thioclava. Next base: position 116,083 of record NZ_MDHA01000044.1, on the reverse strand, counting down.
CCAATACGTCATCAATTGTTCCGATATTTTAGGTAGCACCTGCATAGGGTTCAGATAGCGTATCACAGGTTTTTGAAGATATGAGTCCCTAATGTAAGCGAAACTTTGAATAACCGCGTGCCTTGGGCCGTTTATACTGTTTTGGGTGGGTCAAATTGGGCGATACTTGCACGGGTTAGCTCCAGCAGCCGCTCTGCCGCGCGTGACAAGGTCCGGCCACGGCCACGCAAAATCATAAACGGCTCTACCGTCACAAACCGGTTTAATGTCAAAACACGAAATTCGGCGCAAACAGGCGGGTGCAGCATCAGGTCAATCACCTCCTGACTAAGCGGGGCAATCGCATCGGATTGTTTCAACAGCGCAATGATCATCAGCAAAGATGAGGTGGTGGTGATATCTTCGGGCGCGGCCATCCCTTCGTCATTAAAGGCCAGTTCAATCGCGTGGCGGATCGGTGCGCCGCGATCTTGCAATATCCACGGCAGATGGTTAAGCGCGCCTATCGCAACTGGTGCATGGGCCAGCATCGGGTGACTGTCACGCACCAACAGGCGCACGATCTCATCGCGGGCAGGTTCCACATGGAAATCGCGTTGGTTCATATGTGCCGGCAGACGCGCCAGCGCAAAATCCAGATCGCCGCGTTCCAGTCCCTGCACCAAGGCGACAGAGGGGGCGACCTCGACCGAGATATCGACCCCCTTGGTCGTGGATTTCAGCTTTTGGATCGCCGGCACCAAATGCCCCAGTGCGGGACCGGTCACCGCACCCACCCGAACTGTTCCGCCAAGCCCGGCGCGCAGATCGGAAAATTCCTCTGCCATGCGCGTCAGGTCATGATTGATCCGCGTGGCATGTCGCGCCAAAAGCGCGCCTGCATTCGTGGGCTCCATCCCCTTGGCGCTACGGGTAAATAACGCGGTGGCCAGATTGCGTTCAATCTCTGCCAACATCCGCGATGCGGCAGGCTGGGTCATCTTGCAACTAGAGGCCGCAACCTGCAGCTGGCCATGTTCCGCGATTGCCGCCACAAGCCGGATTTGTGCGGGGCGCAGGCTTTCCAAATATTGGGCCATATGCGACATACCTATTTTGTTATACATATCACTGATACTGGTATTTGATCGGTATGTCACCAAAGGATACACCTATGCCAGCCTTTGGTGTCCAAGGGCGATCAGGAAGGCCCGGGGAGGGGCCTTCTGTCAGGGAGGAAATCGATGAAATTCATGAACTTCGCGGGTGCGCTCGCGGTGAGCCTTATCGCCATGACCGCAGCCCATGCTGATGGAATGGTTGGCATCTCGATGCCAACGAAATCCTCTGCGCGCTGGATCGACGATGGCAATAACATGGTCAAACAGTTCCAGGACGCGGGCTATGAAACGGATCTGCAATATGCAGAGGACGACATCCCCAATCAGCTATCGCAGATTGAAAACATGGTCACGAAAGGCGTAGACGTGTTGGTCATTGCGGCAATTGATGGCACGACCTTGTCCAACGCTTTGGCAAATGCGGCAGCGTCGGGTGTGCGTATTGTGGCTTATGACCGCTTGATCCGCGACAGTGGCGATGTCGATTACTATGCAACATTCGACAATTTCAAAGTGGGCGTGCAACAGGCGACATCGCTGGTTGACGGGTTGAAAGAACGCTTTGGCGATGGCCCCTATAACGTTGAGCTGTTTGGCGGGTCGCCCGACGACAACAACGCGTATTTCTTCTATAATGGCGCAATGTCGGTGCTGCAGCCGCTGATCGATGACGGCACGATTGTTGTGCAATCGGGTCAGATGGGCATGGATAAGGTCGGTACACTGCGCTGGGATCCGGCCACCGCACAGGCGCGTATGGATAACATCTTGTCGGCATCTTATACCGACAAAGACGTACATGGGGTCTTATCGCCCTATGATGGGCTGTCGATCGGGATTTTGTCCTCGCTTAAGGGGATTGGCTATGGCTCGGGCGATATGACATTGCCGGTGGTCACCGGTCAGGATGCTGAAATTCAATCGGTCAAATCCATTCTGGCGGATGAGCAATATTCAACCATCTTCAAAGACACCCGTGAATTGGCCCGTGTGACCGTTAATATGGTCGATGCGATGCTTGATGGCGGCGAGCCAGAGGTGAATGACACCGAAACCTATGACAATGGCGTTAAGGTCATTCCGTCCTATCTACTGGAACCGCTTCCGGTGGATAAGTCGAATGTTGAAGAGGTGCTGATCGGCTCCGGTTACTATACCGCAGATCAGATCGATTAACCCTCCCCCTTGGGCTGCGCAGTTGTGTCTGGGCAGCCCAACCGAACAATTTGTTCGACCCGTTCGGTGCGGATCAAGCCCGTGCCGTGATGGATCATGTGTTGAAGGGTGTGGCGATGACGACATTGCTCGAAATGCGCGAAATCACGAAAGAATTTCCAGGCGTTAAGGCGCTGGACCGCGTCTCGCTTTCGGTGGCGCAGGGGGAAATTCACGCGATCTGTGGCGAAAACGGGGCTGGAAAATCCACCCTGATGAAGGTTTTGTCAGGGATTTACCCGGCCGGCAGCTATGATGGCGAAATCTATTATGATGGCGCGTTGGCACAGTTTAAGACATTGTCTGACAGCGAAGACCGCGGCATTGTGATTATCCATCAGGAATTGGCCCTGGTGCCGCAATTGTCGATCGCGGAAAATATCTTTCTGGGAAATGAACGCGCCAAAGCCGGTGTGATGCAATGGCAAGAAACCTATGGCCGCACCGAAGCGCTGCTGGCCAAGGTGGGGCTGCGTGACAATCCCGGCACGCTGGTCGACAGTATCGGCGTTGGCAAGCAACAGCTGGTTGAGATCGCCAAGGCCCTGTCCAAGGATGTCAAACTGCTGATCCTGGATGAGCCAACGGCGGCCTTGCAAGAAAATGACAGCCGTAAGCTGCTGGACCTGATGCTGGGTCTGAAGGCGCAGGGCGTGACCTGCATCATCATCAGTCATAAATTGAACGAAGTGCGCTATGTGGCCGATACGGTCACGGTCATTCGTGATGGTATGGCCGTGTCACGGCTGGATGCGCGCAAAGGTCTGGAAGAAGACCAGATCGTGCGCGACATGGTGGGCCGCGATATGTCGGCACGCTACCCCGAGCGTGAACGCCATGCCGGTGATATTGTGATGCAGGTCGATGATTGGAACGTCTGGCATCCAGATCATGCGGAACGACAGGTGATCCATAATATCAGTATGAACGTCCGCGCCGGCGAAGTGGTGGGCATTGCCGGGTTGATGGGGTCTGGCCGGACCGAATTGGCGATGTCAATCTTTGGCAAAAGTTGGGGGCGGGCGATCTCGGGTCAGGTTAAGCTGCATGGCCGCCCGGCGGATCTGTCGCAGGTGGACCGGGCGATTGACGCAGGGTTGGCCTATGTTACCGAAGACCGCAAATCCCTTGGGTTGGTGCTGGATGAAACGATCCGTTTCAACACCACGCTGGCGCATTTGGAAGGCGTTTCAACCAAAGGCGTTCTGGCCGAGGCCCGCGAAACCGAAGTGGCCGAACGTTACCGTCAGGCGCTGCGCACCCGCACGCCATCAGTGATGCAACAGGTGGGCAACCTGTCAGGGGGCAATCAGCAAAAGGTGGTTCTGGCCAAATGGCTGTTCACCGAACCAGAGGTGCTGATCCTTGATGAACCCACGCGCGGCATCGATGTGGGCGCCAAATATGAAATCTATTCGATCATCAATGACCTGTCAGCACAGGGCAAAGGGGTGATCATGATCTCGTCTGAGATGCCAGAGCTTCTGGGCATGTGCGACCGGATCTACGTCATGAATGAGGGGGCTTTCGTGGGCGAATTACCCGCCGCCGAGGCCAGCCAAGAGCGCATTATGTCGCTCATCGTCAACGAATAAGGGGGAGTGGCGATGCCATCGAGCGAGCCGACCGAAACCGGTCTGAAATCCTATCTCAAGGCGCATATGCGCGAATATGGTCTGCTTTTCGCGTTGATCGCGATCATGGTCTTTTTCCAGATCGTCACGGGCGGCACGCTGATGCGGCCTGTGAACATCACCAACCTGTTCTTACAAAACAGTTTCATCATCATCATGGCGTTGGGGATGTTGATCGTCATCGTGTCGGGGAATATTGACCTGTCGGTCGGCTCTGTCATGGGATTTATCGGCGCGTTTTCGGCGGTGATGATCGTAGAGTGGAATATGCCGATCGCAGTGACCATTCCGGTTGCGCTGGTGATGGGCGGTCTGATCGGGGCTGCGCAGGGCTATTGGGTGGCCTATTGGAAAATTCCGTCTTTTATTGTCACTTTGGCGGGCATGTTGGTGTTTCGTGGCGCGTCGCTCTGGCTGTTGCAGGGCCAATCGGTTGGTCCCTTTCCGGGCGGTTTCCAGCTGCTGTCGACCGGGTTTGTGCCCGATATTCTGCCCCGCGATGCGACCTCTGGCATTGCTGCGGCGTTGGGGTCGCGCAATTTCAATGTGTTGGCGATGGGTGTCGGCGTTGCAGCCGCGGCAACTATCGTGTGGCTGGGCCTGCGTGACCGTGCCCGCAACGCCGCCTATGGTATTGTGGGTGAGCCGGTGAAATTCTTCTGGGCGCGCAATGCCATCGTTTTGGGTGCATTGCTGTTCCTGGCGTTCAAACTGGCCACATTTCGCGGGCTTCCCAATGTCTTGGTGACGATGGGCGTCCTGATCGTAATCTATTCCTTTGTCACGCAGAATACGGTGATCGGGCGGCGTATCTATGCGCTTGGCGGCAATGAAAAGGCCGCGAAACTGTCTGGGATCAAGACGGAACGTCTGACCTTCCTGGCCTTTGTGAATATGGGTGTGCTGGCGGCATTAGCTGGGCTGATCTATGCGGCGCGGCTGAATACGGCGACCCCCAAGGCCGGTTTCGCGCTGGAGCTGGATGTAATCGCGGCGGTGTTTATTGGCGGGGCGTCCATGTCCGGCGGCTCGGGTAAGATCGTCGGTGCCGTTGTCGGTGCCTTCATCATGGGGGTGATGAATAACGGCATGTCGATCATGGGGATTGGCATTGATTATCAACAGATCATCAAGGGGCTCGTGTTGCTCGCGGCGGTGATCTTCGATGTTTACAACAAACAAAAGCAAGGCTGATGATGTTCCTTTCGCAAGTGAAATCGGGCGGCGTTATTGTCCGCGAAGCCGAGGCGGCACGACTGATCGCAGGCACAACAATCTTTGAACTGGCCAATGAGGCGATTGCGAAATCCGCACCCTTGGCAGGCGTGATCCCGGCGGGGGGCGAGGCCGTGGACCTGCCCGCGTTGGCTGCCAAGGGGGTGTTGGATGTGCCGTTGCGCCATCCAGAACCTGCGCGGATGTATCTGTGTGGCACCGGGCTGACACATACCGGATCGGCGGCCACGCGCAATGCGATGCATGGCGATGCAGCCACTGAAACCGACAGTATGAAGATGTTTCGCATGGGTATGGAGGGCGGAAAACCCGCCCCCGGACAGCCCGGTGTGCAGCCCGAATGGTTTTATAAGGGGCCGGGCACCGAGGCCGTGGCCAGCCATGATCCACTGTTGCAGCCCAGCTTTGCCGAAGATGGCGGAGAGGAGCCAGAGATCGCCGGTTTCTATCTGATCGGGCCTGATGGCACGCCGCACCGGGTTGGGTTTTCGTTGGCCAATGAATTTTCTGATCACGTCACCGAGAAGGTAAACTACCTGTTTCTGGCCCATTCAAAATTGCGCCCGGCGTCGTTCGGACCAGAGCTTCTGGTGGGGGATCTGCCGCGCCATATCGAGGGGCGTTCGCGCGTTTTGCGCGGTGATCAGGTGATCTTCGATCAGCCCTTTGTATCGGGCGAAGACAATATGTCCCATTCCATCGCCAATCTGGAACATCACCATTTTAAATATGCGCCTTTCCGCCGCCCTGGGGATTTGCATGTGCATATGTTTGGCACGGCAACCCTGTCCTTTGGTGCGGGAGTGCGCACGCAGGTGGGGGATGTGTTTGAAATCTCATCACCGCAATTTGGCCAGCCCCTGGTGAACCCTTTGGCGCAAGCCAGTGATGCCGGCCTTGCCGCCGTCAGCCCCCTTTAAGATCGGAGCGAGCCCATGTCAGCCAGTGATTTCACGCCAGCCCCTTGGCCGCGCAAACTTCGTTCTACCCATTGGTATTCGGGCAATTCGCGCGATACGATCTATCACCGCGGGTGGATGAAGAACCAAGGCTATCCACATGATTTATTTGATGGAAGGCCGATTATTGGTATTTTGAATACATGGTCGGACCTGACGCCATGCAACGGCCATCTGCGTGAGCTTGCTGAAAAGGTCAAAGCCGGTATTTGGGAGGCCGGCGGCTTCCCCGTTGAGGTTCCCGTTTTTTCGGCCTCGGAGAATACCTTCCGTCCGACGGCGATGATGTTTCGCAACCTTGCTGCCCTGGCGATTGAGGAAACAATTCGTGGACAACCGATTGATGGTGCGGTGCTTTTGGTGGGATGTGACAAGACCACGCCATCTTTAATGATGGCGGCGGCCAGCTGCGATATCCCATCAATCGTGGTGACGGGCGGGCCAATGCTGAACGGGTATTTCCGTGGCGAGCGTGTGGGCTCTGGCACGCATCTGTGGAAATTTTCCGAGGCGGTGAAGGCCGGCACCATGTCGCAAGAAGATTTCCTTGAGGCAGAAGCCTCTATGAGCCGTTCTTCAGGCACTTGCAACACAATGGGAACAGCCTCAACGATGGCGTCCATGGCCGAAAGCCTTGGTATGGCCCTGTCGGGTAATACAGCGATCCCTGCGGTGGACAGCCGCCGCCGTGTGATGGCGCAATTGTCGGGGCGCCGCATTGTGCAAATGGTTAAGTATGACTTAAAACCATCTGATATCATGACGAAAAATGCGTTTGAGAATGCGATACGCACGAATGGGGCCATCGGCGGTTCCACCAATGCGGTGGTGCATCTTTTGGCATTGGCGGGCCGTGTGGGCGTTGATGTGACGCTGGATGATTGGGACCGTTGTGGTCGCGATGTGGCAACCATTGTAAATTTGATGCCATCAGGTGAATATTTGATGGAAGAATTCTTTTATGCTGGTGGTTTACCGGTCGTTCTTAAAAGATTGGGTGAGGCTGGGCAGCTGCATAAAGACGCGCTGACGGTCTCGGGTGCATCAATCTGGGATGAGGTCAAAGACGTTGTGAACCACAATGAAGACGTGATCCGACCGGTGGACAATCCGCTGACGGCACAGGGCGGTATTGCGGTGGTCAAAGGCAATCTTGCGCCCAAGGGGGCGGTGCTTAAGCCCTCGGCCGCCAGCCCGCATTTGCTGACCCATCGCGGCCGCGCAGTGGTGTTTGAAGATATCGATGATTACAAAGCACGGATTGAAGATCCCGATCTGGACGTCGATGAAACCTGTATTTTGGTAATGAAAAACTGCGGGCCAAAAGGGTATCCGGGCATGGCTGAGGTCGGCAATATGGGTCTGCCGCCAAAGGTTCTGAAAAAGGGCATCACGGATATGGTGCGGATTTCAGATGCGCGGATGTCGGGCACGGCCTATGGCACCGTGGTTTTGCATACTGCGCCAGAGGCTGCAGCGGGCGGCCCGCTTGCGGTTGTGCGTAGCGGCGATATGATCGCGCTGGACGTTCCGAACAGATCGCTGACACTGGAGATTTCGGATACGGAATTGGCTGAGCGCCTGGCAGCGTGGCAACCGATGCATGAACAGGCCACCGGTGGCTATGCCTGGCTGCATCAGGCACATGTTCAAGGCGCGGATACAGGCGCGGATCTCGATTTCTTAAAGGGCTGCCGGGGCAATCCGGTGGGCAAAGACAGCCACTAAGCGGCGGCACTGAATTCAAGGAGTTTGCAATGACATTTCACGGCCAACATCTGATTGCGGGCGCCCGCATTGGCAGCGATGACACATTCACCGCCAGCCAGATTGACGGCCCCGGTCATCCTGTGTCCAAAGGCAACCCAGAGCTGATTGACCGCGCCGTTTTGGCCGCCGAGGCCGCCTTTGACAGTTTCGCCGCCACCACGCGTGAGGCGCGCGCGACATTGCTGGACACAATCGCACATGAGATCGAGGCGCGCGGCGCGGCCTTGACGCAGATTGCCACCGCCGAGACCGGTCTGCCCGTTGCGCGTCTTGACGGTGAGCGTGGGCGCACCACCGGGCAGCTACGGCTGTTTGCCAACCACATCCGCGAAGGGACCTATCTGGATCGCCGTCATGATCCGGCCTTGCCCGACCGCGCGCCTTTGCCGCGGCCAGATTTGCGCATGATGCAGCGTCCGATTGGCCCGGTGGCGGTGTTCGGGGCATCGAATTTCCCATTGGCGTTTTCAGTGGCGGGCGGGGATACGGCCTCTGCGTTGGCTGCGGGTTGTCCTGTTGTCGTGAAGGGACACGAGGCACATCCGGGCACGGGTGAGCTGGTGGCAGAGGCGATCACCGCCGCGATTGCCTCATGTGGCATGGATGCGGGCGTGTTTTCCTTCGTGCACGGCGGCGCACAATCGGTTGGCGCGGCGCTTGTCTGCCATCCGCTGATCTGCGCAGTGGGCTTTACCGGCGGTTTGCGCGGCGGGCGGGCGCTGTTTGATCTGTGCGCCCAGCGGCCCGTTCCAATTCCATTTTTCGGTGAGCTTGGCTCGATCAACCCGATGTTCATCTTACCACAGGCCGGTCAGGCGCGTGGCGCGCAGATTGGCACAGCATGGGCGGGGTCCTTGACCATGGGCGTGGGGCAGTTTTGCACCAATCCCGGCGTGGCGGTGGTGTTGGACAGCCAGGCCAGCGCGGTGGCCGATGCGGCAAGCGTCGCGTTGCAAGGCGTGGGCCCACAACCCATGCTGACCGAAGGGATCGCACAGGCCTGCCGGGCGGGCACTGACGCGCTTATGCAGGTCAAAGGGGTGAGACCTATAATGCATGCGACCAGTGACGCGCGCAACGGTGCGCCGGGGCTGTTTTCTGTTAGTGCACAGGATTGGCTGACCACCCCGGCATTGGCGCATGAGATCTTTGGCCCGGTCGGCATTCTGGTGACCGTCCGCGATATGGATGAAATGCGCAAGGTGGCGCAATCGCTTAGCGGTCAGTTGACCGTGACCTTGCATTTGGAGGACGCTGATACGGATGCGGCGCAGGCCCTGATGCCGGTGCTGGAACGCAAGGCGGGCCGGGTGATGGTCAACGGCTTTCCCACCGGGGTGGAGGTAAGCGACACGATGGTGCACGGCGGCCCCTATCCCGCAAGCACGAATTTCGGCGCCACCTCTGTGGGCACAATGGCCATCCGGCGCTTCTTGCGCCCGGTATGTTATCAAAACCTGCCGCAGGCGCTGTTGCCGCGCGATTTGCAATGATGCAGATGGATTGGATTGCGGTCGATTGGGGCACGTCGCATCTGCGGGCTTATGCGATGGCAGGGACGCAGATTGTGGATCAGGCCACGTCCGCTGCGGGGATGGGGACGCTGTCGCGCGACGGGTTTGAACCTGCGCTTTTGGCGCTGATCGATGGGTGGCTGGGCCAGAAAACACGCGTGCCAGTGATTGCCTGCGGCATGGTCGGGGCGCGCACGGGCTGGCAAGAGGCGCCGTATCGTGGCTTGCCCTGTGCAGCGGTCAGCGCGGGTGCGTTGATGACGATTGTCACAGATGATCCACGCATTGCGGTGCAAATCGTGCCGGGTTTGTCGCAAGCTGCCCCGGCGGATGTGATGCGCGGTGAGGAAACGCAGATCGCCGGGTTGCTGGCAGATCACGCTGATCAGTTCGATCAGGTCATTTTGCCCGGCACACATTCAAAACATGTCATGGTCGCGGGCCAAACGGTCACCGGTTTTACCACGTATATGACGGGGGAGCTGTTCGCGCTTTTGTCACAGCAGTCGGTTTTGCGGCTGTCTATGGTGGCCGAGGAGGGCGCGGATGCGGGTCCCCAGGGCGCGGCCTTTGCCAAGGGTGTTGAGCTGGGCGCAACCGGGGCTTTGGCGCATCTGTTTGCCTTGCGCGCGGAGGCGCTTTTGCACGACCTTACGCCCGCGCAAGCCCGCGCGCGCCTGTCGGGCCTGTTGATCGGGGATGAGCTGCGCCATATTCGCCGCGCGACCCGCCCCATCGCGGTGATCGGCAGTGGCGATCTGGCGGCGCGCTATGCGCAGGGCTTGCAGTTGCTGGGCCATCGGTCGCACATATTTGACGGGGCCGATTTGGTCATCAAAGGGCTGGCAATGGCCCGCCGGAAGGAGACCGTATGACACGGAACTTGATCGCAATTCTACGCGGTATCACACCAGATCATGCCGCGCCTGTCGCGCAATGTCTGATTGATTGCGGGATCACTATGATTGAGGTGCCGTTGAATTCACCCGATCCGCTGGATTCGATTTCTGCGATGGTTGATATGGCACAGGGCAATGCGATGATCGGCGCGGGAACGGTGCTGAGCGTAGAGCAGGTGACACAGGTTGCGGCGGTGGGGGGGCAGTTGATCGTCTCGCCCAATTTCGACGCCGATGTGATCGCCAAAACCGTTGCGCTGGGGCTGCAATCATGGCCCGGCGTCTTTACCCCGACCGAGGCCTTTGGCGCGCTGAAAGCCGGAGCATATGGGTTGAAGCTATTCCCCGGGTCGATGGCCGGGCCTGCCGGGCTGAAGGCGATGCGTGCCGTGTTGCCACGCGATTGCCCTGTCTATGCCGTTGGCGGGGCAGGGCCAGAGAATTTCGCACAATGGATTTCCGCCGGCGCTGATGGGTTTGGCCTTGGAACGGCACTGTATACGCCGGGTCTGAGCGTCGATCAGATTCACGACCGGGCGCAGGCCATTGTGGCCGCCTATGATGACGCGGCCGGGGGTGAAGCATGACACCGCTTGATCACAAGCCCTGCGCCCTGGGCGAGGGTGCGCTGTGGCATCCGGGGCTTAAGCGATTGTTCTGGTTCGATATCACTGGGCAGCGTTTGCTGTCGCATGACCCCGCTACAGGGATGAACCGCGATCAGCCACTGCCAGAGATGTTCTCGGCAGCGGGATGGGTGGATGATGATACGATGGTGCTGGCATCGCAATCGGCGCTGTGGCGGTATCGGATTGACAGCCATGCGCTGCACCGTTTGCTGGACCTAGAGGCCGATAACACCCTGACCCGTTCCAATGATGGGAGGGCCGATCCGCATGGCGGGTTCTGGATTGGCACGATGGGGCGGCGCGCACAGCCCGGTGCCGGTGCGATCTACCGCTATTGGCGTGGCACATTGCGCTCAGTGGTGCAGGGGATCACCATTCCCAATGCGATCTGTTTTTCTCCCGATGGCACCACCGCGTATTATGCCGATACGCCGCAGCAAAAGATATTTGCCGTGGGGCTGAATGCGCAGGGCTGGCCCGATGGTCCCGAACGTGTTTTTGCTGATCTGGCCGCGCATGGGTTGAACCCCGATGGCGCGATCACCGATGCGCTAGGGCGGTTGCATGTCGCCTGCTGGGGCGATGGGGCGGTGCATGTCTTGTCCCCCGATGGTGCGTTTATCGCCCGACATCCGGTGCCGGTGCCGCATGTGACATGTCCGGCCTTTGGTGGTGCGCAATTGGACGTGCTGTTTTGCACCTCTGCGACCGAGGGCATGTCCGCGCAGGCGCTTAATGATGCCCCCCTGGCCGGGACAACCTTTGCGCTGCACGGGTCGGGCGCGGGTCGGGCGGAGCCTGCCATTGATCTGTCGCATATGTGATCTTCCGTCCACTTCCCAGGGACGAAATCCGTAACACGCTGATTTATATATAGGAGCCAGCTATGGCTGACCAAAGCCCCCTGATACAGCTTGGCCTTGTCGGGCTTGGCACGATTGCGCGAAATCAGCATCTGCCGTCTATCGCGCAGGTGCCGCAATTGCAGCTGACCGCCGTGGCCAGCCGCAATGCGACATTGGATGGCGTGGCCCATCATCATGATATTTCCGCGTTGTTGGCGGCGCATCCGGATGTGGCGGCGATCACGCTGTGCACGCCGCCGCAGGGGCGGTTTGATCAGGCCGCGCAAGCATTGGCCGCCGGGCGTCATGTGATGTTGGAAAAGCCACCCGGCGCCTCTGTCTGTGAGGTGCAGGCCTTGCAGAAAATCGCGAAAGATGCCGGTGTGACGCTGTTTGCCACATGGCATTCGCGCGAAGCTGCCGCTGTGGAAGAGGCACGGCGGATCTTGTCGCGCGCCACCATCACCGGCGTTGAGATTACCTGGAAAGAGGATGTGCGCCACTGGCATCCGGGGCAGGAATGGATCTGGCAGCCGGGCGGTTTGGGCGTGTTTGATCCGGGTATCAATGCCTTATCAATTCTGACGCGGATTTTACCGCAACCGGTGCATGTCACCCAGGCGATGTTGGAAGTGCCGCAAAATTGTCAGGCGCCGATTGCGGCGCAGATGGAAATGCGCATGGCCTCTGGCGCGCCTGTATCTGCGGTATTCGATTGGCGCCAGACCGGGCCGCAGACATGGGATATCGTGGTGCGCGCGCAGGGCGCTACGGTCACGTTGCATGATGGCGGCGCGCGGCTTGTGGTGGATGGCGCGGATGTGATCACAGCGCAGGATCAGGAATATCTGCGCCTGTATCAACAGTTTGCCGCCTTAATCGCATCGGGGCAGTCCGATGTGGATGTTACGCCGCTGCAACTGGTTGCGGATGCGTTTCTATTGGGCAAAAGAACCGAGGTCGAGGCCTTCCATGACGCCTAGACCGCAGGTTCAGATCTTTGGGCATCTGCCCGATGGTCGGGCCGTAGAATGTGTGACATTGGCGTTGGACAATGTGACGGTGCGGATCATGACCTTTGGTGCGGCTGTTCAGGCGCTGCTATGCCCTGATGCAGATGGCGTGGTCGATGATATCGTGCTGGGCCATGATACTTTGGATGGATATCTGGCGCATCGCAGCTTTTTTGGTGCGACGATTGGTCGTGTGGCCAATCGGATTGCCGGGGGACAGGTTGTCGTGCAGGGACGGCACCATGATTTGTCACGAAATGAGGGCACGACCTGTTTGCATGGCGGGGCGCAGGGGTTTGATCGCAGGCTGTGGAAGCTGCTGGATCACAGCGCCACACATGTCACGCTGAGCCTGACCAGCCCCGATGGGGATCAGGGTTTTCCCGGTCAGGTGGATTTGCAGCTGACATATGATCTGCGTGCGGCCGATCCTGATAAGGGCGGCGGTGTGGTGCTTGGCCTGTCCTATGTCGCGCAGACCGATGCACCAACCCCGCTGGCGTTGACCCATCACAGCTATTTTGCGCTTGCGGGCGGGCGCGCGCTGGCGGCCCGACCCAAATCCGCCTTAGAGATGCAGATCACCGCGCCTGCGGCACGATATTTGCCTGTGGGTCCGGATTTGATCCCGCATGCGCCCGCGCCTGTTGGGGCGACGCCGTTTGATTTTCGTAATATGCGTCAGCCTCTTACCGCCATACGCAGCGGGCTGTTGGCGGATTATGATCATTGCCTGTGTTTGGACGAAGGCTGGCTGCGGTTGTGTGATCCCGGCTCTGGTCGTTGCCTGCATCTGCAAACCGATCAGCCCGCCGTGCAACTTTATACCGGTGGGCAATTGTCGGGGGCTGTGAGCGGTAAGGGGGGCCGGGCCTATCGGGCACATGATGCGCTGTGCCTAGAGCCGCAGCCATGGCCCAATGGAATGAATATGCCCGCCCATTGGGGCGCGCCTGATATGATCTATGGGCCGCACCGGCCCTATAGCCAAAAGATGCAACTGCATCTGTTTGCGCAAGGCCGGCAGGTTTAAGCCCACGCCCCGACGCGTCTGGCGTTGATGAAATTTTATGCAATTTTGCGGGTTCAAACCGGTGACGCGGCGCGATGGGCTGCAGTTGTCTTGACGTGTTGTGCGGATCATGTCCCGATGTCCCTGACCGATTGGTCAAAAATGCCCCTGTCTGGCCGTGGTGCTTTGTGCTTGTGCTGTCGCAAACGGATGCCGGTTGGGCCGGGGGTGCATATCACGGCGCTTGGGCGCCGATCCCGATAAGGAGAGACCTATGCCAGCCGTCGCCCAAAACCTTCGCATCAATCCCCAACGCCTGTGGGACAGCCTGATGCAAATGGCGCAGATCGGTCCGGGGATCGCGGGCGGCAACAACCGCCAGACATTGACCGATGAGGATGCCCAGGGCCGTGCACTGTTTCAAACATGGTGCGAAGAAGCGGGAATGGTGATGGGTGTGGATCAGATGGGCACGATGTTTGCCACCCGTGCAGGCGAAGATCCTGATGCGTTGCCGGTCTATATGGGCTCGCATTTGGATACACAGCCGACAGGCGGGAAATTCGACGGCGTGCTTGGGGTTTTGGGCGCTTTGGAAGCGGTGCGCACGATGAATGATCTGGGGATCAGGACGAAACACCCGATTGTTGTGACCAATTGGGCCAATGAAGAAGGGGCGCGGTTTGCGCCTGCTATGTTGGCCTCGGGCGTGTTCGCGGGGGTGCATACGATGGGCTATGCCTATTCGCGCCGCGATCTGGAGGGTAAGACATATGGCGAGGAACTGGAGCGGATTGGCTGGAAAGGGGATGAGCCTGTGGGCGCGCGCAAAATGCATGCCTATTATGAGCTGCATATCGAACAAGGGCCAATCCTTGAAGCGCAAGCGCGTGATATTGGCGTTGTGACCCATTGTCAGGGGCTGTGGTGGTTGGAATTTACCCTGACCGGCAGAGAGGCCCATACCGGGTCAACACCGATGGCGATGCGGGTCAATGCCGGGCTTGCGATGGCGCGAATTTTAGAGATGGTGCAAGAGGTCACTATGGGTGAGCAACCTGATGCCGTCGGCGGTGTCGGGCAGATGCAATTTGCGCCCAATTCGCGCAATGTCTTGCCCGGATCGGTGGTATTCACGGTGGATATTCGCACCCCCGATCAGGCAAAGCTGACCCGGATGCGCGCCGCAATTGAGCGGGCGGCCGAAGCGATCTGTGAGGATCTGGGTGTGGGCTGCACGGTGGAGGCGGTGGGACATTTTGATCCTGTGACATTCGCGCCCGATCTGGTGGAGGCTGTGCGCACCGCCGCGCAGCGTTTGGGGTATAGCCATATGGATGTGGTGTCCGGCGCAGGGCATGATGCATGCTGGGCTGCAAAAATTGCCCCGGCGACGATGATCATGTGCCCATGTGTGGAGGGTATTTCGCATAACGAGGCGGAAGAGATTTCGCCACAATGGGCTGCGGCGGGCACGGATGTCTTGTGCCATGCCGTGTTGGAGACGGCGGTGATCATCGCGTGACGAGGCGCGGATTGCGGCCTGCGTGTCCTTAGGGGGCCAGCCCCCTTTTGGCGCCAAGCCGCCAATTCACCCCCGGGATATTTCAGGCAAGATGAAAGTGGACAGTGGTTTGGGATGTGATGATCTTTGCGCCGTTTTACCGGGGGTGAAATTGAGACCTAAGATTTTAAGAGACAATATAAGGGGCATGCGATGACCACAGTGATCAAGGGCGGCACGGTTGTGACTGCGGATTTGACCTATGAGGCGGATGTATTGGTGGAGGGGTCGCAGATTATAGCGATTGGCCCGGAGTTACAGGGCGACACCGTTCTGGATGCGGCGGGATGTTATGTGATGCCCGGTGGTATTGATCCACATACGCATTTGCAAATGCCATTCATGGGAACATATTCGGCGGATGATTTTGGGTCTGGCACCCGGGCGGCTTTGGCGGGCGGCACGACGATGGTGATTGATTTTGCGCTGCCCGACCCGGGGCAGAGCCTGCTGGATGCGCTGAAGCTGTGGGACAATAAGTCGGCACAGGCGCATTGTGATTACTCATTTCATATGGCGATCACCTGGTGGGATGAGCAGGTGTTCAATGAGATGGAGGAGGTGACAAAGCGGGGCATCAACACGTTTAAGCATTTCATGGCCTATAAAGGCGCGTTGATGGTCAATGACGATGAAATGTATGCGTCGTTCAAACGTTGTGCTGAGCTGGGCGCTATTCCTTTGGTACATGCGGAGAACGGGGATGTGGTTGCGGAATTGCAAGCCAAGCTGATGGCTGAAGGCAATTGCGGCCCTGAGGCGCATGCCTATTCCCGTCCTCCGCAGGTGGAGGGGGAGGCGACCAACCGGGCCATTATGATTGCGGATATGGCGGGGGTGCCGCTGTATGTGGTGCATACATCGTGTGAGGAGAGCCATGAGGCCATTCGCCGCGCCAAGATGCAGGGCAAGCGGGTTTGGGGAGAGCCGTTGATCCAGCATCTGACATTGGATGAAAGCGAGTATTTCGACAAGGATTGGGATCATTCTGCCCGTCGGGTGATGAGCCCGCCGTTCCGCAACAAGCAGCATCAAGACAGTCTTTGGGCGGGGCTTTCGTCTGGGTCATTGTCTTGCGTGGCGACCGATCATTGTGCCTTTACCACGGATCAAAAGCGCTTTGGGCTTGGGGATTTCAGAAAAATTCCCAATGGCACGGGCGGGTTGGAAGATCGCTTGCCGATGCTTTGGACCTATGGGGTGAGCACGGGCCGGATCACGATGAATGAATTCGTGGCAGTGACATCGACCAACATCGCAAAGATTTTGAATTGCTACCCGAAGAAAGGTGCGGTTTTGGTGGGATCGGATGCGGATTTGGTGGTTTGGGATCCGCAGGCGCAAAAGGTGATATCGGCAAAAGATCAACAATCTGCCATTGATTACAATGTGTTTGAGGGGAAATCCGTGACAGGTCTGCCGCGGTACACATTGACCCGCGGTGTTGTCGGTTTTGCCGATGGCCAGGTTGTAGCACCCGAGGGGCATGGGCAATTTGTGGCCCGTGATCCGGGCATGTCGGTCACGCGATCCCTGTCGACATGGAAGGCACTGACCGCCCCGCGCCCGGTGGAGCGTTCGGGCATTCCCGCAAGCGGGGTGTGAGCCAGGGTCACAAAGGCGTGACGCAGTTTGGCGTTTCAATTCGGTCGGTTTCTATGAAACATGGGGGCATCAGATTGTAATGAACATGTGGTGCCATGACTTTTCGACAACCGATGATCGCAAGATCGATAGCCGTTCTTTTGATGGCAGTCTTGTGCCTGCCTGCGCTGCGGGCGGGTGCCCAGACATCGTCAAGTGCCCAGACATCGCCAAGTGCGCAAACAACAGCAGAAGCGCCCGCAGCAGATAGTAAATCCAATCTGGATCTGTTGCTGGACGTGATTGAGAATGATCAAAGCCGCGCGGCATTGATTGATGAATTGCGTGCAGCCCAGGGCCGCGGCGATGATAATGTGCATAGTGCTGATCAGGTGGCCGATTCCGCTGTGACGGCCCTGGCCCCGCAGGGCGTTGCCACCCCGCCTGAGACCCTGTCATTCGGGCGCCGTATTGCATTGATCACCCAAAGCGTTGCCGAAGGCACGGCACATCGATTGACCTCTACCTGGGGGCAGTTACAGCAATCCCCCGCCGTGTTCGATGGGTTGAACGGGTCCGAGGTCAGCGTGCTTTTGGAGGCGTTGAAAGAGCTGGCGCTGATCATCGTGACCACGGTTGTCGTCTTTCTGATTTTGCGCCGGATGGGGCGGTCGATCTATGCCCGAATGGGCGCATCGGCAAAAGAGGGCGGCGTGGTGCGCACGGTGGCGTTGTTTTGTGCGTCGGCCTTGATTGATGCGTTGCTGGTCGTGGTGGCCTGGGCTGTCGGCTATCTTGTGGCAACGTTGGTTTTGGGCAATTTCGGCCAGATCGGTATCCGGCAAACGCTGTATCTGAACGCATTCCTTTTGGTGGAGCTTGTAAAGGTCGTGATCCGCATGGTCTTGTCGCCTTCGGCGCGGAATTTGCGGCCGTTGCCGATTTCAGACACAGGTGCATCCTATCTGACATCGCGGTTGAACCTGATGGTCGGCTTGGTGGGGTATGGCCAGCTGTTGATCGTGCCGATCATCAATTCCAACGTATCTGCCGCCGGTGGGCGTGCGATATCCGCGCTGATTGCGGTATTGGTTGTGGCCATTGCGGCCTGGCTGGTGATGCGCAATCGCAAGCCGGTGGCGCAGTGGCTGGCCCGTGGTGGCCAAACCCAAACCGAGGAAGAGGCACAGGCTGAACTGGCGCGTGACGCCCAAAAAGATCTGCCACAAGACAGCACACCCGATGAATTTCCGCAGGCCCAACCGCACTCTGGTCCCAAGCGCGGCTCATTCGATTGGATATCACGGCATTGGCATTGGGCGGCGATGGCCTATCTGGGCCTGATGCTGGTTCTGGTGCTGTCAAGCGGAGATGCGGCGTTTCAAAGTCTGATTGCCTCTGGTCAAGTGTTGATAATGGCCATTGTCGGCGTTGCTGTGTCAGGGATCTTGACGCGGATTATGGTGCGCGGCGTGGTCCTGCCCGACAATCTGACGGCGCGTTTGCCGCTGTTGGAAAGCCGGTTGAACCGTTTTGTTCCCAAGGCGCTGTTTGTGTTGCGGTTGGCGATCTTTGTGCTGGTGGTGGTGTTTGCGATGAACGCGATCAGCGTCATTGATCTGAAAGCCTGGCTGGCCAGCCAGATCGGGCTGCGTTTGACCAGTACGATCTTCTCGGTTGCGATGGTTCTGCTGGTGTCTTTTGGGATCTGGGTGGCGATGACCAGCTGGGTCGATTATCGCCTGAACCCAGAGTTCGGTTCGGTGGCGACATCGCGCGAACAGACCTTGCTGACATTGATGCGCAACGCCGCCACCATTGCACTGGTGATCATCACCTTGATGTTCGTTCTGTCAAAGGTGGGGCTGGATATTGCGCCACTTCTGGCCTCCGCCGGGGTGTTGGGCTTGGCCATCGGCTTTGGCGCGCAAAAGCTGGTGCAAGACATTATCACCGGCATTTTCATCCAGTTTGAAAACGCCATGAATGTGGGGGATGTTGTCACCGTTGGCGGTACGACAGGCGTGGTCGAGCGTCTGACGATCCGTTCCACCAGCCTGCGCGATGTGTCGGGCGTGTTTCATGTTATCCCGTTTTCCTCGGTCGATATGGTCAGTAACTATATGCGCGACTTTGGCTATTTCGTCTGCGATATGGGCGTGGCCTACCGTGAGAATATCGAGGATGTGAAACAGGCCATGCTGGACGCGTTTGACGAGCTGCGCGCAGATCCTGAACATGCCGCAAACATCATGGCGGATTTGGAATGGTTCGGCGTGAACAGCTTTGGCGATAGTGCGGTGGTCTGCCGGGCGCGGATCAAATGCGTTCCGGGCAAACAATGGGGAGTGGGTCGTGCCTATAACGGCGTGCTTAAGACCGTGTTTGATGCGCGCAATATCGAAATCCCCTTTCCGCATCAGACGATTTATCTGGGCGAGGCAAAGGACGGCAAAACCCAGCCATTCCATGTGACGATGGACACGCAGGAGGGCGCAGCGCAAACCTAAGCGTGATCGCCGTCAAGACCAAGGCAAACAGCCGCATCTTATCGGGTGCGGCTGTTTCATTTTGCACCGATTTGCAGGCCGTGCGTTTGCAACTGGCCCCGATTGCGGTAAGCACGGGGAAACCTGTAGCAAAGGGCTTCTTAATGTCTGTTTCCATGCTTTCGACTTTCGTAAAGCCGATGCACCCCGAAGGGCGCAAGTTCGTCGCGATTTTTGCCGCCATTGCCCTGATCTTATTTTTGATCTGGGAGCCGCTTGGCTGGGTCGGTGTTGGGCTAACCGTTTGGTGCTACTATTTCTTCCGCGACCCAGAGCGGGTGACACCCGTGCGTGAAGGGCTGATGGTTTCGCCTGCGGATGGCGTTGTGTCCTTGTTGGAACCCGCCGTGCCGCCTGCGGAGCTGGGTTTGGGGGATCTGCCATTGACCCGCGTGTCGGTGTTCATGAATGTGTTCAATTGCCATGTGAACCGTTTGCCCTACGCGGGCAAAATCACCCGTGTGGCCTATCGTGATGGGAAATTTTTGAACGCATCTCTTGATAAGGCCAGCTCTGAGAATGAGCGCAACGGCCTTGCGGTGCAGATGGAGGACGGGCGCTCATATGGTGTGGTGCAGATCGCAGGGCTTGTTGCGCGCCGCATCCTATGCGAGGTCAAAGAGGGTCAGCAACTGCTGTCGGGGGAACGGTTTGGCCTGATCCGGTTTGGCTCACGTTTGGATATTTACCTGCCTGAAGGGGTTCATCCGCTGGTCTGTATCGGACAAACCATGGTCGCGGGTGAAACCGTTTTGGCCGACATGCGTTCTGATGAAGAGCCCCGCAGCGGCGGCATTCGCTAAGCTCAGACCCCGGCGCTGCGTTTAAACCCTATGCGCAGCGCATTTTTTGCGGCCAGCCCCGAAAGGACAGCCCATGCCGAGTTCAGATCCACACCGGTCCAAACCGGACCGGATGCCCTTTATTCAGCTTTTGCCGAATTTGGTGACGATTTCGGGGATGTGCCTTGGGCTGACCTCGATCCGGTTTACGATGGTTGACCGCTATGAAACCGCTGTGATGCTGATTGTATTGGCTGCGCTGATTGACGGAGTTGACGGATTGATTGCGCGCCGCCTGAAGGCGACATCGGAATTTGGCGCCGAGCTGGACAGCCTGTCAGATTTCCTGTGCTTTGGTGTGGCGCCTGGGTTGCTGGTCTATCGGTTTGCCCTGGGGGAGACGAATTCACTTGGCTGGGTCTTTGTGCTGGTCTTTGCAGCGGCGGGATGTCTGCGCCTTGCGCGGTTTAATGTGATGCGCGCCGAACCGGATTCGATGCATCATTTCACCGGCGTGCCCGCGCCTGCGGGGGCGGGGCTGTGTCTGTTGCCGGTGTTCCTGAGCTTTGCTGGAATTGTCGATGTGCGTGCCGCGCCGGTGCTTGTGGCACTTTGGGTCGGCTTTGTCGGGATGTTGATGATTTCGCGGATCCGAACGTTCAGCCCGAAATCCTTGCGCGTGCCGCGTTGGGCTTTTGCGCCAATGTTGATGGGCACGGTGATCGCCATGGGGCTGATGTTCAGCCGGTTTTGGCTATTGCTGGTGATCGTATCGCTGATCTATCTGGCGATGTTGGTGCCGCCGATGATCAAATCCAAAGGCCGGCTGTTGTAATCACAGTTTGCGCAGCGGTCATGCCCGCCCTTGTGCGGGCGAACCCGCCTGGGTTACGGTAAACCTATATCTATTTATTTGCCATGTTCTGGGGGCGATATGCGTTATTCGCGGCGGGTCTTTTTAACAACATTGTCGGCTACGGCATTGTGTGCTGCGACGCCTTCGTTTGGGGTGACGCGCGCTGTGTCGTCGTTGATCGCCGCGGCCAATTTGGGCGGCGATGTTAGCTTTGTCGTGGCTGATGCGCGCACAGGGCAGGTTCTGGAAAGCAGCAACGCGGGCAAGCCAATGGCACCCGCGTCCACCGCGAAGGCGCTGACCTCTATTTATGCCCTAGAGACATTGGGGCCCGATTTCCGCTTTTTGACCCGGTTGGTGGCGACCGGGCCGGTTGTGAATGGCGTTATCCAAGGCGATCTGATCCTGGCTGGCGGTGCTGATCCAACGCTGTCGACAGATGATCTGGGCGCAATGGCAGCCGAACTGACAAGCACCGGCGTGCGCGGCATCACGGGCAAGTTTCTGATCTGGGCAGGGGCGATCCCCTATGCCGCGCAGATTGACCGCGACCAACCAGAATATGTTGGCTATAACCCCGCGATTTCCGGGATGATCCTGAATTATAACCGCGTGCATTTTGAATGGAAACGTGCGGGATCTGGCTGGGCGGTGGGCATGGATGCGCGGGCGAAACGCTATGTGCCGCGCGCCTATACGATGACCATGAGCGTGGCCAATCGTGACGCGCCGTTGTTCAGCTATTCCGACCGTGGAGGCAAGGAAAACTGGACCGTGGCGCGCAGCGCGCTGGGGCGTGGCGGCTCGCGTTGGTTGCCCGTGCGCCACCCCGAGACCTATGCAGCAGACGTGTTCCAGACCCTGGCGCGGGCGCAGGGTTGCCCCTTGCCCACGCCAGAGGTGGTGCGCAATATGCCCGGCGGCACGGTTCTGGCCAGCCATGTATCGGATAAGCTGCCGGTGATTTTGGCCGATATGCTTAAATATTCCACCAATATCACTGCGGAGGCCGTGGGCATGACCGCCAGCGCAATGCTGGGCGCGAATGCACGGCTTGGTCGCTCTGCCGGGGTGATGAGCGATTGGTTAAGCCAACGCGCCGGGGTCGGATCAGCGGCATTGGTGGATCATTCGGGATTGGGCGGGGATGGCCGGATTTCTGCGATGGATATGGTGCAGGTGCTTCTGCGCCTGGGGCAGCAGCGCGGCCTGCGGTCTTTGATGAAACCCGTAAAACTGCGCGATGAGACTGGCAAATTCCGCCAAAGCCAATCCCTGAAGATTGATGCGAAAACCGGGACGTTGAATTTCGTATCTACTTTGGCGGGCTATATGACGGCGGCAGATGGGCGCGAGCTGGTCTTTGCGATTTTCACCGGTGATTTAAGACGTCGCGCACAGGCTAAGAAAGTCGACAAACCGCAGGGGTCAACCGCCTGGGTGCGGCGGTCGAAGATCTTGCAAAGCCAGCTGTTGGAACGCTGGGGCACGTTGTAGCGCAGCCTACAGCGTCATATGACGGGCGCGCGCACCCCATTCAATAGAGGCGGCGTGCAGGCGGTCAATTGCCAGCTCGCTGCGGATTTCTTCTAACATACGCAATTCCGTTTGCATCAATGTGCCATCGGCGGCGGCAACATCACAGGCCAGCGCGTAGGCGGTTTCAAACAGCCGATCGGGCAATGTGTCCCGCACAAGGCCGAACAGCGCATCAATTCCGTCCTCTTCTTCAAACAGCGAATAGACCGATGTGGCGACCGCGCCGATCCGGTCAGTGTCATAGCTGCCAAAAATGGGCATGTGATTGACCATCCGCTCAATCGCCAGAAGTTCGGATGTGGTGATATTCTCATCCGAGGCAGAGACGGCCACCATAACGGCAATCAGGGCATCTTGTGGTGAAAGCGAAGGCAGGGTGTCTGGCACGTTAGGCATCCTTATAAACGTCTCTTTTGGTTCGGCATGGGGCCGTTTCAGCCAAGAGTTATTGACGATCCCTGCGCCGTTCAATAGGGGAGGCACAACAGGGGGCACAATGCGCCCCTTTTTGCCGTTATCCTTTTGCCCTGACACCCGATGAGGTATGTTATGACGACCCTGCGCGATGCTGCGATGAAATCCAAGGCCTGGCCCTTTGACGAAGCGCGCCGGGTGCTTAAACGCTATGAAAAGGCGCCGCCCGAAAAGGGCTTTGTGCTGTTTGAGACCGGCTACGGCCCATCGGGTCTGCCCCATATCGGCACATTTGGTGAGGTAGCGCGGACAACCATGATCCGCCGCGCCTTTGAGGTGATTTCCGATCTGCCGACCAAACTGATCTGTTTTTCGGATGATATGGATGGGATGCGTAAAATCCCATCGAATGTGCCAAATCAAGAGCTGCTTAAGGCCAATGAGCAAAAGCCGCTGACATCGGTCCCTGATCCGTTTGAGGAATACGACAGCTTTGGCGACCACAACAACGCGATGCTGCGCCGATTTCTGGACACGTTTGGCTTTGATTATGAATTCTACTCGGCGACCGAGTTTTATAAGACGGGTCAATTCGACACGGTGCTAAAACGTGCGGTCGATCATTATGAAGACGTGATGAAGGTCATGTTGAAGTCCCTACGTGATGAACGTGCGGCGACCTATTCGATCTTTTTGCCGATCCATCCCGAAACCGGGCGGGTTTTATATGTGCCGATCAAATCGGTGAATAAAACCGATTACACGATCACTTTCGACGATGAAGACGGGCGCGAATGGACGTTGCCTGTGACCGGTGGCAATGTGAAATTGCAGTGGAAGCCGGATTTTGGTGCACGCTGGGCCGCGCTGGATGTCGATTTTGAGATGTATGGCAAGGACCATTCCACCAATACGCCGATCTATGACCGGATCTGTGAAATCCTTGGCGGCAAGAAACCAGATCATTTTACCTATGAGCTGTTCTTGGATGCCAATGGCGAAAAAATTTCTAAATCCAAGGGCAACGGCCTGTCGATTGATGAATGGTTGACCTATGCATCGACCGAGAGCCTGGGCTATTTTATGTTTCTTAAGCCCAAGACCGCCAAGCGCATGCATTTCGATATTATTCCCAAGATGATGGATGAATATCACCAACAGCTGCGCGCCTATCCGGGGCAAAGCGTGGATCAGCAGTTGAACAACCCGGTGTGGCATATCCACGGGGGTAAGCCGCCGGAATCGAAAATGGTGGTGCCGTTTTCGATGTTGCTGAATTTGGCCTCGGTCGCGGGTGCATCGGATAAGGACGGGCTGTGGGGCTTCATCAAACGCTATGCGCCAGATGCCTCGCCTGAGGCCAACCCTGATTTGGATCAGGCTGCAGGTTTTGCGCTGCGCTATTTCGATGATTTCGTGAAGCCGACCTTGCAGTTCCGTGCCCCTGACGACAAAGAGCGCGCGGCCCTTGAAGATCTGGTTGCCGCTCTGCGTGATCCAGCCGCAGCCGTGGCGCAAATTGCCAAGAAAAACGCGATGGATGGCAAGGAAGAGGCTGCGCCCGAAGCCGATATGACATCGGATGATTTCTTGCAAACGGTGGTGTTTGCGATTGGCAAGAACCACGGCTTTGAAAACCTTCGCGACTGGTTCAAAGCGCTGTATGAGGTGCTGTTGGGGCAGTCGCAAGGGCCGCGCTTTGGCGGGTTTATTGCGCTTTATGGTGTAGATGAAACCGTCGTTTTGATTGAGCGTGCCTTGCAAGGTAAGCTGGCAGTTTAACCAATTTGCGATGATTTATTTTTAAAAAACGCCTGGAAAGCAATGTCTTGTCGGGCGTTTTTAATGTGTTGCACTAACCATAGGTCGGTCCGGATAGGAAATATTTAACCTTTGCGCCCAGCCTGCGAGCCAAGGTGGCAAAAGATCTTCGTAAGACGTTTGGCTGGACCGTCCCAGAGCGCGTTTGGCGGGTGATGCCACGGCTTTGTCAAAAGAGGTTAGGGCATGAATAAGGTTATCACCGATGGGCTGGCGCTGATGCCGCCGGGATTTTCGCAAGGTTTGGATCTATGGTCCAAAGAGAATGGCACCGCCGGGTCTGCGACCTATGCCAATGATGCGAATGCGGCGGTCGTGGCGGCGGATGCGGATTTCGGATCCTGCCTTGAGCTTTACAAAACCGCATCAACGCAAAAGCTGCGCTACATGGGGCAGACGCCGATCCTGCCCGGTGTGTATTTGCAGATTACGGCGCGGGTGAAAGCGGTGAGTGGCAATTTGCCTTCGGTTCGGATTGCGGGCTATGCGATGGATGGATCGAGCCATGTCAGCGGATTGACCGAGATTGGCAACACCGTGAGTTTAGACAGCTATGGCACAGTGGTCACGGTGCGCGCGATTGTGGGCACCGGCACGCGCGGCGGCGTGGACATGCCCTGGGGCGTGGGGCCGGCCTATGGGTTCTTTGGTCTGGACCTGACAGGGCAGAACGGCGGCGTGGTGAGGATCGACGATCTGGTGATCGAAGATATCACGCAGGCGTTTTTGCGCGATATGATGGATTGGGTTGATGTGCGCGATTTCGGCGCCGTGGGCGATGGAAGCACCGATGACCGTAGGGCATTCTTGGCGGCCGATGCGGCGGCGGGGGGGCGCCAGATCGTGGTGCCCGAGGGGGAATATTACCTTGGCAGCACCGTGTCCATCCATGCGCCGATCCGGTTTAGCGGCACAGTCACAATGCCTGTTTCGGCCCGTCTGGCCCTGACCCACAGTTTTGATTTCCCCACCTATGCCGCGGCGTTTGGCGATGAGGAGCTGGGGTTTAAAAAGGCGCTTCAGGCGTTGTTTTCCTATACGGATCACAACGTTTTGGACCTGAAAGGGCGCCGTGTGGAACTGTCTGGCCCGGTGCGTATTTCAGAAATTGCACCGGATCTAAGCGCGTTTTCCAACCGTCGGGTGCTGCAAAACGGGCAGTTCAACGCGATTGCCGGCGCGGAATGGGAGGATGTGGTTGTTACCTCGCAGGCGAGCTATGCGACCGGTCAGGAGCGGCAGCTGACCGATGTTGCCAATATTGCCAATATCGCAGTGGGGTCGCGGGTGACCGGAACTGGGGTTGGCCGGGAAGTCTATGTGAAGGCGGTCAATGTCGGGGCGGGCTCTTTGACGCTGTCGCAGCCGCTGCATGGCGGGTCAGGCACGCGCAATTACACCTTTACGCGCAACCAATATATCCTTGATTTCAGCGGCATGGATAAATTGGACCGGTTCAATATCGCGAATGTCGAGATGTTGGGAAACGGGGTCGCGAGCGCGATTATGCTGGCGCCTGACGGGCAGATGTTTCAGATCCGTGACAGCTATATCACCCATCCCAAAGACCGCTGCATTACCTCTATCGGGCGGGGGTGTCAGGATTTGCTGGTGGATGGATGCCAGATGCTGTCGGATGAACAAAACACGCTGGCGCAGAACCGCAGCTCGGTTGCGATCAATGTCAATGGAAATGACAGCAAGATCCGCGACAGCCGGTTCGTGCGTTTTGGCACGACCTTTGTGATGAACGGATCGGGGCATTTGATCGTGGGAAATCATTGGTTTCAGGGCGATAACAGCGATAATGGATCGCGCGTGGCGGGGTTGGTCTTTACGCAGCCCAATGTGCAATCCGCCGTCACAGGCAATTATATCGACAACAATGTCATTGAATGGACCAATGAGCATGACGCGACCCCCGATTTTGGGGTGGAGTTCAGCTTTGGCGGGCTGACGATGACAGGGAACACCTGTATTTCATTGGATTCAGCGACGTGGTTTACGTTTTTATCGGTAAAGCCCTATGGTTCGGGCCATTTTCTGCAAGGGCTGGTTGTGTCCAACAACGTGTTCAAATCGCTGAATGGCACGATTGATCGCATTGAGAAGGTGGACACCACATTTGCTGATCTGGACCGATCGCGGATGCGCAATGTGATTTTTGAGGGCAACACCTATAATGGGATCAGCAAATTTACCGCCAGCCCGGTGTTGCTGGAGGTCAATCAGGCCTCGGCGCAATCGGTGTGGACGGTGCAGGCGAGCGATTATTTGCCCTTTGACGGTTGGGCGCGCAATGTGGAGAGCATCGTGGCAGAGGGGATGATTTCCAATGCCGGAAACGGTCGGGTGATGGCAATGCCTTATGTTGCGGTAGAACAAGGGTCGGGCAGGCAGAATGTCACGCTGAATTGGCCGGAGGCTGCAAAGGGCCGGGTGCATGTGCGGGTGCGGATGGATAATCCGACCTAAGGTGCAACAGAGGGCAGGTCCTGATCTGTCAAATGCCAGCTGCGTCCGAACCCGCCATTCAGATTGGCATCCACCGGGCGCAGCTCAATGAAAGAAAAGTCAGGCAGGTCGATATAGAGCTTGGATTTCGGATGATCGGCCAGCCAGCGATCGCGCAGGCTGGGCGCCATCGCGTCCATCGGATCCAGCCAATGGGCGGTCACGCGCAGGCTTAGCCGGGGATGAAACAGCGGATCGCCCTTTGGGGCCACATCACCCAATAACAGCCCTGCACGCGGATCGGCCTGTAGGGCTTTGGCATGGGTGGCCAACCCGGAGATCAACGTCCATAGCCCGCCTTGCGGCCCCGGTCCCAAGGCAATCCGTGTGACTTGCGGATGCCCTGTGTCCGGATCAAGCGTGCCAAGCGATCCAAACCGTGCCCTGTCTATCAGCTGCGCCGCCAATGCGCGGGCCTCATCATCTGTTGCGGTCAGTGGTGTCATACGATCTGGCAATTGGCGATCTGGCATTTGGCGCGCCCTTTAGGACATTTCTTTCTTTCACTGTAGCGCGTTCTTCCCTTGGGGCAAGATGACAAAAAAGCGCCGAATCAACTCATGGGTGCGTGGGGTGTGTCGGTCGCGAATGCTGCGTAGCAGCATTAACCTACAGGACATAAAAATTAACATGATGTTGCGGACCCATGCCGTTATGTTCATGCCTGTAACAGGCAACGGCTTGAAATAAAGTATCAAATTGCTCGTTATATTCACAACATTAACAAATTTATACCCATTTTCGTCAATAAATTTACAGAAAAAATCAATACCAATAGGGGGTTACATGATCATGACTGTGCGGTTTACACTGAGCTGGGGAAGAGCGTTACCGGGACCTCCGGGCGCTGGACGCGGCAGTCGCCGCAAAAGAACATTGAGGGAGGAGACGCCATGTCCACTCAGGAAAAGCACAGTGATGCGCCGATGATGCGTGACATTCCGGCCGGGTTCGAAAACGCACATGCCGATACCGCAAAATATCGCGAGATGTATAAAGAGTCGGTCGAAAACCCAGAGGCATTCTGGGGCCGTGAAGGCAAACGTCTGGATTGGATCACACCCTATACCAAAGTGAAGAACACCGATTTCACCTTTGGTCATGTGTCGATCAAGTGGTTCGAAGACGGTGTGCTGAACGCCAGCGTCAACTGTGTGGATCGGCATTTGGCGACGCGCGGCGATCAGACGGCGATTATCTTTGAACCCGATGAGGCAAGCGACCCGGCACAGAATATCACCTATAACCAGCTGTCCGAAAACGTGAACCGGATGGCAAATGTGCTGTTGTCGCAGGGGGTTATGCGTGGCGACCGCGTGGTGATTTATCTGCCGATGATCCCAGAGGCGGCCTATGCGATGCTGGCCTGTGCCCGTATTGGTGCGATCCACTCTATTGTTTTTGCGGGCTTTTCGCCCGATGCTTTGGCGAACCGGATCAATGATTGCGGTGCCAAGCTGGTGATCACCGCCGATACTGCACCGCGCGGGGGACGGCGCACGCCACTGAAAGGAAATACCGATCTGGCACTTTTGCATTGCTCGGATAAAGTGCGTTGCCTTGTGGTAAAACACACTGGTGATCAAACCACTTGGATCGATGGGCGCGATGTCGATGTAAAAGCCATGATGGCGCTTGCATCGCCAGAATGCCCGCCGCGCCCGATGAATGCCGAAGACCCGCTGTTTATTCTGTATACTTCTGGCTCGACCGGGAAACCCAAGGGTGTTGTGCATTCGACCGGCGGCTATCTGACCTATGCGGCGATGACGCATCAATATGTGTTTGATTATCATGACGGCGATGTTTTCTGGTGTTCAGCCGATGTGGGTTGGGTCACGGGACACAGCTATATCGTCTATGGTCCCTTGGCCAATGGCGCGACGACGGTGATGTTTGAAGGCGTGCCGACCTATCCCGATGCGGGCCGCTTTTGGGCCGTATGTGAAAAGCACAAGGTCAATCAGTTCTATACCGCGCCAACCGCGATCCGCGCATTGATGGGGCAAGGCACGGAATGGGTTGAGAAATACGACCTGTCAGATATGAAGGTTCTGGGCACTGTCGGGGAGCCGATCAACCCAGAGGCCTGGACGTGGTATGATAAGAATATCGGCAAAGGCAAATGCCCGATTGTCGATACATTCTGGCAGACGGAAACCGGCGGCCATATGCTGACACCGCTGCCCGGTGCGACCCCGACCAAGCCGGGTTCGGCCACGCGGCCGTTCTTTGGCGTGAAGCCGGTAATCTTGGATCCGCAGACCGCAGTACGGCAGGATGAAACCCAGGCCGAGGGCGTGTTGTGTATCGCGGATAGCTGGCCGGGGCAGATGCGCACCGTCTGGGGGGATCATGAACGGTTCCAAGAGACCTATTTCAGCCAATACAAAGGGTTTTATTTCACCGGAGACGGCTGCCGCCGTGACAGCGATGGCTATTATTGGATCACGGGCCGGGTTGACGATGTGATTAACGTGTCGGGTCACCGGATGGGCACGGCAGAGGTTGAATCCGCTTTGGTGGCGCATCAGGCAGTGGCAGAGGCCGCGGTTGTTGGCTTCCCGCATGAGATCAAGGGCCAGGGCATCTATGCCTATGTCACTTTGATGAATGATGCCGAACCCTCTGACGCGTTGCGCAAAGAGCTGGAGACATGGGTGCGCACTGAAATCGGCCCGATTGCCAAGCCTGATGCGATCCAATGGGCGCCGGGCCTTCCAAAGACCCGCTCTGGCAAGATCATGCGCCGGATTTTGCGCAAAATCGCCGAGAATGACACCGGTTCTATGGGGGATATCTCGACTTTGGCGGACCCGTCGGTGGTCGCAGAGCTGATCGACAATCGGTTGAACAAAGGATGAGCGATTTGGCAGGAAACGTGACCACCAAACCCGCCGTTTTGATCCTTCTTGGCCCGCCTGGGGCCGGGAAGGGCACACAGGCCCGCAAATTGGAAGATCAGTTTGGGCTGGTGCAATTGTCCACCGGTGACATGCTGCGCGAGGCGGTGGCCAATGGCACGCCGGCGGGGCTTGCAGCCAAATCGGTTATGGAGGCCGGCGGTCTGGTCAGCGATGAGATCGTGCTGGCGATCTTGCGCGATCGGCTAAGCGCGCCTGATACCAAGGCCGGCGTAATCCTGGATGGGTTCCCGCGCACGGCCGGGCAGGCCGAAGCGCTGGACAGCCTGTTGGCCTATAGCGGCCAAAACGTCACGGCGGCGATTGCGATGGAAGTCGACGATGAGGCCATGATTGCCCGCGTTGCAGGGCGTTACACCTGTGCGGGCTGTGGCGAAGGCTACCATGATGATTTCAAGCAACCTGCAGCTGCGGGAGCTTGTGACAAATGCGGCGGCACGGAATTCAAGCGCCGTGCCGACGATAATGCCGAAACTGCGCGCAATAGGCTGCAGGCCTATCATGCGCAGACGGCACCGCTGATTGCCCATTACAAGGCACTTGGCAAGCTTGAGGCAATTGATGCGATGGCCTCCATCGACGAGGTTGCCTTGGGTCTGGGAACGATCGTTACGCGCGTATCGTCCCAGTAGATCGCATAAGCCCCGCATATGGTTGAGGAGCCATATGCGGGCGGTTTGATCTGATTTTGGGGAGGGGCAGGGCCTGTCACGGGGCCTGTCACAGGAGGAAATCAATAAGGGAGTGCACCCTATGGATGACACATCATCGTCCAACGCCTATTGGAAGGCGAATATCCGCACGATTCAGATCTTTTTGGTGATCTGGTTCGTTTGTTCCTTCGGCTTTGGCATCCTGCTGCGTCCGATGCTGTCCGGCATCGGAGTCGGTGGGACTGACCTTGGCTTTTGGTTCGCCCAGCAGGGCTCTATTCTCGTGTTCCTCGTGCTGATCTTCGCCTATGCGGCGCGGATGAATAAGCTCGACCGTGAACATGGCGTAGAAGAATAAGGGAGGCAAGTAAGACCTATGGATCAGTTTACCCTGAACCTGCTGGTGGTCGGTGCAACCTTTGCGCTGTATATCGGCATTGCGATCTGGGCCCGTGCCGGGTCGACCGCAGAATTCTACGCCGCCGGCCGGGGTGTTCACCCGGTTATGAACGGGATGGCCACCGGCGCTGACTGGATGTCGGCGGCATCGTTTATCTCAATGGCGGGGATCATCGCCTTTGGTGGGTTTAACACATCTGCCTATTTGATGGGTTGGACCGGCGGCTATGTGTTGCTGGCGATGCTGTTGGCGCCCTATCTGCGTAAATTCGGCAAATTCACCGTGCCGGAGTTTATCGGCGACCGGTTCTATAGCCAAACAGCGCGGACTGTGGCCGTTGTGTGCCTGATCATCGCGTCGGTCACCTATGTGATTGGTCAGATGACAGGGGTCGGCGTTGCGTTCTCGCGCTTCTTGGAAGTGTCGAACGAAACCGGCCTGTTCATCGGCGCGGCCATCGTCTTTATGTACGCGGTTGTGGGCGGCATGAAAGGCATCACCTATACGCAGGTGGCGCAATATGTCGTATTGATCGTGGCCTATACGATCCCTGCGATCTTTATCTCATTAGAGCTGACGGGCAATCCGATCCCGGGCCTTGGCCTGTTCTCGCAGACGCAATCGGGACAACCGCTGTTGACCGAGCTGAACGGGCTGTTGGTTGATCTGGGCTTCTCGAATTACACCGAGCAGACAGATACCACGTTGAACATGTTCTTGTTCACCTTGTCGCTGATGATCGGCACTGCGGGGCTGCCCCATGTGATCGTGCGGTTCTTCACCGTGCCAAGCGTGGCCGATGCCCGGGTTTCTGCTGGTTGGGCGCTGGTGTTCATCGCCTTGCTGTATCTGACGGCCCCTGCCGTGGGTGCGATGGCGCGTTTGAACCTGATCAACACTGTCTATCCGCAAGGTGTGGCCGAAGCACCGCTGGCCTATGAGGCGCGTCCTGACTGGGTCAAGAACTGGGAACAGACCGGTCTGTTGAAGTTTGACGATAAGAACGGCGATGGGCTGATCCAATATGTGGCAGATGATGCGGCCAATGAATTCACGGTGAACCGCGACATCATTACCTTGGCCAACCCTGAAATTGCGAACCTGCCCGGTTGGGTGATCGCATTGGTTGCGGCAGGTGGTCTGGCGGCCGCATTGTCCACGGCTGCGGGTCTGTTGATGGCGATTTCATCGGCTGTGTCGCATGATCTGATCAAATCGCAGATCAACCCGTCGATCTCGGAAAAAGGTGAACTTCTGTCGGCGCGTATCGCGATGGCAGTGGCGATTGCGGTTGCAACATGGTTGGGTCTGAACCCGCCCGGATTTGCGGCGCAGACGGTGGCCTTGGCCTTTGGTCTGGCGGCAAGCTCGATCTTCCCGGCACTGATGATGGGGATCTTCTCAAAGCGGATCAACAACACCGGTGCGGTGGCTGGCATGTTGTCAGGCCTGATCGTGACGCTGATCTATATTTTCTTGCATAAGGGCTGGTTCTTTGTCGCGGGCACCGCAAGCTTCTCGGATGCAGATCCGTTGTTGCTGTCGGTCAAATCGACATCCTTTGGTGCAGTGGGTGCCTTGATCAACTTTGTCGTCGCCTTCGTGGTGTCGGGTATGACCAAGGAAACCCCACAAGAAATCCAGGATCTGGTGGAATCCATCCGCGTGCCAAAAGGCGCTGGCGCGGCTGTAGATCACTGATTTTGTTTTGCAAAACCGGGATGGGCTGTGCAGCAATGCATGGCCCATTCTTTCCCCCAGCCACCTTTTCCCTATAGGAGAGCCGATTATGGACACGCTGTCGCCCGTTCTCGC
Organism: Thioclava sp. SK-1; assembly: GCF_001705665.1. Lineage (GTDB taxonomy): Bacteria > Pseudomonadota > Alphaproteobacteria > Rhodobacterales > Rhodobacteraceae > Thioclava. The sequence continues at coordinate 82,842 of NZ_MDHA01000044.1, read as the reverse complement.
GTTTTTGGAAGGTGTGCATCCCTATGACGCCCTGCACAGGGACGAGCTGACGCGGGTCGCCGGTTCCTTTCTGCGCATGGAGGTGCCTGCCGGCGCCACCATTTACCGCCATGGCTTACCGCTTGACGGGCTGTATCTGATCCAGTCGGGCGGAGTGGAAGTCACTGACCCCAATGGCGCCCTGGTGTCCATTCTTGGGCCGCGCAATTCCTTTGGTGAGCGTGGGCTGATGCGCGACGGGTTGGCTGTGACAACGGCGACCGCCTGCGAAGATTGCGTGTTGCTGCTGTTACCCGCCGCCGTGTTTCACGGGCTGGTGCAGCGGGCAGCACCGATGCGGCGTTTTTTCACGCGTGCGCGCGGCGGTAATCTGCGCAAGGGCTCTGATCTGGCAACGACGAAACTGTCCGATCTGTTGTCGCGTGACCCTGAAAGCTGCACAGCCGATACCACTGTGGTCGATGCCGCGCGCAAGATGCGAGACCTGAAAATATCGTCCCTGGGCGTTTGCGATCGCGATGGTATGTTGTTGGGTGTGATCACGCAGCGCGATATGTCCAACAAGGTGGTGGCGGGGAATTTCCCGCCCTCGGCAAAGGTGGGCGCGATCATGACCGCCGATCCGGTCACACTGGCGCCGCATGCGCTGGGATCGGATATCTTGCATGTGATGCTGGAAAACCGCATCGGACATTTGCCGATTACGGATCACGGGCGGTTTGTGGGCATGATCACCCAGACGGATTTGACGCGGTTTCAGGCGGTGTCTTCGGCGGTGCTGATCCGCGATGTGGCCCAGGCCCGGACCGTGCATGATCTGGCGCAGGTCACGGCGCTGATCCCGCAATTGTTGGTGCAGCTGGTCGCCAGCCATCAAAGCCATGAGGTCGTTACACGGTTGATCACCGATATTGCCGATGCCGTCACGCGGCGTTTGCTGGTCATGGCGCAGGCGGAATTGGGCGCGCCACCGGTGCCGTGGCTGTGGCTGGCTTGTGGATCGCAGGGGCGGCAAGATCAGACCGGGGTGTCAGATCAGGACAATTGCATGATCGTGGATGATGCGGCCACGCCGGAGGATATGATCTATTTCCAACAATTTGCCCAGATCGTTTCAGAGGGGCTGAACGCCTGTGGCTATGTATATTGTCCGGGCGATATGATGGCGTCTAACCCGCGCTGGTGTCAGCCTTTGCACGTGTGGCAAGGGTATTTCCGCAACTGGATCGCCACGCCCAGCACCGAGGCGCAGATGTTGGCCTCAGTCATGTTTGACCTGCGTGCCATTGGCGGGCCAGCGCCGTCGCTTTTTCATGATTTGCAGGCGCAAACCTTAGAAACCGCATCGAAAAATTCGATATTCGTGGCGCATATGGTGGCCAATAGCCTGACCCACACACCGCCCCTGGGCCTGTTGCGCGGCTTTGCCACCATCCGCACTGGCGAGCATCGCAACCAGATCGATCTGAAACATAACGGGGTGGTGCCGGTGGCGGATCTGGCGCGGGTCTACGCGCTGCGCGGCCGCATCACAGAGGCCAATACGCGCAATCGGCTGCAAGCGGCGGAAGATTTCGGTGTTATTTCGGATTCGGGCGCGCGCGATCTTATCGAAGCCTATGATTTGATTGCAGGAATGCGTTTGGAAAATCAGTCGAACCTGATCCGGTCAGGTCGGGCGGCGGATAATTTTCTTGCGCCCTCGGATCTGTCAGATTTTGAACGCTCGCATTTGCGGGACGCGTTTGTCGTGGTGCGCACGATGCAAGGCGCGCTGGGGCATGGCCGTGTTTTGTGAGCCGTGCGATGGAAAGGATATAGGATGATTACGGATTTTATCGCGATGCTCAGTGCCGGTGTTCTGGCAGGTTTGGTCATGTTTGCCGTCCGTCATGCGATGCGCAGATGGCTGGGTGCCAGCGTGCCGAAATGGATCACGCCTGCGGTCGCGGGGGTGACAATGCTGGGCTACACGATCTATGCGGAATATACATGGTATCCGACGATGCGTGCAGCATTGAACGATGATGTGGCCGTCGCCATCGCCGTACAAGACAGCAATTGGTGGCGTCCGTGGACCTATGCGGTGCCGGTCACAACGCGGTTTATGGCGTTGGATCAGGGGCGGATCACCGATAGCGCGTTGCCGCAGACCGAATTGCTGCTGGTGAAACGCTGGGCTCCAGTGCAGGCGGTTCCGGTTGCCTTTGATTGCGCGGCGCATCGGCGTGCGGATTTGATCGGGGGGGCGGCGCTGCGCGATGGTGATCTGACCGGCGGGTCATGGGTGACGGTGGGTGTTGATGACCCGGCGCTCGCGCTGGCCTGTGGCGGCCAGGAGCAAACCCATGGCTGATCCACGCCACGTTTTGATCATTGAAGATGAGGATAATATTGCCATCGCGTTGGATTATCTGATGACGCGTGAGGGCTTTACTCATGACCGGATTGCCACCGGCGCCGGCGCGGTGGAGCGTATTCGTGGCACTCGTCCTGACCTTGTGTTGCTGGATATCATGCTGCCTGAGGTGTCAGGGTTTGAGATTTGCCAGCAGGTACGGGCCGATCATGGCTGTGACCGGGTTAAGATTTTGATGATGACCGCGCGCGGTTCAGCGATGGAGCGGCGCAAGGGCCTGGCCCTTGGGGCGGATGGGTTCATCGCAAAACCCTTTGATCTGCAAGAACTTCGCACAGCTGTGCATGAGATGCTGGACCGGGAGGGCGCGTGACATGCATCTGCCCCGGCTTAGCCTGCGTCTTCGGATCGCTGCGATCTTTGGCGCGCTTGGGGCCGGGTCTGTTGTCGCCATCATCGGCGCCACATGGTGGGATCAGGCCCGTGGCGGCGCGGGCTGGCTGGGCGCGGCGGTGGCGGGTTTTGCGGTTCTGGGGCTTATTGTCTGGGTCTGGGTGCTATTCGACGATCATGTCGCAAAGCCGATAGAGCGGCTGTCGGGAGCAATGCGCGCGCGCAGCCATGCCGATGTCGCTGCGCGTTTCCCGACCGATATAGGTCCCTATCTGGGCGATTTGCCCAATGCGGCGGCCGATGTGACCACTGCATTGGTGCAGACGCGGCATGATCTGACCCAGGCGGTGATGCGTGAGACACGTCGATTGCAGCTGCAACGCGACCGGTTGCAGGCGCTGTTGGCGGATGTGCCAGTCGGTGTTGTTCTGTGTTCGGTCGATCATCAGGTGGTGTTTTACAACGGTCAAGCCGTTGATTTTTTAGGTGGAAACCGCGCGGGCGACCAGGGGCTTGGTTTGCGCCGCGGGGTGTTTGATTATCTGCATGCAGGGCCGATTGTGCATGCCTACAGCCGGTTGCAGGCGACGCAAGATCCCGATGCCGCATCGGATCTGCTGTGTTCTACCGTCGCGGGCGGGGCGATCCTGGCGGCGCGGATGCGTTTGCTGACCGGGGAGCAGGGGCAGGCGGAGGCCGGCTATGTGCTGACATTGCGCGATGTGTCAGCTGATGTCGCCGCGCACCGCACACGTGAGGATCTGATTGATGCGTTGTTTGATCAGGTGCGCCGTCCGGCGGCGGCCTTGCAATCGTTGATCGGCGTTTTGACAGATCCGGCAGGCCCCGTGGGAGAGGCGCGCGACCGCGTGCGGCTGGCGGCGCAAAGCGAGGCGGGCGGCTTGGCGCGGGCGATCCACCATCTGCAGGACCGACATGAGGCGGGCCGGGCAGAGTGGTGGCCGCTGGCGATGATCCGTGCCTCGGATTTAGGGGATGCGGTGCGCGCGCGGATTGAAAGCCGTGGCGGGGCGCTGATGCCTGTCGCCTCGGCGTTGATGTTGCGTTGCGATGGGTTTGAGCTGGTCGCGCTTTACGCGGCGCTGGAAGCCTGGTTGCGCGATGGGCGCGATGGGTTTCGGCTGGAAATTTCCGAAGATGGCACCGGGGCGATGTTGGCGCTGGAATGGATGGGGCCTGCAGTGTCGATTGCGATGTTGGAAGATTGGCTGGATCAGCCGCTGGATATGCGTATGGCGGATTTGACGGGGCAGGCGGTTTTGACCACCCATGCCAGCACACTTTGGCCCGAAGAAATGAGCGATGGCCGCGCCCGGCTGTGTCTTCCCCTGCGCGAGGCGCGGCGCGCGACGGCACGTCCCACGCGGCCCGCCCGCGCGGTCGTCTATGACTTTGATCTGCTGTCGCAGGGTCCGGGGGGCGATCTGGCGCAGATGCCGCTCGATCAATTGACATATGTGGTATTTGATACCGAAACGACCGGTCTGCGGTCGGATGCGGGGGATGAAATCGTTCAGATCGCCGCGCAGCGTATCGTCAATGCCCGCCGGGTAGAGGCGGAGATGTTCGATACATTGGTCAATCCGGGCCGCGATATTCCGGCAGCTTCAACGAAAATCCACGGGATCACCAATGCGATGGTGCAAGATGCACCCACGATTGCAGAGGTCGGGCGCAGGTTTCACCGGTTTGCGCATAACGCAGTGTTAGTGGCGCATAACGCCCCGTTTGACATCGGTTTCTTGCGGTTGAAAGAGCCGGTGATCGGCCAGAAATTCACCCATCCCGTGCTGGATACGGTGCTGTTGTCAGCCGTGGTTTTTGGCCAATCCGAAGATCACAGTCTGGACGCGCTGACGCATCGGTTGGGTATCACCATCCCGGAGGAGGCTCGTCACACTGCGCTGGGGGATACGCTGGCCACCAGCGAGGCGTTTTTGCGCCTGTTGCCTGCGCTGCAAGCCCGGGGCCTGACGCGGTTCGGCCCGCTGATCGAAGAGCTGCGCAAACATGGCCGCCTGTTACAAGACCTAAACCGCTGATCTGCCGATCCGGGGAATGGCCCAAAAATTTGCGTTCTTGTGCAGCGCGCCCTCTTGTCTAGCGGGCAGGTGCAGGGTAAAAGTCCGATGCAATGCGGGTGTATCTCAATGGTAGAGAAGCAGCTTCCCAAGCTGATGACGAGGGTTCGATTCCCTTCACCCGCTCCAATCCCTTTCCAAATTTTGATTGAGCGGATGCACATAGTGCGCAATTGTCAGTCGATCAGCGGTGCGATCGACAAACGTTCGCGCGTAGGGGCAGGCGCGGTGACAGCCACCGGTATTGGCACCGGAAGTAAATCAGGATGGGTGTCAAAAATCCCGTGGTCAGTTTTGTCCCAGTAAAACGGACGGTGGATCAGCTCTGATACGGCTTTCCAGCCCGCCAAAGCACCGATCGGGAAATACAGATGCAGGCTTGGCACCCATGGCAAAAGGTGGCGATGTTCTGCACCGCGCACGGCATAGATCCCGGTCCCTATCTGTACAAGCTCTGTCGTGATGAAAAATGCAATCAGCAGCGACAGCAGATCGGGCGGCATCATTGGCTGTAGCGGATGCGGCAGACCCAGTGATAGCAGCCAGAAGCTCCATAACAACGGGGCAAGAAGATATTGCGATACGCAGCCTAAGAACATGATTTGAAAGCCGATAAACTGTCTTGGCCCCAGATCGCGCCACAGTTGGGCGGGATTGCGCATATGCACCATCCATGTCATCGCATAGCCCTTTAACCAACGCGACCTTTGCTTGATCCATGCGCGGGGGCGGCAATTGGCCTCTTCGCGGGTGACGGACTTCATCAGTTCTGTGCGGTAGCCTTTGCGCGCCAGACGTATTCCCAGATCGGCGTCTTCGGTGACGTTATGCGCATCCCACCCGCCCAGAGTTTCCAACAGATCACGGCGAAAAAATAAGGTGGTGCCGCCCAATGGGATCGGCATTTTCAGCCGCGACAGTCCGGGTAAGATCACCCGAAACCATGTCGCATATTCAATGGTAAAACAGCGCGACAGCCAGTTAATCCGCGGGTTGTAATAGTCTAATATCCCTTGCACACAGGCCAAATTTTCGTCACCCTTTGCAAAATGTGCAACGACATCATGCAGTTGATCCGGATCGGGCATATCTTCGGCATCATAAACCCCAACGATAGAACCGCGACAGAAATTAAGTGCGAAATTCATTGCGCGGGGCTTAGTGCGGATTGGTCCATTTGGCACGGTGATAACGCGCATCCAGATCGGCAACGGCGTCTGGGCAAGGGCCGTGCGGGTTGCGTGGTCGCTTTCTTCAATGACAAGCAGCACATCCAGCAGCTCTGGCGGGTAATTCAGCCGCGCCAATCGCGCGATAAGGCGCGGCGCGATGGTCGGCTCGTCAAACATTGGCACCAAGATCGAAATGATCGGCAGGCGGGTGTGCGCCTTGGGGCGTGGCACTGTTTTGGCGGGGGGGTGCCGCTCATGCAAGATATGTGCGGCGCAGGCGCAGGCGCGCAGCACGCTGCTGGCGGCCAATGTCACGATCATCCAACAAAACAATACCGACAGCGTGGCAATCGGTGCCGTGGCTGCCACAGCAACCCCGGCAGCACAGGCAATGGTAAATGCGGTTTTGGGCTTTGGCCTTGGCTGGGGGCGGCAGCTTAGCTGGGGCTCTAACAGGCGTTCCGCACGGCGGATTAATGCGGTTTGACGGCTGGTCAGCAGGCTTTGGTGAATGGCACTTTCAGATGCCAGAAGCATTCGGTATGGGCCAAGTTCCGGCGGAAAGGTTTTGACTATCTGCGCGAAATATTCAGGCCGTGCGGTGGCCACAGCGCAGACGCCCCCGATACACCGCCAGGGCACAACCGTTTCACGCAGGCACAGATCTGCACCAAAGGCATCAATCAATCGTGGGTCCGGACGCTGCACGGCCAGATCAATTTCGTTTACCTTCCATTGGTATGCCAAGGCGGCCATCAGATCGGGTTCGCGCACCCAGCCACGGGTCAATAGAATTTCCCCCAAACGGGCCGCTTCACGTCGACGCAGGGCAAGAGCGCGTAATAGCTGTTGCGGCGTGATGGCGCCGCGTTCAAGCAATATCTGCCCCAAGGGTTTGCGCCGCACCGGGACGGTCGGAATGCGCGGGCGTGGGGCCGGTCGATTGGCGGGCGTGGCCTCGTCCTGGCGTTGCATAAAGGCGTTAATGAAGGCGGTCGCGGGTGCCTCTGTCAGCCCGCGCGGGGCAGGGGATGTAACGATATGGTAATTCGGCGGTAGGGACATGGCGTGGCTGCTTATCCAATTGCAACCTTAGCGTGCATCCGCTTAGTTAATGATACGTTAAATAAAAACGACACGCCCGGGAGCGTGTCGAATGATCTGTGGATAACTCTGTGGTCAAATGAAGACCTTAGGTCAACGTGTCTTCATCGCGTCTGCGAAACGCTCAAACAGATAGTAGCTGTCCTGCGGACCCGGGCTGGCCTCGGGGTGGTATTGAACCGAGAAGACGGGCCGGTTGCTCATCGCGATGCCACAGTTGGATCCGTCGAACAATGACACATGGGTCTGTTCCACACCGTCGGGCAGGGTCTGGCTGTCAACGGTGAAGCCGTGGTTCATCGATGTGATCTCAACCTTACCGGTTGTCAGGTCTTTGACCGGGTGGTTCGCGCCGTGATGACCGTGGTTCATCTTGATGGTCTTTGCACCAAGGGCAAGGGCAAGCATCTGATGGCCAAGGCAAATTCCGAAGACCGGCAGATCTGTTTCCAACACGCCCTTGATCATTGGCACGGCATAGGCGCCGGTTGCAGCCGGGTCTCCGGGACCGTTGGACAAGAACACGCCATCTGGATTAAGTGCCAAAACCTCTTCGGCGGTGGCGCTGGCCGGAAGCACAGTCACATCGCAGCCCGCAGAGGCCAAGCAGCGCAAAATATTGCGTTTTGCACCAAAATCAATGGCAACAACCTTGGGGCCGCCTTCGGCCTTGGGTTGATGCCCATCAGGCCAGGCCCAGCGTTTTTCGTTCCAGCGATAGGACTGTGCACAAGTAACATCTTTGGCAAGGTCCAGCCCTTCAAGGCCGCTCCAGTCGCGGGCTTGTTTTACAAGGGCTTCAATGTCGAAATTGCCTTCTGGATCATGGGCGATGGCGACATTAGGTGCGCCTTGCTGACGGATCGCGCGGGTCAGGCGGCGGGTATCGACACCGCCGATACCGATCCGGCCCGTCTTGGTTAGCCAATTGACAAGATTGTCGGTGGCGCGCCAGTTCGATGGCTCGGTCGGGTCCCATTTCACCACCAACCCGGCGGAAACGGGCTGCGCAGTTTCGTCATCTTCCGGCGTTACACCGACATTGCCGACATGCGGAAAGGTGAAGGTCACAACCTGACCAGCGTAGGACGGGTCGGTCATGATTTCTTGGTAGCCAGTCATGGCGGTGTTGAACACCAGCTCGGCAACCGTGGTTCCGGTTGCGCCGAACCCACGGCCGTAAAACAGCTGCCCATCGGCCAAGGCGATGACAGCGGTGGGTTTGTCGTTGGACTGATAGTTTGCAGGCATGGTGCGACTCCCCGGACAAAATCTGCTGGAACCTACGAGCGACACGCGAAGGGGTCAAGGGGGCTTTGCATATTTGTGTTGTCTATGTTTATCAATAACTTAGGCTGCTTGTGCGTTGCGGGGCAAATCGCTATTGTGGACGCTTGCTTGGAAACTGGGGATCAGACCATGGAAATGCGTGCAAAGATTGCCGCTGCGCTGAAGACAGCGATGAGGGATAAGGACAAAATGCGCTTGTCGACCCTGCGGTTGGTAAATGCTGCGATCAAAGATCGTGAAATCGCCATGCGGTCTGAGAGCGACGCGCCAGAAGTTGGCGATGCCGAGGTTCTGGCGATTTTGGGTAAGATGGTGAAGCAACGACAAGAATCGGCGCGCGCCTATGAAGAGGCCGGGCGTTTGGAACTGTCCGAGAAGGAACGTTCGGAGATTTCGGTGATCGAGGATTACCTGCCCCGCCAGCTGTCAGAAGCGGAGGTTGAAGCGGCGGTGGACGCCGCGATTGCCGCAGTGGGGGCCACATCGATTCGCGACATGGGCCGTGTGATGGGCGAACTGAAATCGCGCTACACCGGGCAGATGGATTTTTCGAAAGTGGGTCCAATTGTAAAGACCCGCCTGGGATTCGTGGCCCAGAACGGTTGATAGTGGCAGGGTGGGAAGAAAGGTTCTGCGGCGGAAAGGCTTTATTCAGAATTATATGCCAGAAATTACATGTAACCTGACCTTAATCTGGATAGTACATGTTTTTTCGCAAGCCCTCTGCCGTATCTGCCCCATCGATGACACAGCTTGAGACAGCCGTGGATCAGAGCATGGCTGTTATCAAGTTCCAGCCCGATAGCACGATCGTGACGGCCAATAAGAATTTTTGCGATCTGATGGGCTACTCAGAGGCGGAGATCGTTGGACAAAAACATCGCATTTTTATGATGGATCAGGACCTGAATGGCGACAGCTATCAGGCCTTTTGGGAGAAGCTGCGCTCTGGCAAGCCCCATCACGAAACCCTGCGGCGAAAGACAAAGGCCGGAAAAGCCGTGCATATTGAGGCCAATTATGTGCCGATAAAGGATGCGAAGGGCGATGTCGTCGAGGTCATAAAGCTGGCCTCTGATGTGACACGCTACGCCACGGCCCGAATGGCGATGAGCAGCAAACTGGATGCGATGAACGCGTCCTCTGCTGTTATCGAATTCGATATGGAGGGTAATATCATCTATGCCAATGATAATTTCCTGTCGGCCACCGGATATTCTGCCGAAGAGTTGCGCGGCCAGCATCACCGGATTTTCATGGATCCTGACGAGCTGTCCGGCGCCGAGTACAAAACCTTTTGGCAAAATCTGGGCCGTGGAGAATTCATCCGTGGAGAGTTCCGCCGCAAGAAGAAAAACGGCGACACATTGTGGTTGAGCGCAAGCTATAATCCGATGCGCGATGTCGATGGAAATTTGATCAAAGTTATCAAGTTCGCATCTGACATTACAAAGATTAAACGCACCAATCTGGATAATGCGGGGCAGATGAACGCGTTAGATGCCAGCCAAGCGGTGATTGAATTCGACCCAAAGGGTAAAATTTTGAAAGCGAATGACAATTTCCTATCGGCAGTGGGGTATTCGCTGTCCGAAATCGTTGGAAAACATCATTCGATATTCGTTGCACCGGAAGAACGCGAAACGTCCGATTATACCAAATTTTGGGCAGATCTGGGCGCAGGGGTGTTTAAGGATGGTGAATACCGTCGCATCCGTAACGACGGATCTGACGTGTTCATCCAGGCGACCTATAATCCCATCGTGGATGGCAAGGGGCGCGTGTATAAGGTGGTGAAATTCGCCAGCGATATCACCCAACGCAAGAAGGCGATTGCCGGGTTCCAAACCGTGATTGAAAAAATGAGCCATGGTGATTTGACCGGGCGTATGAATGAAGCTGTGCCGGCGGATCTGGAACGGCTGCGTGAGGCGTTGAACGCGTCGATGTCGAAGACGGCGACATTGGTAGGTTCTATTGTTGCCAGTGCCGAAACATTGATGACCGAAAGCGGCAGTTTGACAAATGCGGCGGCGGATCTGGGCCACCGGACAGAGTCGCAAGCCGCCTCGTTGGAGCAAACCGCCGCCGCGATTGAAGAGCTGGCAAGCTCTGTCAAAAGTTCTGCGATGGGTGCGAAAGACGCGGCCAAGACCGTTGGGACGGCCAAGGATCGCTCGGTTGCCGGGCGTGCGGTGGTGCAGCAAACCATCACAGCGATGACGGAAATCGCCAACAGCTCCCAATCGATTTCGCGGATCACTTCTGTGATTGATGATATTGCTTTCCAGACCAACCTGTTGGCGCTGAATGCCGGTGTTGAGGCCGCACGGGCAGGCGAGACAGGGCGCGGGTTTGCCGTGGTGGCGTCTGAAGTGCGTGCTTTGGCGCAACGGTCCTCGGATGCGGCGCGCGAAATCGCAACATTGATCGAAACATCTGAGAAGCAGGTGCAAAGCGGTGTGTCACTTGTCGATCAATCAGGCACAGCTCTGAGCGAGATCGAGAACCTTGTTTCGACGTTGGATACATTGGTGCGTGGCATTGCCGCGTCTGCCGAAGAACAATCAATTGGTCTGAATGAAATCACATCGGCGGTTACGCAGCTTGACCAGCTGACGCAGCAAAACGCAGCAATGTTTGAGGAAAGCTCGGCTGCCACCAATGTGCTCAGCCAAACGGCCAAAGAGCTCACTGCAGAAGCGTCAATCTTTATTCTGTCTGAAAGCGGATCACCCTCTTACGCGGTGCGCCGCGCCTCTTAAACAGGTGACGCATATGTCGCAATATAAGCGGGCGCAGTGATCATTTCATATACGCCCGTTGCGCTGCGGGTAGTGATAGCGAAAATGTCAGGATGCATTCCGCCGCGAGTCAGTTTAAACTGATGCGTATGGATAAGCCGCTTTCAATATGGTCCCGCATTGCAGCCATCATTGCCGCCCTTGCACGGGGCGAGGGATTGTCTGTTGTTTTCGATTATTTGCGCGCGCCTCCTGAGCGGTCTGTGGCTTTTACCATTGCTGTCATCGCGCTTGGCGCAAAGATGGCTAAGGCCGATGGGCATGTCACCCGCAATGAGGTGGAAACTTTTCGCCGTATTTTCCAAATTCCGCGGGAAGAAGAGGAAAACGCTGCGCGTGTCTTCAATCTGGCACGCACGGATGTGGCGGGATTTGATGCTTATGCCCGTAAGATCGCCGCAATGTTTGGCCCTGGTGATCCGGTTTTGAAAGATATTTTGGAGGGACTGTTTGCGATCGCCGTTGCAGATGGCGATTACCACGAAGCCGAAGACGCCTTCTTGCTGGAAGTGGCACGTATCTTCGGGTTGGAGCAATGCTGTTTCCGCTCGATCAAGGCCACATTGGTCCCCGATGCAGAGCCCGACCCCTGGACGGTTCTTGAGGTCACGCCGGGTGCGCCGCTGGATCAAGTTCGCGCGGCATGGCGCAAAGCGGTCCGTGAAGCTCATCCTGACCGCGCCATTGCGCGGGGGCTGCCCGAAGAAGCCGTGAAACTTGCACAGGAACGAACTGTTGCGTTGAACCGGGCGTGGGCCGAAATTCAGGCCTCTACTGCCGCGTGAGTGTTCATAATATAATATCTTTTCGTATGAGCTTGGCCTATTTGCATAGTGAATATGCAACCGGGCTAAATCACACTACTTGGCAAGAAGCCCGTTCAGGCGATCCCATAGGCTGTCATCCAGCAACAGGTTTACGCGCAGATAGGCGCCGTCCTGATATAGATCAGACTGCCCCGCGACCTCGTCAGACACAGCGTTAAAGCCCACAGCAATGAGCGCGCCTTCTGTTGGGGAAAAGCCAAGCTCGGCGCCAATGCCGGTCGTGCCGGCGCCATCATTGTCCCACAGCCGGGCGGCATTCATCCCGAATTGAAGGCGGTCATCGAAGAATTCGACGTTCAGCCCGGCTTGTAACAGCTGTGTGGTCGTTTGTGCGTAGGTTGGACCGACACAGATCGATTGATGCTGCCCGGCATATTTTCCGTTCAGCCGCAGGTTCTCGGTGGGTTCATAATGCGCGTCGACTGACCATAGATGCGTTTCATTGCGGCCATGCCTTTGTTCTAACCGATGCTCATACCAACCCAACACATCCAGCCGTGGATCTGATACGGGACGATAGGCAATGCCCAGCCGGGTCCGAATGCGTTGGTGATGGGGTTTGCTGCGTTTGTCGACGGCAACACGGGTACGGCCCAGCAGTGCCCAATCTGGCGTGACCTGCGCCGCAAGGCCAAGGCTTGCATAGAATGTGGTTCCATCTGGCTCTATCGTCGTGTCGAAATCGGCGTCTCCAACCCTTGTCCCGGCATGGTTTTCCCATGTCGCGCCCAGGGTGATGCTGGTCAACTCTTCACCTCCCGTCTTGGCCTTTCGCGAATGTTCCAACCCCAAATTCAGGGTCGTAGCGTCATTGATCTGCCACTGTGTGTCTACGCCCTGATGCAGCGTTTCTTCCAGGTCATCGGGGGCTTCGCTGATTTCTGTCGTGCCGCTTAACCATGAGTTAAGTTGATATTCCATGCCCCAGCGCGCGCGTGATAACAGCATACGGCGGTCAAATGTCAGCTCCACCTCATTATAGCTGCGCCAGCCCGGCGCGGGTTCTCGGTAGCTGCCCAAGACCAGTTCAGCGTGATCGCGGTTTTGGCCGATGACAGGCAGGCGAAGCCGCGCACGGATCGCCACATCAGGACGGCTTGTGGGGGACCAATCCGCCCCAATGATCACCGCGCCATCTTCTCCGCGCCGACCATCTTGTGACCGGCTGGCCAGTTCCAGACCTATTTCGCCACGCAATCGATCGTTAAAGCGGCGCGCATATAGTGCCTCGATTTCAAGTGAATCCCTGTCTGCGCTGCGATCTTTTAGATATTGCGCCACGAGTTCCAGGTCATTCTTGTCGTCCAACGCCACGCCATATGAGAGACGCATTTGCGTTGTGCCCGCACGCGCCAAGCCGCCGCCGGCGACAAAATTATTTCCGGTGTGAATGGCTTCAAATCGCAGCTGCTGATCTTGGGTGCGCAGATCATAGGATAGCCGCCCTGCCTGATCACGACGCCCAGCGAAATCGACGGACCGTGCCAGCTCGGCCTCCCATATGCCACCCCTGAGAGTTTCATGGCGTAGATAGGCAGATTGCAGCTGTTCACGCGCGGGGTTGCCCTTGGGCGCATCGGAATGGACCCCGCGCGCGCCCAGCGTGGTCCGCTCGTTCAGCGCATAGTTGACCTCGCTGCCATAAAGCCAATAACGGGCCGCGCCATCGTGCTCGACCTCATAAGTGACGCGGACCGAGATCGGGTTCCCTTGCAGATCATATTGGCGCAGCGGGTCGTCAAAGGTGATTGTATTGCGGAAGAAATCCAAAATGTAATCCGTGCCACGCCGCAATGAAGTGGCGGTTAAAATATCTCCGCCATCTTCGTCACGCACCAAGACCTCAACACGTTCTGACCCCTCGACATAGCCCGCCAATGTCAGATTGTAGGGGCCAGACACGCCGCGCCCGGGAAATTCAACCACTTGCTGGTTTTGGGCGGTGTATGCGCCGAAGACAGTGACCGATACGCGATCATTTTCCCAATGTGCCTTGGCTCCGGTGGCGACGCGGCGCTGTCCGCCCAGTTTGAACGCGCTGGCCTCTGGCTCAATCGCGATGTCGCCGTAAAGCATGTAGGATCGGCCCTGTTCCACTTTTACATAAAGATTGCTTGAAGATTGGGCATCATAGCCGCGTTCTGAGCTGTCGCCATAGATCGGATAATATTCATCGGCCTGAATGTCACGAAACAGCCGGTCTTCTGTATCGCGATCAGAGCTGTAGCGCAGCGTCAAAAGCGACTCTCCGCGGATTGCGCCTTTGAAATACAGCTCTCCGCGTAAGCCAGTGGTTGTGTCTTCGAAAGGGTTGAGCCGCCCATCGCGCAGCAACGCGCCCGCAGTGTTTTTGTTGAGCGCAATCGCGCCTTCGATCACCCCGATTAGGATGTGCTCGTTCAGGTCAGGGGTAAAGGTGATGGCGGCCTGCGCGGTGTCGAAACCGGCACGAATGATCAGCGTATCTGGACCCGCGATTTGCGGCGCGATCAGGTTGAACGTTGCCTCGCCATTGTCGATATAGGCCTGCACGCCGGGGGCGCCGGGGCGGATATCTTCGACATCCCACAGCGCCTTGCCCGCCGATAGCGTCACGGTGGCAGAGGCAGGGACAGGCAGGCCGCGCGCATCCAACAGGCGTACAACCACCGGGATCTTATTGACCGGATTGGCGCTGGCTGTGTCGGGGGCGATAATGTCAATGCGCGTGGCATCGCCGGGTGCCGTTACACGGACGTCATGGCGCAACCGTTCAATACCAAACCCATCGCGTCCCACAAGGACCAGATGGTTGTCGCCTGCGCGCAGGGTGACGGCGATAAATTCAATGGCTTGAACGTTTTTTTCGCCCCAGCGGCTGTGTTCGCCAACGCGCTGCGATCCAAGGGGGCGGCCGTTCACGATCAGATCCAAGGTTAAATCTGCCCTGGCTTTTACACGAATGTTTTGCGTTCGTCGCTTTAGGATTTGTCCGTCTTCCAGATCCAAAAAAACCGCCGTTTCATCAAACTCTTTGATCATCGCATCGAGCGGCCGGCGAGGTGTTCTGGTTTTCTCTGTCAGGGTAGGGCGCAAAACACCATGTTGCGGATCTTCGTTTTGGGCCTGCAAAAGCGACGGCGTCAGATGTGTGGTGGTGGCCACCCCGGCTTCGGAGCGCGCGGAAAGGGTGGTGGCGCGCGTCGCCTCAATGGGCAGGTCAGTGGCGTGCAACCCGGGGCGTTTCATGTCTTGGGTGAAGTGATCGCGGCGCGCCGTGACCTCGGCCAGCGTGTCGGGCGTGCACGCCAGAACCGCGAAATTTTCTACCCGCATTTCTCCACGGCGCAGGGGCACCAGACGCGTTCCGCCGCGGCCAAGATCATTGCTGCGCGTCACACGTATTTGCGTATTGGCCGGCAATGTCGCGCTTTGCACCCCGAACGCGTGTGTGACGGGGCGTAGTCCGGGAAGCGAGTATTTGCCATTGATATCAGTGACAACAAACAGCCCCTCCTGTGTGACGATGCGAATTCCGGGGATGCCGGGTTCTGATGTGCCGTCTTGGCGCCCATTGGCGTTGCAATCCATGAATACCGTGCCTAAAACCGTGCCTTGCCGCGCAAACACTCCGCCCGAATTGTCCAGCCGTACCACAGCACGCGCCAGTGCCGATTGGTGCAAAATCCCGCTGCCGGCTTGGCGACCAGTCAAAATCGCGGTGTTTTCAAGCTGTCCTTCGTGTGCGACTGCGGTGACGGCCATGGCATAGCTGAGCTTATAACTGCCCAGCGGCAGCAGATTTCCCAAATCGAACACCATGTCGCCATCGGCGTCGGCCATCGGGTCGGCCAGTGCTGTTCCATTCAAGCTGGACGATCCAGGCACGATGCGCATTCCCCGGTCGGGGCGGTCAAAAACCTGTGCCCCAACAAGGGCTTGTTGCATGTTGTTGGTCAGCGTCAGCGTGTAGGTTACAAAATCACCCTGTGTCACACGGTCACGATCTGCCTGTTTGCGCAGCCCGATGGGCGCGCCATAAAACGGATCCAGCGGCAGGTCCGAGACCGAGATCACCCCGCCACCATGGTTAAAAATCGCGCCGAACGCGGCCTGTGTTGTGCTGCGCCCAAAGCCGCGAAACTCTGCCCGGATTGACGGGAATTGCCAGTCAGACGTATCGGCAATGTCAAAACGGTAGCGCCCCGGCGGTAATGTGCCAAAGGCGAAAAAACCACGCGCGTCACTGCGTGTGCGGGCCGTTTCACGCCCCGTGTTCGCATCGATCAACACAAGTGTCACATCGGCAACCGGCGCATTGGTGATCGCATCAAAGACAAAATTTCCTGGCTCTACCTGCACTGTGGCCTGTAGGGCCGTACCCCCGCATTGCGTTTGCGCATGCAGATGATCCCCTTGGATTGCGGCGATAACCCCATCCGCGTGCACAGCCTGTGCCATGTCTGCAATGGGCAGCGGAGGCGTGACGAAAACCCCCGTGTTGGCCCCTGTTTCACGCGCCAAAATGGGTTCGATGTCTCCGGTCAGCTGGCTGCGCAGCATGACCATGAGCGTGTCGACTGCTGTGGAAATGTTACACGCGCCAGAGGTCACGCGCAGCGCAATATCGGAGCCCAGCGTGGCATGATCCACCCCTGTTTCGGTGTGGGGATCAATGATATGCAACTGTCCCGGCGCATCCCGATTGGCGATATAGCGCACCGTGTTGGACGGCAGGTCGAACGCGCCGGAACCGCCCGTGCCATAGGTTTGTGCGGTATTCTCCACCTCAATTTCGCCAAGCGTATGGTCCAGAGTGACAGAAAATGCCACGTAATTGGCGCGCCCAGACGCATAGGCACCAGGATGAAAAAAAGCAACCGCGTCAATTGTGCGGGAATCATTTGGCCGCTTCGTCAGATAACTGTGCTTGGGATCGCCACGGCGATGATACAGCGGGGTCAGCCCACCATTTTGAACGATTTCAGCGAAAACCGTATTCAGTGGCACGCTATCGCGCAGCACAATACCTGCGGTTTGGGTGCCGTTGATTCGTACAGGTGCAGCGTCGATTATGTCATAGGCGGCAACGGCCATGTCGGACATATTGCGCAGCCGCAGATCATAGCGCAGCGTGTCACGGGTATCGCCAGGCACAATGGATTGCGTTTTCGTTAGCTCCAACGCGGCCAAGACGATAGTGGCTTGTCCCATGGCGTCGCCCGTCACCTGCTGTGCAACGGCGTTGTAATCGGCATGTAAGATGAGTTCGGCTTGAAACTGGTCCCCCGGTTGCGCGCCTTGAGCAATGCGAAAGCTGTAAATCAGATCAATCGTTTGTCCCTGTTTCAACGTGAGTTGGACCGAAGGATCGACGGCTAAATCATCACGGTCGACAAGGCCATTGCCATTCACATCACGCACGAGCCGGGCATCGCGTACTAGCGCGACCGCGCCGCGCAGCTGGATCTGCGGTGCGATCTGTAAGGACACATTGCCGGTATTGCGGATGCGGTAATAATAATGGTCACGGGTACCGCGTGAGATGTTTAGCCGCGTCTGGCCGGAAATATCTACGGCGGGAACGGCGGCAACGCGGGCCTCCACCGGATTTGACTGAATGGTCTCCATCAGCCCAAGGGCGGTGTTGAAATAGGTGGTCTGGGCAATATTGCGAATGACCGTGCCTGCCGTGATCGGGCTGGCCAGACTGGTCTGTGGCGTGGCGCAAAGGCCCAGGGCGATCACAATCCCAAGGCGCGCGCATAGGCCCATAGCATGTGCAAAGCGGATGAAGCCTCGCATTACTCGTGCTCCTTAAAGACCAATGACCCGATGCGCAGGCGTAGCCCCCGTGCCAAGGCAGGGCGGATCGGGTTAATTGTCCACCCGCACGGTGAATTCAATCCGAGCCACCCCGCCGGGTAAAACCGTTCCATGATCACTGGAAATGCTCGTGGTGGTGACGGTGGCGGTGCTGCTTGTCGGGAACAGCGTTTCAGGGCAAAGCCCACCGCAATTTGTCACCGTCGTATAGGCTGGAGCCGTGTCAGAAATGCGCACATTATCGGCGTCAAACGCGCCGGTATTTGCGGCCACGATCATGTAGCGGATGCATTGCCCGGGATCGACATTTTGGCGCGTCTTGGAAAATGTGCCGACGGTTCCATCACAGGCGCTGTCAATATATTGGTATTTATTCAAGGTCACATCGCCGGAAACGATGATAATCCGGTCTTGCACAGAGTTATCGCTTGTATCGGCATCCGTTCCCGCACCCAGGTTCAAGCTGGTCGCGACGCTAAGCGTGGCAATTTCCAGAACGCCGGCGGTGGCGGTGGATGGGGTTTGGACACGGTAGATCACCGAAATGCTGCCCCCCAGCGCAAGACCATTCACGCCGCTGCTGATCCCATCAGTCAGCTCATCAAAATTCTCGATCACCGGGTCGGAGGCATCCAGAACCCCATTTTCGTTTTGATCCCAGAAAATTGCACCCGCGAAATCGGACAGCCCGCCATGCGCAATCGCGCCTTCGGTGATGGCGACATTGCCCGCGTTGGTGATCGTATGAAAAATATCTACCACACCGCCAGGCGAGGCCTGTACATCCTGGCTTTCGATGATGTGAATATCGAATATTTCGCTGACGCTCAGCGCGTTGACAATCCGGTCAGATTGTCCTGACACCGCGCTGGAGACTTTGATATCTATGGGAGCCGTGCCGGGGGCGGCTGTTTTCGCCGGGATCACCGTGACAGAGATGGCGGATTGCTGGCCGGCAGGAATTGTTCCGGTGTTGCTGATCAGCGTGCCATTGGCGTTGCGGAACTCTACGGTCCACCCGCTCGGCAATGCCTGATCCAGTGTCAGGTTATAACTGTCTGATACGGGACCATTATTCTCGACAATCATGGCGAATGTAACAGGCGCACCCGGTGCGACAGCCTGGGTGATCCAAGGGGCGCCGCCATTGGTTGGGGCCGCTCCATCGCCCTCGGCACCGACCAGTGTATTTTCCAGATCGACACTGGCGGCGAGGATCGCACCGGTAAATTCTGCCGTGGATGTATCTGTGACGCCTGAGGCGTCAGAGGTCACGGTGACGACCGCAGTGTAATCCGTGGTTGTGGTGGGGAGCAGATTGCTGGGCAAAGTGGCAATCAGCGTGACACGCGTGCTGGCGTCAATCCCTAATGGTCCGACGGAGCCGATGATCGGCGTCACCCCATCGGCGCCGACGATACGAAATGTGGTGTCTGCAGGGAAATCGGTATTGGCGACCGAGACCACAAAGCTATCTGCTTGATTGGAGTGATTGGTGACAATAAATTCATGGCGAATAACCGCGCCTTGGAAGACATCTGCGGTTTCGGTGACGCTGTCGTTTTGGGCGCCATCATCATCGGTCGACGAGGTCACCGACCCATCTGGGGACCCATCGGCATTGATCGCCGTATCTGCGATAGAGGCCGAATATTGATTGGCGATTACGATGGATGCAGTGTTCGAGTTCGGGAATGTGGTGCCGTTCACGGTTTGGGTCGCAACGTTGGTGATCAGCCCGGCATTGGCGCCGGCGGCCACTGTTGCTTGAAACGTGACTCGCCCGGATCTGCCAGAGGCCACCGAGGACAGGTTAAAATTCACGGTCTGAGTGCCGTCAAATTCCCATGCGATCGTTTCGCCATTGCCATTGCTGGCATCGGGCGTGGGGGCACCATCCGCATCATCCAGAGCCACACCGGAATCCGACCAGCGTGCCGATCCGGGCACATAGCTCAAGCCGGTGCTTAGGACATCTTCGACGGCGTAATTGGTCGCGGCAGTCAGTCCGGTGCTGGAATATGTCAGCGTGATTGTGACCGTATCGCCGGCGTCGATAATGTTGGGATTACCCGCCGAGGCGGCATCGGCCACCATAGATTTCACCAGCTCGACAATTGCGTCATTGGAAATGGTCAATGTATCGGTATTGCTGGATAAAACGGTGCCATCTAATTGCGACGCGGCTTGGACGGTTATGGTTTCTGCCCCCGCGGCGGTAGCGGGCACAGTGGCCTCGATGACCACGCCGAACTGCTCACCCGGGGCCAAGACCGGCGTTTGGCTTAACGATGTCGCACTATCGGCAACCCCGTCCATATTCGCGTCCGGGTAAAACACCAGTTGCGACGTATTCAGCGTACCGCTGCTGTCTTCCGTCGCCGTTAACGTAAAGGCGTCGGGCCCATTGCCTTCATTGGTGATAATATGTGGCAAGAAGGCTTTGCCGCCGGGCGCGATGGTTTCGGAATTGTCGGATGTCAGTGTCACGCCGGCGACTTGCTGCACGAGTGTTTCAACGGTGTTGGAGGTCACGGTGATCGTATCACCTGACGCATTGGTGTAGGTTGCGACAGCTTGGTTGCCGATGACTGCGCCGGCTTCGGGCGCTGCATAGGCTGCGCCGCATATGCACGCGCTAAAAGCCACTGCGCTTGCATAGCGCAGGAATGCAGGATGATACGTCACGATGAATTCCTTGGATTAAGCTTTATGCACGAACAGTATGGGCCCTGTGTCAGTTGACGCGGACGCGGTAACTGTTGAAGGCGGTTTCACCCGGCTCTAGCGTATTTGCGTATCGCCAGCGCACTGCGACGATTGCGCTGGCGGGCAGGGGTTCGTCTTGCACTACGCCGCGGCCATCGATCACTTTGCGCATGGCGGGCAGGGTGGACCATTCCAATCCGTCCTGGGTTGGGTCCAGTTCGGCCTGCACTTCAAATGTCGCCGGGACAGAGCTGCTTTGTCCGTCTATCGTGATGGTCACGCCCTGCGGGACGGGCGCCGCAATCACCAGACCGGCCATCGCATCCTGTGTCATATTTGCATGGCTAAGCTGGTAGTGGATGAGCTCACCGGGTTTGACGCTGTCGCGGGTGATCAGCTGTTCTTGCCCCTCTGCGTTATATTCAACAATCTGATAGGAGAACTGGCTTTCCAGTGTCTGCGCCCAAGTCGCACTGGCCGCAGCAAAAAGCGCCATTACGGCGATCAGCACCAAAGCCTGACGATCAAAGAGAAATGACATAGGCAGTTCCTTCGTAACCGAGAAAAATTTCAGCGTTTACCACCTTAGATTGATTTTAGTTTAGATAGTCTTACTGGCATTCATTATGATCTATAGGATGCTGAAATAATTGATATTTTTTGTTTTTTTGTCCGTTTCTGCTTTGTGAATCTGAAAAAAGGGCAGGTAATTACTTGGTTTTCGGAAGGGATTTCTTCCCATGGATGCAATCTATGGATGTGATGATTCGTCCCTGCATGTGAACGACACGGTCGTGGTCGCTCGGGCTTAGGGCGCAATCTGCACTTGGAATGTCACACTGCCTGTCGCACCGGGGGGATGGGTCCCCGCGCATTCCCAGCGTAGCGGCCCGGCATAGCCAGCGTTGTTTGGCGAAGGCACGGCAAGGGTGCAGATCACATCCGTGCCAATTGCGGTGGAGCTGGGGATCGGCGCCGCGAGGGTCGTGTAGGGCGGTGTTCTGTCGTGGATCACAATTTGCGTTGCGGGCAGAGTGCCGGGATTGTCCAGATAGATGCGATATTCCAGCACATCCCCTAATGCCGCCCCGTTGCTGACGCCTTCGGGAGTGCCCTGTGTGATGTTACGCACGGTTTTACGCAATGTCAGCTGCCCTTGAGAGCTATCGACGCGCACCACATCGGTGTTGCGAACTTGCGCGCTGAGACCGGTCGCGCCATAGGTTGTATCCGCGATCAGGTCAAAGGCGATGCTGGCCCCCGGGCTGGCCGCAGACGAGGCTGTGACCCTAATCACCAGGCAGATGCGCGTGTCTGCCGTGATCGGCTGCGCCCCGTTCACAGCCGTTATGGGGGTGCCATTACAGGCTGGGTCGAGGAATATTCCGGTTGAAAATAATCCTGGCATTGTCGCTTGGTGCACGTCAATTTCAAAGGTTACATTGCCTGGGGCTTGGGCTGTATACTCATGGCGGAGGGTGATAACCTGTCCCGAGCGCATTGCGGCCTGTTGGCTGTTACGCAGCCGTGCAGAGGGGATCACGCCGAAATTCAGATTGCTATAGGTGCCGCCCGAAACGGGGGTAAAGCCGAAGCTTCCGTCGCGCGCTTGCGTATTCACCAGACCGGGCAATGTGCCGGGGGATTCGGACACAACTTGGCCGTCCGAAGTTGGCGCCAGCGTAACAGTGACAGCGCTGTTGAACCCCTCTGGCAAGGTCAGCGACCATGTGCCGTCCGCGGCAACCACCGGCTGGCCCAGCACGGTCCCGACGGTATCCGCGACAGTTACGGTCGCATCAGGAATTCCCGGTTCTTGAGCCCCTTGGAGACCATCATAGGCGGTGTCCCCTGCCGCCCCGTTGTCGCGAAACACCGTGCCCGACAGGGTCGGCCCCATGCCAATGAAACTGACCGTTGCGCTGGCCTCATCATCATCGACAATCCCATCGGAAAGATCGTCGCGAAGCGTGCCGACCGCCGGGTCGCTATCGGGATCGGGTATGGCCGAGGCCACGATCTCTGCCGTATTGGTATGGGTGCCGGTGGCCTTCATCACCACACGCAGCGTCAGTGTCGCGCTGGTGCCATCGGGCAGATCGGTCAGGGTCCAGATCCCGCTGCTGGGGTCATAACCCATCGCCTGTGCTGCAGCATCATTAGAGACATAGGTGAACCCATCGGGGATCAGATCGCGCACCCGCACATCCGTTGCGGTGGCCGGGCCATCATTCGTCACGGTCAAAACAAAATCAATCTGCGCTCCGTCTTGTGCAGATGACAAGGCGGCACCTGATGTGTCAAAGGCTGCTTTGTTAAGCGACAGATCGGCCTGCAAAGCCGTTGCTTCAAACCCGAAATCCTGATCAGAGGTCTCGGCGCCGGTCATCACCGTGACGCCGATGCGCGGGTTCGGGGTGCTGATCGTTCGGTTCGCGGGTATCTCGGGATCCGCCTCGTTTACCTCAATCCGGTAGGTCACAGTGGCATCGACCCCGGCAAAAACATAGCGGCCATCACCATCGGTTTGGGTGGTGGTGACCAATATGTCATCTGTCAGGTCTGCCGGTGTCGCATTATCGCGGTATAGGGCCATAGAGATATCGGCGGGCAGGCCGCTTTCGCCCACATCATAGGCCCCCGATGCGTTGCTGTCGTGATACAGCCTGCCCGATATCGTGCCTTCGGCAAATACGGTCGAGGCATAGAAAGATCCTTTTCGGCAGGAGGCACCATCATTTCCGATCTGCGCGGAACCTGTTCCATCCACCTTAAAGAACTGAAAGCTGGCTGGGCGGTCCCCGGCCTCGCCCAGCTCAAGCGCAAAAATCTGTTGCGAGACATTATCATAGGCGTAGAAATAGCCGTTCTCATCCATCCAGACGGAGTCCAGCTGATATGATCCGGTGCCTGCCGGCAGTGTCACATTGTCCGCCACAAGCACGGTTGAGGTCGCACCAGCCACCCCACCAAGCGGATCGAGCGCATAAATGTCATTGCCATTTGCCACCATATATAACAGCCCGTCGCGTGGGTTATAGGCCATATCCAGGCCATTGGGCGCGCTGCTGCCTGCCTCTAACACGCCCAAATTGGTTGGGGCGGACGGGTCGGAAATATCGACAAGCTGATACCGCCCCGTTGTGGCCTGAGAATTATAGATCAACACGCCATTTGGCAGAATTTCCAGCGTGGTTCCCACCGGTTCTAATCCCAGCGCGGACATATCACTGACCAGTTGCACAGCACCTGAATAGGTGACGCGGTGCAACTGAAACGTATTGCGAAAAATGCCGTAAATATAGTTGTCGACCTCGTTCCAGCCCCAGCCGGACATCGTGTATGTGCCAGAGAAATTGGCAGGATAAGTCGTGCCGTTGGTGCTATAACTGCCGGCAGACCCGCTGATCTGTAGCTTTTCTAAAATCGGCTGCGCACCGCTTTCATAGATCATATAAAACCCGGTGTCGCAAACCAAAGGCGCATTGGGATTGGACAGGGTAACAAGGTAATCTTCAACCTCCCCATCCAGATTAAGCCCGTCAAAGGGTTCCAGCCCGACAATGCTGGTGGTGGACCAACGCACGCGCGCATAAGATATGCCGTTGCCAATATCCCCCGGCACGGGAATTTCCAGACTGATCTGATTGTTGAATACCCCATCGGTGTCGCCGGCGCCGCCGTCACGGTAATTGACCGCGACCTGTTCAGAGGTCTCAAACCTGCCGTTTTGATCCCAGTCGACCCAAAGCTGCAGGTTTGTAATCCCCGATAATACCGGCAAGCCAAGCGCCAGCTGCAAGCTAAGCGTTTCATGGGTTTGCACCGTCAGGTTTTGTGTCGTGCCCGCCTCTAACACCGGGAAAAGCGCGATGGCATCTTCATCATCACTGCCGGCCAGATCATCGGCATCGGCGGTGACACTGTTTTGCGGCACCCATTCAGTATCGGGTAGTCCGGCGCCAAGATAAATTGAGGGTACGACAATATGGCGTGGGTCACCATAGCTGGCCGGGGCATCGCCGCGATCCACCAGATCTGCGGCGACGATCACCAGCGAGTAATCCTCTACCTCGCCATCCAGGGCGAAGCCTGCCGCGGGCAGGCCCGGCGTGCTGGCATAACGAAACCGCGCGTATGTTGTCGCGGTCGTGGCATCGGTGGGCACGGCCACATCCACCTGAATCACACCATCGCCTGCGACAGTATCAAACCCGGTGCCGTCATCTGACAGATCGCTGGCAATACGTTCGCCCAGAGTTTCCTCAAACACGCCGTCCCCGTTGAAATCAATCCAAGCCTGCAAAACGCCTGCACCGGTTACCGGAATATTCAGCGTGCTGATCGCGCCCTGTGTCATTACGGGGAAAAGGATGGCATCTTCATCGTCATTATCGATCAGGTCATCTGCGGTGGCGGTGGCATCGGATTGCGCCACGATTTCAATATCTGGTGCAACCGACCCCAAATATATGGTGGGGGAGGGTCTGACGGCATGAGCCGCCACCAGATACGTGACCGGCGCATCGCCGAAATCCAGCCCAAGCCCATCAAACACAGCCAATGTCACCTTGGCGCGGTCGCAATCGCCCGGCGTCAGGCTGTCGCACAATCGGTAATCGATCGTATATGTCCCGGCGGGCACCCCGGGCGGCACAATCACCCGTCCCGCATCCACTCCAGAGGTTTCCAGAACAGGCACCGGGTCGCCATCATTTTGCGGAACCGCCGGGGTCAAAACCTCCAATGTGGCGGTGGGGAACAGCGCGGGCAGCGCGTTAATCGTGTCATTGACCAGAACCTCCCCCGCGGTGCCACCAAGCAAGCTATTCAGGGGCGAGGCGGTGTAATCATCGTCGCGCGCGATCACATCGGCAGAGCTATTGACGATACCGCATAGCAAAATACCCGAACCGCGCGTGGCCGGATTGGTGGATGAACCGGTAAAGCCATGAATGAACGCGCCTTCTATAAATGTGTCATATTCATAGGTGGCGTAATTGTCGAAATTGGTTTCATTGGGTTCATCGATCCAATTGCTGGGATCACCCTGTTTTGCGGGGTCCATTGCGATGGCCTGGCCCGGCGCGGGAAAAGCGACAAGAGGTGCCGTGTTAAGATAGCTTATGGCACGCGGCGAAGAAACGGGGCCCACAACGTCCGAACTGTCATCAGAACTGCCACGGCTGTCCACATCGGTTTGCTGCACGATCACACCGTTAATCCGGCTTTGTTCAATTGCGATGCCTTGCGGATTGGCCGGGGTGGCGGTGCCATCTTGCACAAGGCGCAGCCGATAGGTCACATAGCCATTATTTGATGGGGTCATTAATGCTTGCAGTGACCCTTCCAGCTTTACGGCGCTGGCATTGCTGATCTGATCCAGCTGAAACACCACATCAATGGCATTGCCGTTGACATCTTCGGTAACGTCATCGAACAGGAAAATATCGGAGGTGGTTAAGGCTGCGGCACTGCCGGGCCCTGCCAACTGGCTACGCGTGTGGGCAAAGACCGATTGAGGGGTGCAGTTTTGCGCGCCGCTGTCCCCCGATAATACGCTGGTCACAAGCGAAAGTGACTGGCTGTTGGATTGCAGTCGGGCTGAAAAGGCCTGACCGATGGCGCCGATCCCGGCGGTGGCTGTGCTGTTGACCGTTCCGGTCAGCACGTCAAGCGCGGATATCGTATAGGGTGCGGTGCAAGTCACCGTGCCGCCAGGCGCGATTGGGGCGGTGATCGCCGGACATGTCACACTGCCCAGAAGATCATCTTCAATCACCACATCCTGACCAATGTTAAAGGGTAATTCGCCATTGTTGGTGACGGTATAGCTGTAGGTCACTGTGTCGCCTTGCAGGCCCGAAATGGGCGTGACCGACCGTGCCAAAGAGATGGATTGATCCACGGTAAAATTGGCGTTGCCAAACATCCCAAGTCCGCGCGCACCGGGATCATATGTGGTGAAGACGTTGTAATTCCGAACATTCTGGATGCTTTCATCATACCAAAATGTCACGGAAGAAGTCGCATCCGGGAAGGTCGCGCGCACAGACCCCGTATCATCATTGGGCGACGTAGGCGAGCCGGTCGGTCCCTCAAAATAAATACATTGCGCCTGATTGGCTGTGATTGGTCCGGTCAAGCCAGAGCCAAACCCCGGCCCCACCACGACAGAAGGTGTCAAACTGAGCGTGCTAAGCGTGGGATTGCCATTATCACCAAACACGGTCAAAAAATCACAGCGGTCAGAAACAGCATTGTTGTCGGTGCTGTCGATGTCGAACACATCAATCGTCAGGTCGTCGACAAGAATGGCAATACCGCCAGAACTGGCCGAGACAGTAGAGATCGTGCGGGAGTCGCCAATCGCGCCCTGATTTTGCGGCGCATCCACTACCAAGATCAGCGATTCCGTGCTGCCGCCGAAAATCGTTACGTCGTCGGGGGTGGGAATGGTGCCACCAGCCCCGTCAGGATAGCCCGCGAAAGGGCCGGTATGGGTGACGGTGACATCGACCTCAAACCCGTTTTGGTCTCTCAGCGTGCGGACTAAGGGGCCGGTCACGCCGGCGGGCCAGTCGAATGCTTCCCAATCAATTTGAAAATCACCGGCATGGGCCGCAGGTCCGCCAAGCCCCCAAAGGATTGCAATTGTTTGACATATCGCGCTGGCCCTGTGTCGCAAGATCCGATGTATCACTCAATCAACCCTAACCTGCATCCGTGCGAAGCGGCGTGTCGTGTCCGTGTTCAATTTTTAGTGCCAAATCAACGAATAATGATAGCAATCTTGATACGATATAAGCGCGCCGGCTGACGCCATATCAACCCAAAGGAGAATCTTCTCTATGACGATAGGGGGGGTATGCTTACCGATAGGTTACGATTTGGCCGTATACAGGTGGAGCGAATTTGAAAATCATCAGATAAGCCTGCCCATGTTGCCACCGGGCATTGATCTTGGCTGGGCTGTCAAAGTAAAGGCTGCGCTTCGATAGTTTGGCACCATCGTCATGAATGCTAACGTCAACAGATTAGTTCGGTTTTTTTCGTAGGTTAGATCGAAAACCATGACAACTGGTCGGAGGCAAAATGATCAAAATAGACATTGCGGACCCAAAAGATAAACAAATCTCTGACCTTATTGGCATACATACAGCCTATGGTGACGCGCATTATCCGAGTGAAAGCAATACTCACGTCTATTTGGACGAATATGAAACAAGCGGAGTGCTTCTTTTCGGTGCTTGGAAAGGCGACGAATGTGTCGGGATTGCTGGGCTGAAATCCCTTACGGGCGAACACGGCGAACTAAAGTCGATGCATGTTCTTGAGCAGACGAGAGGTAAGGGCGTTGGCACCCACCTGATAGACACGGTTATTAAAGCGGCCAATGAGAGGGGCCTAAACCGTTTGTCACTTGAGACTGGAAGTCGTGAGGCGTCAGCAGCCGCTCGCAGGCTCTATGCAAAAATTGGTTTTGAATATTGCGGACCTTTCGGCGGTTATAGGGAAGATCCAAATTGTGTCTTCATGACGATGTGCCTTGCCCAGGCCATAAAACCCTTTGGATCAAAGTGACTGCGCCCGATTAACAAAGCGGCCAAAGGCTGCTGGGGCGCGCGCAGACTGTAGCGTCATACGCCACACCACTCATAACAGGGAAGGCGTTTGTAACGAGCGGGCGATCTTGGCTTTTGGCTGACATTGCGCCGCGCTGTTTTTATCCGAATTTTTAGCAAGCCAAGGGCCGGCTTGTGCGTTTCGCTGCCAACGGTCCGTGTTGCGGTTTGGGACCGAGCGGGCAGGGTGCATACAGCATATTTCGTCATCAGACAGGCTTAGGTGCTGCGCAATGGCCAGGTCAATAAACCTTTGTCTGGGCTGTGGCGTGGGCGGGAGCAACCGCATGAAAATCAGCCAACAGCTTTGATGCCCCCAGCGCCAAAAGCCCGACATCGTGACCGATCGCCACGAATGTTGCACCCAATTGCGCATATCGTTTTGACAGCGCCAGGTCCCCGATCAAGATCCCCGCGGCTTTGCCGTGACCAATCACGCGGGCAATAATATCTTCGATCACGCGCTGCACTTGCGGATGTGCGGGATTGTCCAGATGGCCAAGGCTTGCGGCCAGATCGGCTGGGCCAATGAACACCCCGTCAACGCCCTGTGTCGTTGCGATTTCATCAAGATTTTCCAACCCCCGCACCGTTTCTACCTGCACCAGAAGGCAGGCTTGGGCATCGGCGGTGGGCACATAATCCGCGATGCGCCCAAAGCCAGAGGCCCGCCCGACGACAGCGCCCACCCCGCGGATACCATGGGGCGGATAACGCATCGCACGCACCAAAGCTTGGGCGTCTTGTGCTGTTTCCACCATCGGCACCAGAATAGTTTGCGCCCCGGCATCCATCAGTTGTTTGATCATCCACGGCGCCCCCATCGCGGGCCGGACAATAGGATGTGCGCCGCTGCCCCGTGTCGCCGCGATCTGACCAGAAATTGTCACCAGATCATTTGGCCCGTGCTCGGCGTCAATCAATAGCCAGTCATAGCCCGCATCAGCGCAAAGTTCGGTGCAGTAGGGGCTGGCAAGATCTTGCCACAGGCCGATCTGCAACTGGCCGTTCGCCAATGCGGCCTTAAACGGATTTTCGGGGGCGGGCATTGCAATCTCCTGACGATAGTATCGGGGCATGCCAAGCGGCGCATTACGCTGGTGCCTGTGGTCGTGCTTGTAACTGGCGGTGTTCGCAAGTGGTCCCGCCAGCGGACTGGCGGGACCGATTGGCAGGCAGGGCTTAATTGGCCGCCCGCATTTCGCTTAGCGTGTTTTGGACCATGTCAACCACATCTGCGCCAATTTCGACCTTATGGGTTTCATACACAGGCTGCGATTTTTCCAACATCCGCACCTGTTCTTCGGGCGAGACCGTGTTGAATTTCAAACCAGCTTTTTCCATTTTCGCCAGGGATTCTTGGTTCAGCGTCTGGATCACCTCGCGTTCAACGTCGCGACCAACCACAGCACATTCACGCAATGCGGCCTGTTCCTCGGGAGAATATGTGTCGAAAATTGGCTTGGAGAACAGGAACAGGAATGGCGTATAGGTATGTTTTGTTTCGCTGATATAGCTTTGCACCTCATAGAATTTTGAGGTGTCGATTGTCACATAGGGGTTTTCCTGCGCATCGATGGCTTTTGTTTCCAGTGCCGAGAAAACCTCGCCAAAGGACATCGGCGTCGCATTTGCCCCGAAGTTTGAGAATGTATCAAGGAAGATGTTATTTTGCATGACGCGCATCTTCAGCCCGTCAAGATCCTCCCATTTTGTGATAGGGCGTTTGGAATTTGACACGTTGCGGAAACCGTTTTCCCAATAGGCCAGATTGATCAGCCCAACGCCTTCCAGCTTTTCATTCAAGAAATCACCAAATTCGCCATCCATGACAGCATAAGCTTCTTCGTTGGAACGAAACAGGAAGGGCAGGTCAAATACACCAAGCGCAGGCTCGATCCCGACCAAGGGCGACGAGGATGTCACCACTGCTTCTTGCACACCCGAGCGCAGCGCCTGTGTGGCCTGTAAATCGCCGCCAAGCGCGCCGCCCCAGAACCCCGTCATCTTCATCATTCCGCCGGTTTTCTCATCCAGACAGGCCTGCATCGCATCCATGCCGTTGTGAACGGGATGGTCCTCTGCGATCCCATTCGAGACACGGAAATTGCGTTCTTTGAATTCTGCCAATGCGGGGCTTGCGACCCCGCAGGCCACGGTCAACAGCAAGGCTGCTTTCAGGTTCAATTTTTTCATGTGATCCTCCCTAATCAAGTGAAAAATATTTGGTCGTGAGCGACCGGTTCGGCTCAGTAGAACCAGCTTGCAGGCACAAGAACGATCTGTGGGAACACAACCAGCGTCAAAACGACGAGGATCTGCGCCAGCAAAAACGGCCAAACGCCTGCGATCACGCGGCCAAGGGGCAATCGTCCGACCCCGCTGACCACATTCAGCACCACACCAACCGGCGGCGTTAGCAGGCCGATGCAGCAATTCATGATAAACATCACCCCGAAATAGACCGGGTCGATGCCTGCCTCTTTGATGATTGGCAGCAGAACCGGCGTCAGGATCAAAATCGTGGGTGTCAGATCCAGCGCGGTGCCCACAACAAGGATCAGCGCCATGATCGCCAACATCAGCAAGATCGGCCGGTCAATCAGTGGTTTGATATAGGCCGAGATTTCAGCCGGAATATTGGCCGCTGTGATCAGCCATGCTGACACAAGCGCAGCACAGACCAAAAACATGATCGCCGCCGTGGTACGGCCCGCGTTCAAGATCACCTTGGGCAGGTCGGTCAGCTTCAGTTCCCGATACACGCAGGTGCCAACGAATAGTGCATAAAACGCGGCAATTACGGCGGCTTCAGTCGGTGTGACGACGCCGAATTTAATCCCCCCCAATATAATCACCGGCATGCCAAGCGCCCAAAGCGCGCGCCCCCCTGTGCGACCGCGTTCGGACCAGCTGGTCTTGGGCAATGTTGCCACTTCGTCATTTCGTGCGACAATGATCCAGGTAACAATCAGCACCAGCCCCATCAGAACGCCCGGCACGATCCCGGCCATAAACAGCTTTGAGATAGAGATATTTCCGGCCACACCGAAAATGATAAAGGCCATCGACGGCGGGATGATAGGCGCAATGACACCACCCGCGGCAATCAACCCTGCAGAGCGTGGCAAATTATACCCCGCCCGGGCCATCATCGGCAGCAAGATCGCCGCCAGCGCCGCGCTATCGGCTGCAGCAGAGCCAGAGATACTGGCCAGGATTATCGCCGCGAAAATCGCCACAATGCCCAGCCCGCCGCGGATATGGCCCACGCAGGCAATAGAGAAATCAATGATCCGCTTGGACAGGCCACCGGCGTTCATCAGCTCTCCGGCCAGAATGAAAAACGGGATCGCCAGCAAGGTAAATGTATCCGCACCGATCATCATATTCTGTGCGATGATCTGGGTGTTGAACATATCCATATAGGTCATCAAGGCGACACCGCAGACGATCAGCGCAAAGGCCACCGGCACACCGGTCAACATAGAGCCGATCAGCGATGCAATAAAGACAACAAGTGTCATTTGGCACCTCCGCGCGGGTCTGGGGTCAGAGGTTCATCAATCAGGTGGCGTTCGCCTGCGAAGGCCGCGATTTCGGCCTCAGTCATGCGCCCTGATAACAGCCGCGCCAAACGTGTAGCAGAGATCGCAGCGATCATCCCGGCGGTAAACATCCCCGTGCCATAGACCCATGCCATTGAGATCCCGGACACCGGCGCGTTCATCGTAATATTGATCGGAAGCTGCTTCCATGTGCCCAGAAACAGCACCCAGGAACAGCCCAGAATGATCACCTCTGACAAGCCCATCATCACCATTCGGCCCCGGCGCCCCAAGGCCGCTACGAATGTCTCCATCCCCATATGCATGTGATGACGATGGGCAACGACCGCCCCGATAAAGGTTAGCCAGACAAAGAAAAAACGCGACAGCTCTTCCGATACCGGAATGCCTGAATTCAACCCGTAGCGTAGCACGACGTTTAAAAAGACCATCACGGCCATGCCGGCCAGCAACACGATCAGCACAAGGTCCAAAAAGCGGTAAAACAGATCGAAGATGCGCGCCATGATCACAACCTTTCTCCCAGCCCGCGGGTCAGCAGGTTGCGAAACAGGGCGGTGATGCCAAAGTCCCATTGTGGGCAAGTATCGGATTTCGCAACCCAATTCACCAGCCGCCCCAGCGCGGGCGATGAGATTTCAACCCGATCTCCGACATCATGTGTGAACCCTTGGCCAGGGTGGTGACGGTCTTTGGTGGGGGCGAACATCGTGCCCAGGAACAGTACCGCACCATCTGGATATTGATGGCTGCGATTATGCATTTGACCGACCAGATCGGCAGGCCGGCGCGAGATTGCCCGCATCGGACTGTTCCCGGACATGGTGAACCCGTCTTTGCCCTCGACATGCAACGAGACGACAACGTCATCAATACTGTCCAATGTGAAATGATCATCAAACAGCCGGATAAACGGTCCCAGCGCACAAGAGGCGTTATTGTCCTTGGCCTTGCCCAGCAGCAGTGCCGAACGCCCCTCAACATCGCGCAGGTTGACATCATTGCCCAGCGTTGCGCCTACAATCTGCCCGGCGCCATTGGTGATCAATACAACCTCTGGCTCTGGGTTGTTCCACTGCGACATAGGATGAATGCCGACCTGATCGCCGCACCCGACTGCAGACATGGGCTGTGATTTGGTGAAAATCTCGGCATCGGGGCCGATGCCGACCTCCAGATATTGCGACCACAGGCCCATGTCTTGCAACAGCGCCTTCACCTGTGCGGCCTTATCCGATCCGGCTTTGATATCGCGCAAATTCTCCCCGATCACCGGGGCCAGTTTTGCGCGTATATCATTGGCGCGCGCGGCATCGCCGCGGGCCTGTTCTTCGATCACACGTTCTAACATGCTTGCGGCGAATGTCACACCGGCGGCTTTGATCGCCTGTAGGTCAATGGGGGCCAAAAGCCGTCCCGCAGACCCATTCAAAAAACCGTCTAGCGAGCCCAGACAGGGCAGGTCCGACCGTCGCACGATCTGATCCATGTCCGCACGCTCTAACAGATGGGTCATGGTCGCAGCGATGCCTGTCAAATCATACAGGTTTTCACCGCGAACGGTAACAATACAGGGACCGCCCTGCGCGGTTACCCAGACGCGCCCTACCAGCACGGCCCGATGATGATCATCCGGCAGCACCTGGCCCGCCCTCAACATATGCGCTGAAGCCAAAACATCCTCCCTTACATTCGCGCAGCGCCTCCACTCGCTCCGCCAGACATATGATGTCTGACAACAATACAACAGCAGGGATGCCAGCAGCGCAAGCCAAAACTAGGCAGGGGAAGGATAAAAATTGGACCGTTTTTTTTATGAATAAAATTCGATACTTAGTCCAACACGCTGCGCTGATCCGATCAAGTGTCGGCGCATTGCCGCGCGTGCGACCACCGGATCTTTGGTGCGGATCGCGTCGCGAATGGCCGTGTGTTCTTCAATCGTGTGGGCAATCACATCCTCTAATTGCCCTTCGGTCCTGGCGATCACAATCACATGGCTGATTCGATCTGAAATCGCGCCGATAAACTGGCCGAAATATATATTTCCGGTAGCTTCTGCGATAATGCGGTGAAAATCCAGATCGGCCTCCACGCCAGAGCCGCCCCAGTTCTCTGTATCGGTGATCCGGGAAAGTGCCGCGCTTAGCGCGTCCATCTGTGCAGTGGTGTGATGCACGGCAGCAAGGGCGGCAGCCTCCATCTCAAGTGGGATACGCAATTGATAAAGCGAGCGAAAATCGTGCCGGTCCATTGCCTTAGCATCATCAAGATAGATTTGTCGCGCCGGGCGTTCCAGGACAAAGGCGCCAACGCCTTGACGGCTTTCGACCAGGCCTTCGCTGCGCAGTTGCGCAATCGCTTCCCGTACCACCGTCCGGCTGACGCCAAATGTCTTGGCCATCATATGTTCAGTCGGCAGCTTATCCCCGGGCTGCAAGCTGCCCTCATAGATACGCTTGGCAAATTCCGAGGCAATCCGGGTCGGCAGATGCGCAACGCGTTTGATCTGTTCTAAGCCGCTGTCCATATGTCTTCCTTTTACCAGACATCAGATCGCATAGGCTAAAGATCGATCTGACAGCCCCCATTCATCGTTACAGCTGGATCGATAGCCGTTTTAACCGCGCCCAGCAATCTGCGGTGAACATCAGTAAGTCTCTGATCAAAATCGTGTTTCTTTAAACGACCGATCCCATGTTCCGCGCTGATGGAGCCGTTATAACGGTCCAGAACCTGATTGACGATCTGTTTGGCGCGGTAAATCTGCGCATCTATATCGCTGCTGTTGTCTGGCAACATATTCAGATGCACATTTCCATCGCCTACATGGCCATAGGACACGCAGATAACACCGGGCATTTCAGCCAGGATCGCGGCTTCTGCTTCGATGACGAATGTGGCCACTGATGACAGCGGCACAGATATATCGGTGCGCAGATGTTTGCCGCGTTTCGCCTGACCTTCGTTCATCCCTTCGCGGATCAGCCATAGATTGCGTGCTTGTGTCTGGGACTGTGCCACCACCCCGTCTTTGACCAGTTCTGCGTCAAACGCATATTCAATGAATTGCGCCATCAGGTCGTCAATGTTCACCAGGCCAGAGCCTGACAGCTCCATCAACACATAGGCGGGATGCGCGGCTTGCATCGGCAGCACCAGATCGGGCAGCCCCTCTTTTGCCAGCGTAAAGGCCAGTGGTGGCAGGAATTCAAACGCCGACATCAGGTCACAGCATTGTCGTCGGGCGTGGCGATATAATGTGATCGCATCGTCAAGCGAGCCAAGCGCAAGCAGCGCGGTGGCCACCTGTTCGGGTGCAGGCGTCAATTTGACCGATACGGCTGTTATAATGCCTAAGGTTCCTTCAGATCCAATGAAAAGGTGTTTAAGATCAATGCCTCTATTGTCTTTGCGCAGCCGTGTAAGCCCGTCGAACAGGCTGCCATCGGGCAGCACAACCTCTACGCCTAACAACAGATCTCGTGTCATCCCATAGCGTAGAACATTCACCCCACCCGCATTTGTGGCGACATTCCCACCCAATCGGCAGCTGCCCTGCGCGCCCAGTGTCAGCGGGAAATATAACCCGGCCTGAGCAACACTTTCCTTAAAGCTTTCCAGCACAATCCCGGCTTCGACCACAGCCGAAAAATCCTCTGGATCCAGCCGGCGAATAGCGGTCATTCGCTCCAGTGACATCACAACCTGCTGGTCAGGGTGATCTGGCATTGCCCCCAAAACCAGCCCGGTATTTCCGCCCTGCGGCACGATCTGCAGGCTCAACTGCGCTGCAGCACGCACGCAGTCTTGCACTTGGGCGGTGGTGCGCGGGCGCAAAACCGCAATCGCATCAGACTGCATGTCGCCATGCCAATCGCGGCAATAGGGGGCGATACCATCCCCGGTCATCACTACATCTGCACCCAACCGATCTTGCAGCGCGCGTGCAGCATCTGTGCCTGTGTGGCGGTCCTTAACGGCGTCCATCTGTTTTCCTCCTGCGAACGCTTACCCGCCCAGATCGGGTAAATCCTCTCTTGCGTTTCCTATCATGTTGTCAGACAACATTACAATACCAGACTGGCGGGGAGGTCAGTCCGAAACGTCGCGGAGGACAAAATGCACAGTTTAATCATCGGTGCCGCCGGAATGGTGGGGCGCAAGCTGACACAAGATCTGCTGAAGAATCCGCAGTTGGGCAGCGCGCAGATCACAACGCTGGATCTGGTGGATGTCATTCCCCCCGATCGGCCCGACACATCACAGATCACACTTCGTTGCCAAAAGGCGGATCTGTCCGACCCTACAATAGCTGCGACATTGATCGCGCAGCGCCCAGAGGTGATTTTCCATCTGGCAGCGATTGTCTCGGGCGAGGCAGAGGCCGATTTCGACAAGGGCTACCGCGTCAATCTGGATGGCACGCGCGCCTTGTTTGATGCGATCCGCCACGAACATGATCGCAATGGATATACGCCGCGCGTGGTATTTGCCTCTTCTATCGCCGTGGTGGGGGCGCCCTTGCCCTATCCTATTCCTGATGAGTTTCACACGACGCCACTTACCAGCTATGGCACACAAAAGGCGATTTGTGAGCTGTTGCTGGCCGATTACACACGACGCGGAATTTTTGATGGGGTTGGGATCCGGCTACCGACCGTGTGTATTCGTCCGGGCAAGCCCAATAAGGCAGCCTCTGGCTTTTTCTCGGGAATTTTGCGTGAACCTCTGGTGGGGCAGGAAGCGGTGCTGCCGGTGCCAGACACGATCCGCCATTGGCATGCCTCGCCCCGGTCGGCGGTTGGGTTCATGCGCCACGCGGCCAGCATGGACACGGGCGCGATCGGGCCGCGCCGCAACCTGTCCATGCCCGGTGTATCTGCCACCGTGGCAGAGCAAATTGAGGCGCTGCGCCGGATCGCCGGTGACGCTGCAGTGCAGCTGATCCGCCGCGAACCTGACGCCGCGATCACCGCGATGTGTAAAGGCTGGGCCCCAGGGTTTGAGGCCAAACGGGCGTTATCGCTTGGGTTTCGTGCCGAGACGAATTTTGAACACATCATTCAAGCCCACATTGAGGATGAGTTGGAAGGTGTCAAATGAGCCAGATCGCCTTTTTAGGAACCGGCCTGATGGGCGCGCCAATGGTGCGTCGCCTGTTGGCTGCGTCCCATGATGTTAAGGTCTGGAACCGCGACGAGGCCAAGGCGCGGGCATTGCTGCCTGATGGGGCACATCTGGCCCAAACGCCGGCACAGGCCGTGCATGGTGCGCAATATATTTTTACGATGTTGTCAGACGGCACGGCAGTAGAGGATGTGATCTTCACCCAAAACACGGCTCAGGCAATGGGGCAGGGCGCGGTTTTGATCGATTGCTCTTCTATTGCGCCCGATATTGCGCGCGATCACGATGCCCGATTGGCGGCGTTGGAAATTGCTTATTGTGACTGCCCGGTTTCAGGGGGTGTAGCCGGTGCAACCGACGGCACGTTGTCACTGATGGCAGGGGGCGGCGCACAGACGATTTCAGATATTGCCCCTGTCATGGCGGCGTTGGGGCGGTTGACCCATGTTGGCCCTGCGGGTGCCGGCCAGATTTGCAAATTGGCCAATCAGCAGATCGTTGCCATCACCATCGGGGCCTTGGCCGAGGCGATGGTGCTGGTCCAGGCAGGCGGCGCGGATCGGGCGAAATTTCGCGATGCGATCCGCGGTGGATTTGCCGAAAGCCGGATATTGGACCTGCATGGCGCCAGGATGGTGGCGCGCGATTTCACACCCGGCGGTCCCTCACGCCTGCAACTCAAAGATCTGGATGCGGTGATGGGTATGGCGCAGGGTAAGGGGCTGACCCTGCCACTGTCGCAACAAATCCGCGATGAATACGCCGATTTTGTGGCGCAGGGCCATGCCGAGGCCGACCATAGCGGCCTGTTGCTGTATATCGAAACCTTAAACGCCGCACCGCGCGCGAACCCACAGGACAGATAAATGACCGATACCGCGCCCAAACCCCGCTTGCGGTCCCAAGATTGGTTCGATAATCCCGATCATGCCGATATGACCGCGCTGTATCTTGAGCGATTTATGAATTACGGCACCACACCGGAAGAACTGCGCTCTGGCAGGCCGATCATAGGGATCGCGCAATCGGGCAGTGACCTGAATCCGTGCAACCGGCATCATCTTGATCTGGCCAAACGCGTGCGTGATGGGATCCGCGATGCAGGCGGCATTCCGATTGAATTCCCAACCCATACGCTGTTTGAAAATTGCAAGCGGCCCACGGCGGCGCTGGACCGCAATTTGACCTATCTTGGGCTGGTAGAGCTGCTGTATGGCTATCCGTTTGACGGTGTTGTGCTGACCACAGGCTGCGACAAAACCACCCCGTCGTCGCTGATGGCTGCGGCGACGGTCGACATTCCAGCCATTGTTCTATCAGGCGGGCCGATGCTCGACGGCTGGCATGAGGGCGATCTTGTCGGCTCTGGCACGGTGATCTGGCGGTCACGGCGCAAATATGCGGCTGGGGAAATCACCCATGATGAATTCTTGGAAACGGCATTGGACAGCGCGCCGTCAATCGGCCATTGCAATACGATGGGCACGGCCTCGACGATGAATGCAATTGCCGAGGCTTTGGGCATGTCGCTGCCCGGTTGCGCAGCAATACCGGCGGCCTACCGCGAACGTGGACAGATGGCCTATCGCACGGGAAAACGCGCGGTGGAGCTGGTGTTAGAAGATATCCGACCCTGCGATATCATGACCCGCGCGGCCTTTTTAAACGCGATCCGGGTCAATGCAGCGATTGGTGGCTCGACCAATGCACAGCCTCATATCGTGGCCATGGCCAAACATGCCGGGGTCGATATCACGGCAGAGGATTGGCAGACATATGGGTATGACATACCGCTTTTGGCCAATGTGCAGCCTGCGGGCAGATATTTGGGCGAACGGTTCCACCGGGCGGGCGGCGTTCCTGCGATCATGTGGGAATTGCTACAGGCCGGAAAGCTGGACGGCACCTGCGCCACGGTCAGCGGCCAACGCGTGGCCGATACGCTGAACGGACGTGAAAGCCGGGACCGGGAGGTTATCTTTCCCTATGGCGCGCCGATGATGGACCGCGCGGGGTTCTTTGTTCTGTCGGGCAATCTTTTTGATTTCGCGATCATGAAAACCAGCGTGATCTCAGAGGAATTCCGTGCCCGCTACCTGTCCGATCCGGGGGCCGAGGGGGTTTTCGAAGGCACGGCCTATGTGTTTGAAGGCTCAGAAGATTATCACAACCGGATCAATGACCCCGCCTTGGATATCGACGAACGTTCAATCCTGGTCATTCGCGGCGCAGGTCCGTTGGGCTGGCCCGGCTCTGCCGAGGTGGTGAACATGCAACCGCCCGATCGGTTGTTGCGCCGCGGGATCACCTCTTTGCCAACAATCGGGGATGGGCGGCAATCAGGAACCGCGGACAGCCCCTCAATTTTGAACGCCTCACCCGAAAGCGCGGCCGGGGGCGGTTTGGCATGGCTGCGCACAGGGGACCGCATCCGTATTGATCTGAACAAAGGCCATTGTAACATGGTGGTCGAGCCCGCAGAGATTGCCCGGCGCAAGGGCGAGGCCCTGCCTGCGGTGCCGCCCTCTGCGACACCCTGGCAAAAGCTTTACCGTGAGACGGTGACGCAGATGGACGAGGGCGCAATCATTCGCGGTGCGGATGATTTTCAGCGTATCTCGCGTAAATTGCCGCGGCACAATCACTGACATATTGGCTCGGCGCCTCAGATTTGGAGCACCGGGCCGACCCAAGGTGTGGCACGCGGTCACAATGCGGTCAGCCGCGCGGTGATTTTTGCGCGCAGATGTTCAACGCGTGCCGCCATCACACGGTTTTTGCGCTGGATCAGCCACAGATCATGGCAGATAGGATTGGGCAGTTGCGCGATGGTCAGTCGTGCCCGGTCATGAAACGTGTCAACGCCGCTTCTGGGCAATATCGTATAGCCAAGACCACGGACAACAGGGTCTGGGATCTGTCCGATTTGATTGACAAAGCTGCGCCTGACCAGGGCCTCGGCCCCACGATATTCCTTGGGGAAATTTGCGCCCAACAGCTCATCTGCATGGGCGTAGCCATCGGGATGGGCAATGAACCCCAGCTGATTTAACGCCGCCAGATCCGTGGGTGTGTGATGCCCTAGCGGCAGCAACAGGCACAGCTCGTCTTGTCCCGCACGCAGACCTTCCAGCCGTGGATGGCTGGGCGGATGGCTGATCACGCCCAAATCAACGGTGCCATCCACAACGCCCTGCATCACCAGGGCTTCGGGTGCGGCCGTCAACATAATGCTTAGATCAGGTGCGGTCTGCATTTCCTGCATAAAGCAGGGGTATAGCAACAATGCGATTGAGCCAGAGCAGGCGACGCTGACATCCCCCTTGGTGGGATCATCGAACTGCAGCGATTGGCGGAAATTTATCTCTTCTTGGCGTCGGCGCCGACCAATCTCTGCTACCGCCGCACCCGTTGGTGTCAGTGTAAAGCTTTTGCCATCGCGCGACAGCAGGGGCTGGCCCAACTGCGCCTCCAGCTTCTTCACATGTTGGCTGACGCCGGGTTGGGTCATGTTCAACACATGGGCTGCACGGGTGAAATTCCCGATGTCGCACAGGGTCACAAATGTGTCCAACCATGTCGCGTTGAGCATGATCTATTCCAGCTTGTTATGATTATGCGGTCAAATCATAATTTGATGAATGCGCAAAGTCACGCCAAATATCGTGCCAACATCACAAGGAGACAGATGATCATGACCACACCGCGCACATTCTCCCATATCGGGCTTTCTGTGCCTGACCTTGACAAGGCGGTTGAATTCTACCGCGATGTCATGGGCTTTTACGTCATTATGCAACCGACTGAAATCGCGCAGGATGACAGCGATATCGGTGTCATGTGTGATGATGTTTTTGGCCCGGGATGGGGCAAATTCCGTATCGCACATTTGTCGACCGCAGACCGGATCGGGTTTGAGTTGTTCGAATTCCCCAAAAATCATGCGCCTAATGATAATTTACCCTTTCGGCAGACTGGCCTGTTCCATTTCGCCATCCAGGATCCCGATCTGGAAGGGTTGCTGGCGCGCATCCTTGCAGCCGGTGGCAAACAGCGCATGCCGGTGCGCGAATATTTCCCCGGCGAAAAACCGTATCGTATGGTCTATGTCGAAGACCCGTTCGGCATTGTGTTTGAGCTGTATTCCCACAGCTATGAGCTAACCTACTCCGCCGGCGCCTATAGCTAAGGCCGAGGTGCGGGTGCGGCACGTTGCGGGCAATCAATCGGGTCAGGGATCTGGGCCAAGATAGTCTAGGTCGCTGACCTGTTCCATCCAGGTGACGGCGCTACCGTCGATGCTTTCTTGGATGGCGATATGGCTCATGGCGGTGGTGGGGCAGGCGCCGTGCCAGTGCTTTTCTGAGGGCGGAAAGACCACAACATCGCCTTGTGAGACCTCCTCTATGATGCCGCCTTCGCGCTGCACCCGACCGCGACCAAAGGTAATGAGGATCGTCTGGCCTGCCGGGTGGGTATGCCATGCGGTGCGCGCACCGGGTTCAAATGTCACATGGGTGCCGCTGGTGCGTCCGGGGGCGTCGGCCTGAAACAGCGGGTCAATACGGACGGTGCCGGTGAACCAATCAGCAGGCCCTGCGGCCGAGGGGGCGGTGCCACTGCGGATGATTTTCATCATGAATCCCTTTCCGTTTGCGCCGTGAATTCGGGGCATACCGCGCCAGAATTGCATGTTGGGCCGCCCGGCGATAGCCCGCTTAAAGATGCGCCCACGTCCGCCCGGGCCTGTGCTTTGGTTTGGGCCTATCGCGCCGGGCGCGACAAATCAGGACCCGGCCGGGGGCAAAAGCGCCTGACTGGCCTGCGCAAACCCTTCAATCAACTGTGTCGTGGTGCTGGAAACCTCTTGTCCGGCGCGATGAAACAGGCCAAATTCATAGGGGATGTCCTCTTGCAAGGGCACGGTTTTGACGCCTTCAATGGCAACCCCAAGGGCCGAGACCGGATCAACGATCGCAATACCAAGCCCAGCCCGCGCCGCCAAAATAGCATTGAGCGAGCTATTGGTTGTTAGCTCTTTCTGCGGGGTGATGCCTGCACGGCCAAAGGCTGCGTCAATCTTATGGCGGATGCGGTAGCTATTGCCCAAAGTCAGCAGGCGGCTTTGGGCAAACATTTGATATGTCACGCGCGTCACCGCGCTGTCGCGTGGCACCACAGCCACCAAAGCTGCGCGATGCGATACCAGACACTCCACCCCCGCATGTGCCAGCGGCAGGGCGCATATTCCATAATCCACCGCGCCCGACTGCACTGCTTGGGCCAGATGCTCTGCGCCCATCGTGTTGACCGAAACACAGGCAGGAAGGTCGATGTTCAGCCCGGCCAATATTATCGGCAACAGGCCTGCTGCCATCGTTGGGGTGGCGGCAATGGTCAACGATCGGATCCGCGTGTCGCGCAGTGCGGCGGCGCGATCAGCGACCTGTTTGTAATTGGTCATCAGCCGCTGCGCGTCCTCAAAGAACTGCACGCCATTTCGGGTTGGTGTGATGCGTGGTCCATTGCGTTCAAATACGGCAAAGCCAAGCACGGCCTCTAGATCACGGATGAGGCGGGTGATCGCAGGCTGTCCGATGCCCAGATGTTTGGCGGCGCCGGTCATTGACCCAGAGGCCATGACGGCGACGAAGGCCTCAATCCCACGCATATCAGGTCGTCCATTATTCTTGTTTGACATAGTGTCGCCTCTATGATCTTTAATTGAATTAATCGGTCTTCA
Source organism: Thioclava sp. SK-1 (assembly GCF_001705665.1). Lineage (GTDB taxonomy): Bacteria > Pseudomonadota > Alphaproteobacteria > Rhodobacterales > Rhodobacteraceae > Thioclava. Next base: position 40,210 of record NZ_MDHA01000044.1, on the reverse strand, counting down.
TTATGCTTAATTGGCATAGCTGCCCGATGCAAGAAACCATGATAGCAAAGCGATCCTATGACCCAAACGCGTGATGCGATTGACCAAGCCGCCGGCCTGACCCATCAAGGTGCCGTGTGGCACCATCGTCAATATCGGCCCGAATTTGTGTCCGGTGCGGCGGCGTGTCGTCAAGCGGTGCTGCACCCCGATATTGATCTGGGCTTGTCGGCACAGCTGCGTGCGGCCGTGGCGCGCAGAATTGCGCTGACCGGGGGCAATATCGCCCTGCGTGATGCCTATGCGACGCCAGATGACGCAGATTTACAGGCATTTTCGGATGGGCGGCCCTGTGACGACCCGGCCTTGCATGTTTTGGCCGGGCATGTCGATATGATCGCAAATGACCCCAAAGCGGCAAGTTCTGCGCATTTGCAACGGCTGCAAGACGCGGGCTATAGCACAGCACAGATCGTCGCCTTGTCGGAACTTTGCGCCTATGTCTGTTTTCAGATCCGTTTGGCGCATGGTCTGGCTTTGCTGGAGGATCTGTCATGAGCGATATTCCCCAAATCAAGCTGAAACCGCTGACATGGTCGCCCTATCTTGCACCGGTCGAAGTGGCACAGGCGACGCCAGCGCAACTGGCCGCGATGCAGGTCACGCCGTCGGCCAAGAAGGTTTCCCCCTATGTGCGTCTTTTGGCGCATGATCCCGAAAGCTATGTGGCGCGCACCAAGCTGTTCAACGCGATCATGTATGCTGAAGCTGGCCTGCCCAGAGAGGATCGTGAGTTGGGCGCTTTGGGTGCATCTTTGGTCAATGGGTGCCGATATTGTGCAAATGTGCATGCGCGCCAACATGCCAAGCTGACGTCCTCGACCGCTGTGATATCAGCGCTTTATGCAGGAAGGGTAGATGTTTTAAGCGCGCGCGATCAGGCGATTATGACCTTTGCCGAGGCCTTGACCGCCACACCGCCCAAAGCCGATCGCAGCCATATGGAGCAGCTGAAAGCCTGCGGGATGGACCCGGTTGAGATCATCGATCTGATCCATTCTATCGCGATTTTCGGCTGGGCGAACCGGTTGATGCACCCCCTTGGACAGGCACATTGAAAGAGCTTACTATGACCCCTATTGAGACCACAGCAGCCCCCGCAGCCATTGGCCCATATTCCCAAGCGATGCGCGTTGGAAATTTATTGTTCGTATCCGGGCAATTGCCGATTGACCCCGCAACGGGCGCATTTGCCAGTGACGAGCCTGTGGGGCAAATGCGCCAATGCATGACCAATATCGCAGCGATTGCTGCCGCCGCAGGAACGGATATTTCCAGCACGGTGAAAACCACGATATTGGTCACGGATCTTGGCCAGTTCGCCCAGATCAACGAGGCCTATGGGGCGGTATTTACTGCGCCTTTCCCTGCGCGCGCCTGTTATCAGGTGGCGGCGCTGCCTAAGGGGGCGCAGGTGGAAGTTGAAGCTGTGATCGCGTGTTAACATGGGCACTGTAACCCCCAGATCATGCCGCTTCCCCTTGCCCGAATTACCGGATTGTGCAGAACGCGATTGGGCGCGACGCGCCATTGCGCTTTTGACAGGGGATGCGCGTCGGTCGGCCGATACACATCTGATCAAACCTGTTTTCCCCGGTTTGGAGGGGATTGATATTTATCTAAAGGACGAAAGCACCCATCCCACCGGATCGTTGAAACATCGTTTGGCGCGGTCGTTGGTGCTTTATGGAATTTGTAATGGCAAAATCGGGCAGGGCACGACGCTGGTCGAGGCATCATCGGGATCGACCGCCGTGTCAGAGGCCTATTTTGCACGGCTGTTGAAACTACCGTTTATTGCGGTCATGCCGCGCAGCACGTCGGTGCAAAAAATTCATGAAATTGAACGGTTTGGCGGACGATGTCATTTTGTTGACAGCTCCGCTGAGGTCTATGCAGCCGCCCAGCACATTGCGGTGCAAACAGGCGGGCATTATCTGGATCAGTTCACCAATGCCGAGCGCGCCACAGATTGGCGCGGCAATAACAATATTGCGGAAAGCATCTTTGCCCAGATGGAATGGGAGGCAAATCCGGTTCCACAATGGGTGGTAATGAGCGCGGGAACAGGCGGCACCTCGGCTACGATTGGGCGCTATATCCGGTATCGCAATCTGGCCACGCGGCTATGCGTGGTCGATGTTGAGAATTCGGCGTTTTACGACAGCTATTGCTCAGGCGATCTGACGACGACCTGTGTGCAGGGATCGCGAATTGAGGGGATCGGCCGACCACGGGTGGAGCCTTCATTCCTGCCAGATGTGATTGATCACATGATCCGAATTCCCGATGCGGCGTCTTTGGCGGCGATGCATGTGTTGTCAAACCGGATTTTTCGCCGGGTGGGCGGATCGACAGGGACCAATTTCTGGGGCTTGTGCTGGGTGGCATCGCAAATGCGCCAGGCAGGGCAAACTGGCTCTTTGGTCTCGATCATCTGTGACAGCGGTGCGCGCTATACGGACACATATTATAACGAGGATTGGCTTGGCGCGCAGGGGTTTGATCTGGCGCCGTGGACAACCGCGTTAGAGCGGTTTTTGGATGCTGGCTCGTTGGATTTGTCGGTCAGCTAAGCGGCACAGCTTACAGGTTATTGGGGGTGGGGTTCGCAGTGTTGCGGACCCTGTAGGCGCGTAGATGGCCGTGCCGCTGAGCCTTCTGTGTCTGTATGCGCAAATTTGCATCATTAGCACGCCATAATTCAAAAAAGGCATGCTACCTTCGCAATTTATGCAAATAAAGAATTGATCCATCGAACCAATGCAATAAATGTATGTATATGACTCGCAAAGATCTCCTCTCATTCCTCAAAGTTGCAGAAACCGGATCTGTAACGCAGGCCGCTGAAGCGCTTGGTCGGTCACAGCCCTCTGTGACGCGCTGCTTGCAAGATTTGGAAGCCACGCTTGGATTTGCCTTGGTGGAGCGTGTGGGTCGGCGCATTTCCCTGACCCAGGAAGGCGTGGCCTTTGAAGAGGAGGCGCGCCGGTTGCTGGCGATGTTTGACGGTATGCCGCAACGGGTGCGCGCGCGTGTGGCGCAGGCCAAGCAACCGCTGACAATTTCCGCCACCACTGCGTTGGGCACCGGGTTGGTGCCGCATGCACTGGCGCGGTGGGGGCTGGACCAGCGCCCGACAGAGATCCGCCTGATGCAGGCCGCGCCAAATGGTGTGGCGCAAGATTTGCTGAACGGGGCGGCACGGGTTGGATTGTCGTCCTTACCGTTGGATGTGCCGGGACTGCGCTGTCTGCGTCAGTTTTGCGGCCCGCTTGTGGTGGCCCTGCCGGAATGCCGTGCAAAGGATTTTCCGGAGGGTATGCCGGTGTCGTTGGCGGATGTAGCCCGCGATCGCGTGGCGATGATGCTGGATCAGACGCGGTTGCAAGGTCGGATCATGCATAGTTTGCAGACCGCAGGGTTGGAGCCGTCCCATGTGATCAAGGCCAACTCCACCATCGCCGCCTTACAATTCACCCGGTTTCTGGGCGTGCCCTCTATTGTGGAACCGATCACCGCCTATGGTGCCACGCCGCGCGGCGTGATTTTACGCAAACTATCAGAGGAAATCGAATTTTCCTTTGGTTTTTTTCTTGCGGAAACGGCTGCGCCATCGCGTGACATCATGACCTTTTTTGACGTTTGCGAAGCGGCGTTGTTTGATTTGGATCCTGCGTTGCGCCGCATTGATGCAGCACCGGATGCAGGGAAGTGAGAGCAAGTATGACCCCCGATCATGATGGTTTGGCGCAGCTTGAACGCCGCCTTGTAAAAGATATGACAATGTTGGAATTGCCCGCGAAATCATGGGTGCCGCAGCGGTCCCATAATGGGCAGCCGGTGCGCGATGTGATCTTTATCGGTGCAGGCATGTGCGGTTTGGCTGGCGCGGCCAAGCTGCGATTGGCCGGCATTGACAATGTTGTGCTGTATGATGCTGCGCCCAAGGGCCATGAGGGGCCATGGGAGACATTTGCACGGATGGAGACATTGCGTTCGCCCAAGACATTGGCGGGACCGTGCCTTGGTCTGCCCGCCCTGACGTTTCGCGCGTGGTATGAGGCACAATGGGGCGAGCCCGGGTTTGACGCGCTGACATTGGCACCCAAGGGCGACTGGATGCGCTATCTGCAATGGTATCGCCAGGTCATGACGCTAAATGTCGTCAATGAAACTCGTGTGACCAAGGTTGAAGATGCAGGTGCGGGGCTGATTGCGGTGCGGTTGCGCGATACCAACGGCGAGCGGGTGGAACATTGCCGTCATCTGGTGTTGGCGACCGGGCGCTCCGGTCTTGGCGGCGGGGCTGTGCCGGGTTTCTTGAATGGTGTGGATCGCCAATTCTGGGCCCATAGCGCCGATGATATTGATTTTGACCGTCTGCAGGGAAAACGAGTGATCGTGATCGGGGCGGGGGCATCCGCGATGGATAATGCCGCTACAGCACTAGAGGCTGGCGCGGCGAAGGTGGAGATGTTGATCCGGCGCAAACACATGCCGAGGGTCAATAAAATGACCGGTATCAGCTCTCAGGGGGTGGTGCATGGGATGCGCCATTTGCCCGATGCCTGGAAATACCGGTTCAACGATTACGTTAACAGCCAGCAGGTGCCGCCGCCGCGCCCGTCCACGCTGCGGGTGACCCGCCATAAAAATGCACGCATTTTCATGGGCTGCGCGGTTACCGATGTTGTGGCGCAGGGCGATCATGTGACGGTTCATACCCCGCTTGCGCAGTTTCAGGCGGATTTCGTGATCGCCGCCACTGGCTTTCGCAATGATTTTGCCGGGCGCGAGGAATTCGCAGCCTTCAGCGATGCGATCAAGACATGGAATGACGGGGTCTATGATCGGACGATGGGGCGCGCAGTACCCTTCATGACTGATGCGCCCTATCTGGGGGATGCGTTTGAATTCCTGCCCAAACAGCCCGGTACATGTCCGATGCTGGCGCGGATCCACTGCTTTAACGATGCGGCGATGTTATCGCATGGCAAAGTGTCGGGCGATATTCCAGCCGTATCGGTTGGCGCAGATCGGTTGATGCGCGGCATCGCCTCGGCCTTGTTTGCTGCTGATGTTGAATACCATTTTGAACGCCTTCAAGCCTATGACACGGCAGAGCTTCAGGGCGATGAATGGGACGATGCAAGCGCTGCTTTGATGTCAAACCAGACCGCATAGGCGGCATCCAGATCTCCATTTTTCCAAAACAGGGATATGATCCAATGAAACACCATGCAATTTCGTATCTGACGGCCCTGGGCCTGGCGGCGTTTGGGGCGACCACGGCTGCGGCGCAAAACTATCCAGAGCATTCGGTTGACGTGATCGTTGCCTTTAATCCCGGCGGCGGCACGGATGTCGCCGCCCGCACCATTGAACCTTATATTGAGAAATATCTGGGCGAAGATCTGGTGATCTTGAACAAACCCGGGGCGGGCGGCGAAGTGGGCTTTTCGCTTTTGGCGGCCAGCGATCCGGATGGCTATACCATGGGGTTCATCAACTTGCCTGCGATGTATAGCTATTCTTACGAGCGTGAGACGGCCTATTCCCCCGACAGCTTCACCGGGGTTGCCAATCTGGTATATGATCCCGGCGTAATCGTTGTGCGCGCGGATAGTGAATTTCAGACGCTGCAAGATTTGGTGGACTACGGCTTAGAAAACCCCGGCGCCTTGCCCATCGGCACATCGGGTTCGGTCGGATCGTCTGAACATATCGCCATTTTAGGTGTCGAAGCGGCGACGGGTGCGAAATATAATCATGTGCCTTTCGGGGCCACGGCGCCGCTGCGCACAGCCTTGTTGGGTGGCCATGTGCAGGTTGCGGCCTTCAACCTGTCAGAGGCGGATGAATATGTCGAAGACGGTTCGATGCGCTTGCTGGGCGTCATGAGCGAGGAGCGCTCTGACATGGCACCCGAAACACCCACATTCCGTGAACAGGGTGTGGATGTGATTTCGGGCACGTCGCGCGGGCTGGCCGTTCCAAAAGGTACGGATCCTGCGATCGTGGCCAAACTGTCGGAAGCGGTTGAAAAGGCGATCAACGATCCAGAATATATCGCCAAAGCCGAGGCCGCAGGCGTTCCAGTGCATTATATCGGCGGTGCCGATTACGACACGTTCCTTAGCAATGTCAGCACATCGCTTGATGCAGCATGGGCTGCCACACCCTGGAGCAAATAAGGCCCAATTCTGGCCTGTGGATCACGGCGGTCGTGCCGTGGTCCTGAACATTGGATGACCCCGGCAGGAGAGATCGCATGAGCTACCGGACGACAGAAATAGCGATGGCGGCCGGCCTGGTCGTGCTGACGGTGTTGGGCTGGTTTCAGATCCGTGACCTGCCGGTGGATGCACGCATGTTTCCGGCGGTGCTGCTGGGGGTGATCGGGGTGCTGTCTTGTTGCATGGTGATCCGTGGCGTGATTGGTCGCGCAGCCCATCTGCGCGCCCAATCGGCGCAACAGTGGTCCTTTGCAATCAGCGCGCCGCGGATGGTTTTGGCCTTTGCTCTGCTGGGGGCATATTTCGTCGTCCTGCCATTTGTTGGTTTTTTCACCAGCTCTTTCGTGTTCATCATGTTGGTTGGGTGGATCGCAGGTTACCGAAAACCTGTGCCTCTGGCGCTGGCGGCGGCTGGGTTTTGCGCCTTTGTTTATATGGTCTTTGTGGCGTTGTTTGATCGCCCCTTGCCGCCAGAATTCTTCCTCACGCTGTTTGCGACCAACCTGTAAGGATCCCGCTCATGGAGACGCTTCAAGCCATCATGCATGCCTTACCCGAGGTTCTGGCGTGGCAAAATTTCCTTGCGATGGTCATTGGCACGCTGGCAGGGATGACCGTTGGCTCGTTGCCCGGTCTGACAGCGACAATGGCGATTGCGGTGTTGATCCCATTGACATTTTCCATGTCGCCTTTGGTGGCGTTGGGGATCATGGCAGGGATTTACAATGGGGCGATGTATGGCGGGGCGGTGCCGGCGATTTTGCTGAATGTGCCCGGAACGCCGCCGTCAATCGTAACCACGTTTGATGGCCATCCTTTGGCGAAACAGGGCCGTGCAGCACTGGCGTTGAAAGTGGCGTGCTGGTCTTCGGCCATCGGGGGGGCATTCAGTGCGTTGTCGTTGATGGCGCTTGCGCCGCCATTGGTGAAGGTCACGCTGCTGTTTGGTCCGGCGGAATATTTCTGGCTGGGTATTTTGGGCATGTCCTCTATTGCGATTTTGTTAGGGGCGGATCCAATCAAAGGGCTGATCGCTGCGGCACTGGGGTTGTTGCTGGGCACCGTTGGATCTGACGTCGTCACCGGCGAGCAACGCTTTACCTTTGGCCGGTTAGAGTTGATTGACGGGATCAATCTGTTGGTGATCTTGACCGGGCTTTATGCCATTCCACCAGCAATCCGCATGCTGGAACAGGTGTTTCGCCCCGATGCCGCAAAGATTGAAATCAAGGGCCATCCCGATGACAGCTTTGCGAAAAACTTCCGCTACCTATTGCCGACATGGTTGCGTTCGTCGGTGATCGGGATTGGTGTGGGGATTTTGCCTGCAACTGGCGGGTCGATGGCCGCGTTTTTGGCCTATAATGAGGTGCGCCGCAGCGCCAAGGATCCCGATGGGTTTGGCAAAGGCGATATTCGCGGTGTGGCAGCGGCGGAGACGGGGAATAACGCCGATAATTCAGCCGCGATGATCCCTGCCTTGGTGTTGGGGGTCCCGGGCAGCGGGGTGTCAGCGGTGATCTTGGCGGGGCTGTTGGTACATGGGTTGCAACCCGGCCCGCAGTTGTTCCGCGACACGCCCGATATTGTTTACGGATTTATGTGGCAGATGTTGTTTACCTCATTCATGCTGTTCGCATTGGGGGGCAATATTGCCTCGCGGTTGTTTGCGCAGGTCATGCGCCTGCCACAGGTAATTTTGGCGCCGATGATTATGTGCCTGACGCTGGTGGGGATTTATGCGCTGTCCAATGACATGTTCAATGTGTGGATCATGTTTGCGATGGGGATTGTGGGCTATGGGTTGAACCGGATGGATTTTCCGTTAGCCCCGATCGTTCTGGGCTTGGTTCTGGGCAATATGATTGAACAAAACCTGCGGCTGACCTTATTGATCCATCAAGGCGATGTCACGGCGCTGATCGCCTCGCCCTTGTCGAAGCTGCTGTTTGGCCTGTGTCTGGTGCTGTGCTGTGTGCCACTGTATCGCCGGGTGAAAACACGGTTGAAACCGGCCTGATCCACGCGCGCGCCTGCGCCCAATGAACCTGGCTGGCATCTGCATCAGTAATTTGATAAAAACACTCAAGATATTGCCGCGCAGGACGATATACAGATGACCTCTTTGCCAGTGAATGCCTATGACGCGCTTGCCCAAGCCCGGATGGAGCAGGGCGCCTATGCCTATGTCGCAGGCGGGGCTGGGGACGGGGCCTGCGTGGCACGCAATCTTGCCGCCTGGCGTGATCTGATGTTATGCCCAAAGCTGATGCGACCGATGGCCGATATGTCGACTGCGCGGCATGTTTTCGGTCTGGATCTGGCCTTTCCCTGCTTGATTGCGCCGATGGCTTTTCAACGCCTTGCCGATCCGCTGGGCGAACAGGCGATGGCAATGGCCGCCAAGGCGCAAGGCGCCGGGATGATTTTATCGTGTCAAACCTCTGTTGAACCGGAACAGGCAATGGCGCAGCCCTTTTGGTTTCAGGTATATTTTCAACGCGATATGGGACAAACCCGGGCGTTGATTGATCGTGCGGCAGCAGCAGGGGCAACCGCAGTCGTGGTCACGCTGGACGCGCCGTTAAACGGGGTGCGCAACCAAGAGCGCGCGGCACATTTCACCCTACCCAAGGATGTTGCACCGGTGATGCTGCCCGCGCTGTCCGAACCGATGTCGCTTGCGCAGGCGTTGGCACAGGCGCCTAGCTGGGAAGATCTTGCCGCGCTATGTGCAAACAGCGCATTGCCGGTGCTAGCCAAAGGCATCTTGAACACGGCTGACGCAACGCATGCGGTAGACTGCGGATGCGCGGGTGTGATCGTGTCCAACCACGGCGGGCGCGTGCTGGAGGGTCTGCCCGCCACCGCAGATATATTGCCCGCAATCCGCGCCGCATTGCCCGACACCGTACTATTGGTCGATGGTGGTCTGCGGTCGGGCGAAGATCTGTTTCGCGCCATGGCGCTGGGTGCGGATGCGGCCTGTATCGGTCGGCCCGCGTTTTTCGCGCTCGCGGCGCACGGTGCGGTGGGGGTGGCCAGCTGTTTGCGCCGCCTTCACGATGAACTGTGTGTGACAATGGGATTGATGGGAACGACCGCATTGGCCGAAATCACATCAGACTTTGTTTTACAGCCGTCGCGGATCTGATGTCTTTGTGCAGCGGCCCGAAACGACCGCATGTGACGCATCATCTTGCGTTATGGTTGCCCGATTGTGACTCTTTTCCAGATTTGCGAAAGAAAATCAGCCTTTCCTATTGCTGACTTATTTTATCGGAATTAAGGATCACGAAGAATTCAAGTCAGCCAGCCCATCCTTATGATCGTAACACGATTGGGCAAGCCAGTGCTTTCCTTCCCTTCTGGAGACACATAATGGATCTACGACGTTCCGCTGGCACAGCCACTGCAATTGCTGCATCTTTTGGGGCGACATTGCCCAATGGTGCGGCCGCCCAAGACACAGATAACGCATCTGTCATCGAACTTGATACCATCCTTGTCGAGAATGAGGGTGAAGGTGTTGTGAACACTAATGAAGAAGGCACCGGGGTAAGCCGCCTTCCGGCCTCGGTCAAAGAAACACCTAAGATCGTCAATGTTGTAAGCGAAGAGGTTCTCACAGAGCAGAACGTAACGACGCTGGAGCAGGCGCTGCAAAACGTGCCTGGTATCACGATTTCCACCGGCGAGGGCCGTGGTGGTGTGGGCGGCGACCAGTTCCGCATCCGTGGTCTGCAATCGGGTGGCGATCTGTATCAAGACGGTCTGCGCGATTTCGGCGTATACACGCGCGATACGTTCAACACCGAAGCAGTACAGGTGATCAAAGGCCCGGCAGGCGATGCGTTTGGGGTGGGAAACACAGGTGGTGTGATCAACCAATCCACCAAAAAAGCGCATTTGGGCGACGCCAATGAAGCCAGCATCAGCTACGGCTCTGGCAATCTGGGCCGTGCCACACTGGATATGAATAAGCAGCTGGATGAGACTTCGGCATTGCGGTTCAATCTGATGGCGCAGGGTGGCGATGTGGCCGACCGTGACAATATCAGTAAAGACGCCCGTGGGTTTGCATTCGATTACGGCACCGGAATCGGCACCAGCACTGAATGGCATATCGGCATGGAGCATCTGGAAAATCGCGGCACGCCGGATTACGGTCAGCCGATGGCCACAGATGCGAATGGTATCGCACGCCCGCTGTTGGAATACGGGATCGCCGGGTATGACCGTGATGTGTCTTATGCGCGCAGCTATGACAAAGACGACAGCGATCATACCACGATCACGTCAACTTTGACGCATCAGATGAACAACAACGTCACAGTGACCAATGAAACGCGTCTGACCCATTACGCGCGTGAATATGCGGTCAGCGCGACGCCGTCATGTTCGGAAGATTGTCTGGCGGCATTGCAGTCGGGCAGCGACTATACCACCAACCTGTCTGCAGGCGGTGGTGTAGGATATCGTTTGGATGGCTGGGCGATCCAAAACGTCACCACGGCGAATGCGGAATTCACGCTGGGGAAGATCCGCAACAAGGCGCAGATTGGCGTTGATGTCAGCTATCAATATCTGGATCGCTATGGTGCCGCATGGAACCAAAGCCGCGATACCGCAACTTCGATCTTGAACCCGCAATACAGCTGGCCGGGATATTCCGCCAGCTATGATGATCTGGCGTGGAATGCGACCACCACCAATGTCGGTGTGTTCGTGTCCGACCGCGCATGGCTGACCGAACAATGGTCAATCCTGGGTGCGGCGCGTGTGGATTACTTCAAAACCACATTGCAAGCGGCTGATGAGGATGAAAATTCGGCTGAAACGACCGAAATCAACCCAAGCTTTGCGATTTTCTACGAACCTAATGCCAATGTCACGACCTATTTCTCGGCAGCGCGCAGCTACCGTCCGCAGGGCACGGATGTGGCGACAATCACCACGACCTCGATCGGGTCGCAGGTTGTCACCGACGGCGCGTATTTTGAGCCAGAACGTTCGGATGCGTTGGAATTGGGTGCGAAGGTCAACATGCTGGATGGGCGTCTGGGCCTGACAGCGGCAATGTTCCAGATCGACAAGCGCAATTCCTATAATGCGAATGAAGATGGCACGACCGGGTTCCAAGACGGTGGCCGCAATGTCCGTATTCGCGGGATCGAATTGGGCGCGTCGGGTCAGGTGACCAAAGATCTAAGCATCACCGCCGCGTATTCCTATCTTGATAGCGAGCTGCGGACGCCGAAAAATGAGACAAGCTATGACAATGCCGGAAACGAAGTGTCTGGCGTGCCACAGCACAATCTGTCGCTTTGGGCGAATTACGCGCTGCCCTATACAATGGCAAAACTGCCAGGTCAGCTAAGCGTTGGTGGCGGTCTGCGTTATGCTTCGGAATATTACGCCAATGACCAAAACACCGCGATCATTCCCGAAAGCTTCTCGGTGGATGCGGTTGTGGCCTATGAAACCGATACATGGCGTGCAGCGGTCAACCTGTATAATCTGACCGACCACCAGAATTACGGCGCATCGTTCAACGCGACGCGTGCAACGCCATTGGCGGGGCGCACGGTTGCTGCGACATTCGCGGTTAAATTCTGATCCGCTAAATCGTTTGGCAAAAAATGGGCGGGGCCGTGTATTGGCCTCGCCCGTCTATGATTTTAAGGAGCTGTTCGATGCTGCTGCATATCCCCGACCTTCTGACCAAAGATGAAACCGACCATTGCTGCGCGGTGTTGCAGCAATCGCAATGGGCCGATGGGCGTCATACAGCCGGGGATCAGGCCGCCAAGATCAAGAACAACCTGCAAATTCCAACCGACAGTGAAGAGGCCCGTGCACTTGGCGATATCGTTTTGCGGGCCTTGGGACGAAATGCGTTGTTTAACTCTGCTGCATTGCCATTGCGTGTGCTGCCGCCGATGTTCAACCGCTACGACCCGGGCATGACCTTCGGCGCACATACCGATAACGCAATTCGGTCTTTGCCCAATGGGATGCGAATGCGTGCTGATGTGTCAACCACGCTGTTTCTGACCGATCCCGATACCTATGAGGGCGGGGAGCTGGAAATCGAAGATACCTATGGCACGCAGCGGGTGAAATTTGCGGCTGGCGATGCAGTTCTGTATCCGGCGTCAAGCCTGCACCGCGTGATGCCTGTGACCCGTGGCAGCCGCTGGGCATCATTCTTCTGGACACAATCCATGATCCGCTCGGATGAAAAGCGTCGCAACCTGTTTGAGCTGGACAAAGCTATCCAATCTATCCGCGCGCAGCTGGGTGATGACAATCCTGGCGCCTTGGGCGTTGTGGGGCATTACCATAATCTTCTGCGCGAATGGGCCGAGCTGTGACGTCCGGCTTGGTTCGTGACACAGAGCTGGCGCTAGGTCAGATCTGTGTGGACCAGGGCGACGCCGCCGGTGCCTATGATGCATTTGCCGCCGCAGCCCGTGCCGGCGATCCGCGCGGATACAACATGCTGGGGCGGTATTTTCAATGTGGGTGGGGGGGATCTATCGATGGGGTCCGCGCCGCACAATATTTCCGCAAGGCTGCAGAGCTGGGCGATGTCTGGGCGCTGTTCAATCTTGCGGACCTGCATCTTCAGGGGCTTGGCGTGTCGCAAAATCCGCAAAAGGCACTGGGGCTATATCGTCGCGCCGCCGAACACGGGCTGGCCAAGGCGCAAAATATGCTTGGGATTTTTTACGAAACCGGCCAGCATGTGTCGCAAGATCTGGACCGGGCGTGTGATCTGTTTGATGCGGCGGCCAAGGGCGGTGATTGCTGGGGGTTCTTTAACCTTGGCCGGTTGTTTTTGGCTGAAGCTCAGCATGAGGCCGCGCAGGGGGCGTTTCGGGCCTCATTGGCGGTGGGATATCCGGGGTATTGGCATGTGTTGGCCGACAGATTGGCCGGTCATGATGACCCCGCATTGGTGCGTATAGGCGATACGGCGCGCGCCGCGGCCAGAGGGGAGTTTGATCCCATAGCCGCAAAACACGCGCAGGCATAACGCTGCTACGCGCGAATATTGTCGATCATCTCGCCCAGCATATCCAACAGGCGCTCCCGGTCGGCGGGGGCGATTGTGCGCATCATCTTTTCGTCATGTTCCATCGCATGTTGACTAAGCGTGGCCACCGCCGTTTCACCTTTATCGGTCAGCCAGACGCCTTTGGCGCGGCGATCCTCGGGGATGGCGCCGCGCCGTAAGATCCCGTCCTTTTCCAACCGATCCAAGATCGTCACAAGGCTGGATTTTTGCAAGCCGACGGCCTCGGCCAATTTGTTTTGCGGCTGGCCGGGATTGGCCAACACAAGGCTGAGCAACCCAAGATAGCGTGGCGCGGCACCGTGATCGGTCAGTTTCTCCTCGAATTGTCGATAGGCCAAAATTTGCGCCAGCCGCAACCTATACCCCAAAGAGCGATCCAACGCGCTGCGGCGCAGGCTTTGTTCATCGGCCTGGGTCGTATTGGGGACGGCGTTTTCTTGCATCTGGGACATTCCTATTCTTGACAGGTGTCAAATTTGGCATAAGGTTCGATATCGAACAATACGACATCGCACTATACGGGCATGTTGTATTTTGCCCGGTTGGAGGACCAGGGGCAAGCCAAGATAGGGAGGGGAACGCGATGTCAATTCGCGCGTGCGCATGGTGGAAGCCCACTGCGCAGGACGAACTGCTGGATATCACCTTGGGTGCGCTGCTGGATCAGCAGTCAGTGCAGCATCGCGACCGCTGCGCCGTCATCGCGGTTAACACAGCATCAGGGCAAGAGCGCCGCTGGAGCTATCACGCGTTGGCGGCGCAAAGCGATGATCTGGCGCGCGGCCTGATCGCCTGGGGCGTGGGGCATGGCGATCATGTCGCTGTCATGAGCGCGAACCGCGCGGAATGGGTGTTGTTGGAATATGCGTTGGCGAAGATTGGTGCAGTTTTGGTAACGGTCAATCCGGCGCTGCATATGCGTGAGCTGACCTACCTGCTGGTGCAAGGAGAGGTGTCGCATCTGATTTTTGCCGACCGGCTGCGCCATCATGATATTGCGGCGATGTTGGCGCAGATGCTGGCCGATGCGGTGCCCTTGGGGGGCGGTGTAATCCGCAGCTCTGATTTTCCTGCATTGCGTGCCATCGCGGCGCTGGATAGCGGGTTGGCATATGCCTTGCCTTTTGCGGCGCTTGGGCAGATGGGCGTGAAGGTGACGGACGACCAGTTTGTGCAACGCACCCGTGCGGTAACCCCAGATGACGTCCTGCAAATCCAATATACCAGCGGCACGACGGGCAAGCCAAAAGGGGCAATGTTGTCGCATCGCTCTACGGTCAATAACGCCCGCCTGATGGGGCTGCGCGCGGGGTTCGCCGCCAACGATGTGCTGCTAAGCGCGATGCCGCTGTTTCATACGGCGGGCTGTGTGTGCAATGTGATGTCGATGCTGGCCTGTGGTGGCTGTGTGGTCGTCTTGGACAGTTACGATCCGGGCTCTATGTTGGCACAATGGGAACGCCACGGCGCGACCATTATCAACGGTGTACCCACGATGTATAGCCGGATGCTGGATCATCCCGATTTCACCCACAGGGACACGGGCAGTTTGCGCATCGCTTTTATGGGCGGCACCGCCATTCCCCCCAGTTTGATGGCCCGGGTTTGCACGGCCACGCAGGCCGAACCGATGATTATCATGGGCATGACAGAATGCAGCCCGATCATCACCCAAACCGATCCAAACGACCCGCTTGATCTGCGCTATGGCACGGCGGGAATCCCACTACCACATACGGAAATCCGCATTTGTGACCCCGACAGCGGTGCGGTCTTGGACTGGGGCGAAAAAGGCGAGCTGTGCATACGCGGCTATTTGTTGACCCTGGGATATTTCAACATGCCCGATATTACAGCCCAGGCAATAGATGCCGATGGTTGGCTGCACAGCGGCGATCTGGCGGTTCTGGACCGCCCCGGCCATTTGCAGATTGTCGGACGGCTAAAAGATATGATCATTCGCGGCGGCGAGAATGTCTTCCCGGTGGAAATCGAAGATTTCTTGCTGGAACATCCCGGTATCAGTCAGGCACAGGTGATCGGCGTGACCGATCCTGATCTGGGTGAAGAGATCTGCGCCTTTGTTTTGTTGGCACCGGGGGCGACGCTAGGTGCAGATGAAATTCAGGCGCTGTGCCGGGCCAATCTGGCGCGTCATAAACTGCCCAAATATGTGCATATCGTCACCAGCTTCCCCATGACACCCAATGGTAAAATCCAGAAATACGCGCTGCGCGATATCGCGCAGTGCCTGATGCAAGAGGACGCCTGCCCATGAGCAATGCGCTGCCGCTGTTATATGAAAAAACCGATGGGGTTGCCGTGCTGACCTTCAATCGTCCACAGGCACGCAATGCCATCAGTCCCGAGGTAGCCTGCCGATTGGCCGATGCGTTCTCGGATGTGGCGCAAGATGCGGCGGTGCGTGTGGTGATTTTGACCGGGCACGGCGATAAGGCGTTTTGCAGCGGTGGTGATCTGGCCCTGACCTTGCCGCTGATGACCGGGGCGCGCCAGCCGCAAACCCCGTGGGATCATCGTTTGTTGGACGACCCTTCGATGATGGATCGTTCTGCGCTGCGCGGATTTGAGCTGAACAAACCGATTATAGCGGCGATAAACGGGCCATGTATGGCGGGCGGCATGGAGACGGTTTTGGCCACCGATATCCGTATTGCAGCCGAACATGCGACATTCGCGTTGCCAGAGGTGCGGCGGGGGTTGATCCCTTTCGCCGGGTCTTTGGTGCGGCTGCCACGACAAATTCCGCAATGTCTGGCGATGGAAATGCTGCTGACAGGGGAGCCGATCAGCGCCGCACAGGCGCTGTCGGCAGGAATGATCAACCATATTGTGCCTGCGCCGCAGCTGTTGGATCGGGCTTGGGAATTGGCGCGCCGGATTGCCGCCAACGGTCCGGTGGCAGTGCAAGAGGTCAAGCGCACCGTTCTGGCCGCCAGCGGCGTGACGCTGGAAGAGGGCTATCGGATGGAGGATGCGGCCAAGGCGCGGGTGATGGCCTCTGATGATGCGCGCGAAGGGCCACGTGCCTTTATGGAAAAACGTGCAGCTGTATTTCGGGGGGTATGACCATGACCATCTCTTTAAACGGGCAGGTATATGTTGTTACCGGGGCCGGGCGGGGTATTGGACGAGCCATCGCCATTGCGCTTGCGGCAGCAGGTGCAGCCGTTGTCGTCAATGATCTACAGGCGGATATAGCGCAATCGACCGTGGATCAGATAATCGCCGAAGGCGGTCAGGCGGCACCGGCTGTTGCGGCCATCGGCACGGCACAGGCCGCCGCGCTGTGCATCGATACAGCCGTGACCGAATTTGGCCGCATGGATGGGATGGTGGCGAATGCGGGCGTTCTGCGTGATGCGATTTTATGGAAGGCCACGGATGAGGATTTCGATTTGGTGATCCACACCCATCTGCGCGGCGCTTTCACCTGTGGCCGGGCAGCGGCACAATATTTCCGTCAAGGTGGGCTGCGTGGGGCCGGGCAGGGCGGGGTGGTGATGCTTGTGTCCTCGGTCGCAGGGCAGCGCGGCAACCCCGGCCAAACCGCTTATAGCGCGGCAAAGGCGGGTGTGGCGGCATTGACGCGCACATGGTCGATGGAATTGTCGCGCAGCGGGGTAAGTGTGAATGCGATCGTACCGACGGCGCTGACACGGATGGTGGCGACCATTCCGGGGTTGGAGGACGCGGTGCAGGCCGCCGAACGCGGCGCCCCGATACCCGAGCGGCTGCGTCATGATCTTGGGCTTGGAACCGCGCAGGATGTGGCGCCGCTGGCCGTGTTTCTGGCCTCGGAACAAGGGCGTGAAATCACCGGCCAATGCATCGGCATCGGCGGCGATCGGCTGTCGTTATGGTCGCATCCGCAAGAAGTAGCGCTGTGCCATCACGCGGGCGGTTGGAGCGCCCAAAGCATCGCCCGTGCATGGACAACCGATCTGGCCGCGCAGCGTCAAAGCGTGGGCATCGGCACCAAGACCTAAGGCAGGCATTCACCAACATCATATGTTTCATTGGGAGGAGACACGATGACCACCATGACAGCACGTCGCATAGCAAAATTATTGGTCGGCGCCGCATATCTTGGCATGGCCGGGGGCGCGCAGGCTGATACGGCACTGCGCCTGGCACATTGGCTGCCACCCAGCCATGCATTGCAAACCACAGGGTTTGAACCTTGGACACAGTCGATCTCGGATGCGTCGGACGGCAAGATCAGCTTTTCGATTTTTCCCGCGCAGCAGCTGGGATCCGCCACCGATCACTATGATCTGGCGCGCGATGGGATCGCAGATATCACCTATGTCGCGCCCAGTTATCAGCCCGGCAGGTTCCCCATCATCTCATTGGCGGAACACCCGTTCATGGTCACCAATGGCATTTCAGGATCTGCGGCGTTCAATGATTGGTATATGGACTATGCTGCGCAGGAAATGCCCGATGTTCATGTTTGTATGGCATTCATGCAAGACCCTGGCACATTGCACACGGTTGAACAAATGACCCAACCGTCGGACCTAAAGGGCAAAAGCATCCGTCCCGCCAATGCGGTGATGGGGTCGATGATTTCGCTTTTGGGTGGGGCAAGCGTTCAGGTGCCAGCACCCGAAGTCCGCGAGGTCATCGCGCGCGGTGCTGCCGAAGGCATCACTTTCCCATGGGACAGTGTCTATCTGTTCGGCATCGACAAAGAGACGAAATATCACATTGATTTCCCACTTTATACGACGGTGTTCGTAATGGCGATGAACAAGGCCACATATGAGGGCATGCCCGAGCCGGAGCGCGCGGTGATGGATGCGCATTGCACATCTCAATGGGCGCAAAAACTGGCATCAGGCTGGGCCACACAAGAGCAATCTGGCCGCAGCCGCGCCATCGCGGATCCAAGCCATATCGTCTATGCTCCTACGGCCGAGGATGTCGCCATCTGGCGAGATGCCACCGCACCATTGATGCAGGCATGGCGCAGTCAGGTCGGGCAGGCGGGACATGATCCGGCACCGATCGAAGACCGTTTCCGCACCATCATGGGCGCGGCTGACGCGCTGTATGACTAAGCCATCCGCGCGACCTTGTTCCAATGGGTGCAAGGCCGCGCCCAATGTCTGATTGTATCGGAGACCCTCATGCCCGCTTTGCGAAATTTTATCCGCTGCGGCGCGACTGCGGTGGAAACCGTGGCTGCGGCATGCCTTGCTGCGGTGACGGTGATCGTGTTCGCCTCGGCCCTTGGCCGCTATGCCTTTGCTGCGCCTATCCCGGATGCGTTTGATCTGTCGCGGTTATTGCTGGGGCTGGCCATCGCATGGGGCTTTGCTGTGTTGGGATTTCGCGGCGGGCATATTTGCGTTGACCTGCTGGTTGAGGCTTTGCCCCCCCGCCCGCGCCGCGTCGTAGAAATCTGCGCGCAGCTGGTGCTATTGGCCTTTACCGCAACATTGGCGTGGAAAATCTTTGGCCGCGTCGTCAGCGCCTATGCCTCGCATGAGGCGACATTCGATTTGCGATTGCCGAT
Organism: Thioclava sp. SK-1; assembly: GCF_001705665.1. Lineage (GTDB taxonomy): Bacteria > Pseudomonadota > Alphaproteobacteria > Rhodobacterales > Rhodobacteraceae > Thioclava. The sequence goes on along the minus strand of NZ_MDHA01000044.1, from coordinate 21,303 downwards.
CTGGCCGCTGCTGGCTGGCATCTGGCTGGGGGTGGCCATAGCGGTGGCGACCACATTTGCGGGGCTGATCTGGCTGCTGACCGGACGTGGCCTGGATGAATTTGAGCCTGAGGACCTTGATCATGAGTGAAACAGATGTGATTGCGATTGCTGGGTTTACCGTGCTGTTTGGCCTGATGGCATTGCGCGTTCCGGTGGGTATCGCGATGGGGGTTGTTGGCGTGGGCGGGTTCGCGCAGATCGCAGGCTGGGGACCGGCGTTGAACCAATTGGCGATTTCTCCGCTGCGGGTGATCACCGATTACAACACGTCGCTGATCCCGATGTTTATTCTGATGGGTGTGTTTGCCACGCGTTCGGGCATCTCGGCAGAGCTGTTCGGGGCGGCACGCGCTTGGGTGGGACATCTGCGCGGCGGGCTGGGCCTTGCGACGATTTCTGCCTGTGCGGGCTTTGCTGCTATCTCCGGGTCATCGGTGGCCACGGCCGCAACCATGAGCCGCGTTGCTCTGCCGCAGATGCGCAAAGCGGGTTACCGAGATGAGCTGGCAACGGGGGTCATCGCCTCGGGTGGGACATTGGGGATCTTGATCCCGCCTTCGGTCGTGCTGGCGGTCTATGGCTATATTACGCAACAAGATATCGGCACGCTGTTCATCGCGGGTGTGGTGCCCGGCGCGTTGGCGGTGGGGATGTATCTGGCCGTGGTCTGGCTGATCGCGGGCAAACAGGCCGACCGCGGACAGCGTTTAACATTGCGCGCCCGTTGTGGTGCGCTGCGCGGCATATGGGCCGTGATGGTGCTGTTTGTTGCTGTGATCGGCGGAATTTACGCCGGTGTCGTCACCCCTACAGAGGCCGCCGCCGCCGGTGCCTTTTTGACCGGGTTAATCGGTGTCTTGCGCGGGCGGTTAAATATGCAAGGGCTGCGCATCTGTCTGGTCGAGGCACTGCGCACTGCCGTGTCCATCTATACGATCTTGATCGGGGCGATGTTGTTCAGTTACTTTCTGGCGATCACCCAAACGCCACAAAAAATCACAGCATGGCTGACAGATCTGGATCTGGGCGCCTATCCGACCTTGGGCCTGATATTGATGTTTTTCCTGATCATGGGCTGTATTTTGGATGCGATGGCGATGATCATCTTGTTGGTGCCTATCGTCTATCCGGTGGTTGTCGCACTGGGGTTTGACCCAATCTGGTTTGGTATCATCGTTGTCATGACGGTGGAGCTGGGGATGATTACCCCGCCGATCGGAATGAATGTCTATGTCATCAATGCGGTGATCCGCGATGCGAAACTGATCACGATTTTTCGTGGGGTGATGCCTTTTGTGGCTGTGGATCTACTGCGTCTTGTGGTGTTGGCGTTGATCCCGGCGATCACCCTTTGGCTGCCCAATACAATGAACTGAACGACAGTCACCTAAGGAGGATATGATGACTTTCTTTACACCCCGCCATCGGTGGGCGGCTTTGCCGATCCTGTTTGGCACGACATTTGCCACCGCCGCTTTAGCCCAAGACAACGAAACAACCGCCTGTGCCGCTTTGGCCGGGGTTGCCAATTTTGATACGATTATCAGTCGTGCGCAGGAAATGCCCGCTGCCGATGGCTTGCCCGCTTATTGCATGATCCAAGGTGTGATTGAGCCGCGCGTGGGCGCCCAAGGCCGCGTGTTCGGCACCGGATTTGAACTGCGCTTGCCGCATGAGTGGTCGGGGCAATTCTTGTTTCAGGGCGGTGGTGGCTGGGACGGCAGTGTCGATCCCTCTGTCGGGGTGATCGACCGCACCAACCCTGAAGACACCGCGCTGGGGCGTGGGTTTGCGGTGGTCAACACCGATGCTGGTCACACTGGTGACAGCGCGACAGATGGTTGGTTTGGCATTGATATGAAGGCGCGGTCCGACAACGGCTATAATTCCGTTACCTTGGTCACTCAACGCGCCAAAGCATTGATTTCAAGATACTATGGGCAAAAGCCACAGCATTCTTATTTCTTTGGCTGCTCGAACGGTGGGCGTCAGGGCATGGTGGCTGCGGTGCGCACGCCCGAGGCCTTTGACGGCATCATCTCTGGCGCGCCCGCTTTTGATCTGACCAACTCAATCATCGCGTGGAATTGGAACACACGGGCCTTGATGCAGGCCGCGCCTGTTGGGGCAGATGGCGTGCCGGTCGCTGCGCAGGCGTTTTCGGATGCTGATCTTGATCTTGTATCACAGGCGGCCATTTCCGCCTGTGACGGTGACGATGGGGCGCGTGATGGACATGTTTTTCGTCCCACGCACTGCAGGTTTGATCCCAGCGTTTTACAATGCACCGAGCAAAAAACGGCGCAGTGCCTAAGCCCACAGCAGGTGACGGCCCTACAGATGATCCAAACCGGGCCAACAGACAGCACTGGCGAAGTGCTTTACACTGGCTGGCCGCTTGCCGATATGGCGGGTGCGTCGGGGATGCGGGCATGGATGTTGGGATCTTCTACAACCGCTTCGCCCAATGCGCGTGGTTTCAGCTTTTCACAGGGGTGGATGCGCACGGTTGGCGCGACCCCGCCACGGCCCGATTTCAACGCGATGGAGTTTGATATCGACGACCGCGAATTCTTGATGGAGAACGCGCCGGTTTTCGCCGCCACCGCGACCGATTATCAGCCATTCCACGATCACGGTGGCAAGATTTTATGGTGGCACGGGAACGCAGATCCAGCGTTCTCGGTCACGCATTTCCTTAAATGGTATGCACAGTTTCAGCAGGACAATTCCAACGCCGACACGTTCTCGCGGCTGTTTTTGGTGCCGGGGATGCATCATTGCGGCGGCGGGGATGGGTTGATCAGCTTTGACGCGCTGTCACCGATGGTGGATTGGGTCGAAAATGGGGTCGTGCCAGAGCAGATCGCGGCGACCGTTCCGGGCGGCACGGCGGCGGAGGCGCGGCCATTATGTGCCTATCCGGCCTATGCGCAGCCCACGGCGGATGGCAAAGGCTTTAATTGCGGCCAATAAGCCTATTTTCAGCCCCCGGTTGTCACGGGCCAATAAGGGCCTGTGGCGCGGGGGCACCATCGTTCCGCCCCGAAAACTATATCGTCCACGAACTGGAGCCCTAAGCCGGGTATTCAACTGTCAGGGTGGCGTGCCGTGGCACTGCCCATGGTCGTCATACCACCAGCACAGGGTTTCTTCCTCTGCCCTGCTGCGGCCGTCTTCTGGTGCGGCCCCCATGCGCAAGAAGCGATGACAGTCCAGACCAGCAATCTGCATCCGGCCTGATACCCCGTGACCCAGATGGCGCGACATGACCCGATCAATCAAACGCGATGTCAGCTCGTGCGGTTGGGCGCAATCGGGGTTGGCAAGGATCGCGGCCTCTCGGCTTTGGCGTGCCGCATCGGCGGCGGTGATGTCAGCAACCTTTGTGCGGAACTCTGCCTCGGTTGCGATATAGGCCTCCAGCGCAGGGATGGATTTTTGCGGTGTTTTCTTTAACTTTAGCCGCCCATCCTGATACAGATCGTACAGCATGCGCGCCCCGATAGGCGATGTCAGCTGAACAGGGGCATCGTAGAAGGCCAGCTCTTTCTCATCCGATGACAGGCGCACTGATTTGGTCCGGCCCGCCAATACGGCACGGCGCAACCCCGCCAGGGCAGGGGTGCGATGCACATTTGGGATCATATCAATCACCGAAAGCGCCGGCCTCATCAGCATTTGTATATCCCAAAGCATATACGGCCTTCTTTCATTTTATGGGGGTAAGCAGGGATGGTATATCGGCAGGCGCGACGCGTCCAGCGGTGATTGTTGACACAGCCTCAGTCAGTACGCAGCTGGGACGTGGTGCGAATATTCGACACTTTGCGGTATTCGCGCGGGGTCATCCCGGTTTCTTGCAAAAAGGCGCGGTTGAAATTGGACAGGTTGGTATAGCCCGACTCAAAACAGATATCGGTTACAGCATCGCGTGTCTCTGCAAGCATCGTGCACGCCCGTGAGATGCGGATGGCGCGTTGGTAGCTTGAAAATGTCGTGCCGGTCAGCGCCTTGAAGCTGCGCGAAAATGTGGATGGGTTTGCGCCCGCCAGATCCGCGGCCTCTTGCATCGATACAGAGGGGTTGGCCTGAATATGCTGGATCGCGCGGTCAATCTTGGCATGGCGGCCACGGGCAAGATGGGCATAGCCGCTGGCGAAACCAGGGCTGGCCAACAGGCGACGTTCATCGGTCTGGGCAAATATGTCCAAAATTTCCGCGAATAACCCCAGACCGATGGCCGGAGGGCTGGTCAGCAACTGGATCATCAACGCGCCGGCGCGGGCCTCGGCCTGTCCTGTCAACGCAATGCCGCGTTCGGCCAAAGGCGCAAGTTTGGCAAGGCACCGCAATTCCGCCACGCCATGCCCATTTTGCATTAAATTTGGCGCGTCAAATTGCAAAACGTAATCACGCCCGGGCTGGACCAATCCCGGAGAGACCCAATTGTGCGGTAAGTTGCTGCCGCAAAGCGCAATATGGCCAGGTTCAAAACTGCCGATATGATCCCCGACATAGGTATATCCGCGCGCATGGGGGATGAAGTGGATCTCCCATTCCGGGTGGTAATTCCATGTGCACAGCGGGTGCGGATAATCATCTTGTCGGATCAGATAGGACCGACGTTCGGGGATGTTGATGCTTTCGCGGGTGGCTTCAGTCGGGCGCGGCGGCCGGGTCAAAAGCGCGGCCGCAGGGTCCGATGGGGCCGACCCGGGATCATTCTCCGACCGATCATCCGATGATTTCATTCGATCATACCCCCTTTGATGGCCATGTTTTGCCAAAATAGTATCAGTTTTTAGCAAGTAGGAAACTATTAACTGCACCGAATCTTCGCCAGTCTATGGCCTCACATTCAGGTGAGACCTGGTTCTTTGGGAGGAGAATACCGTGAAACCTACTTTGATCCCCGCCACATGTCTGGCGGCCGTTTTTGCCACATCCGCAGCCGCGGCACCGATCTGTAATGATGATCTTTGGGTGCTGGCGCAGCCTCGCGATGGTCTGACATTACTGGAAGATTATGTGGATGAATTCGAAGAGCTGTCCGGCGCGGGCTTTCAGATTGAATATCTGAACGAAAATGACCGCCGCGCCAAATCGCAGGCAGATGCGTCGACCGTCGGCAGTTTCGATGTCTATTATGTCGATGAGGCCAATCTGCCGCTGTTTGCATCGTCGGACTGGATCGTGCCTTTGGGCGATTATTACCCGCAAGATTATGATTATGACGATTTCGACGCTGGCATGCGCAGCGTTGCCTCTTATGACGGAAAACAATGGTTCGCCCCAATTCAGGGCGGTGGCGATTTGATGGTGTATCGCACGGATCTGTTGGATGCAGCAGGTATTGCCCCGCCCAAAACTTGGGAGGAGTTCAAGACCGCAGTGAAGGCGCTGCACGATCCTGACAACGGGGTATATGGCGTGGCGCTGCGTGGTCAGCGTGGATCGGGCGCAAATGTCTGGCGCTGGTTGCCGCTGTTTGCGGCGCATGGTGGCGAATGGGTCGATGAAAACGGTGATTTCGCGTTCAACTCTGACGCGGCGGTTCAGGCGACAAAGGAATATCTGGACCTGTTCCAATATTCCGCACCGGGCACGCAGACCGGGTCATTTGATGAATCCACCGGGGCGTTCCGGTCAGGCAAAGTGGCGTTGATCATCGAATCCGCGCCTTTGGGGGCAATGTCCAAAGACCCAACGCAAAGTCAGGTGGTTGATACGGTGGCCTTCAGCCCGCCGCCTACGCCGCTGCCTGGATCGGGCTATGCGCATGGTTTTGCCATTGCTAGCCGCGCCAACCCGACCGAGGAAGAAAAGGCCTGTGCGGGTCTGTTCGTCGCCTGGGCCACATCGAAAGAGCAGGAAGCCCGCCGTCTGGCCGCAGGTCAACCCGGTGAGCTGACGCGCAAAAGCACATATGAAAGTCCTGAATATGTCGCGACATTTGGCGAAAACCTGTCACTGGCGATGGCCGACACCGGGGCCAGCACCAAGGTATTGTTTTGGCAAGATCCTGATTGGCAGGAATTGGGCAATGCATGGGGCATCAAACTGGAAGAGATGATCACCGGGTCGCGCAGCGATATCAAAGGCGCGCTTGATGAGTTGGAGCAGCTCGCCAACAGCTTCTGATTTATCCTCATCTCGCTTGGGGAGGGGGTGCGCCAGCGCGCCCCCTTACCCTGCATATCTTCACGGAGACGATTATGAGACTCGGGCGAAGCCTTCCCGTTGTATTTCTGGGGCCCGCGCTGATGGTCTTGATCATCCTTGCGGCCGTTCCCACGCTTTATGCGTTCAATATCTCGTTGCAAAACAGAACCCTTAGCGCGCCGGATGCGGATTACATCTGGTTCGCCAATTACCTTGCGATGTTCAGCGATGACCGGTTTTTGAACGCGCTTTGGGTGTCGTTGAAATGGGAAGTTCTGACGGTATCTGCGACCATGATTGTCAGCATGGGATTGGCCATCGCGATGTTTGAAGCCGCATCGCCGCGCTGGCGCAAAGTGCTAAGCATCTTGTTTATTATCCCGGTGCTGCTGCCGCGCGTCTGTGCTGCTTTTGTGTGGAAATTCTCGTTTCATCCACTTTATGGCGCGGTGACATGGCCCGCGCGGGCAATCACCGGCGACACGCCTGACATCTTGTCTTCGCCAGCGGGGGCGATGTTTGCGGTGGCGTTTGTGGATGTCTGGCAATGGGGACTGTTCTTTGCGGTGATCATCTTGAAATTGCTGGAGGCCTTACCGCCGCAACCGCTTGAGGCGGCGCGAATTGATCGCGCCAAACGGTGGGAAATTCATGCCTATATCACGTTGCCGATGCTAAAGCTGCCGCTGATTTCGCTGCTGTTGGTCAAGGCGATTGAATCGCTTCGCTCTTTCGATCTGGTCTATGTGATGACCCGTGGCGGCCCCGGCGTGGCCACCGAGACCCTGGATATGTATGCCTATTCTCAGGGGTTTATCGAGGCCGGGAATATCTCCTATGCCTCTGGAATGGCGGTGGTGATGCTGGTGCTGACTGTCGTGATGTTCACCGTAATCTGGAAAAGGCTGAACCAATGAAACCTGTTACATTCGTGTTGCGGCTGGTTCTGGTGATTGCGGCGCTGCTGGTGGTGCTGCCGCTGGTATGGACCCTGTTGAACGCGTTCAAAACCAATGCCGATCTGTTGGTCAGCACGCCCAAACTGATCTTTACCCCGGTGTGGGACAATATGGAGTATGTGCTCAATCGGCGGTCTGTTGCGCGGGCGCTGGTCAATTCACTGGTGATCTGTGGCTGGGCGGTGGTGCTGGGCGCGGTATTGGGTGTGCCCGCGGCCTATGTGATTGCGCGGGTGAAAAACCGCATCACACAAGAGGCGCAGTTTTTTGCCCTGTCATTGCGGTTTTTGCCCCCCGTTGCGGTGGCCATCCCGATGATGGTGATCTGGCTGGGGCTGGGGCTGTATGACTCGCGTGTGGCCCTGATTATCACCTATATGACGATCACGGTGTCGATCACCATTTGGCTGTCGATCCCGGCGTTTGAACGTGTGCCCCTTGCAATTGAGGAAGCGGCGCGGGTGGACCGCTTGGGTCCCTATGCCACCTTCTTTCGCATCGCCTTGCCGGTTGCCAAATTGCAGGTGTTATCAGCCATCGCGTTTTCGTTTATTTTGGTGTGGAACGAGTTTTTGCTGGCGATGATGTTGACCACATCACGAGCCAAAACGCTGCCGATTATCGCCTCTGAAATGTCCCAACTGGGGATGAGCGTGCCTTGGGGCATCTTGAATGCTGCCGTGGTGCTATTGTCGCTGCCCCCGTTGATCCTTTTGGCCCTTGTTGGGGCAGGGTTGAACTCTGCCTTCTCCGCAAAAACATCTCAGGAATGACCTAATGAAAGCACTTGTTCTGGAGCGTAAGGGCGAGCTGTCCCTGCGCGATATCGATTTGCCGTCCACGCTTGGCCCCGGGGATGTGCGCATTCGCTTGCACACGGTGGGGATTTGCGGCTCTGACGTGCATTATTACACGCATGGGCGGATTGGTGATTTTACAGTGGATGCGCCGATGGTGCTTGGCCACGAAGCCTCTGGCACGATTACTGAAATCGGTTCAGATGTGACAGGGCTGAAGGTCGGGGATCGGGTCTGTATGGAACCGGGCGTGCCCGATCCCAATTCGCGGGCCTCGCGGTTGGGGCTGTATAATGTGGATCCGGCGGTGACGTTTTGGGCTACGCCGCCGATCCACGGGGTTCTATGCCCGGAAACCGTTCATCCAGCAGCATTTACCTTCCGTCTGCCCGACACCGTGTCATTCGCACAAGGTGCGATGGTTGAACCCTTTGCCGTGGGCATGCAGGCGGCCAAACGCGCAGGGATCGCACCCGGCGATACGGCGGTGGTCATCGGCGCAGGCACCATTGGTATAATGACAGCGCTTGCGGCGCTTGCGGGCGGATGTTCACGGGTGCTTATTTCAGATCTGTCCGCCGATAAGCTGCGGATCGCGGAATCCTATCCCGGCATTACGGGTGTCAATATCCGCGACACCAGCTTGCAAGAACCGGTTGCAACCTTGACCGGGGGCTGGGGCGCAGATGTGGTGTTTGAATGCACTGGGGCGCAGGCAGCAATGCGCGATCTGTTTCATATTGTGCGCCCGGGCGGCACTGTGGTTTTTGTCGGGCTGCCACCCACGCCGGTCGAAATCGACATTTCGGCGGCTACGGCACGCGAATGCCGGATGGAAACGGTGTTTCGCTATGCCAATGTGTTTGACCGGGCATTGGATTTGATTGCGGCGGGCAAGGTGAATCTGACGCCGCTGCTGTCAGGCACGTTTCCCTTTGATAAGTCCATCGCGGCGTTTGAACGTGCAGCCCAAGCCCACCCTACGGATGTGAAACTGCAAATCCGGGTGGATATGGAAAGTGAGGCCGAGTGATGGCAACGGTAGAATGTTCAGGTCTTCGCAAATGCTATGGCTCGCATGAGGTTATTCGCGATTTCAACCTGTCGATAGCGGATCATGAATTCGTTGTATTTCTTGGCCCGTCGGGCTGCGGAAAATCGACCCTTCTACGGATGATTGCCGGGCTGGAAGATATCACCGGGGGCGATTTGCTGATCGGTGGCACGCGGGTGAATGACAATGATCCCGGAGAGCGCGGGATCGCGATGGTTTTCCAAAACTATGCGCTTTATCCGCACATGAGCGTGCGACAGAATATCACCTTTGCGCTGGAACGCGCCGGTGACAGCAAAGAGCGGATCGCCAAACGTCTGGCCCCGGTGGTGGAAAGCCTGGGCTTGGATGTTTATCTGGATCGCAAACCGACGGAATTGTCGGGCGGTCAGCAGCAGCGGGTGGCCATCGCGCGGGCGATGATCAAAACACCCGAAGTGTTCTTATTCGATGAGCCATTATCGAACCTTGATGCCAAGCTGCGCGGCCATTTACGGGTGGAAATTGCGCGTTTGCATAAGACACTGAAAAGCACTTCGATTTATGTCACCCATGATCAGCTGGAGGCGATGACGCTGGCGGATCGGATCGTGTTGATGTATCAAGGCCGGATTGAGCAGATGGGCACACCGGAGGAAATCTATTCCCGCCCGGCCACGCTGTTTGCCGCCGGGTTCATTGGCACACCCAATATGAATTTTATCACTTTCACCGTTCAAGAGGGGCGACTGCGTGATGGCACGCTGGATCTGCCCGCGCCCGAAGGGGTGACGGGACATGTGACATTGGGCATCCGCCCCGGCGCTGTTGAGGTTCTGGATGCGCCGGCGCATGATGCGATCCCGGCGGTGGTGGAGCGTGATGAATTCCACGGTGAAACCAGGTTGGTGGCACTGACCTGCGGCGTGCAGGGGCTGATGGCGGCTATTCCTGCGGCGCGCAAACTGCACGAGGGGCAAAACCTGTTCATCCGTTTTCCATCGCAATCGCTGCATTATTTCAATACGGATACGGGCCGACGCCTGTGACCGCTGCGCGGTGATGGTGCAGCAGGGCTGGCGCGGTGAACGGTGACCCAAACCGGGCCAGTCCCCGGCCAGCCTAAGACGACCCAAGCAGGGATGGCCAATAGCGCGGCGTATCAGATTGATGCGCTGCTAAATGCTCTCGGGTGTGACAATGTCAAAGGGCACAGTGCATTGCACAGTGGTGGCGCGCCCCTTTTGTTCAACGGCGTCAATCATCGTCTGAACCAAGGCTTCTGGTGTTGCCTTTAGCGGGTGGCATAGTGCGGCGGTGATCAGCCCCTCTGACAGGCCCTTGCGGGTTTCAGGGCCGATGTCGCGACATACCAGCCGGATTTGACTTTGCCGGGTTTGCGGGATTTCACGTATCGCCCGCAAGACGCCAGAGATACCGCCGCCCACGATAAAAATCCCAACAAGATCCTCAGAGGATTTCAAAAGATCACGCGTGATTTCATACGCTTGCAGCGGCTCTTCATGGGTGGTCTGGCTTTCTTCAATCATAAATTCCGGAGCAATCTCGCGGAAATAGGATCGAAAGCTGGCATCCGCCACATCCTGACATTGATACCGCGGGTTGCCCTGAAATATGACAAGCTTTCCCGGCACGGGTGACATGTTATGAATGAACCATGCAGCGGTTCGTCCCACGCGCCAATTGTCTGTGCCCACAAAGGCGGCACGTTCTGGCGCCGACTGATCCGTGATATAGGTGATGACGGGTTTGCCAATCTCATTCAGGGCGCGGATCGTTTGGCTGATTTGCGGATGATCGGGGGCGATGATCGCAACAGCATCGCAGTGCTGTCCCAAAGAATACAGCCTGTTGGAGAAATTCTCGGGCGTAAGAAGATCTACAAAATCCACAAGCGGATCGACAACATCCAAAGGCCGCAAACGGCAGGCTTGTCGAATTTCGCGGGCAAACATTTGATACAGTTCACGCGTTGATTGCTGCAGCAAAAAACCAAACCTGTAATGGGGGGCCGATTTTCGGATCTGATCTTCGATCGCACCCAGACCATAAAATCCGATCCGTTCTGCGGCTGCGTGGACGCGTTGGGCGGTGGTGCCTTTTACCGTTCCTGCCCCCGATAAGATCCGGTTCACGGTGGAAGTGGAAACCCCGGATTCGCGCGCAAGATCGGTGATTGTCGGGCGTTTCATCATAGGTCTCCTGCCTAGGTTAATCTCATAATGAATGATATAAAATGATACAAATAACGCAGAAAATCGCAAGATGTATTTCATTATCTAGCAAGCTCGCTTACCCCTTTCCTCACAAGGGGCCTGCACGGGAGACAGGCCAGGGAGCATCAAATATGAAAAATGTAAGCCGTTTCGCGGCGTTTACGTCGACGGCCATCGTGGCCGCATTTACCGCAACTGCTGTCATGGCAGCCGATATCTTCGTGATCGGCGGCAAGCCCGATGATCCGTTCTGGTCTATCGTGAAACGCGGCGCCGAAGACGCGGGTATGGTTGCCGAGGCGCAGGGCGGGTCGGTCACTTGGCTGGGACCGCAAAACTATGACAATCTTGGCGTGGATGCAGCAGAGCTGATCCGTCAGGCCATTGATCAGGGCGCAGATGGGATCGTTGGTCCAAATTGGGTTCCAGAAGCGATGGATCCCGCGTTCGAGGCCGTGACGGCCGCGGGCATCCCGCTGGTCATCTACAACGCCGGTGGTTTGGAAGCGGCCGACCGTTTGGGCGCGATGAACTATGTCGGGGCGAATGAATTTGGATCTGGCGAGTCCGCCGGTGCCTATATGACGAAAAACGGCAAGTCCAATGGCGTGTGCATTAACACCATTCCCGGTGCTGCCAATGTCGAGAATTTCTGTGCAGGCTTTGTGCAAGGCATGACAGATGGCGGTGGAGAGGGCGGGGTTTTGCCATTGCCTGCGACTTCATTCGGGTCCGCTACGGCTGTGGCACAGGCGGTTCGGGCGCATCTGCTGCAAAACCCGCAGATTGATGCGGTGTTCACCGTCGGTAATGTCGATTCCAATTCGGCAATTTCGGGTGTGCAGCAATCGGGAAAATCCGGCCAGGTCTTGGTCTGTGGGATGAATTTCGACGAAACCATTCTGGCACAGATCAAAGACGGCAATATGGCCTGCGCAATTGACCAGCAGGGCTATCACATGGGCTATCTTGCCGTATCAATCCTGAACGCCAATGCGAATTTTGGCCTGACCGTTCCCACGCGCGAAATTCTCACCGGTCCTGGTGTGATCGACAGCAGCAATGTCGATGCGACGATTGCAGGCGTGAAAGCCGGCACCCGCTAAGCAAACGCGATTTATGACGGATCCTTTGGCCTGTGATGGGCCAACTGCCCTAGGCACAGGCCTGGGGCGCCGTCCGAGCGCGCAAATTCTTTGAATTTCGAGGACCAAAATGACCTCTGTCACGCAATCTTTACCGGATGAAACCAAGAAGTCTGCGTCAAGCGCGATCGGGCGTTTGATCCGGCGTCCTGAAGCAGGCTCTTTATTAGGGATGCTTGCCGTATTTGTCTTTTTCTCTGCGGTGGCGTCAAATATCTTCGTTCAACCCGCTGGCTTTGCAAGCTGGCTTAATGTCGCGGCCGAAATCGGTATCGTTGCATTGCCTATCGGATTGCTGATGATCGCGGGCGAGCTGGACCTGTCTATCGGGTCTGTGATCCCTGCTGCATCGCTGATCGTAGCTGTGATCTCAGGCTATCACGGCTTGCCCGAGATCGTAGGCATTGGTGCCGCGCTGGTCTTTGGCCTCACAGTGGGGTTAGTGAACGGGTTTTTGGTAAATCGCACCGGTGTGCCATCGCTAATCGTTTCTATCGGGATGATGTTTGCGGTGATGGGGCTGACGTTGGGCCTGTCGGTTCTGCTGACCGGGTCGACTTCGGCCAATATCGTGCCAGATGCCTTTTACAAATCCATTCTGGGCCAATTCGTTGGTGGGATGTTCGCGGTCACGATCTTTTGGTGGTTGGGGTTCATCGTGGTGGTTGCGTATATCCTGCATGTCTCGCCCATCGGGAATTGGATCTATGCGCTTGGCGGAGATCGCATTTCAGCGCGCAATGCAGGTATTCCGACCGAGAAACTGACCATCGGCCTGTTTATGATGTCCGGATTTTCGGCGGCCTTTGTCGGCGTCAGTCAAGCGATGGTCTATCAAAGCGCACAGGTTGCAGGTGGTCAGGCGTTTATCTTCAACTCTATCATGTGTGTGGTGATTGGCGGCGTGCTGCTGACGGGCGGCTTTGGATCTGTTCTAGGAATCGTTTTGGGCACCATCACCTTTTCGATGGTGAACCAAGGGATCTATTTCACCAGTTTTGACGCGAATTTAGGCTCTGTCATCATTGGCGCGCTGTTGTTGATCGCGGTGTTGATGAATGACACGTTCCGCCAGCTCGCGCTCTCATACTCCAGCAAGAAAAAATCCTAAGGAGCACGGCGATGAACAACTTTTTGGGGAACTTCCTACGTCGGCCCGAAGCGGGCGCTGTTATAAGCCTTTTGATTGTGGCGGCCTTCTTTGTGATCTTTGGCGGAGTTCAGATCGACCGGTTTCTTGGCGCGGCGTCTTGGGTCAACTTTGCGGCCAACCTTGGTATTGTCGCTATCCCGGTTGGGCTGTTGATGATTTCGGGTGAACTGGACATCTCTATTGGGGCGATGATCCCGGCAGGCTCTATGACGGTTGCGATTGTGTCGGGCCATTACGGGTTGCCCATTTCAGTGGGGATCATTGCGACTTTGGGGTTGGGGGTCGTGATTGGCTTGATCAACGGGCTGCTGACAGTCAGAACCTCTGTCCCGTCGTTGATTATCACACTGGCCACGCTGGTGGCGATGCAGGGGATCATTCTGTCTGCCTCGGTCTTGTTGACCGGTAATGCCTCTGTGCCGTTGGAGGCTCCGGATTGGGCGAAGGCGACATTTGGTATCTTGATCGGCGGATCCTATCAGATCGTGATCATCTGGTGGCTGGGTCTGGCTGCGGTGTATTGTTTCTTTATCCATCACACACCAGTCGGGAATTGGCTGTTTGCGATGGGGGGCGATACCGAAAGCGCGCGAAATGCGGGTATCCCGGTGGAAAAGATGACGATCACCTTATTCGTGCTGTCATCCACATCTTCTGCCTTTGTGGGAATGTGCGGCGCAATCTTATTCAACTCTGCCCAAGTGTCGGGTGGTATGAATTACATCTTTAACGCCGTGGTGTCGGTGGTTGTTGGTGGGGTTCTGTTGACGGGTGGGTTTGGCTCGGTCGTTGGGGTGTTCTTGGGCACCATTACCTTCGCAGTGGTCAATCAGGGCATCTATTTCACCGATATCGACCGTAATTGGTCGTCGCTGATCATCGGCGTAATGCTGTTGCTGGCCGTTTTGATCAACAATTCCTTCCGCAAATTCGCGCTGTCCTACAGCCCCAGTAAGAAGTGAGAACTGCTATGGTTCACCCTGTTCTTGAGCTTAAAAATGTAAACAAATCCTTTGGGCCGATTGATGTTCTGCATGACATTTCCCTGAGTGTGAAAGCAGGCGAAGTTCTGTGCCTGCTGGGTGATAATGGCGCGGGCAAATCGACGCTGATCAAGACGCTGGCCGGGGTGCATAAACCAAGCTCTGGCACTATTAAGATGGATGGTGAGACCATCACCTTTGATAAGCCAAAAGACGCAGCAGATCGCGGCATTGCCACAGTACACCAATTTGGCGGCACCTTTCCGTTGATGTCGATTGGGCGCAGCTTTTTCGTGGGCGTGGAGCCCGTGAAGAAATTTGGTCCGTTCAAAGTATTCGACCGCAAAACTGCGAATGAAACAGCGGTGAAAGCGGTTCAAAGCTTTGGCATCACCCGGATTGATGATGGCGACCGCCTGATTGGTGGATTGTCGGGCGGCGAACGCCAGGCATTGGCCATCGCGCGGGCGGTGCATTTCGGGGCGCGGGTCTTGATTTTGGACGAACCCACTGCCGCTTTAGGCGTCAAGCAGGCCAGCCATGTGCTGCGCATTGTCATGGAGGCGAAAAAGCGCGGCATCGCCGTGATCTTTATCACCCACCAGGTCACGCATGCGATGGCGGTAGGCGATCATTTCGCCGTGCTGATCCGTGGCGCTTTGGCCGCCAATTTCATGCGCGGCGAACGTTCGCGCGAAGAAATCACGGATCTGATGGCGGGCGGAGAGGCGTTGGCCGATCTGGATGACCATATGGAGCCATCCTCAAATCAGAGCGCCGCGGCCGCATCGCTTGCCTAAGCGCGCTCTGGCGTTCGCCCCTCCCTTCGAACTCCTCCAAGGCGGACGCCATCCAACTCTATTGCAGCGAAAGTGAAGACCATGAAGCATACTTTAGACCCGCATATGATCCGGCATCTGTCGCTGGAAGAGACCGTTCGCAAGGTTGCGGAGCTGGGCTATGACTATGTTGAAATGTCACCGCGACCGGATTTCTTTTCGTGGTGGACCCGCCCGAAAATGTATCCGGAGCGCATTCAAAGCTTTAAGAAAGCATTACGTGACAACAATGTAGGTCTTGCATCAATCCAACCGATGTATCGGTGGTCCAGCCCCTATCAAGACGAATGGGATGTCGCTATTGAGAATTGGAAACGCGCGATTGAACTGGCGGTAGAGCTGGAATGCCCGTTGTTCGTGTCCGAATTCGGCCGTGGTGGATCGCCCAATCGCAGCCTGAATGACCGGTCCGGTTTGCATCGGCCCGAAACCTGTGAAGGCCAGTTTTTCCGGGCAATGGATATTCTTGTTCCCTTGTTGGAACGCGAAGGGATCAAACTGTCTTTGGAGGCGCATCCTGAAGATTGGGTAGAAGAAATCGCACCAGCCATCGACATCATCAAAACCATCAACTCACCATTGGTTCGGGCGTCGTTCATAGCGCCACATACGTTCTTCTACGGTCCTGATATGGTGGCCAATCTGCGTTCCACCGCAGGCTATCTGGAACATGTGCGCCTGGCCGACACCTATGACCACAACAAATCGTCTGAGCTGCGTTACATCGTGAACCCGCCCGAAAGTAAAGTTCGCGTGCATCAGCATCTAGATTACGGTCAAGGTGAAATTGACTGGGATCTGTTTTTCTCGACTTTGGCAGATATGAAATTCGATGGCGTGCTGTCGAACTGTGTGTTTGCATGGGAAGACCGCGCCGAAGACAGTGCCCGTTTTATGCTGGCTGAGACAAAACGCTATCTTGCGAAATATTCCATGTCAGGGGGCGCATGATGGCCCTGAAAATTGGTGTAATTGGCACCGGCATGATCGGCCAGGACCATATCCGCCGTCTGACGCAGGTGTTGTCAGGCGCCCAGATCACAGCGGTGACTGATATTGATGCCGTACGCGCTGCTGCTGCGGCGCCTGCCGGGGCGCGGGCGACGAACACACCACAAGAGCTGATCCGCGCAGATGATGTAGAGGCGGTCGTGATTTGTTCTTGGGGTCCAGCCCATGAGGAGCAATTGCTGGACTGTATCGCCGCAGGCAAGCCGGTGTTTTGTGAAAAACCCTTGGTGACATCGGAACAGGCTGCGCTGCGCGTCATTGATGCCGAAGCCGCCTTTGGCCGCCGTCTTGTACAAGTGGGTTTCATGCGCCGCTTCGATGCAGATTATCGCAGTTTGAAGGCGGTGATTGACGGTGGCACACTGGGCACGCCGCTGATGTATAAATCGGTGCATCGCAATGTCTCGGTCCCGGCGGGGCTTTATACCTCTGACATGCCGCTTAATGACACATTGGTGCATGATGCCGATATTTCGCGCTGGTTGCTGGATGATGAAATCTCCGCAGTGGAGGTCCGCACACCGCGCCGTTCGTCGCGCGGACAAGATCTGCGCGACCCGGTCATGGTGATGTTGTATATGGGCTCTGGCGCAATTGTTGATGTCGAGATTTCGGTGAATATCGCCTATGGCTATGACATTCGCGGCGAAGTCAGCTGTGAACAGGGAATAGCGGCGCTGCCCAATCGCCCAGCCACGGTGATCTCCGATCAATTTGGCATACGCCAGGCGATACCGCGTGATTGGCGCGATCGTTTCATCGATGCCTATGATCAAGAGTTCCGCGAATGGATAATCGCGGCCCAAAAAGGCGGGGCGACCGGCCCGTCCACATGGGATGGTTATGCCGCGACACTGGTGGGCGATGCGGCTTTGCGCGCTGTCACCAGCGGCGCGCGTGAACCCATCCATATGCGTGACAAACCAGACATCTACGCCTGAACTAACCAACATCATTCACATAAGCCTGCACAGGAGACCGCCATGATAAACGGCGAACGAACACTTATGCGCCCTCTACGCTGGGGCATGGTCGGCGGTGGCCGGACCGGTCAAGTTGGCTATAAGCACCGAACGGGTGCATTGCGCGATGGCACCTATCAGTTGGTGGCCGGTGCGTTCGATCTGGATGCGCAGCGCGGTCGCGAATTTGGCACGAATTTGGGCGTGGCATCGGATCGCTGCTATGCGACCTATCAAGACCTCATCGCTGGCGAGGCAGATCGCGAAGACAAGGTTGATGTTGTCTCGGTCGCCACCCCAAATTTCACCCATTTTGAAATCACCAAAGCGTTGTTGCAGGCGGGGATCCATGTGATCTGCGAGAAACCGCTGTTCTTTACTGTCGCGGAATGTGATGAAATTCGTGATCTTGCCTCGAAAAACGGTTTGATTGTGGGCGTGACCTACGGCTTCACCGGCCATCCATTGGTGCATCAGATGGCGGCGATGGTGGCCAAGGGATTGCTGGGCGATATCCGCATCATCGACATGCAATATACCCATGGGTTCAATGCGGGTGACGACACCAACGCAGGCGATGCCGTCAAATGGCGCACCAACCCTGCGACCGCGGGATCCACCTTTGTTTTGGGAGATATAGGCACACATTTATATTACCTTTCCGAAGTGGTGTTGCCCCATATCAAGGTCGAACGTCTTCTGTGTGACCGCAAAGCCTTTATTCCCACGCGTGCGCCGCTGGAAGATCATGCCACTGTCTTGATGCATTACGACAATGGTGCACGGGGGCGGCTATGGTCGTCTTCGGTCAATGCCGGAAATATGGGATCGCAACGCTACCGCTTTATCGGTTCAAAGGCATCGGTCGAATGGTCGGACAGCCATCCCGATCAGCTGCTCTATGAAGTGCAGGGCGAACCCAATCGTATCTTGCATCACGGCATGTCTTATCTGGAAGACGAGAGTCTGGCGGTGGACCGCATGGGCGCGCTGCATACCGAAGGTCTGGGCGACAGCTGGGCCAATATCTACCTGTGGATCGCGCAGGCCATTGATGCCCGAATGCGCGACGATGACGCCTTTTTGGCCAGCCATCATTACCCCGGGATTGAGGCCGGCACAGAAGGCGTGCGCTGGTTGGAAAACTGCGTCCGCTCGGCCGATGCGGGTGCGGCCTGGGTCGATTACAAATAACCGTCTCTTTCGAGGAGTACAGAGACATGAAACTTTCAATTTGCACCGATGTGATGGCCGATCTGTCCTTCACGGATATGTTGGATAAATGCGTCAAGCTGGGCGTCGAGGGCATCGAGATGACCGGCGGTGGTTGGTCATCGGGCCCGCATTTCCGCGCGGATGAACTGTTGGCAGATAAGGCGCTTTTAGCCCAAAAGCTGAAAGAAATCGAAGCTAGGGGCCTTAGCATTGCAGCGCTGAATTGTTCGGCCAACCCGCTGGATCCGGGCGCGATGGGCACCCGCCATCTGACCGAGATGAAAGACACCATCCTTCTTGCAGGTGAGATCGGCGTCGAGACCATCGTCACCATGTCGGGCCTGCCCGAAGCCGCCCCCGGCGACAGCGTGCCCAACTGGTTAGTCTATACCAAAAGCTGGCCAGATGAGATGCCAGAGCGCGACCGATATCAATGGGAGGACCGTGCTTTCCCGTTGTGGAATGAGCTGGTTGAATTTGGCAAATCCGCCGGGATCAAACGCTACGCGCTGGAAAATTTCTCCGCGATGTTGGTGTGGAACCCTGAAACCCTGTTCCGATTGCGCAATGAGGTCGGTGATATGGTCGGGATGAACCTCGATCCGTCGCATCTGATGTGGATGGGCGCGGACCCGATTGCCTCGGCGCGGGCATTGGGGTCAGCGATCCACCATTGCCACGGAAAAGACACGCGGATCGAACGCGGCCTGTGCGATGTCAACGGGTTGCTGGAAACCAAAGACGTGACCGATGTTGCCAACCGCGCGTGGAATTACGTCGCGGTCGGGGCAGGGCGTGATCTGCAATGGTGGAAAGAGTTTTTCTCGGTCGTGAGAATGACTGGCTACAACGGTTGGGTGTCTTTGGAGATGGAGGATTTCACCATGTCCACCAACGCGGGAATTCAGTCTTCCATCGACGCGCTGCAAGCAACGATCATACGCTGAGAAGAAGGACAGGTTCAGATGTATAAATTCATCATTACCATCGACTTACAGCCGGGCATGCGCGACATCATCCTTGCGCGGGCACCGCAAGCGCAGCTTGCCACCCGCGCCGAGCCCGGCTGCCTTGGTTATGATTTCTACATCTGCACCGACAATCCAGACCGCCTCGTCTTCATTGAAACATGGACCGACGAGGCGGCACATGACGCCCATATGCGCGAAGCACATACCATTGAATTCATTGAGTTCCACGAAAGGTTTCACACCGGTTTATGTTTTGAAACGGTCAATTTGTCGGCGCCGAAGGATACAAATTAATGCCCGGTCCCATCACTATCACATCCGCGCCATGCTGTTGGGGCGTGGATGATATCACCAACCCACATCTGCCCGCATGGGAGGCGGTGTTTGACGATGCCGCTGCCGCAGGATTCGGCGGGCTGGAGCTGGGGCCATATGGCTATGTCCCGCTTGATGTTGCCCGGGTGTCGGATAGCTTGGCGCAGCGCGGGCTGTCGATTGTGGCAGGCACTATTTTTGATGATCTTGTGTCGCGCGAAAATCGCCAGGCGCTGGTATCGCAAACCCATGATATCTGTGCCTTTATCACCGCGTTGCCCAAACCGGCCAGCCATTCCGGCCAGCGCTTTGACGCGCCCTATCTGACTGTGATGGATTGGGGACATGATATCCGCGATTACAGTGCCGGCCACAGTGAGTTGGCCGTGCGATTGTTGCGTGATGATTGGGCGGGAATGATGGAAAACATCCGCCAAATTGCGCAAGTCGCACGCGATGATTATGGGGTGCGTGCGGTGATCCATCCGCATGCCGGCGGCTATATTGAATTTGCAGATGAGCTGGCACAGTTGGCCGGCGATATCGCACACGATCTGGCGGGCTTGTGTTTGGATACGGGCCATTTGGCCTATTCGGGCATGGATCCCGTAGCCACATTGACGCGCTATTGGGACCGCGTGGATTACATCCATTTCAAGGATATTGACCCAATCGTTTATGATCAGGTCATGGCTATGCGTATCCGCTTTTTTGATGCCTGTGCAAAGGGTGTCATGTGTCCAATTGGACAGGGAAATATCGACTATGCCGCGATCCGCGATGTGCTCTTTGATAAGGGCTATGGCGGCTATATCACCATCGAGCAAGAACGCGACCCGCGCAATGTGACCTCCATTTTGGATGACCTTGCCGCGTCGCGCAGCTTTCTCCAGAAGACAGGCTTTTGAACTATGACCAAGGATTTGGACGTAATCACCATTGGGCGCGCAGGTGTTGATTTATATGGGGCGCAAATCGGCGGCCGATTGGAGGACATGGGCAGCTTTGAGAAATACATCGGTGGCAGTCCGACCAATATCGCTTGCGGTACCTCTCGGCTGGGGTTGAAAACCGGGCTGATCACCCGCGTGGGTGACGAACATATGGGCCGGTTCATCCTTGAGCAACTGGCGCGTGAAGGTGTGTCGGTAGAGGGGGTCAAGACCGATCCTGACCGTTTGACCGCGTTGGTGATTTTGGGCATTCGTGATGAAGAACAGTTCCCGCTGATTTTTTACCGCGAGGATTGCGCGGATATGGCGCTATGCGAACAGGATATCGCCGAGGATTTCATCGCACGGACCCGCGCAGTTGTGGCCACGGGGACGCATTTGAGCCATCCGCGCACGGAGGCTGCGGTGCTTTGCGCGTTGGAGCTTGCGCGCAAACACGGTGCGCGCACAGCGTTGGACATTGATTACCGGCCCAATCTTTGGGGTGTTGCGGGTCATGGTGATGGCGAAAGCCGTTTTGTTG